>CASEFA010000001.1 GCA_949287095.1 uncultured Bacillota bacterium
CAGTCACCTGCAACACCCTTGCCTTCGGCTATATCCTTCCCACTACCGGGCGGATTCGGGACTTTCACCCGTTAGAAACGTGCGCCGCCAGGCGCACTAGCAAAAGACCACATCCAGAAAATCTTTGGATGTGGTCTTTATACCATAAATTATTCCACGAATATGTCAACTTACTCGAACGGCTCAAATTTTTTTAGCCATAATAGTTCGAGTAAGGTACTTTTGGTGGAGATGAGGAGAATCGAACTCCTGTCCGAAAGCATTTCCACGGGATTTTCTCCGAGCGCAGCTGATGTTTTATTGTTCGCGCGGGGCACCGCCCATCAGCAGGCTTTGTCCCTTGCTATCCCGTAGTTCCCCTGCGGTACCGGGAACTCCCGCAGAGTTTTCCTGCATGGTCGTTGCCAGATCTCAGGTCTGCAGGTGAACCTGAGCTGACACGCGGGCTGCGTTAATTAAGCAGCAAATGCGAGTTTGTTGTTGTTTTTAGCGTTTATATTTAAACGTGCCATTTTTAACGTAGACCTGGCAGCTACGGCTCGCTTATCCGGCTTCTACACCCCCGTCGAAACCTTTACATCCCCATAATGTGCCGGGTGTCAGGCCCGGTCATCTGTTATATTAATTATATCGCATATGCACGCTTTGTCAAATGCACAGAGTGAGTTCCGGGCTGAATCTTTATTCACATATGACGATTTCCGGGGATTCAGCCGACACTATAAACTTCTCGCATTTTCCCCCGAGTTTTGACTCTGCGAGCGCGGCCAGCTCGTCGAGAGCCGCCTGTATTACGTCGACGTCGTCATCGCTGTCGCTTTCTATACACATGAATGTATTCTTCGTGTCGTCGGTTATCATGGTCCTCACCGCTTCTCTCCAGTTGAAGCAGCGGCATATTGCACCGGCATCGTCCTTATATACGACTTCGCCCGGATAAGGGGGCTCGCTTTTCTCACTTCCCAGAGTAACAAAGTCTTCACTACCATCCGCAACGGCAAGCCTTACATCACCGATGAACTTATCGATGTCCTCGCCGCCTACGGGTACGCCGTATTTCATGGAAATACCGTTATATATGTCAACCAGCGGATTTATATTCCCTATCTGTCCGCCTTTGGATATGCGTTTCAGGAGCGCCTCTATAGAGCATCTTGCCCCTTTCTTTGTTTTGAATTTATAAAAGGCGCCGCGCCATTTCTTTATTGTCGGATTTTCTATGAATTCAGGATTTTCAACATGTTTCAGCCCCAGCCTCTCCGACTCGCGCAGATACGGGCCGTACTCGTTCAGGTATTTCTCCTCATCCTCCACGTGATTGTCGATCCCGCGGCAGATGAGAACTCCTATCCTTGCAGACGGAAATATCTCCAGAAAATCTTTTTCAAGCCTGAACTTCATCACCAGCGCCTCCTAATATCTCTGCTTCATCGCCCTGTCTATTTTCCGGGCGGCGTCTTTCTTTGCAATAGTTTCTCTCTTATCGTAGTTTTTCTTTCCCCGGGCAAGGGCAAGTTCCACTTTCGCCCTGCCGTCCTCGTTGATATACATGGTAAGCGGCACCAGCGTAAGACCGTCCCTTGTAATGGCTCCGAGAAGCTTCATTATCTCCCTCTTATGAAGCAGCAGCTTCCTCGGCCTTACGGAATCGACATTGAATCGGTTTCCCTGCTCGTACGGGCTTATATTCATCCCGTAAATAAAAAGCTCGCCCCGGTTGTCGATTTTGGCGTAGCTTTCCTTTATGCTCACTTTGCCGGCTCTCACGGATTTTATCTCCGTCCCCGTAAGTACAATACCGGCTTCATATGTTTCCTCTATAAAATAGTCGTGGCGTGCTTTTTTATTATTCGCCACCAGCTTTCTTTCTCTCTTTGCCATAAACTAATCCTCAATTTATATGAACCGCAACAAAGCCGTACTACCTGTCATCATAAGGGTTGTAAATTGAACCAAAGTCGCTGAACGGCAGCAGTCTCAGTACAGCCTTTCCGACTATGGCGTCCTCCGGAATGCATCCCACGTCCCCCGAGCGGCTGTCTTTGCTGTTAAGCCTGTTATCGCCCAGACAGAATATATAACCCTCGGGAACTTCCAAATCGTGTATGCTGCCGTTGGTAACGCCGTCATTGGTATACGATGCGTCCTGAAGTTCTCCGTTCACGTATACTTCGCCGTTTTCAATGGTTATCACATCTCCGGGAAGTCCTATCACCCTTTTAATTATCAGCTTGTCGTTGCCTTTTTCGTCCAGAAGCGCTGTGTGAACTACTACAACATCGCCGTATTCCGGTTCACCCCTGAAGAGTCCGTAGGACTGCTTGCTCACGATAAGGTAGTCGCCGTCGTGGAGGTTCGGCTCCATAGATCTGCCTTCTACGAACGTGGGAGATATAAACTGCAGCACAACAATCGCCACGATTATGGCGATTGCAATGTCTCTTACCCATTCAAACACAGCCCTTCCATTGGACTTTTTTCTTTTTGCAGCTTTTTCTTCAGCTATTCGCTGTGTTCTTCGTCCCGGTTCGCTCAACTGTTTTCTACCTCACAATATTCCTGTCTGAATCTATTCAATCTACTCATAGGGGTTATCTGTAAAACCGGCTCTGTCAAAAGGCCATATTCTGAAAACAGCCTTGCCGATTACGTCATCCAGTTCTATAAATCCAACCGACGGATATCTGCTGTCCATGCTTATGCCGCGGTTATCTCCAAGACAGAACAACGTATTCTCCGGCACCACCAGATCCTCTATGGCTCCCTTCGTATAGCCGTCAAGAGTATAGCTGTCATCGAGAAGTGTTCCGTTGACATACACATCTCCTTCATCTATCGCTATGACGTCCCCGGCAACTCCTATGACTCTTTTGATTATAAGCTTGTCTCTGCCTTCATCGTCCTTTAGGCTCGATTCCGCAACAATTACGTCCCCTGTTTCGGGTTCGCCTCCGAACAGCATGTAGGACTGTCTGCTCACGATAATGTAGTCGCCGTCCGAAAATCCCGGTTCCATAGAGTCTCCCTCCACGAACATGGGCTTCACGAACTGAATAATCACCAGCGCCACAGCAAGCGCAGCTATCACGTCAATCAGTATATCTCTAACCTTCATATGCCCGTCGCATCCCGTCCGAATATGCTCTCGGCTATCCTCTTGAAATCTTCCGGCAGCCCGGCTTTTATCTCAAGACCATCGAGATATTCAAGCACTCCTCCCGGATTTCCGAATTTAATTCTGTATGCGTGAAGCAGCTGAGCGCCCAGCCCCCATCTGCTTTTCGCCTTCCGGTTCATCAGGCTGTCTCCGTACTTGGGATCTCCGATAAGCGGATACCCCGCTTCCGCAAGCTGAACTCTTATCTGATGCGTTCTGCCGGTGAGTATTTCTATCTCCGCCAGAGTAAAACCGTTCCCCGTAATAATCGGCCTTGCTACGGTCTCCATCGTCTTACCGCTGCCGTCTTCCGTCAGTGATACGATATTCCTGCTGCCGTCCTTCACCATGCGGTCCTTAAGCACAAGTCCCTTTTCCATTTCGCCTGACGTAATGGTAAGGTAATACTTGCCGACGGCCTTCCTTTCTCTTATAGCCCGGTTAAGCTGCTGAAGAGCAGGCGCGTTCTTCCCGAACAGCACGATTCCCGTCGTATTCCTGTCCAGCCTGTTTACCGGCGCAGGCGTAAACGTCTTTTCCAGTCGGGGGTTATAGGTTCCTTCTTCTATTAGATAGTCGATCACCTGATTAGCCAGGTGGTTCTTCTTTTCCGTTCTGTCTCCGTGGGTGAGCAGCCCGAAAGGTTTTTCCACGGCGATGATATTATCGTCTTCGTAAGCCGTCTTAAACTGGCGCTTCACCTTCCTGTGCTCCGGCTTTCTGACAAAGTCTGCAAGCTTATCGTCGCTGATGTATACGGTCACCATATCGCCTTCTTTAAGAACGGCGTCTTCCGGGCTTCTCCTGCCGTTGACTTTAACGTCTTTCCTTATGGCTCTGTATATATATGACAGCGGTGCTTCAGCCAGATATTTTTTCAGGAAGCGGTCCAGTCTCTGACCTGCTTCATTTCGTCCGATTTCAATATTCACCATAGAAATCATTATACAACAGCGGGTATGATAAATCAAAAATAATTTGTTTACACGTGTGAAATATGTTAAATTATATGTGTAAGCAAAATATGCTGAAAAGGGAAAAGGAGAGTGATTTTTTTGAAATTCCTGAAGGATTTTTTTTATGATAAAAACGACGTTCTCGTCGCCCTTATAATTCTGGTTCTTGCCGGCGGACTGATTCTCTGGCGCATCGACGTTATAATGGAGTATCCGTCTACTCTGGTGGCTGAAATTGACGTTTCCAAAACCACCGAAGAAACCGCTGAAAACGCCGATGAAGATACCTCTTCCAAGTCTCCTGACGAGGGCAGCGGCAGTGGGGGCGACTCATCTTCCGGCATCATGACCGACGGAATACTTAACCAGTCCGTGACCGTCACAATTCCGAGCGGAAGCGCCACGGGAGCCGTGGATGCGCTCATAGCAGCAGGACTCTTTGAATCATACGACGATTTTGTAACGACGTGCCGATCCTCCGGATGCACTCCGGAAAACATAAAAGCCACGACCTACACCTTCGATGCGGGTATGACTAAAGCAGACATAGCCGCCAAAGTTACGGCGTAGAGTTGAAGATTTTAATACAGGAGGTTAATCATGGCATTAGTATCAACTAAAGAAATGTTCGCCAAAGCCTTGAACGATGACTACGCCATCGGAGCGTTCAACGTGAACAACATGGAAATAATTCAGGGTATCGTAGACGCCGCTCAGGCGGAAAACGCCCCTCTCATTCTTCAGGTATCCGCAGGCGCGAGAAAGTACGCAAAGCCTGCCTACCTGACAAAGCTGGTTGAAGCGGCCATCATAGATACGGGAGTCGACGTGGCTCTTCACCTCGACCACGGCGAGGATTTTGACATCTGCAAAAAGTGCGTCGACGACGGCTTCACCTCCGTCATGATCGACGGCTCCAAGCATCCTTTCGAGGAAAATATCGCCCTGACAAAGGAAGTAGTCGAGTACGCCCACGCCCACGGCGTTGTAGTCGAAGCAGAGCTGGGAAAGCTTGCCGGCGTAGAAGATAACATCAAGGTCGACGCCAGATCGGCAACATTCACCGACCCTGACGAGGCAGCGGAGTTCGTTGAAAGAACGGGAGTGGATTCCCTGGCCATCGCCATCGGCACCAGCCACGGCGCATATAAATTCAAAGGCGAACCGTACTTGGATTTCGAGAGACTTAAGAAAATCCACGCCCTCATTCCGGACACACCGCTGGTTCTTCACGGCGCATCTTCCGTTCTCAAGGAATTCGTGGACAGGTGCAACGAATACGGCGGACAGATTCCGGGCGCTCAGGGCGTTCCTGAGGATATGATTCGCGAAGCCGCAAAATACGGCATATGCAAGGTCAACATCGACACCGACCTGAGACTCGCCATGACCGCCGAAATCAGAAGAGTTCTCGTTGAAAACCCTGCCGAGTTCGACCCGAGAAAATACTTGGGTCCCGGCAGAGACGCCATCACCAGAATGGTACAGCATAAAATCAGAAACGTGCTGAACTGCTCCGGAAAGAAATAGCCCCTCAACATTGATAAATCATACCGCAGGCTGCCGCCGAAACGGCAGCCTGTTTTTTATTGCATAGATATAACTAAAATAAATTTGAGAATTCTTTTTTAATTCTTTATAGTTGTTGTTTTCTTACTAAATATGATGTATAATAAAAAGACATTTTAAAAGGGGCAGCGGGGTTTGTATAGATAATTTTTATGCGAACACCGACTATTCAACTAGTTCGTGTTTCGGGAAAGGAAAGTGATATGTATAAGACTCTTTCAGGCAAGAAATCTGTATGCATGACGGTCTTTGTCATCGTTGTCATCATGACCCTGATAGCAGCGATGTTCTTCCCTTCGACTGTTTCGGCAGCCGGAAAGACGTCGGACGGAAATACGACCGGTTCCTACGCGCAGAATCTTGGCGATAATTCATCGACAAGATATGCGGGAAGGGTATGGACCGATAAGACGGTGTATACAGAGGATGCCACATTCCCAGGCGATGTCGGAAATGTAACGGTTAAAAACGATTCCGACTTCCTTGTGGCATATTCGGCACTGGCCACAACACAGAATATAACCGGCAAAAGCTCGGTTCCTGTTGATGTGGTTTTTGTAATCGATAATTCCAACTCTATGGACACTGATTTAACTTATCAGCAGACTCGTTTGGAAGCAACGGTGGCAGCTGTAAATACCTCTATTGCGAAAGTAATGGAATCTCATCCTGATTCCAGAGTTGCAGTAGTGGTATATGGCAGCAGCGCTCATACACTTTTGCCTTTGGGACATTATGATCCAATGCCAAGTGGAAACTACATTGCTGTAGACGGAAGTTTCACAGGAAACAATCGTAGCTATACAGAGTTTTCTGCGTCTGAAAGCCACACTCTTCTCATGCAGGGAGCTAATCGTGGTACCAACATTCATATGGGTGTTGATACCGGTTTGGATATCCTGAAGAATGCTGAAGATATTGGTGAAGGTGCATCCAAGCATGTGCCTGCGTTGATTCTGCTTTCTGACGGCGCTGCTACTTATTCAGGTTCCGGTGACTGGTGGAATCCGTCAGGATCTGAAGGCACTGGTAGTACGACAAATAATGCTCACGCACTCAAGGTTGCCATGAATGCCCAGTATAACAAGCAACAGATTAACGAACATTATGGAATTGAAGATCCGGATTCTGCAACTGCCTGCAAGATTTATACCATCGGTATGGGTATTGAGCAGTTGAGAGAAACAGGATGGGGTGCAAATAATAACAATTACCATCGCGCTCAGATGGCGCTCGATCCAGGAACTCATCTGACTGACAACAACGATGTTGCAAATGCAATCGAAGATGCCTGGGACTGGTATATAAACGGTAAAAGGGTAAATACAGGTTCATTCTGGAATCCAAATTATGAAACCACCTATACTCCGGAATTGGATAACTATACCTTTGAACATCCACGTACAGGTGACATCTCTACCATCGCATATAACGATGGCTACTATTCCGCTGAAAATGCAGAAGATGTAACAAATGTATTCGACGATATCACAAGCGAAATCGTTTCCGCATCTGCTCAGGCGCCTACTCAGATTGAGGGTGGCGATCCTCTTAACAGCGGATACCTGACATATACTGACCCTATCGGCGAGTATATGGAAGTAAAAGACATAAAGTCAATCATCTACGGTGGTAAGCAGTTTACTCAGAAGAGTTCTTCAACTGATGGAAATACAACCACATATACATTTACAGGAGATAAGATTGATTCTCCTGTATATGGTGAGCTTGATGTTTCCTCTATAGAAATTAGCGTAACAAAGGATGCAGACGGTAACGAAACACTTACCGTAAAGATTCCTGCGGCGGCTATTCCGCTGAGAGTGAACACCGTTGATATAGACGAAAACGGTGCTATTACCAATACAAACAACAACGCTTATCCTGCAAGAATACTTTACACAGTAGGAGCCCGTGAAGGCGTTAATCTGAATACACTGGAAGGTGTAAGCGATGATTATATCAGCGCTAATATGACTGAAGACGGACAGTATGTAAACTTCTACAGTAATAAATACAGCGGCAACACACAGAATGATAAGACTGTGGGAGATGCCAAGGTAACATTTACTGCTGCTGAGACAAATCCGTTCTTCTTTATTCAGGAGGATACACCTCTCTACACAGCAGAAGATACAAATGCTGTTGCAACAAATGTTAGTAATGATAATACCCCTTATTATTTCCAGATAACCTACTATGAAGGCAACGAGGAAAAGACTGAGTGGGTATCAAGACCTGGTTCCACATTCTATGTAAATGGATCAAGCGAAAACACGCTTACTATTGTGGATGGACAGGCAAACATCAAGCAGGGTGCACCAAGACTTGGCTACCTTACTGATTTTGCACAGTCAAAGGGTGAAAACACCACAAACACTGCAGAACAGGTATTCCACCCTGTATATGACGGCAACGGTCAATTCACAATTTATCTTGGTAACAACGGCGTACTTCAGGCAAACGCTCCTAAATCCCTGACAGTTGAAAAGGATGTAGCTGCAGGTGAAGGACTTACAGCACCTGATGCTGACTTCACATTTGAAGTAACTGTGGCATCCAAGGCTGATACTACAGGTGATGCTATACTGACAGATGCAGATGGTCAGACAACTGATAAGGAACTGACATTTGACGCAGATGGTAAGGCAACATTCACTCTTAAGGACGGACAGTCTATGGAAATTCTTAATATAGGAGAGGGTGTTGATTACACAGTTAAAGAAATAAATCTGCCGGCAGGATTTACTTCCAATCAGGCAGACAATACAAAGACAGGTACGGTATCAAGTACCGATGAAGACAATGTTGTTACATTCACTAATACATATAATGTAACAGAAGTGACAACAGAAGATCTGGGAATCACCTTAGGCGGTACGAAGAGCATTACAGGCCGTGATTTCCAGGCAAATGACAAATTTGTATTTAATATAGCAGCGGGTCAGAGAACACCTGATGCTCCGCTTCCTACTGAAGATATAGATCAGGATGGAAGTGCGACTACGGCAACGGTAAATCCGACATCAGGCGATGAGGTTTCATTCGAATTCGGAGCTGTAACCTTCGATAAGCCGGGTGAATACAGATATGTTATTACAGAAAATACCGGAACTCTGCCGGGCGTTGACTATGATGGAGCAACCTATCGTGTAAACATTATCGTTAAAGATAACGGCGATGGTACTCTGAGCCTTGCCAGCGTTGACGGCGGTCTCACAGGTATAGATAACTTGGATTATCCTGCTAATCCATTCTTCCAAGTTTGGGACGGAGAACAGCAAGGAGCAGTAGTTGGCGCTGTAGCATTTGAAAACAATTACAGTGCAACAAGTGCAGAAGCTACTATCCAGGGTATGAAGGTTCTCAACTCCACAAACAGTGACAGGAAACTTGCGGATGATGACTTCACGTTTACGATTGAAGCCCTCGGATACAACACAGACGGCGGAGACCAGTTCAATCAGGTACCTGCAGGAGATCCTGAGCAGCCAATGCCTGCCAATACTGAAGTAAAGAACATGGCTAACGGTAACGTCAACTTTGCAGCTATGACCTTCACTCAGGATATGATAGGCAATACATACGGCTACAAGATCACTGAAAAACTTCCACAGGGTGTGGATGAAAATAATCCAACCCTCAACGGTGTAACTTACGACACTTATGAAAAGATAGTAAAGGTTACCGTAACAAGATCAGCTGAAGGCGGAGAAGAACATGTTGTTGCTACAGTGACACCTAATGACGGTACAGCTGAAGCGGCTAAGAACTTCACCTTCACAAATACATATGAACCTTCCTCTGTAACTATAGGCGATGATACGGGTGATGCCATAAATGTTCAGAAGACATTTACAGGCAGAGCATGGAATGACAGCGATGAGTTTGAATACACGCTCAGAGCTATGGGTGATGCACCTGAGCCTGCCGATGGCACAACTCTGAAGATAGGTAAGCCTGCCAGCGGCGACAGCAATACGGCAACATTCGGAGACATCGAATTTGTTAAAGAAGGCGTATATGAATACGAAATAACCGAAACTAACGGCGGTCTCGGTGGTGTGACTTACGATAAGCACACAGCAAAGGTAACTGTAACAGTAACTGAAGATACAGCAACAGGTACCCTCAGCGCGAAGGTTGAATACGACAACAGCGCAGCTGAAAATGACAGCGACAAGGCTGTACAGGATGCAGCAGCATTTACAAATACCTACAAGGCTGTATTTGATGCAGACACTACGGTAAACCTGGACGGAACTAAGGAACTGACAGGTAAGGCTCTTACAGATAATGCGTTCTACTTTATAGTAGATCCACAGGAGACTGCATCCGGAGGTCATGCTCCTACCGGAGAAAGTGCTGCATGGAATCCTAACAAGGCGGACGGCTCAATCCAGCTTCTTAAGAACATAACATACACCGAAGCCGGTGACTATGTGTACATCATCAGGGAGCAGATACCTTCCAATAAGGCCTTAGGTATGACTTACGATGAGTCAGAGTACCGCATAACTGTAACAGTTACAGATGACCAGCAGGGTAATCTGACAGCAAGCGAGCCAAATATTGAAAAGAAGGCTGCCGGTGCAGCGGATTATACGGAAGAAGATGCAGTTGTATTTGAAAACAACTATGAACCTCTTTCCATAACAATTGCACCGCTGCAGATAACAAAGGTTCTCGACGGTGACAGAAATACTTCTCTCCAGGACGGCGAATTCTCATTTGAAATGAGCGTGGTAAGCGCTGATCCAGAAGATGGTATAACTCTGCCGAAGCAGACAGTCGTTGAAAACAAGGCTGACGGAACTGTACCGTTTGGTGATATAACATTCACTAAAGTAGGTACATATAAGGTTCAGGTAAAGGAAGTTGTTCCGGACGAAGCGGATAAAGTTCCTGGTGTAGAATATGATACTCATGTGAGAACAACTACATTTACGGTAACTGATAACGCCGGACAGCTTGCAGTTCAGAGAAGTGGCTACGACGGAAGTCGAACATTTACAAATAAATACACAACTACCGGCACTGTTGAAGGAGCAGCTGACCTTGAAGTAACTAAGAACTTCACAGGCAGAGAAAACGACCAGTGGCTCGGTACAGATGAATTTGCATTCACATTGGCCGCAGGAGATGAAGATACTACAAATGCTGTAACAGACGGTAAAGTAGTACTTCCTAGCAATGCAAGTGAATTGAAGATTTCTGCAGGTACAGCAGATCACAAGGCAGCATTTGGAGATATAACCTTTAATGCACCTGGTGAATACAGCTTCAAGATAACTGAAACTAAGGGAAGCGTACCAGGAGTTGACTATGATGGTCACGAAGCGACCTTTACAGTAACAGCAACAGATAAGGGTGACGGAACTCTTGATATATCAACAAATTTGAACAAAGACGAGCTGACATTCACCAACACCTACGACGGTGAAGATCTGGTATTGACAGGAGATACAGCCCTTAAAGTTAAGAAAGAACTGACTGTACCTGAAGGAAGCCAGCAGGCAGTATCCCTTAAGGCGGGAGATTACGAATTTGAAGTAACCAGCGAAGCCCTTGCCGGCTCTGATGCGGATGGCGTAGTTCTTCCGGAAAAGACAACTGTTTCTAACGATGAAAACGGTGATGTAGTCTTTGGAGATATCAAGTTTACTAAGGCTGGCACATACAAGCTGACCGTTAAGGAAGTTGTTCCTGCTGATGACCAGAAGAAACCTGGCGTAACTTACGACACCCATGCTTACTCTGTAACTTATAAAGTTACTGAGGATTACGCCAGCGGTAAGCTTGTCGTAGCGGAGAACGGCATAACTCCAGAGGGCGAAGCAACATTTAACAATGTTTACGGAGCCGAAGGAACTCTTGACGGCAGCGCAAAGCTTGAAATCACAAAGGTGATAGAAGGCAGAGGCTGGAACGATAACGACAGCTTCACATTCAGCCTCACAGCAGATGAGGATTACGGCGAAGCCGTTAAGATGGGAACTTCTGAAGTAACCATAACTAAGGCTACTACAGATCATAAGGCAGCCTTTGGCGACATCACATTCACACAGACTGGTACATATGATTTCACTATCAAGGAAGCAGATCCTCAGATAGATAAGATGACATATGACAGTCATGTAGTGGAGGTAAGCGTTAAGGTTGAGGATCAGGATGGTAACGGTACACTGACAGTATCACCAACAATTAACGGTGAGATGACATTTACCAATACTCATAATCCTGACGATGCGACAGCTTCCATAGCAGGAACAAAGATCTTCACAGGCAGAGATATAAAGGATAGCGACAGCTTCACATTTGATATAGCCGTAGCTGAAAATTCTGCAGAAGGTACTCCTTCACCTGCTGCATCTTCAGTAACAGTTTCCGGTAAGGACTTTGCTGACGGTAAGGCAGCTGTAGATTTCGGTACGTTCTCCTTCGATAAGGAAGGTACATATATCTACACAATAACCGAAAAACAGGAAAATATCGGCGGAGTTACATACGATGGCGGTACTGTTACTGCAACAGTGGATGTAACTTACGATAACGCTACAGGTACATTTAATACCGATGTAACATATTCCAAGGAAGGCGGAGTAAATCCTGGAAACGCATTTGAATTCACAAATGTTTACAAGGCTCTTCCTACAGATCCTGTAACAGGTGTATTCAGCGCAACTAAGACCGTAACACCTTCCGAAGGTAACAGTTACGATATGGCAGGCGGAGAATTTGAATTCACTCTGACTCCGTCAGCAAGCAACCCTGAAGCTGATCCTGTTGAGGAGGCAACAGTTAAAAACGATGCTGCCGGTGCTGTATCCTTTATAAGCAGCGCAACATATACTGAACCTGGAACATACGTATATGATATAAAGGAAACTCCAACCGGTGTAGGCGGTATCACCTACGATGACAGCATTTACACAGTAACCGTTGACGTTACAGACGACGGTTCAGGTAAGCTGACAGCTGAAACATCCATAACAAAGGATGGAACAGCAGCAGATGCCATCGTCTTCGATAACTCCTACGATCCTGCAGAAACTGGTCTCTCCATCGGAGGAACTAAGGAACTGACAGGAAAGGATCTTGAAGCAGATATGTTCAGCTTCACACTGACAGGTATTGACGGAGCGCCGATGCCTGTAGATGGTCAGGCAACCGTAACAGCTAAGAACACTGCCGGCGGAGCCTTCGACTTCGGCGAAATCAAATACGACAAAGTCGGAGAATACAAGTACGAGGTAAGCGAAGTTAATGCCGGCGCAACAGGAATGACTTACGACACTAATACATACAATGTAACTGTTAAGGTTACAGATGAAGACGGAGCGCTTAAGGCAGTATCTTCCGTTGAAAATTCGCAGATAGTGTTCAAGAATTCCTATGCACCTATACCTCTCGTACTGGAAGGTGACAGCGCAATAGGCGGAACTAAAGACCTTACAGGCAGAGACCTTAAGGATGGAGAATTCGTATTCCAGCTTAAGGACGGCGACAAAGTCATAGCAGAAGCTACAAACAATGCTGACGGAACATTCGCATTCGACGGCATAAGGATAGAAAAAGTCGGAACATACAACTACACAGTATCCGAAAAGATGAACGGACTGGGTGGTGTAGAATACGATAAGACTATCTACAATGTACGCATTGATGCCAGCGACGAAGGCGGATACATAAAAGCCAAAGTAACTTACACTGTAAACGGTGAGCCATATGACAATGTGGTATTCACAAATGCTTACTCCTACAGAGGCACAAGCGTTCAGATCGGCGCAATCAAGAAACTGCAGGGACGCGACCTGGTTGACGGCGAGTTCACATTCAGACTTGAAGACGCCGAGGGCAACCTCATAAGCGAAGCCGCAAACGATGAAAACGGAAGCGTAATATTCGACAAGATCGATTACGACGAACCGGGAACATTCAACTATGTGGTTTACGAGGTTGGCGGAAAGGCTGAAGGCGTAACCTACGACGAAAACAGATATAATGTAACTGTAAGCGTAAAAGACAGCGAGAAGGGTTATCTGACAGCGGATGTAACAGGTGACGAAGGACTCACATTTGTGAATGTCTATGAAAAGCCTGTAGTTCCGGCCGAACCGGATCCGGATGACGACGGAGGCGACTCCGTAAGAACTTCCGACGATATGCAGATCGGTCTCTACATGACGATTGCAGCCCTTGCCGGAGCATCCATGGTAGCGCTCAGAAGAAAATCCAGAAAGCAGTAACTGATATCTGCTGATTAGAAGCGAGCAAGCTTAAAAACTTAAAAACGCCCCTGAGCCCGTAATTGGGTTCAGGGGCGTTTTATATGGAATGACGGATAGGAGTTTCGCCCGGCTCTAAAACGGTCGAATATCTTTTGCCAGGCTGAATGGTATTATCTCCTTATTCTTTGTCTCTTTATACGCAGTTTCCCCGTGCATATATTCGATGATTTTCCGGGAATCATAGGTTATGAATTTTTTAATCACCTCATCGATAATGCTTTTTTCTCCAGCCGACAGTTTGCTTTCATCAGCATTTTCGGAAGGCAGGAATTCATACATAATCATATCAGGGTTATCTCCGGTCAAAGTGTTGACGTTCACATTTTCCAGATTCACTATCTCCTGATGCCCGACAGGTAATGCCCCCATAGGCTCATGACAGTACACTAGCCCGGTCATTGCCTTCCCTGTCCTCTTATACGAAAGAACGTCACAATACCAGAGCATTTTCATCAAGCGAACCTTAAACAGATATTTCACTTTCCCTGCCATGTAGGATATCAGTGCTTCCAGCTTTTCTATATTAAGCACCGTAAACCCGTTTGCATCGCAGGGATCCTGGAATTCAACGTATTCACTTTCCAGCACCTGCCGGTGAAGATATTCCCTGCCGCCGAATTTTATCGCGTTAAGTATCGTTTCTTCCAATCGCGTCTTTTTTTCCGCAGGAAAGCTGTCTTTATTTTTTTTAAATAAACTATAAACCGCGTAAGGATTATCCCTTACGGTTCGCAAGATGTTATCATAAACTTCATCCTGTATGGCCTTTGTTTCATATCTTGCAACCGTTGCCTCGCCCCATCCGAGAAGTCTGGCAAAATCGACCTGGGACAATGCGTATTTTTCTCTGATTCCTATTATTTCATCGGAGGTTAACAAACCATAGATTTTACGATATTCATTCCGCGCATTTTGAAGATTGGAATTCATAATTTTACCCGGCGTAAACTCGCATTCTTCTTCATCCGCATTGCAGCAGTAATAATACCGCTCGCTATATTTAACTTCGGTACCTTTAATAAAAGCCGTTGCTATAGACTCCCGTTCCTCCACATCATGAGTTCTCCCGCAAACCGGGCATTCCATATTTATCGTTCTGATCAGCTTCATGTTCGCACTCCCTCCACGTTTTCTACCTGTAAGGATAATTCATATCGTGCTCCGCATAGTGAAATGAGACACACACGACTTTCTTATTTCCTGATTTAATCTTCAGCTTTATGTAAACCGTCCGACCTTCAACTATTTTTCCAAACACATATAAAAGCGGCGGGTGAGGATCGTCTCTATCCATCAAAGTCTGCGAGTATTCAGCAATACTCAATGTCCGCAGACAGCCCGCAATGTCGTCAATGTCATATCCGAGATCCACAAGCGTCGATACCGTAGAGAATTTACCTCTATCCCCCTTCTTATTTGACCTTATCAGAATTATATCCCTGCCTGCATTAAAGCAATCCGAACAGAGGATAGATTTCAGTTCTTCCAGAAATCCATTCACTTCCTTTCGACCGGACATCATTTCCAATTTCCTGATAAAATCACCTCCACCCCAAGTTTTTAAAAAATAAGTAATCCTATCAATTGATATTATATAATATCAATTGATAGGATGTCAATGGTGTTCTACTTAATATACTCCTTCAACTTCTCTATCAGACCCCTGTCTGCCGGCAGCCAATCGACAGAATCCAGCGTCTCAGCGGTAAGCCACCTCCCCTGAGAATGCTCGTTCAGATGCATTTGTCCGCCTTTAAAGTTGCAGAGAAAGCAGTCCATTTCCAGGTGGAATGACGGATAGTCGTAGATTACCTTGTCGAAAAAGGACTCCACTTCTATCTCCATTTCAATCTCCTCTCTTATCTCCCTGACAACAGCCTGCTCTGGAGTTTCGCCCGGCTCAATCTTTCCTCCCGGAAACTCCCAGCCGTCTTTGAACTCGCCGGCTGCACGCTGGGTTGCAAATACTTTATCGCCGTTGCATATGATAGCTGCCGCTACTTTTAGTGATTTCATGGTTCCTCCTTTAATTATGCAGGTAATCGTAAAGGTCCTCTCGGACTTCGTTTTTAAGTTTAAGCTTCATCTTTGTCATCGGCTCTGCCTTACCACAATCGTCAGAATTTTCATCAGTAATCATATTTATCGCTTTCCATTGGACACTATACGTTTTCTTTCTTCATCTATGATATGTATTGCATCAAGAATCTCGTCTTCGCTGAATTCAATGAATAATTCATGATTATCTATCGCATCATACATTACTTGCTCTTTGTCTTTTAATCTTTCATATATTTTTTCATCAATGAATCCAGGTCTATCGCTAAAGCTACTTTCATCTCTTGTTTGAAGGTAATAATACTGTGTGTATTGATTATCTTCTAATCCTAATCTATGAATTCGGTCTCGAGATTGCAACATATGTGTGAGGTTAAAATCATACTCAAAGTACACTGCGTCATGAACCGTTTGATGCAGTGAGATTGATTCTCCAAGAGTTTGTGGATTAGAAACTAACACTTGTGCACTTCCATCTCTGAATTCATTTATTAATTCTACACGTTCATATTTTGGAGTTGCACCATATACTAAATTTACTTTTATGTTATTTGCTTCTAGAGCTTTACTTATTTTTACTATAGTATCAACAAAAATACCCCATACAAGTACTTTTTTGCCCTGTGAAACAAGATGTGTAACTAATTGAATCCCCTTTTCAAATTTAGGAGAAACCATATTATTTAAATCAAAGTCAGTATACTTCTGATTTGACCTTACATTTGAATCTTCTCCTAATAATTCATCGAATTGCTTTTTATCTATTCCCGAAATACGCTCTAGTTTATCGTCGTCATCGTCAAAAGACATCAATTCATCATAGTCTATTGCCATATTAACTAGGCTCGGATTTGTCGAAGCTTGAATCAATCGAATCAATTTTGCTAGACTGGATCTTTCGTTATTATAAATAGCTTCCGCGAGAGCCATTTGACCTTTAGATGGCTCTACAACGTATACTTCATCTGCTTCTGCTTCAGGTACATTTAAATCTTTCTTATTAGTTCTCCAAAAGAAGGGATGTATTGACTCATTAATTTCTTTTATTTTTCTTACCTTAGGGTTATTAAGCTCGGAAATGTCCCATCCAAAATAACTATTGTATTCATTGCCATATAAGATATTTAACAAATTATATATATCACTGTATTTGTTAGGTATTGGAGTTCCTGTAAGTACATATCGGAATTTCGCATTAACAGAAAGTTCTAGCGCGTATTTTGCTCTCCGACCATTAGGATTTTTTACGCGATGAACCTCATCATAAACAAGCATAGTATCGTATGTCGTTAATTTTTTTAACTTACTAAAATGCTTGAGCAGAGATTCGTAATTAACCAATACTAAATTACTCACACCCCAATCAGTGTCAAGAAGATTATCAAACTGACTGTTTTGCGAGTCTATCACCCTTAAGATTTTTTTATCTCCGAAAACAGCTTTAAATTCTCGCTTCCAAGAATCAAATGCACTAATTGGTGAAATAACTAGTATTCTTTTTACTTTCTCTTCCACAGGTGCATTAAATCTATTTAAATAGGCAAACACTCCTAACAACATTGCAGTTTTTCCAGCACCAGGTACAGAAAAGTTGGCTGCTCTCATCATTTCATATTCAAAATATGCTGCACGTAAGTGATTCTCTTTCAGTGGGCGCGCCACTTCACTCTGTACGATTTTTGAAAATACATGATATGTTTCAATTCTATTTACAGGAAACTTGTCAATGTCATTTTTGTAAATCTCTCCCATAATCCTATACTGTTCAATAGAATACTTATTTCTTTTAATAAATTCTTGAACAGCTTCAGAAACATACACCTCTATATTCTTTCTTTGTGCTCTTTGTTTAGTTACTTTAATAATATTTTCTAAGTCCCTATGTGTCACTCCTTGGCATATGGTAGAATTATCATCTTCAAAAAACTTTGTTAAATCACTACCATTTTTTAATTTACGATCAGTATTGGTTAAGCAGCTTGTGGTTTTATCGACACGAACTACCCTCTGATTTATTATGATAAATGAAATGGTTTCCTTTCCAAGTTCTTCTTGAAACGAATCGCCAATTTTGGGCATAGTTGTTATTGTTGAAAGCGACTGATACGGTGCAATTTCTTCATATGTGAGCTCAGAAGCTTCTATTACTTGAACGCCTTCTTCTATGTTGCTCCATAGACGCATAAACCTTTCTTTGTTTTCTTTTATGCGAGATTGAACATTATCGCTACTGTCCCATGAGACATCTACGCTAATCGACTCGTAATTTTCGCTAATTCCATTTTTCGTTTCGTTTGCCGAACCATTAAAAAATACAATTTCATCACCAGAGTAGATTAAGCCAAATTTATCATGAAAAGAGCCTTTTTCACTTAAAGCTACTTTTACTTCTGCACGTCCATTTGCAATCATAAATGCGAGATTACCTAATCGTCGCTGCACTTCCAAAGTCAATCTCTCATTTTGCTCTGCAATTCTCAACTTCTTTAATTCTTCTCTTAGGTCATATCCTTCTTTTATTCTATTATAATCTTCTTTTGATATTTCTTTAGAAATTACAAACTGGACTTTTCCTCCATTCTTGGCTAATTCCTCTAGTCCTTCTGCATATAAATCGACACCTGCACTACTAAAATAACCCGAAACCCTTTGATATAAATTTGCTTCAGATAATACCTTATTATAAAAACTATTTGCCAGATTGTCCGTATATTGCGATTTCAATGTACTCTTTAACTCTAAAGAAAAGCTCATTTATTTACCTCTTAATTTATATGCTGCATCTCTTATATTCTGTAATATTTCCTTAGCCTCTTCATATTCATCTTTTGTCAAATCCTCAAAATCGTTTGGGTCTATCTCCTCTAACCTCTCCAAAATATCCTTTAACTCTTCTAAGCTTTCTCTACGTTTTGAATTTCTTTCACCTTTTAAAGACATTTTTTCTACACAACGAGATAATTTATCCGCAGTTTGTTTTAATTCTGGTTTCGAATGAATAAGTGTCTTTAAATCATTACCACTCTTAATAGGGTTTTCTTCGAAAGCATCTATAATGTCATCCACCTTGTCATCCACTGCTTTTAAAAAATTTATCTTCATGTCATCTTTTTTTATAATGTTATTCTTAACATCTCTCATAAGACGTGTAGAATCCGCATTTCCATCTTTTGCCTTTGTAACAGCTAAATATACTAATGTGGCATCTGTTATGGATTCTTTGTCTGCTTTTAAATTATTTATTGTTCCCTCTATTTCTTCAATAGGTCCATCTATTTTTAGCTCTCTAGCCAAATAAAATTTATCTATCGGATTACCACCCGGGGATACAATTTCGATAAATTTTATCATCAATTTAGCTAAACGAATATCTCTATTGATGCCCTTTGTATTTCCCGCACCTGATGCCTTTTTATATTCATCTGCCGTCATTAGTTTTTCAACTTCTATTGTATTATACACATCAAATATTCTATCAATCGTATCATAAGCAACCCGTTCCTCACGGCCCAACTGAAGTTCTAACTCTAATTCTTTAATATGTTTTTCATTGTACTCAGTTGAGTAATCTAATGGTAAAACAATCGCATCGAAAGTTTGTTTGATTCCAGTCTTTCTTTCAATCCTTCTTAGTGCAGTAAGTCTTCTGTTTCCATCAATAACTCGCCCATCAAGTAACACTACGCCCGGTTCCTGCTGCGTCTTTTCTTCAATTGAGCGTAAAGTTTCATCCATTGCACCCTTATTAGAATTATAAATAAAATCCTCAAATATTTTATTATATTCCGAATCGCCCGCCTCTGGCATTAAATTTCCATGCTCTGCTTTGTATTGTTTATATACGGTATTTATTCTTCCATTTTTGTCATTATAATATAATTCTTCTAGTGGAATTCTATATACATTCCACATGTTATTTGGTAATCCAGAAACTCCCATTTTTTTGATGCTTCCTGTTTTTTCAAAATGATTTGCTGCTATTTTTTCTATTAAGTTCATTTGTGATTCTCCTTTGTTTATAACATGTTATACTATATCAATTCGAATGCTCGAGTTGTTCTAAGGAAATTCCCTCCTGTCCCATCCTTCTCTCCCCAACTTACTCTTCATCTATTAAAATTCCATCCAATATTCTACCCATCCTGGTAATCATCGGTACAACCAACGCATTTCCCATGCAGAAATATCGCATTCTTTTCGGCATCTCAACCCTTTCGCCATCAATTAGACAGTATTTTGTCCAGTCATCATCAAATCCCTGCATGCGCTCCGCTTCAATTTCGGTAATAAGCCTTAGCCTACCGCTTGATGGGTCGGCTACCACATGTGTACTGCGGTTCTTTGTACTTTCACTTGTAAGCATTGTCCTTCCCGGTCGGTCCAGCGGATCCGGGAATGCAATAGGTCCCTCAGAAAAAACGTATTTGTGGCCACTGGCCGACGTCCGTGGAATCTTTTTAGCTCCCTTCATATATATCCACGAAGGCATATCGGTTTGACCTATATAATAGCTGTCATCAACACTATGTTGTACAATTTCATTTAACAAAGTTGGTACGTTTTCTTCCGGTACCAGGCTCATTGTTGTTATTCGACCATCAATCATATATCCGGAATTCATAAAGTCGAATTTATAGCTTTGAGTCATTTCAAGCAAGTCATTATCGCTTTCAACTGTTCCAATCTCAAGCATTGTGTCTATATCTGCTCCGGAAATATCTGTATATGATATTTCTCCAATTTTCATATCGGTATGCTTTGAAATGGGGAACGCTTGTGCCATTAATCCTTCTTTAAGAATAATATCATCACTGTCAATATTCTCCATCTTCTTTGCATATTCTGTATTTCTGTTATACGCAAAGATAAATATACGTCTCCTTCGCTGGGCAGCTCCATACTCCGCAGCGTTTACAACTCTCCATTCTACTCTGTAACCAAGCTGAGCAAACGATGTAAGTATAATTCCGAAGTCTCTTCCCCTCTGGGATGCAGGAGATTTGAGCAGTCTATCAACATTCTCAAGCAGTACAAACGGTGGCCTTTTCGCAATAAGAACGTCTCTTATCTGCCACCATAATACTCCCTTCTTCCCCTCAATTCCCTTCGAAGAAGATAAAGAATGTGCCACACTGTAATCCTGACAAGGAAATCCCCCTGTAAGCAACGTGTGGTCAGGAATTATTCTTTTATCAACGTCTGCTACATCAATCCCGGTAGAATAGTTCCCCGATAAATCCAAAGAATTCCCGAAATGATACACATAACAACCATGTGCCCATTGCTTCTTTTTGTCCGGTTCCCATTGGGAAAACCACTTTGTTTCCCAACCAGAGCATAGTCGTTCCAACCCGAGTCTGAATCCTCCGACTCCGGCAAATAATTCAACCATAGTTTTTTCCATTAAGTCCTCCTTCGACTGTCAACGCAGTCAACCCACTTATTTTTTAGGCCTAAAGTATTAGCACCGATGTGATTATCGGATCGAGGCCAGATTAACTTGTTTTAGTAATTCCTTCTCAATTTTTCACTGATTTGACTATCAATATATGAACGGTTTAGCCAATATGCCTGCCTTAAAATTCTTTCACCGCTTGGTAGTAAATCAGAATCTGATATTGTACCATTTCCAATTTCGGTACCGTCAGCCAATTTATAATATCTTTTACTTGCATGTGGTCTTATATGAAAGATTCCATTATCACTTAATCCAGGAAGATTATTGACTACAATTTCCTGTTTTTTTCTATGAACCACTTCCAATTTTACCCCTTCTCTTACAATCTTCTTTGTCTTGTTCCACGCCTTCCTGACAACCTCTTTATCCCAATCAGGCATCCCCCAAAGCTGACTGCCTTTGAATATACTGCCGCCTTCCTCTTCCCAAAATATAGTAAAGAGATATTTTCGCTCCAGTATTTCGTAAAGCTCAGAGTTTTCCCATCCTATCGGATTCCCTTCATCATCCCTTATCTCATAATCCATTTTTTCGTTGTCCAGCTCTATAAAGTTAATATCCTCAAGTCTAAATTCCTGATTATCCTTTTTATTCTTCCTATACTTGATTATCTTAACTACTATACCCGCCTTTTCAAATTCTTCAATACGGTTGTTTTTTACGCCCAACATTTTATAAACCAGAGATGCTTCATAACTCTTATTTTTCTTATTTACCTCAATTCCTAATTCCTTTGCGATATTATCTTCGGTCATGCCCTCATATTTTGATAGCTTTCCCATGATAATATCTGAAAAACTTTCATGTTGAAGCTCCTCAATAGTGACGATGGACTCCTCATACGTTCTTACACCGGGAACAATATAATTGTTCAAGACGTAGGTCATATACGAATTTTTAAGGCAGTAAGCTCGTTTCTTAGCTTTTTCTTCGCTATTATAATACTGAGTAACCCAACTTTTTGCTGCTGTCGAGCCCTTCGTGCAGGCACCTAAGTAAATTGTATCTGATTCTGATAATTCGTGTGCTTTACCAGCTTCTATTTTATCATTAATGATTTTATAATCATTTAAAATTATCACCATGTCCTTTTGAGGAAAAGTGAATAGGCTGACATAGTCTATACGATAATCCATGTTACTGGCCAGTGCCTTATTCCTAAGATAGAAAATCAACAGCATTAGTTTACATTTTTTCCATAGATGAGACTTATAAAAGTCCTTCTCGACTTTTTTGTCAAAGTTTATCATGGTTAAAACAAGTCTTTCACCCGCAGTCAGCTTATTATTCGATTTAATTTCATAAGGTGTGACTTTTATCTCTACTCCTGCCTCAGAGAAGTCAGCTCTCGAATCGCTATTGGCCTTATAGCCAAAAAATCTTTCCTCGATAAAGTTTCCAAGCCCGCCTTTTCTAGATTTGCTATCATACGTGAAGTTTTCTTCTTTAATCGTACTGTTAGACTGAGCCCAATATTCAACTTCATTAAAAGTATGCCCAATCAGTTTCTCCGCATATTTTTCAATACTTTTAGGGTTCCTACTATCGTAATTAAAAAGAGTTTCCATTTCTCTTACCTTGAATTCGCTACAGATCGAATATAACCTAACTGTGTCTTATAATTGCAAATCAACATAATAGATATTATACCATATTGCCTTGATATCCTCATCTATTTATATTTCTTCTATTGCTATTCATTTTAATTATTCGTCCATGTAATAACATGCCAAATTCAACTGGTTTACGACAAAACCCGAGTAATCTGCAGTCTGACTTCAATTTACTCGGACTTCCGCAAACATATGTTCACTTTTTATTATATACTTTTCTCCCGCCCCGTGGTATAATTTTATGTACTGCAGACGATGCTTCAGTTTAGAAGAAGGTACTGACTCATGGATCACTTTAAATTAGTTTCGGACTTTGCCCCTACCGGCGACCAGCCTCAGGCTATCGAGGCGCTGGTGAAGGGTTTTGAATCGGGAAAGAGAGCCCAGACTCTGCTGGGCGTTACGGGTTCAGGAAAGACGTTTACCATGGCCAACGTCATAGCCAGGCTGAACCGCCCTGCCCTGGTCATTTCCCACAACAAGACACTGGCGGCACAGCTTCACGGCGAGTTCAAGGAGTTCTTCCCCGAGAACGCAGTGGAGTATTTTGTGTCTTAGAATGTCAGAGTGCTAAAATGAGTGCTAGTTGGTACTTTTTAGCACCAAATAGTCTGGATTTTGCATACGAAACGACAGATTACGGACTAGATGATACTAGACGGACAAATGTAATTTGTGACTTTTTGTGATAAAAATTCGTAATGGAAAAAAGGGGACGATGATATGATTTATTTTACAAGTGATTTACATATAGGACATCGTGGAATTATAGAGATGAAGAATCGTCCTTTTGAAAATGCTTGGGAGATGAATCAGGTTTTGATTCGAAATTATAATGCAGTGGTGCATAAAACGATACGGTGTATATCCTTGGAGATATTAGTCATCATCTATCAATGGATGGAGTGAATGAATTGATTGGAAAATTGAACGGAAAGAAGATTCTGATCAAAGGGAATCATGATAAGAAAGAAGATTCAGAATTGTTTGATGAGATATGTGATTTTAAGCGAGTGTCATTGAATGGTATGTATTTTGCATTACTGCATTATCCGATGTTGTCGTTGCCGAAGAAGTACAGCGGGAGTATTCAACTGCATGGATATATACACGTACGAGAGGAATATAACCTGCAGAATAAAGAGAAAAGTTTACCAATGAATAAATAAGAGTGTAGCATTTTGATAAGTGAGCTGTTTTTGAAAATCTTTCAGACTAAAGAAAGGGGAAAAATTATATGTACAGGTTTAAAATTAAAAATATAAATATAAATGCGATAGATGGAATGTTAAAATTGGAACCTAAAAAGATTAATGTAATTATAGGTCCTAACAATTCGGGGAAGAGTAGGATGTTAAAAGAATTACGCGATTTTTTGAGCGGTGATATGCGAGATATCAAAATGATAGAGACTATTGATTATGATTATCCATCAGATTTAACGACATTGGATGAAAGTTATGATATTAAGAATAGAATGACAAAAGATTTGTATGGAAATTGGATTTTAAGAACATATTCCAATAAGTCAGATCAGCCATGGGATGTGAATACTACTTTTGAGAATTATTTTACAAGAAACTTGAATTCAATAGGAGGTGATTGGAGAACTTTTTTTGAAGATATTATAAAAAATAAGGAAGAAAATCAATTTTTTCAATATTTAGGTTCGTTATTTTTTCAATATTTAGGGACAGAAGAAAGATTGACAATCTGTAAGACACAAAAGAATTATGGATTAGATAGTAATAATACTAATTATTTAACATCGTTTAAATATGAAGAAAAATTATTGAATGAATTAGCGGATAATGTAAAACGAATATTTAAAAAGGATATTGTATTGGATAGTCAGACATTAGGGGATAGATTGGTTTTTCGGGTAGGGAAGAATTTTGACTATCTTACAGGTATATTTGGTAATGATAGTGGTGAAATAACAAATCTTTTTAATGAGGATATGTTAGATAATCAGGGTGATGGATTAAAAAGTTATGTATCTACTTTTTTATCATTAAAGGCAAAAGGAAATGATGTATTATTAATAGATGAACCAGAAGCATTTTTGCATCCGCCGCTAGCTAGACAGATAGGTGAACTGATAGGAGAATTTAAAGATGAAAAGCAAGTATTTATTTCGACACATAATGTTGAGGTTTTAAAAGGTATATTATCAAAAAGTTCAGATGTAAACGTGATAAGAATTACTCAACCAGAAACATATAAGAATAAAATAAATATTCTTGATAAAGATGTATTGCAAAATATTATGCAATCTCCTCTTTTAAGAGTTTCAAGAATTTTAGAAGGTTTGTTTTGTGAAAAGGTAGTTATAACGGAAGCTGAGGCGGATGAACTGATTTATCAAGAATTAATTGAGAAAGTGTTTCCACAATCAGGATTATACTTTGCGCATGGTCAAAATAAACAGACTTTAGCAGAAATTGCAGAATTATATCAAAAGATAGGAATCAATTATGAAGTTATAACGGATTTTGATGTTTTAAGAGTTAATGAAGAATTTAACAAATTTATGAATATGATGGATTTGGACGAAGAGGAGAAACAAAATTATCGCCGTTATATCGGAGAATTAAGAAACCAGATAGACGGGGAAGTGGTAACCGAAGGGGTAGATGAAGAAAAAAAGAACGAATTATTAAAAAAACAAAGGAGTAAAGTTTATCATCAGATGGGGCTTGGATATTTGTCAGATGGAGGCTTGAGAGAAAATATTAAAAATCTTTTGGATACAATGAAGAAAAACCATGTACATATATTAAGAACAGGTGAATTAGAAACATTACTTTTGCCTTTTGAAGTTGAGTATACACATAATAAAAGTAGATGGATTGTAAATGCAATAAACAAAATAGCCGAACTAAAAAAAGAAAATATTGAAGATCAAGAAGTCTTATATAATTTTCTTGTGGGAATTGTAGGTTGATAGAGTTTGAAATATGGAAGGATATTAATATATGGACAACATTCAAAATGAAACTTTTTACGACAAAGTGATAGAATTGTTCCAAAATGCCAAGAAAAATTTGTCTACGGCAGTAAATATGACAATGGTATATTCCTATTATGAAGCAGGGCGGATGATTGTTGAAGAAGAACAAGGTGGAAAAGAACGTGCGGCATATGGAAAGTATATTTTGAAAGAATTGTCTCAGAGGTTGACACAGAAATTTGGAAGGGGATATTCATACGATAATTTGAAACTGATGCGTAAGTTTTATCTGGTTTATTCCAAAGACTCAATTGGGGAAACGCCGTTTCCCCAATCTGAAAAACTTCCAGTAACACAGGAAGGAAGAAAATTCTATTTAAGTTGGTCTCATTATCTCATCCTTATGAGGATAAATAATGTTGATGAACGTCATTTTTATGAAATAGAGTCCTATAGAAATGGGTGGAGCAAAGATGAGCTGGCGCGTCAGTATGGAAGTTCACTTTATGAGCGGCTTTCGTTAAGTAGAGATAAAGAAAAAGTAATGCGCCTTGCAACAGAAGGTCAGATGATTGAAAAGCCAGAAGATATATTCAAAGATCCTTATATTTTAGAGTTCACAGGGCTTCCTGAACTGGTTACTTATTCTGAATCAGAATTAGAAAATAAAATTATAGATAATCTGCAGGAGTTTTTACTGGAATTGGGAAGAGGATTTGCTTTTGTTGGAAGACAGGTCAGATTAACATTTGAAGAAGAGCATTTTCGGGTGGATTTAGTATTTTACAATCGTTTACTCCGTTGCTTTGTATTGTTTGATTTGAAGATTGGCCAGTTAAAACATCAAGACATAGGACAGATGCAGATGTATGTTAATTATTATGATCGAAAAGTCAAATTAGATGATGAAAACTCAACGATAGGTATTATCATTTGCAAAGACAAGAAAGATGCTATTGTGGAAATGACTTTACCTGAAGACAATAATCAAATATTTGCCAGTAAATACGAAACAGTACTTCCAAGTAAAGAAGAATTGCAAAAATTGTTGGAAGACAAAAATTTTGAATAAAAGTATGTGGATACTAGACAGAGTATTTTTTTCTGATTTTGACATTTTCGTTACGAATGATTTTTTTGAGGGTGGCTGATATTGAACGTATCAAAAGTCACAAAGGAGAGATTTTGCTATGGATAAATTCGTTTTAAAGGCCCCGTATCAGCCTACCGGCGACCAGCCTCAGGCTATCGAGGCGCTGGTGAAGGGTTTTGAATCGGGAAAGAGAGCCCAGACTCTGCTGGGCGTTACGGGTTCGGGAAAGACGTTTACCATGGCCAACGTCATAGCCAGGCTGAACCGCCCTGCCCTCATCATTTCCCACAATAAGACGCTGGCGGCGCAGCTTCACGGTGAGTTCAAGGAGTTCTTCCCTGAGAACGCAGTGGAGTATTTTGTCTCCTACTACGACTACTACCAGCCGGAGGCATACGTGCCTTCCACCGACACATATATAGAAAAGGACTCCCAGATAAACGATGAAATAGAGAAGCTGCGCCACTCGGCTACGGCTGCCCTTTCCGAAAGGCGGGACGTGGTTATCGTGGCTTCGGTTTCGTGCATATACGGACTGGGAAGCCCGGTCGACTACGAGCAGCAGGTTTTGTCCCTGAGGCCCGGAATGGAAAAATCCAGAAAGGACATACTCCGCCGTCTCGTGGACATACAGTACACGCGAAACGACATGGCCTTTGAGCGCGGCACATTCAGAGTGCGGGGCGACGTGATAGACATTTTCCCGGCGGGATCAGACCACGCCGTCAGAGTTGAACTCTTTGGCGACGAGGTAGAATCCATCAAGGAGATGAACCCTTTGACGGGAGAGATTACCGGCCTCAGAAACCACGTGGCCGTCTACCCGGCGTCCCACTACGTCACATCGAAGGAAAACATGGAAAGAGCCCTCGTCACCATAGAGGAAGAGCTGGAGGAGAGGATTCAGTGGTTCAAGGACAGGGGCAAGCTCCTCGAAGCCCAGAGAATCGAGCAGCGCACCAGATACGACATGGAGATGCTCAGAGAAATCGGCGTCTGCAAAGGCATAGAGAACTATTCGAGACACATAAACGGGCTTCCGCCGGGAACGAGGCCGTACACCCTCATAGACTACTTCCCGAAGGATTTCATAATAATGATAGACGAGTCCCACGTCATGCTGCCTCAGCTGAGAGCCATGTACGCGGGAGACCGTTCCAGAAAGCAGTCTCTCGTGGACTACGGCTTCAGGCTGCCGTCGGCCCTCGATAACAGGCCGCTGAAGTTCGAGGAGTTCGACAGCCTGGTGAATCAGATAATGTTCGTCAGCGCCACCCCTGCGGAATACGAAAGAGAACAGTCGGGCGGCATTACGGCGGAGCAGGTCATCAGACCTACGGGACTTCTCGACCCACCTATTTCCGTGAGAAAGACGGAAGGCCAGATAGACGACCTTATAGGCGAGATAAATAAGACCGTGGAAAAGGGCGAGCGGGTCTTTGTCACCACCCTGACGAAGAAGATGGCGGAAAATCTCACGGACTTCCTCGCAAAGGCAGGCATACGCGTGCGCTACCTTCACTCCGAGGTGGACACCCTTGAGCGGCTTGAAATAATAAGAGACCTGCGCCTTGGTGAGTTCGACGTTCTCGTGGGTATAAACCTTCTCAGAGAAGGTCTCGACATTCCGGAGGTTTCTCTCGTCGCCATACTGGACGCCGACAAAGAGGGCTTTCTGAGAACGGAAACGTCACTGATACAGACCATTGGCCGCGCCGCAAGAAACGTGGACGGCAGAGTTATCATGTACGCCGACCACATAAGCAAAGCCATGAAAGCAGCCATCGACGAGACCGAGCGCCGTCGCGCCATCCAGTCGAAATATAACGAGGAGAACGGCATAACTCCTGAAAGCGTAAAGAAATCCGTCCGTCAGGTCATCGAGGCGACAACGCCTGCGGAGGAGTCTCACAAGGGCAAAAAGCCTGTTGAAATGACGCAGAAGGAGCTTAAAGACTACGTGGCGGAGCTTGAAAATGAAATGCGTCAGGCGGCCGAAGCGCTGCAGTTCGAGCGGGCCGCTCAGCTTAGAGACCAGATATTCGAATACAAGGTTCGCCTGTAGTACCGGCGTAATTCCGGCGCAGCGCCAGCACGGTGAAATCCGCCGGATTAAATATTTTGTCAGAAAGAGGTAATTCAATGCCCGGTGAAATAGTCATAAAAGGAGCCAACGAAAACAACCTTAAACACATAGACGTGAGGATTCCCAGAGATAAGCTGGTGGTTCTCACGGGACTTTCGGGAAGCGGCAAGTCTTCCCTCGCTTTTGATACCATATACGCGGAAGGCCAGCGAAGGTACGTGGAGAGTCTTTCCTCCTACGCACGCCAGTTCCTGGGGCAGATGGACAAGCCCGACGTGGAGTCCATCGACGGCCTTTCTCCCGCCATATCCATAGACCAGAAGACCACCAGTAAAAATCCGCGTTCCACCGTGGGCACGGTTACGGAAATCCACGACTACCTCAGGCTTCTGTTTGCCAGAATAGGCCACCCTCACTGCCCTGTCTGCGGCAGACCCATAACGAGCCAGTCCGTGGATCAGATGGTGGACACCATAATGGAATATCCAGAAGGAACGAAACTGATGGTCATGGCGCCCGTCGTCCGCCAGAGAAAGGGCGAACACGAGAAAATCCTCGAGAGAATCAGGAAGGAAGGATTTACCAGAGTCAGAGTCAACGGGGAGATAAAGCTTGTCAATGAAGACGAAATCAAGCTTGACAAAAAGTTCAAGCACACTATAGAAATTGTCGTGGACAGGATCGTAGTAAAGTCTGGCCAGGAGGGCCGCATTTCCGAAGCCGTGGAACTTGCCATGAAGCAGGGAGACGGCCTCGTTACGGTGCAGTTTATGGGCGGCGAGCAGCCAAATGCCGAAAAAGTCTTTTCCACTAAGCTGGCCTGCCCCGAGCACGGCATCAGCATAGAGGAACTGGAACCGAGAATGTTCTCCTTCAACAGCCCCTTCGGCGCGTGTCCGACGTGTAACGGCCTCGGATTCACACAGAAGATAGAGCCGGATAAGATTGTAAAAACAGAGCTTAGCGTACTCGACGGCGCTCTGGGAACTATTTTTGCGTCCATGGAGTACACCGGATACTACCGTCAGATAATAGAGGTTCTGGCGAAGGAATACGGCGCCGACCTTTCGCTGCCGTTTAAAGACCTTCCGGAAAAGCTGCAGCACGATATCCTGTACGGCACCGGAAACCGGCATCTTAAATACGATTACAAGAGCAGATCCACGGGCAGAGTCACCCACATGGACCATACCTTTGAGGGCATGATAAACAATCTGGAGCGCCGCTACCGGGAGACCAGCTCAGAATTTATGAAGGAGAAGATTCAGAGCTATATGTCGACCAAAATCTGCCCGGACTGTCACGGACTCAGGCTGAAGCCGGAGGTTCTTGCCGTGACCGTGGGCGGAAAGAACATCGCCGAAATTTCGGAAATGTCCATAAGGGACTGCTACGGCTTTATGGATTCTTTAAAGCTCAGCGAGAAAGAGCAGCTCATCGGAGCGCAGATTATTAAGGAGATTAAGGAACGTCTGGGCTTTCTCATCAACGTGGGTCTGGACTACCTGACCCTGTCAAGGTCCGCAGGCTCCCTCTCCGGAGGCGAATCCCAGCGTATCAGGCTGGCGTCCCAGATAGGCTCCGGCCTCATGGGAGTTCTCTATATTTTGGACGAGCCCAGCATCGGCCTACACCAGAGAGACAACGAGAAGCTTTTAGACACTCTGCGTCACCTTACCGACCTGGGCAACACCCTTCTGGTGGTGGAGCACGACGAAGACACCATGTACGCCGCAGACCACATAATCGATATCGGTCCCGCTGCGGGAATATACGGCGGCGAGCTGGTGGCTCAGGGCACCGTCGACGACATCAAAGCGGAGCCCCGCTCCATAACGGGCCAGTACCTTTCAGGTGCCAGAAAAATCGAAGTTCCGAAAGTCCGCCGGGAAGGAAACGGACAGTTTATAACTGTCAAAGGCGCCCGCGAAAATAACCTGAAGAACATCGATGTGGACATTCCTTTAGGCAAATTCGTATGCGTCACGGGAGTTTCCGGCTCCGGCAAAAGCAGCCTCATCAACGAGATTCTCTACAAAGGCTCCGCCCGGGTCATAAACAGGCTCCAGGAGGACGCCGGAGATCACGACGAAATCCTCGGTCTTGAGAATATCGACAAGGTCATAGACATAGACCAGTCCCCTATCGGCAGAACCCCGAGGTCGAACCCGGCCACCTACACCGGCATGTTCACCCACATCAGAGATCTGTTCGCATCTCTTCCCGAATCGAAGATACGCGGTTTTGAAAAGGGCCGCTTCAGCTTCAACGTAAAGGGCGGACGCTGCGAGGCCTGCAAGGGCGACGGAATAATAAAGATAGAGATGCACTTCCTGCCTGACGTTTACGTTCCCTGCGAAGTATGCAAGGGCAAAAGGTATAACAGGGAGACCCTGGAGGTAAAGTACAAAGGCAAGAGCATTTTCGACGTTCTGGATATGAGCGTTGCCGAGGCTCTGGACTTTTTCGGCAACCTGCCGTCCATAAAGCGCCAGCTGGATACCCTGAACGAAGTGGGCCTTGACTATATCAAACTGGGACAACCGTCAACTCAGCTTTCCGGCGGCGAAGCCCAGCGTGTGAAGCTTGCCACCGAACTGTCCAAGCGAAGCACCGGCAGGACTCTTTACATTCTCGACGAGCCTACCACCGGCCTTCACTTTGCCGACGTGGACAAGCTCATCGCAGTTCTCCAGAAGCTCACCGACGCGGGAAACACCGTAGTAGTCATAGAGCATAACCTTGACGTAATAAAATGCGCCGACTACATCATCGACCTGGGGCCTGAGGGCGGCGACAAAGGCGGCACGATCATCGCAACCGGCACCCCGGAGGATATAGCCGCCTGCGAAAAGTCGTACACGGGGCAGTTTTTGAAGAAGATGCTGTAGGATTAGATTTGAAAGGCTGCATCAGCGCGGAGACTTTGACAAATACCGCTTAAAACCGGAGCTTTGTCAAGGCATTGTCAAACCGCTGCAATAGAACGCACTTTTGTCAAAACGGAAGGAGGCGGTGACAAACAGATGAATTTGCCGCTATTATGTCACCTTTGTCACCATAGATGAGCATATAGGGCGCAGTGCGGTGACACATTCCGAAAAATACGGCTTAGCTGTCACCATTTTACGGAAAAAACTGCTGAAAACGGGGCAATGCGCAGGCTGCGGTGACAAAAGTGGAGACAAATATCATATCTGTCACCAATTTAGATGAGAAATTGCCTGACGGCAGATTTAGTTTACAAAGGTCAAGGTTTGGAGGCGATATAGTCTCGAAAACCTTGACCTTTTTGTAAATTCCAAGCGCCTTTCTCAAAACGGAAGGAGGCGGTGACAAACAGATGAATTTTCTGCTATTATGTCACCATAGTCACCATAGATGAGCATATAGGGCGCAGTGCGGTGACATATTCCGAAAAATACGGCTTAGCTGTCACCATTTTGTAGGAAAATCTGCTGAAAGCAGGGCTATGCGCAGGCTGCGGTGACAAAAGTGGAGACAAATATCATATCTGTCACCAATAAGGCATCTGCCATTGCAATATCGGTGAGCGTCCGATTTTGCAATAACGGTTTTATAGCTAAAACCCGTGAAATCAAGGCTTTAGCGATAGCCGCCCATCCGGCCAGTGCAGCGAAGGATTCAATGAAAATCAGCCCCATTATTTCAACCTGTACTTCCTGTCCGGTCCTCTTCCCATGACCTCTATGATTCCTCTATCCCTCATTTCTTTTGCCAGCACATATGCCCGTGTTTTCTTAACACGCAGAAACTCCTGCAGTTCGTCTCCGGTCATTTCCCCATGCAGCTTGAGATACTCCGCCACCCTTTTCATCTGCTCCGTTACTCTCACCGGTTCAGCGCTGTACGTAAGCGCGGTTTCTTTTACGAAACTCTCCCCTGCATTCATATTGGGCAGCAAATGAAGATCCGGTGAAAATTCATTATTTAAGTGAATTTTCACCGGATTATACTTTCAAGCAAGGAATCACCCTAAAGATTCTTTGAAAATCCAGTATCCTTAACTCTTTTCAAGCTCAGCTTCTTTTTCCAGATCTTCTATCTTTGTACTCTTTCCTACGAAACGTACTATAGCAATCAGCACAACAATTCCCAAAGGTATTGATATTATTGGAGATATTCCGGCTGCGGCTGGTATAAATCCAACAACTGCTGCAACTCCTGCCACGGTTGCTGCATAAGGTATCTGCGTTCTTGCATGATCCATTAAGTCTGCGGCAGATCCCATTGCCGACATAATCGTAGTATCTGATATTGGCGAACAATGGTCTCCGAAAATCGCTCCACTTGTTACCGCTGCGATTGTAACGATACACAGGCTGTCCATCTCTCCGCCTGTTGCACCCCACGCCAGAGGAAAAGCAATCGGTATCATTATTGCGCTTGTTCCATAGGATGTACCTGTCGAAAACGCTACTACACAAGATACAAGGAATAAAATAACCGGTATTAAAATTGCAGGTATTGCTCCTCCTACAAGATGTGATATATAATTTCCGGTTCCCAGGTTCTCCATAATCGTTCCCGACCCCCAGGCCAGAACCAGTATTGTGTCTGTAAGAAGCAACTCTTTACATCCGTTCAGCCATACGTCTATGCACTCTTTAAGGCCCATTATTCCCTGAATCATGGACATAATGATGAGAAGAATAGATGTGATTATTACTGCATAAAGAATGCTTGATGCAGCATCCGCATTACCCAGGGCATTCTGAAGTCCCCTGAAATTAAACGGTTCCTCTAAACCGCCACCAGTATACCAGAGTCCTACGATTGTAACAATTGTGAACACCAGAATCGGCACTATGGCATTTCTCATTCTGAGAGGCGCACCTTCTTTAACATTCATCGCATCAAGTTCTTTACTCATCATCGGCTTTGCCGTGTCTTCATATAATTTTCCAGTGAGACGGGCTCTTTTCTCCGCTTTATACATAGGGCCGTAGTCTCTCTGCATCGTGACGAGTATGAGCACCATGAATATTGCGAGGATATTATAGAACCTGTAAGGTATCGTCTGCATAAATGTGCTGTACACATTTCCTTCATATCCTACAGATGTAAATGCAATTGCAATCATGCCTATTTCGTACGCAGTCCACGAAGATATAGGGGCCAGGTCTGTAACCGGACCTGCAGTTGAGTCAATTACATATGACAGTTTCTCTCTTGATACCCTCTCTCTGTCTGTTGCAGGTCTCATAGTCGGGCCTACGACCAGTGAGTTGGCATAGTCCTCAAAGAAAATAATCAGTCCCATTACCCATGTAAGGATAAGTGAATTTTTTGCGCTTTTGGCTTTACTTGACATCGCTATGGCCATGGCCTGCATTCCTCCCATTTTACTCATGAGAGCTATAAGGCCTCCTACTGCAAGGATAAATACCAGCAATGTTGCATTCCATGTATCAGTAACCGTTCCGACAATATATGTATCACATGTTCTCAGGAAAGCTGTAAATACATTTCCGCCATCCAATATTATTGCTCCTACAAAAATAGCCGTAGCCAGTGACAGTACAACCTGTTTCGTTATAAACGACAGAACAATGGCGCAAAACGGTGTCAACAATGACAGAAAACCGTAATGAGCAGCTGCATCTTCTCCCGTTTCACCTTCAGCGAAAACAAAATTTGTCATCAGGATTAAAGTAACTATAAATGCAATCGCAATTATCCAACGAGTCTTAGAGATATTCTTAATCATTTTCTCCTCCTTTCTCATTTCATGGCTTTAATAGCCATTTTTATCACTTCAATCGAGTCGTTTAAAGCATCATAAACCATGTTGCGTACACGAAGTACCTTAGTTTCCCAAAGATAATGATCATCAGAACCGAGTGGAGAAGCATTGTACTTATCAACCGTCAGTTTTAACAACGGAATCGGGTTTTCTGTTGCCAATGCGCAGCAGGAGTCCTGTCCATACTTTCCGGAATAGCACCTGAACAACGATGTTTTTCTTTCACAATCCAAAACAGCTCTGTTATATTCTCCTATGCTTTCTTTTGAAATATCTGTTTTAATATCGCTGAGCCTGTAAAGAGATTTGACATACTCCTCGACCTTTGCAGAATACGGTTGCAGCATACCTTCTGCTTTTCCTGCCGAATCGATTATTTCTCTCCACTGTCCTTCTACATCATCAGCAAGATCTTTCAGATTGTACGGTACAAAGTCATCATTTATCATTTTCTCCGCTACGTAGAGGAAATACTCGACGTGCTTTTTCATAAGGTTTTCGTCAACCTTATCCGTTGTATCGTCATCGGTGTGAAGCCAAGGACTATAGAAAGCATAATTCAGTTCTTTCAGCTTATCCTCTGTGTATTCGGTTGCAAATGAGCAATACGGTACACCTACGCCGAAAAACGAAGAATCCCCGCCGCCCTTGTATGCGTGATGCCATACGCCGGGCACTCCCCATATTTTCTCAATGGCATCGGTCAACAGTTTCTTAAGCTCCGGTTGTCCTTCAACACCCGGTACGGTTGTTCCTTTTATTGCCAGATTGTCTATATTGATATATGCCATGCAGTTGTCAGTCATATCCTGCCAGTAATTATCACAATACCAGGTCGATCCTCCGCCTTCGGCAATTTCATGTCCGTCCCAGAATGCGAAAACAACATCGCTTTTAAGTTCTTCTCTATATTTGGAAAAAATTCTTGCCAGCTCCAGATTAAGCGCATTGCCGGACGCATTGCATATAGCAGACTTTCCCCACGCATCTACATGACTTCCTATCAAAACATATCTGCCGTCGCTCTTTCCCCCATGCAGCTTTCCAATCGGCTGATCTGCAGTTATCCATTCTCTGCTGGCATCAGCTTTAAGCCACACTTTTACGCCGCCTTCAGCACATAAAGCGGCAAGCTTTTCACCATTCTTTCTGGAGATACTAATTACAGGTATCCTGACAATTTCCGACACTGCTTCAGGTGTCGGATTTCCCCACTGCGCTTTTACAGCACCCATTTGTATCAGGTCTTCATCCGACTTACCCCAGTTCATTATGATAAGCGCCCTTGCACCCATTTCCCATGCTATTCTGGCCTTTTCCGGACGACCCGGACTCCAGTTCATATCAGTGAGCACAATTTTGTCAGAAACATCTATCCCTTCATAGTCTTCGTATCTGCCAGATCCCAGATACACCATTTCACCCTCTATGCCACTCTCCGGAGTTGACTCTATGTGGCATACCGGTCTTGTCGGAATATCTATCTTTTGGGGAGCGATAACTTTAAGTTCGGCTTCACCGGGATAGCTCTGATACATTGGAAAATGGTCAATATATGAATTTTCAATGCCATTCTCTTTTAATCTTTTGCATATATACTCAGTAGCTTTAACCATTTCTTTTGTTCCCGAAAGTCTTTCTCCCACCTCTTCAACGAGATATTTCATATCGCCGTATATATTTTCCAGCGATATATCTTTTACCATTTTTTCGTACATTTCCATGAACTCACCTTCTAACATTCAATAAACCGTAAACTGAATTATCCTCTTTTCAGGAATGCGGTACAGCAGTGCATAGCTCCAAATCCTCGTAATATCTGATCGAATTCTACAGTTATAACTTTTATTCCGTTTTTTTCGAGAAGTTCCTGAGACCGTGGACATCCTGCAGGCATAACCACAAGTCCCGGTTCTATAGCCACATAATTTATAGCGAGCTGTTCTTTTGCCTCCACCCTGGAAGGGCATTCGAGAAGTTTTATTCCCTTTTTCTTAAGAGCGTCACAAACGTCATAAGGCACCTGTGAAGCATGAATCATAGCAACATCGTGAGAAGCCATGTTCAGCAGACCGTCTATATGCGCATGGCCATATGGTATCTGCATGTGAAGAACATCTGTCACACCCATTCTCCGTAATTCTGATTCAACCATTTCATACCCTTCGCGGTTCGTTCTTACTCCTGATGCCAGAACCACCGTATGCCTGTCAATCCACATCGCCATTGCGCCCTCGAACGTTGCGCTTCCACATATCGTTCGTATTATAGGAACACCAATTTCGCCCAGCTTTCTGGCTGCATACTTTTCTTCACCTCTTCTGGAGGCCGTGGCAGGTCTGGTTACGATGGCTCCTTCCGGAGTCATAAACACCAGGTCTCTGCAAAAAAGAGCGTTTGGTCTGTCTTCCGGCGTATCTTCTACATAGTGTACGGTCACTCCATGACTTCTGTATATGTCTGCCAGATTATCATGCTGCTTGCGAAATTTTTCAGGATCAATCTCTCCCCTGAATCTCGCAGCCTGCCAGTCAAAGTTTTCAATTTCTTTTCCCGGACGATGCATCAGCACAGCCTTTAGAGTATCAACCTCAGAGCACACGCCCCAGTTCCCCCAGATTTCTTTCATATCCTCCTCAATAGAGGTATCCTTCGGAAACCAACGTTCACCGGGTAAAGCATCAATATCTCTTATCTTCGTCACAGTAGCTCCTCCTTTTCTATTTATAAAATTCTGATATATGCTATTGCAATTATCGAGCCACAACATTTCCCTGCAAATTTCGGTTTTCCGGTAAAAAAATACTGTACCGGTAAAAAACCACTTTACTGATCTGTAAAATGATTTTTTACCGGTACAGTGAGAATATCTGCTACCTTTCTATGCCCAGCTTGTTCATCTTATAGTTTAGATTCTGTTTTGTTATACCGAGGAGTTCCGCCGCTTCTACATAGCTGTCTGTCATCTGAAGAGCTCTGGAGATAATCTCCCTCTCATAATTCCTCATTGCCTCTTCAAGATTTCCCGGAATTAACATTTCAGTTTCAGTATCTCCCGCAAGCAGATTTCTGCTGTGACTGCCGCTTACGTTCTGTTTTATGTAAGCGGGCAAATCACTTGGCTTAATAAACCGCCCCGAAGCAATGTTAAATGCTCCCTCTATAACATTTTTCAGTTCCCGAACGTTTCCCGGCCAGCTATATGCTCTGAATATACTTTCAGCCTCCTCGACCAGCCCCAGAATCTCCCTTCCCATGAGCTTATTAAATTCCTTTATGAAATGATCCGTAAGATAAAAGAGATCCTTTTGCCGTTCGCGTAAAGGCGGCACATTGATTTGAACGACGCTCAGTCTGTAAAACAAGTCGCTCCTTATCCTGCCTTCCTCGACACATTTGATGGGGTCCTGATTTATTGCAGATACAATCTTTACGTCGGTTTTTATCGGTTCATAACCTCCTAAACGTACTACCTGCTTTTCCTCAATCGCCTTTAGAATCTTAGCCTGAACGCTTTTTTCCATAGAGTTTATTTCATCCAGGAACAGCGTTCCTCCATTCGCGATTTCAAACAGTCCCGGTTTATTCTCTGCCCCGGTATAGCTTCCCTTTACTGTACCAAAGAGAATACTTTCCAGTAGATTTGCCGGTATCGCCGCACAGTTCTGTGAAATAAATCTTTTGTTCCTGCGTTTACTTGACGTGTGTATAGATTGTGCAACAAGCTCTTTTCCCGTACCGGTTTCTCCGTATATGAGCACGGACGAGTCCGTATCTGCAATCATCGGAATTCGTTCTTTAATTATTTCCATCTCTCTGGAAGATGTAATAATGTCATCCACACTGTACAGGTTTCCACTTGTAACATTGTCTTTAATGGAAAGAACAATATCCTGTCGTTCAAACGGAGAATCAATGTATCTGGATACGTCTACAGCGCCGATTATTTCATCATTCTGTCTTATAGGCAGTGTTGTGTTGATTGCATTGATACTCTGCCCTTTATATGTTTTAAGAACCTGAAATTCATTGGAAATCGGCCTTCCTGTACTTAATACCCTCATAACACTGCTGGTTTCCTCGGTTAAGCCCGGATACACATCGAGTATATGTTTATGCAGTACATCACTTTCTTTGAGTTTATTAAGTTCCGGCCTGAAGTTTTTGTAAAACTCAATATATCCAAATTTATTGGTAACGACGATACCGTCAATGTAATTGTAAACATTTAATAGCTGCTCTACATATCTTCTAAGCATACTAAGCCTCCGGTCTGCAGTAATGCAAGTATTTTATCTCCTGCGCTGCCCTGAAATAAATTTTACTTCATTCTTGCATCCGTGACAAGCTGTTAACCTCTCTTCAGATACGCAGTTATGCAGTGCAATGCCCCTTTGCCCTTGATAATCTCTGAAATATTAACGGTTCTGACCTTAATTCCGTTTTTCTCGAGGAGCTCCTGAGTTCGTGGATTTCCTTCCGGCATAAGAATATATCCCGGCTCCAGAGCCACAAAATTACATGCAAAAGTTTCACGTACTTCTGTCTGTGATGGTGCCTCAAGGATTTTATATCCCTTTTTCTTCATCATATCAAGAATATCATATGGAACCTGTGATGCATGTACCATAACTACATCGTTGCTGGCAGTATTCATCAAGCCGTCAATATGAATATTACTGTACGGCTGCTGCATATGCCAGACCTCTACACCCATCCTTTCAAGCTCATATTTTACCTGTTCAAATCCTGATCGATTACATCTGACACCTGTTGAAACCACACATGTGTGCCGGTCTACCCACATTGCATTCGCGCCTTCGAACATTCCGTTTCCCGATATTGTACGCAGTATAGGAACACCTATTTTTGCCAAAGCTTCAGCGACATATCTTTCTTCACCACGTCTTGCAGCCATACCCGGTCTTGCCAGAATCGCACCTTCCGGCGTCATAAACACCAGGTCTCTGCAGTAAACTGCATTTGGTCTGTCCTCTCTCTGATTTTCAACGTAAAATACCTTAACGCCAAATTCTCTGTAAATATCTGCAACCTCATCGTGCTGCCTTCTCATAAGGTCAACGTCTACGGGTTCGTCGGAAAATCTCACTTCTCTTGCATTAAAATCTTCAATTTCCTTACCGGGTCTCCTCATTAAAACTGCTTTCAAAGTGTCAACTTCCGAGCAAACCCCAAAATCACCCCAGTATTCATTCATGTCGTCTTCGAAAAAAGATTCCTTTGGAAACCATCTTTCGCCAGGAATTGCCTCGATATCAAACATTTTCTTATCCATATACTCCTACCTCCTTACTTAATGGATAAAAAACTGTGAAGCAATTCCCATGCCAATTTCACCGACCGATACATTCCAGCCTGTATGTTCCGTTCCTTCAGTTCCCCTTCATCATCTCTTTCATCTCTTTCCCGCTCACCTTCCTGGCTCTTCCCGAAGCGACCAGATTCGAGATGACTTCGTCGGCTCTGCCTCCGGTGTAGTCGCCGGCATTTTCTCTCAGGATGACGATTTCCGGCCCTGCCACGTCATTTAGAACCGTTACGTTTCGCAGGTTGCTCATGCCTATATCCACATCGGCTAAAACCACTGCGTCCGCACGGCAGGCTGCCGCCAGATTGACTTCGCAGGCTTTGTCCGATACCGGGCTGTACGGTTTTTCCTCCACTATCTCAAGGCCCAGAGACCTTGCCAGATTGTAGTCGCTGTCGCCGCTTGAGAGTACGCCGCAGCTCACCTGCCAGCCCTGATTGTAAAATCCCTCTATGATCCTGCTTCCGCTGCCGCCTCCGCAGATAACGTGAACGCGGCGGCCATTCAGCTTCCTCTCCGCTTCTCTGTTGCTTCTGAGCGCCACTATTTCAGGTGATGCGGTTAGGGAATTTTCCCTCGTCACCAGATCTATCCTGTAAACCGGCTTCAGCACCTCCTCGCGGATTATCTCGCCTACCGGCCCGTCGGCCGTTTTTTTGCCTCCGTTTAACACCACGATTCTGTCGGAAAACCTTGCGGCCATGTTTATGTCGTGAAGGACTGCGAAGATCGTAATTCCCTCTTCCCTGTTCAGCCTTCTCATCAGCTCCATTATTTCAAGGGTATACTGGATATCCAGGTGGTTTGTGGGCTCGTCCAGAATCAAAACCTTCGGAGTCTGGGCCAGGGCTGCCGATATGATTATTCTCTGCCTCTCTCCTCCCGAAAGCTCCGTTATCTTCCGCTCTCTTAAGTGAAGAGTCCCCGTCTGTTCCATGGCCCTGTCGATAATCCTGTAATCCTCTTCGGATTCCGACTGAAGCCGTTTCAGATAAGGGTGCCTTCCCATGGCAACTATCTCTTTTGCTCTGAACCCGAAGGACGGAGTGAAATTCTGAGGCACCACCGCTACCATTCGCGCTCTTTCCATGTGGGAGAGCCTGTCGTTATCCTTTCCGTCCAGGGTTATGCGCCCCGACTTCAGAGGCACCACCCCCGTCACCGTATGGATAAGGGTGGATTTTCCGGACCCGTTAGGCCCTATGAGGGATACGAACTCTCCCTGCCCCACGCTGCACGAGAAATCCTTCAAGATATCCTTTTCTCCGTATCCTGCCGTAACGCCGTCAAAAGTCAAAATAGGCTCCATCACATCACCTCCCTGTTTCTCGCTCTGAGAAGGTATATGAAGAACGGCGCTCCGACTATGGCCGTAATGATTCCCACAGGTATTTCCGCCTCCATGACGGCTCTGGCTATGGTATCACAGATGCAGAGCATGGCTCCGCCCAGCATGAACGCCGCAGGCAGAAGCCTTTTGTGAACGGGGCCTATGACTATTCTGACCACGTGAGGCGATACCAGTCCGACAAATCCTATAATTCCGCTTACGGAAACGCACGCGGCCATCATGAGAGACGTAACGAGGAAAAGAATCCGTTTATTTCTCTCCACGTTCACTCCGAAGCGCACGGCTGTTTCGTCGCCCATTACCATGATGTCAAGCTCCCTGCAGTATACCGCCACCACGATCAGGCCGATTGCTATATACGGCAGCACCGTGATCACGTGATCCCAGCCCCGGGCGGAAAAGCTGCCCAGAGTCCAGAAGTAGATCTGCCTCATTTCGTTGGAGGCCACCAGCATCACGAAGGAAATGATCGCCGTAAGCAGCTGGTTTACCGCCACGCCGCAGAGAAGCAGAGACGTGGTGTTCGCCTGCCTGCCCACTTTGGCGATATTGTACACGAAGAATATGGATAGCAGCGCTCCGATGAATGCAAAAGCTGAAACCGTGTTCATTCCGAGGAAGGTCACCGGAATGGAAAGGACTATGCCTACGGTCGCGCCAAAAGCTGCACCTGATGAAATTCCAAGGACAAAAGGGTCAGCCATTGGGTTTTTGAAAATTGCCTGATAGACTCCGCCGCATACGGCAAGAGCTCCTCCCGTCAGAAATGCGAGGAGGCTCCTCGGAAATCTCAGGCTCCATATTATGGTAGCCTTTGAACCCAGAGCTTCAACCTGCTCCGAAAATCCTCCAAAGGTCTTATTGACGAGGATCATCAGAGTGTCCTTTATCGTCACGTCCGCCGCGCCGAAAAATGTGCATATTAAAATGACAGCCGCCCCGCCTGCTATGAAAAGCAGTGAGGCGACGATCCGTTTCTTACTCATGAAATTCTCCTGTGGCCTTTACTCTATGCCGTGAATAAGTCCCGCCAGGTAACTGAGTCCCTCTATGAAGCGAGGGCCGTCTCTGGTGATGATGTCCGTGTTAGGGTCATCGTAGGCTATGTAGTAAACCTCGCCGTTTTTGAAGGCGTCGATTTCCTCAAAGCCTGCAGGCCGGTCAAATTCCTCCTCCGAGGACATGACGATGTAAACCTGCGGATTCTTCTCTATAACCGTTTCTGCGGAAAGCTGCGGAGAATTGGTTCCCGCATCTAACGCGATATTGTCGGCTTTGATAAGCGCAAGAGATGTTCCCAGGTAATCCTCGCTTCCGGAGGAGTAGAGTCCTCCCAGGTCGATGAATACACTCTTTGTCTCGACGTCCGCAAGCTTTTCTTCAAGGTCTGCAAGCTGATTCTTCATTCCTGTCACAACCTCGTTCGCCTTGTCGGAAGCGTCCACAATGGCGCCTATGTTCTCTATGCTCTCGTATATCTCGTCCACATTCTTTGCGCCTGTGGAATAAACATTGATTCCCGCCGCATTGAGAGCGTCCACGGACTCGGCCGCAGTACCGCCGGATACGAATACCACGTCCGCATCAAGCTCGATGATTCTCTCCACGCTTACGCTGTAGGTGTCTCCCACCTGCTCCACTTCAGCAGCCTCTTCAGGGTATGTGCACCAGGTGGAAACTCCCACCATCTTGTCTCCCTGTCCGAGGGCGTAGAGTATCTCGGTGCAGCTCGGAGAAAGGGAAACTATCTTCTGAGGAGCTTCCGCAAACTCCATCTCATTTCCCAGGTAATCGGTAACCGTCATCGGGTAGGCCGCTTCACCGGCCCCGTTTTCATCGGCAGGCTTTGACGACTCGTCGCTGCCGCAGGCCGTTACTGCCAGAACCATCACAACGGCAAGAAGCGCCGCCAGAAATCTCTTCATATGAAAATCTCCTCTCTTTCGAATCTTCTATTTCCCCGGCTTCCATGAACTCTTAAGGTCCACAATGCGGTTGAACACCTTCTCGGTATCCGTGGTAAGCCTGGAATCGGCCACGTAATAACCGTGACGGAAGAACTGGAATCTCTCTCCCGGCTTTGCCTCAGCGACGGACGGCTCGGCGTAGCCCCAAATTTCCTCCACGGAATCCGGATTATTCACCAGGTTTCCGTTTTCGTCCTCCACCATAAGGTATCCGTAGTTTCTTATCTTTATCTTTACTGCCGTGGCGGCGTCCACAAAGTGTATAGTCCCCTTCACCTTTCTTCCCTCAAAGCCTTCGCCCGACTTTGTTGCAGGGTCGTAGGTGCAGAGAAGCTCTTTAATGGAGCCGTCCTCGTTTTTCACCACTTCGTTGCACTTTATGAAGTATGCGCCCTTGAAGCGGACTTCGTTTCCCGGGAACAGCCTGAAGTATTTCTTCACCGGCACTTCCATAAAGTCCGCGCCGTCAACGTAAAGCTCTCTGGAGAAAGGAATCTTCCTCGTTCCCATCTCCGGAACTTCTTTATTATTCTCCAGCTCCACCATTTCGGTCTGGCCCTCAGGGTAGTTGGTTATCACAACCTTGATAGGGTTTTCTACAACGTTGCGGCTTTCCACTTTCGTCTTAAGGTCTTCTCTGATGCAGTGCTCCAGAAGAGATATGTCAACCATGCTGTTGGCTTTGGAAACGCCTATTCTCTCGCAGAAATCCCTGATGGATTCAGGAGTGTAGCCTCTTCTTCTTAGGCCTGCGATGGTCGGCATTCTCGGGTCGTCCCATCCGTCCACCACGCCCTCGTCCACAAAGGCTTTAAGGTAGCGCTTGCTCATCACCGTGTTGGTAAGGTTGAGTCTTGCGAACTCTATCTGCTGAGGCGGATTCTCCCACAGTCCGACCTCTCTCAGAACCCAGTCGTAGAGCGGTCTGTGATCCTCGAATTCCAGGGAGCAGAGGGAGTGGGTTATTCCCTCTATGGCGTCCTCTATAGGGTGGGCAAAATCGTACATCGGGTAGATACACCATTTGTCCCCGGTGTTGTGGTGAGGCGGTTCGTGAGCGATTCTGTATATTACAGGGTCTCTCATGTTTATGTTAGGCGAGGCCATGTCTATCTTCGCTCTGAGCACTCTCTCGCCGTCGGCAAACTTTCCCGCCTTCATGTCCTCAAAGAGCTTAAGGTTCTCCTCAACGCTCTGGTTTCTGCACGGGCTTTCCTTTCCCGGCTCTTTCAGGGTTCCTCTGTATTCCTTTATCTGCTCCGCCGTCAGGCTGTCCACGTATGCCAGGCCTTTTTTGATCAAAATGACTGCAGCCTCGTACATCTGGTCGAAGTAGTTGGACGCCCAGAGAAGCTTCTCCCATTTAAAGCCCAGCCATCTGATGTCCTCTTCTATGGCGCCTACATACTCTACGTCTTCCTTAACGGGGTTGGTATCGTCATATCTCAGGTTGCACTTTCCGTGATACTTTTCGGCTGTTCCGAAGTTTATGCATATGGCCTTCGCATGACCTATGTGAAGATAGCCGTTAGGCTCCGGCGGGAAACGGGTGTATATTTCCTTTCTCTTGCCGCTCTCAAGGTCAGCGTCAATTATGCTGTGAATAAAGTTGGTAGAATTAGCTTCGCTCATTTTATCCTCCTGCGCTAAAAATCTTCGTGAAGTTCCTTTGCCTCGCTTTCTTTAAGGAAGAGATACTTCCTCGCGGCAAAGAGTATGGCAATGGCTGTTACGCCGATTATTATCTCCTTCATACTGAGGTGTTCCACTATCATCTGACGGGCGACGGCAAGCTGCATAACTTCTATAAGGTCAACGGCCCTCTGCCTGGTCAGCAGCTTTACAAATTCCAGTCCCACTATGAGGGCCAGAATATCGGCAAGAAACCGGGTAAATCCCTCCGGCTCCATATCACGCAGCGAATTTTCGAATGCAACCTCGCTTATCAGGTTATACAGCATCACCAGTATAACCAGTATGATGACTACCGAGGCGACGGCCTCTATGGTGTAGACCACTTTGCCGAAAAAAGTACCCCAATAGCTTCTTCCCTTTGGAATTCCTTTTTTGTTATCCATATTCTCTCTCCGAATTATTCATGCGTACTCCGGGCCTTAAATATGCCCCTGTCCGCGGGGAAAAGACTCTACGAATAATTATACCATCTGAACGGCTTTTCCACAACGAAAAAACGGCCTGATAGAATAACCTGCATAGCTTTAAAGCTTCAGGAAAACAGTCTATTGATTTTATTTCGGTATGCCGATATAATATTGACAGGGAAGTGAGCGCAATGATTATCGATACACTTTTGAAGAAAAATAATATGACCAGATACCGTCTTGCAGTAGAAGCAGGTATTCCTCACGCGACGCTGAGCGATATCTGCAGCGGTAAAACGCGGATAGAAAGGTGTTCGGCTGAGACTGTTTATAAGCTTGCAAAAGCGCTTGGTGTTTCAATGGAGCTTTTGACAGAAGACAGCATACGCGAGACGAGAAAGGAAGCGACCTATGAGCACGGCCTGCCCGAGTATTTGCAACACGATTTGGATGCATACAAGAAGGGGCTTAAAGAAGGCGTATCGTATCTGGACTGTCTGTGGGGAGAACTGTACGGAAGCATTAACAGCGCCCAGATAGACGACAGTGCGATAACTCCGGAACACGCCGATTATCTGAGGAAGAAGTATCTGTAGAGGTGAGAAAGTGCAGAAAACTATCGATTTCACAAACTGCAGGCGTATGCCGGGACCTGCATATAACGGAGCAAACGGGAAAAAGATTGCAATTGAATTTGAAGGAAAGCAGTATATGCTGAAATTTCCGCCTTCCGGCAAAGGAAAGCCAACGGAACTGTCCTACACCAACAGCTGCTTCAGCGAGCATATCGGCAGCAGCATATTTAACTTTCTCGGCATAGAAGCTCAGGAGACGATACTTGGCACTTTTGCTATGCCCGGAGGAACGAAGATCGTATGTGCCTGCCTGGATTTTACGGCAAGCGGAAAGAGGTTATTAGACTTCTGCTCCATTAAGAATACAATTCTGGATTCTGATTCCAACGGAAGCGGAACAGAACTTGATGATGTTCTGGACACTATTGATAAACAGCAATTTGTAGATCCGATAACGTTAAGAACCCATTTCTGGAATGTGTTCGTGGTGGATGCGTTGCTTGGTAATTTTGACAGGCACAACGGAAACTGGGGATTCCTGTACGACCCCGCTGCGAAAAAGAGTGAGATAGCACCGGTCTTTGACTGCGGAAGCTGTCTGCTGCCACAGGCAGATGAAGAAGTTATGCATAACGTTCTGTCCGATTCCACGGAGAGGGACTTGAGAATTTTCCGTTTTCCAACATCCGCACTTAAACTGGAAGGAAGAAAAATAAATTACTACGATTTCCTTACTCAGGCAAAGTATGCTGATTGCAATCAGGCAGTCAGACGTATCTATGAAAGGATAAATATGGGGCAGATTGCATCGTTTATCGACGGAGTCCCGTATCTTACCGATTTGCAAAGACAGTTTTACAAGAGCTATATATCGGACAGACTCAATTTAATCCTCAAGCCTGCATATGAAAACCTGGGTTCCTGACATTTTTGATATAGCAAACTACCCACCCTTTAATGCATGAAGTGGATGGGTAGTTTTTTTAAACTTTCTATTAGCTCGAAAAAATAGCTGTCATTCGTCGCTCTTATCGGTTATGAAAAAGCAGACGGACAAAAACATCACCACACCGCACAGCGCATAATAAAGCACCGTCTTAATGCCGGGCAGACCGACACATATACCCTCCGTCATCGGAATATCCCAGACTATCTTCATAAAGCCAGATACCAGTATTGAAAACAAAACAACAATCGCTTCAATTATCAGCCAAATCTTCAGCGCCTTCCTCAACCTCTTTTTGCTCAATTTCATTTTCAACTCTCCCTCCTGAATCAGATAAAATTTTCCACAGTATACCATATCGAAACACTTTTGATGGAACTGTTAAGAAATCTTAACCTTAACATTAAGAAAATTTAAGGAATATCTTTCGACAGGGCTTCCCGGTTCATCTCGGCCGTTAAGCGATAAATGAACAAAGTGGCCCACGAAATCTCGGCCTATATGCGGTTTCACACGTAAAGCGGCCGAGAAATCGTCTCAGAAAATCGTCTCAAAAAGTAAAAATCTCGGCCAAATGCCGAGATTTTGCGGGTTTTGCAGTAATTTCCGTGGGCCGCCAACCGGGAAATCCGGCAAAGTGGCCGAGAGCGCCCGTTGACTGAACACCATCAGACCGCCCGGTGACTGCCAAGACCGCCCGATAACGGCCGGGAGCGCCCGGTGGCCGAACAGCACCAGACCGCCACACGACTACTTCTCCAGAAACTCCTTCAGCTTATCTGCGTAGCTTTCTGTTACGTAATACCCTTCAAGGTACGCGTTCTTAAGCTTGTTTCTGTCCTTTTCAAGCCTGCCTACGCCCAGATCCTTTACGGGCGCGATAACGAACACGTTTCCCTTCTTCTCCTCTCCGTCTATGTACTCGAGGGTTTCGTTGTAGACGGTGTGGCGGCGCTTAAGGGCCTCTATCAGCTTAGGGTAGTCCTTGTACTTAGCCTTTATCAGAGGGATGGATTTGCTGGCCGCCTTGCGATAGCCTCTTTCTCTCGTCAGAATCACTATCACCTTGTCGCAGCCGATTTCCTGAGCGTGCTTAACGGGAATGGAGTCGGAAAGGCCTCCGTCCATGTACTGATATCCGCCTATGTCCACCATCTTCGCAAAGAGCGGCAGCGACGCGGAGGCTGCTATCCAGTCCACATCTTCGAACATATCCTTTATCTCAGGGTACTCTGATTCTCCCGTATTGCAGTTGAACACTCCAACCTCGAACCTTATTCCGCTCTTTTTGAAGCTTTCGTTGTCTACGGGGTTGAGTTCCTCCGGAATTGTGTGATACATGAACTTCTTCCCGAAATAGTCCCCCGTCTTTAAGAGACTCTGAACGCTTCCGTATCTTGGATCGTCCATGTAATCGGTGCAGACCGCAAAGGCTCTGCCCTTCTGTCCGCTGACATAGCTGCACCCGTGGCACGCCCCTGCGGACACGCCTATTACGTAATCGACCTTTATGTCGTTGTCGAGAAGATATTCGAGCACTCCCGCGGCGAAGATTCCTCTCATTCCACCGCCTTCAATTACCAGTCCTGTCATGCCTGTCTCCCTTCCTTCTGTTCATTTATACCCACGAACCTGCCGGCCTGAACCACGTAAAGATATGCTTCGCACTCTTTGACTCCCGTAGCCCGGACTACGGCGTCCCTGTATATCTCAATCTGCTTCCCGTAGCTGCCGGTCAGGCGTTTTATCTCGTCCTCCGCTCTGCTTTTGTCAAAGCGGTTAGTCTTGTAGTCTATGATGACGGCCCTGCCGTCCTCGATGAAGTAACAATCTATTATACCCTGAATCATGACGGATTCACCGTCTTTTTCGGACAAAAGGGTAAACGGTTTTTCCTTTCTCATTCTCCCCTCGGCAAAAGCCTGTGCCGCGCGGGCACCTGTGTCCGATTCAAAGAAGGCCGTCACTCCCTTTATGTAGACTGAAGCGGCTTCCTCTTCGGTGAAAATTCCGCAGGCTTTCAGCCTTTCAACCTCGGAGGCGACGTATCCGTACCCGCCCTCTGCAGCTTTTGCAAAGTCCAGGTTCTCCATGAGAGTGTGAAAACATGTGCCTCTTTCCGCCGCAGTGAGCTTCTTTTTACCCGCCATGAAGTCCGGCGCTTTCAGGTCCGAAAATCCGTGCCACACAGGTTTCATCGGTTCTTCGGACTCAGGCCCCAGCCTGCCCGAATCTATCTTTTCGTCATCTGCGGACGCCTCCGAATTAAGCTCCGAAACGGAATATTTCGGTTTCAGCCGTCTTGCCCCCTCGTAAGGATATGCGTATTCCAGCCGCCTTATAACGTCGGCCTTCGTCTCTTCATCGGAATGACCGGCATAGATATCCCGGTTCAGAATGTCACCTCCGGCGTACACCTTCTCCGAAAGACCTGAGCCGTCCACATCGGCTGCGTTTACAACTGTGCACGGCACTGTGTCTCCTATAATGGAAAGGTAGTCCGTATCTTTTCTCACTCCGCTTTCTCTGGCTGCCAGATACTTTTCTTCGTCGTTCACGGTGCCGAGAATGTGGAGCACGTCTTTTGCGCGGGTCATGGCGACGTAGAGGATTCTTACCTCCTCTTCGGCCTCCTCTCTCCTTACGGCTCCGGCTATGAGCCGCTGTATGAGAGTCTGGCTGTACCATCTCTCCTCCGGATTTTCGAGAGTCAGCCCTATGCCTATATCCTTGTGAAGGGACGCGCCTCTTCCTGCCTTCGAGTAGTTGAGCCTTTTGCCGCAGCCTGCCAGAATTACCATCGGAAACTCCAGACCCTTGCTCTTATGGATTGTCATTATCCTGACCACGTCGTCCTTTTCGCCGATGAGCCTTACCTGTCCGGTTCTGACTTTGCGCTTCTTCACCGAATCGATATATCGCATAAAGTCGTAGAGAGTTCCCTGGCCGTCCGAGGCGAAGTCCTCAGCCTTATCAACGAGAGCTCTGAGGTTGGCCTGTCTCTGGCTTCCTCCCGGCATTGCCCCCATGACGATGTAATATCCCGTCTCTATCATCAGCTTCCAGACGAACCTGCCCAGAGGCATGATCCTCGATTCCCTCTTCCAGCCTTCTATGGACGAAAGGGCGCGAGAGCACATGGAGCCGGTTTCGCTTTCCGGATGAGCCTGAGCGTACATCCTCAAAGCCTCCTCGAAGGAGCCCGTCTTATGCTCCTCCCTGACCTGCGCCAGCCGATCGGCGGTAAATCCGAATATCTCCGAGTGAAGAACGCTTATGAGCGGCACGTCCTGCTTTTTGTTGTCTATTACGGAAAGAAGGTTCATGAACACCCGGATTTCCATAGTGTCGAAGTACCCTTCGTTGTCGTCTACATATGCGTCTATTCCGCACCTCTTCAGAATCCCGTAGTACACGTCGGCGTAATTTCTCACGCTTCTTAAAAGAATCACTATGTCTCTTCGGTGAAGCCTTCTCACCTTCCCGGTCTTCGGGTCCATATATTCCTTCCCCAGAGATTCCTTTATGATGTTGGCCGCCTGAAGGGCCTCTACCTCCGTCTTTTTCAGGTCGGCAATCTCTTCGGGAACGGCTTTCGCCTCTTCTCCGCCGTCTGATGCTCCACCGAAAGCCACCGCGGTCATCTCAGGTTCATAGCTCAAAGAGCCGTCGTATTCGATGCCCGGATAAAGCTCGGCATCGGCGTCGTAACCTTCCATGGCGTCTCTGAAAACGCGGTTTATTCCCTCAAGAACCGCCGCCTTGCTTCTGTAGTTTCTGTTAAGGTCTATCTTTACGGAGCTGTCGCCGGCGCCGCAGCCCGCGTACTGACGGTACTTTCGCCTGAATATGGACGGCTCGGCAAGTCTGAACCTGTAAATGCTCTGCTTTATGTCTCCTACCATGAAAAGATTGTTCTCGCGGCAGATTCTTCCTATGATTTCCTCCTGAAGGACGTTGGTATCCTGATATTCGTCTATAAAGATGTACTCGAACTTTTCCCGGTAGAAATCCCGCGCGTCGGGGTTTTCCAGTATTTCCAGGCAGTAGTGCTCTATGTCTCCGAAATCGGCCAGTTTTTTCTTCTTCTTTACGGCGCGGAATATCTCGTGGTATTCCTTTACAAGTCCGCCAAGGTATGCGGCAAAAGGCGCAGTCCGGTTCATCTCTTCCACCTGCGCGTCAAGAGGCCGGCAGAATATCTCTTCTCTGAGGTTCTTCGCCGTCTCTCTCGCTTCCTTAAGGCATGCTGAAACGCTGTCCTTCACTTCTGCGTATATTTCCTTTTCTTCCTTCTTCGGCGTGATTCTCGGAAGCCCTATGAGTCCCAGCTTTTCGCCAAAGCCTTCAAAATCCCGGGTTTTCCCATATTCCAAAGCCGCCTCGATAAAAATCGTCTGGCCTTCCCGGACTTTGTCCGCCAGCCTGTCCAGGCCTTCGTCCTCGAGAATCTCCGCGGCCTTTCTGCTGTTTTCCCCGGCTTTTGTCAAAGCCTCGGCGGCATGATCCCATATATATTCCATGAGCGGGGATTCCCTGAATTCATCGCAGGAAAGACCGAGCTCCCGGATTTTTTCATCCAGCCATTTCCACGGATAAGGCATAGCCATAACTCCGTCGTACACGGACAGTATCATCTCTCTGACGCCGTTCATATTCCTTCCGGAGCTGTACCTGTCAAGAAAATCGTGGAATTCCGTGCTTCCCTCCTCAAATCGTCTCTCGAGAAGCTCATCCATGGCATCTTCTCTCAGAATTGCGCCTCTGGCTTCGTCGCATATGGAAAATCCCGGCTCCAGATCCGTCAGATAAAAGTACTTTCTGATTACACTCAAAGCAAATGAATGGAAGGTGCTGATATTGGCCTGAGGCAGAAGGGCAAGCTGTCTTCTCGCATATGCAGCCTTTGTCCTGTCTTCATTCTGCTCGGCGTAGAGAGCCTGCCTAATTTTCTCCTTCATCTCCGCAGCGGCAGCGTTGGTGAAGGTGACTATGAGCATCCTGTCCACCGGAACTCTGTCCTCTACGATGAGCCTCCTTATGCGCTCGACTAAAACCGCAGTCTTTCCTGATCCTGCGGCGGCGGCAACCAGTATATTCTTCTGTCTGTTTTCTATGGCTTCAAGCTGTCTTTCGGTCCAGTTCATATGTCTCTCCGTTCCCGTTCCCGGCGGAACTGTTACATTTGATTATATCAGATATTCTGGTATAATTAAAGGACAGTGTGGACGCTCCGGCTTCCGTTTAACCGTCTGAAAAGAAAAGGAGAACAGTCTCATGGAAATAAAGAAAAGACCCTCTATGCTGATGATCCTTGACGGCTTCGGCCTGAATCCGACCGCCAGAGGAAACGCTATTGCGGCGGCGGACACGCCCCATCTCGATGAAATATTTAAAAAGTATCCCCGTACTTCTCTCAAAGCGTGCGGAAAAGCCGTGGGGCTGCCCGAAGGGCAGATGGGAAACTCCGAGGTGGGCCACCTGAACATCGGCGCAGGCAGAGTGGTTTATCAGGAGCTTTCGAGAATATCCAACGCCATAGAGGACGGAAGCATACTTGAAAACCCCGTGCTTTCCGAGGCGATGGATGCTGCCGCTGGCGGCGGCGCACTTCACCTTCTGGGACTCGTTTCCGACGGAGGCGTACACAGCCACATAGAACATCTCTTTGGCCTCATCGATATGGCAGGCCGCAGAGGCGTTAAGACCCTGCGAGTTCACGCTTTTCTGGACGGACGCGACGTTCCGCCCAGATGCGCCGGAAAATACCTTAAAGAGCTTCAATCGTATTTAGACGATGTACTTGATAAATACGGCATGGACGGACGCATTTCCATGATTTCGGGAAGATATTACGCCATGGACAGGGATAACCGCTTTGAGCGGGTTGAGAAGGCCTACGACGCCATGACAAAGGGCGCAGGCCCCCGCTTTTCTTCTGCGGCGGAGGCCCTTGCCGCAGCCTATGGCAGAGACGAAAACGACGAATTCGTCCTCCCTTCCGTAATCGGAGACGATGACAGGACCGTAAGGGATGGAGACTCCATGATTATGTTCAACTTCCGTCCGGACAGGGCAAGGGAGATAACAAGGTGCTTTGTTGACGACGAATTTACAGGCTTTGGCAGAGAAGTTCGCCCGGCAATATCGGCCTACGTCTGCATGACTCAGTACGACGCTTCGATGCCGAACGTAACTGTGGCATTTCCGCCTGAGCAGCCGGAGAACACCTTTGGAGAGTACGTCTCCTCCCTCGGCCTTAAGCAGCTTCGAATCGCGGAGACCGAAAAATACGCCCACGTTACTTTCTTCTTCAACGGCGGCAGGGAAAAGCCTTACGAAGGCGAGGACAGGATTCTGGTTCCTTCTCCTAAGGTTGTAACCTACGACCTTAAGCCTGAAATGAGCGCTTACGAGGTGACCGAAAAAGTAGTCGATGCCGTTGAATCGTCAAAATACGATGCGATAGTTCTCAATTACGCCAACGCAGACATGGTGGGCCACACAGGAGTTTTTGACGCTGCCGTAAAGTCCATCGAAACTCTCGACGCATGCGTCCCGAAGGTGGTTCGGGCCGTACTGAACGCCGGCGGCCAGATTCTTCTCACGGCCGATCACGGAAACGCAGACGTAATGGAAGACGAAAACGGAAACGTGGTGACCGCCCACTCACTCAACGAAGTTCCGCTGGTTCTCATTTCCGGGGAAGCGGGAGAAAACCCGGAAAAATGGCAGCTTAAATCCGGCGGAAAGCTGGCGGACCTTGCTCCTACCCTCCTTAAGCTGATGGGCCTTGACATACCGAAGGAGATGACGGGCTCGCCGCTGATTTAGACGATATCCTCTTATGTATGGCAGGAGATTTTAACATGAAATACGGTAACTTAGAAGAAAAAACATATCAGGAGATAAACTCAAAGGTAATAGACAGCTGGTGCCGTGACGGCTGGGAATGGGGAACCCCCATAGATCACGAGACTTTTTTGAGAGCAAAGGAAGGAGACTGGAACGTCCTTCTCACTACCACAAAGCCTGTACCTCACAGCTGGTTCGGCGACCTTAAGGGAAAGCGAATTCTCGGCCTTGCCTCAGGCGGCGGTCAGCAGATGGCCGTATTCTCGGCTCTGGGCGCAAAGTGTACCGTTTTCGACTATTCCGGGCTCCAGTGCGAAAGCGACAGACTGGTAGCCGAACGGGAAGGCTATGAAATAGAAATAATTCAGGGCGATATGACGAAGCCGCTGCCTTTCGGCGACGAGACCTTCGATATGGTATTCCACCCGGTATCCAACTGCTACATTCGTGAGGTTGAGCCGGTTTTCAAAGAAGTGTTCCGGGTGCTGAAAAATGGCGGCAGCTTTCTCGGCGGCTACGATATCGGCATAAACTACGCCTTTAACGAGGACGAAACCGCGCTCTGCCAGAGACTGCCCTACGACCCGGTTTCCGACCCGTCTCTTCTGAGGGAGCTTGCGGAGACCGACGACGGCATTCAGTTCTCCCACACCATAGACGAACAGATAGGCGGCCAGCTTAAAGCAGGCTTCACGTTAAAGGAAATATACAGCGACACCAACGGCACAGGGAATCTTCACGACCACAACGTCCCGTCTTTTATCGCAACCTGGTGTGTAAAATAGGCGTCCCAATCAGGGGCGCCTGTATTTTTTTATTATTTTCTCGGCGACTTTTATTCCGTCGCATGCGGCGCTGACTATGCCTCCCGCATATCCGGCGCCTTCCCCGCATGGCCGTATGCCGCCTGTGGAGCTTTCCATCTCCTCATTTCGCTCGATTCTCACAGGAGACGAACTTCGACTCTCCACTGCGGTCATGACCGCTTCATCTGAATCGAAGCCCTTAAGCTTTTTCCCCAGTTCAGGCATGGCTTCTCTTATGCACTCCACTGCAAAATCCGGAAGAGATTCCGTTACGGCTTTAGCGGACTCGCTGCCTTCTCTGAATTCCTTCCACGTGGTCCTCGGCGCTCTGTTTTCCGAATATCCGGCGTTTCTGAACGCCGCGCGCTCCCACTTTCTCTGAAACTCCACGCCTGCCAGAACGTCATCCGAATCGAAGTCCTCCGGACGAACGTCCACCAGCAGAGCGCTGTTGGCAGTTCCGCTGTCACGACGGCTTTCACTCATACCGTTTGTAACAACTCCTCCGGCCTCAGATGCTGCCATTACCACTTTTCCGCCCGGACACATGCAGAACGTATATACTCCTCTGCCTCTTCCTGTCCTGTACGACAGCTTGTAATCCGCAGGCGGCAGCCCGTCAGCGCTTCCGTAATGGTCGGCATATCCACGGCTCAGTCTGCCGTACTGAGCCATATCTATCAGGCTTTGAGGGTGCTCTATCCTGACTCCGATGGAAAACGGCTTCCGGGTCATTGAAATTCCTGAAGTCTTAAGCATTTCAAAAGTATCTCTGGCGCTGTGACCGATGGCGAGAACAAGTTCTGAAGTCTGAATCTCCTCTTCACCGCAGGGGCCGGCCGTCTTTACCACCGAAAGCCTTCCTCCCTCCGTTTCAAAACCTGCAAATCTGGTCTCAAATCTGACTTCACCGCCAAGGCGTACTATTTTCTTCCTTATGTTTTTAACCACAGTTCTGAGGATATCAGTTCCTATATGAGGTTTTGCAAGATACATGATATCCTCCGGCGCTCCCGCCTCCACCAGCTCCTCCAGAACCTTTCTTATGCGCACGTCTTTTATTCCGGTGGTCAGTTTACCGTCCGAAAAAGTGCCTGCACCGCCTTCACCGAACTGAACGTTGGATTCGGGATTCAGCACGCCCGTCTCCCAGAACATCTCGACATCCTCGGATCTTGCATCGGCGTCCTTTCCCCTTTCTGTCACTATGGGCCTGTACCCCGCCTCGGCAAGAATAAGCGCCGCAAACATTCCGCACGGACCGAAACCGGCTATGACCGGTCTTCCGGACATCTCGACGTCGCCGGGCTCCGCTCCGTGATACGATACATCGGGTGCAATCTCAAGGCCGCCCCTGGCGCCGCACTTTAATCTGGCAAGCTCTCTGGGCCTCTTCTTATATACGGCTTCAAAATCCGCCGTATAAACGTACACTATGTCATCCCTGTTTCTGGCATCGATGGATTTACGCACGATGCGAAGCTCAGTAATCAATATGTCGTGCCGTCCCAGTTTTTTCAGGATTTTATCCTTCAGCCGGTTCTCGGGCTCATCCGGTCTGAGCTTTATCTGCTGAATTCTGTACATAAGCCCCTCCCTGCCTTTATTCCTGTAATCCATGCGTGATTCAGGTTGAAACCGCCGCACGGGCCGTCATAATCCAGAACCTCACCGGCAAAGTAAAGCCCCGGTACTTTTCTGGATTCCATGGTTATTCCATCAACTTCAGAAAGGGCCACTCCGCCCCTTGTCACCTGAGCCGTTTCCCATCCTTTAGGCATTTTCGGCGTGAATTTAAGAGCCTTAATCTGACGGGCGGGATTCTCATCAGAAAGAATTCTTCCCGCTACGGCACGGGCCAGCTTCTCCTTTACCACAGAGTTAAGAGCTGATTCACCGCTCAGTCCCCGTTTGTCCTGCTCCCTGAGAAAGTCCTCCACCTGGGCGGGTGAAAACTCCGGCATGAAATCCAGGTAAATTTCGTATTCCTTAAATCCGTCCTTCAGAGTCTTTCCCTTACCAAGCTTCAGAAACCGTGACATATTGAATATACATATTCCGGAAAGGCTGTCTTTCGTAAACTGAACTTCTCCGTCCTCGCAGAATATGCATTTTCCGTCTCTGTACAGCGACGCTCTGGCCTTCTCTCTGACTCCTGACAGTACCGAAACGTTTTCCGTCACCTCTATGGCCGTAAGAACCGGTACCGGAGAGTTCACCCTGTGTCCCAGCTTTCTTGCCATACTGTATCCGTCTCCGGTCGTTCCAAGCTTAGGCGCCGCTTTGCCGCCGGCCGCCACCAGGACTTTCTTTGCGGATATAAACCGTATTTCCTTTTTCCCGTCCCGGGTCGTTTCCGCCGTGACCGTAAATCCCCCGTCATCCTTTTCCAGCCCTGTAACCGCCGTATTTACTAAAACTGCAACTCCCAGTCTTTCGGCTGCCGTTCTCAGCGCCCTCTCCACATCTGCCGCCTCTTCAGAATATGGATAGATCCTTCCCGCTTCGTCTGTTCTGGTGAGAACCCCGATACGTCCGAAAAACTCCAGAGTAATCCTGACATCAGGGCAGGCCTCGTTGCTCAGGTTGCATCTTCCGTTTCCGGATGCGCAGATTTTGCTGCCTGTCCCCTGTCTCTTCTCAAGGAGAATCACCCTGTGGCCAAATCCTGCCATGCCCGCCTCCACAGCCGCTGCAAGGCCGGATGCCCCGCCTCCTATTATACAGATGTCCCGTCTTTCATCAGAAATGCTGTTCACAATACTTCATCCTTTGTCTGCCGAAAAAAAGGGATATACGTTTAAGCATATCCCGGTCGAAATCTATAAGCTATTTATCTTCTTCAGGAAGAGTTTCCTCCTCAGCGCCATCCTCTTCCAGGGTTTTGTTAAGAAGCTCCTCAGGCGGCACCACAGGCTCGTTGAAGATGTCGTAGGTGACCTTGATCTCCTCGACTTCTCTGATGGCCCTCTTCGCGCGGCGGGCTTTCTTAACGGCGATCTTCGCCTCGCGTCTGGCTTCTTCCGCCTTTCGCTCCGCCTCTTCCAGAAGTTCTTCTTTTGTCTTTATCAGATCCGGCTTCTTATATGTGGTGTCGAATCCGACCTTTATAACGTTTATTCCCTGGATGACGAATATTATGCCGAGCATCATGAGAACCGACAGGTTGAACAGTGATGCATTGAAGAAGGTGTAGAGTCCCGTAACAAAGTTGCACACCGCCACTACCACCGTCCAGTAGAAGTCCAGGTTCTTCTCTTCCTTTATATCGACGTGAGTGATTATAACCAGATAGCGAATCCCGGCAATCATGCTCCACATTCCGAAAATCACCGGAACCGCAATATCCGCTGCAAGCTGTCCGGTCAGCACTACTATTCCGAGTATAAACGTGGTCAGGCCGTCGATTAAAACCCAGTGCCTGTCCTCTTCATCCTCATCTCTGCTCCTGTAGGAAATGCATTCCGTTATTCCTATTATCGTGAGTATGACGCCTATAGGAAACGCCATAGAGATAAAAGTCAGCCCGGCATTTGCTATGGAAAACACTCCAAGGAGAGCCAGAACGACTCCCATTATCATATTAATTATTCTCAAAATCTACCTCCCGGTACAGAATATCAAACCGGGCTGCCGTCCTTTCCGTCGCCGTAATCCAGCACATAAAGCTCTGCGCTGCCTTTGACGGCGTCTCTGAGATTCCCGATAAAACCGTCAAAGCCTTTCTCCTCACGGGACGCTCCTACGACAACCTTGTCAATCCTGTTATCCTTCACGATGTCGGCAAGGGTTTCCAGCACGTCGTCGGACTTCAGCACCAGAAGATCAGCCCCCGCTTCTCTCGCCTTTTCATAAAGATATTCCAGAGCCCTTCCGTCTTCGGAATCCCCCAGAAAATTGTAGTCGATTCCTGCAACGTGAATAATGTGCATGGTATCCTCATCGGACGTCATGAGGCTCTTACCGTAGTCTATAAGCCTCTGGCAAGTCTTCTGCTTGGTTACACACACCATAATCCTGCTCATCTTTTTCCTCCGAATTCAAAAGAAATCATACCGGGTGTATTATAACATATTTTCAGGCGCTTTTGTGAGGGATATTTGATATTTGCAAGCTTCCTCTGTTTCCATTATACTTAAAGTGTTATGGACAGAATCATTTTACACTGTGATATGAACAGTTTCTTCGCTTCGGTGGAACTCATCGAACACCCGGAGCTTAAGGAAAAGCCGGTGGCGGTATGCGGAGATCCGGACAGCCGTCACGGGATAATTCTCGCAAAAAATGAACCGGCCAAGGCCTTCGGCATAGTGACGGCGGAAACGGTAAGTCAGGCAAGGCGCAAATGTCCCGGCCTGATTCTTCTGCCGCCTCATCACGACAAATACCGTCACTACAGCAGGCTGATAAATGCCGTCTACTACCAGTATACCGATATGGTGGAACCCTTCTCCATAGACGAATCCTGGCTTGACGTCACTGCAAGCGTAAAACTCTTCGGCTCAGGTCGCGACATTGCCGACCGCATAAGGGAAAGAGTGCGAAGCGAACTGGGTCTTACTCTGTCGGCCGGAGTCTCATATAATAAAATTTTCGCCAAAATGGGCAGCGAATATAAAAAACCGGACGCTACCACCGAAATAACCAGAGAAAACTATAAGAGACTGCTCTGGCCTCAGCCGGTGGAGAACATGTTCTTCGTAGGATTTGCCACTGCGCAGAAGCTCAGGAGCGCCGGCATTTCCACCATCGGAGATCTCGCATCCGCTTCCGATATCAGGCTTGAGTCCCTCCTGGGGAAGCAGGGGCCTCTCCTCATAAAATACGCTTCGGGCCGCGACGACAACCCTGTATCCCTTTCCGGAGAACGGGACAGAATAAAATCCGTCGGAAACGGCATTACGTTCAGCAGAGATCTGAAGTCCGCCGAAGACGCTCTCACAGCCGTCACATCTCTTTCGGACACCGTTGCGGGCAGACTCAGAAAATACGGATTCAAGGCCAAAGGCGTAAAAGTCGATATTAAAGACGCTTCATTTAAGAGCATTTCAAGGCAGAAGCAGCTCGTAAAGCCGACTCACCTTTCTTCCGACATCAAGCAGGCGGCAATGGAGCTCATCTCTTCCTCCTGGCGTTTTCCCGACCCAATAAGGCTCATAACCGTTACCGCCATAAACCTTACGGACGGAGAAGAAGGAGAACAGCTTTCCTTCTTCGGAAACGGATACTCATCAGACAGCGAGAGCGCTGCCGCTGCCGAAGAAAAATCCGACTCGATAGAAAAGGCTATGGATGACATACGCAGAAAATTCGGCGACAGTTCCATAACCTTCGGTCAGCTTCTTAATAACGATATAGGGATAGATTTTTAAAGGCCGCCTTATTCCGGCGGCCTCATCTGAAGTATGTTTAAAATTCAGCATATGCGAATTTTGGCGCGGAGGCCATACCCGCATAAATCATATATGCATACAGCCCTGCCATTAAAATGAAGAACAGTCCCGTATACATCAGATATTCCTTTGAAATGAGCGTTTTAGCCCTCTGTAAAAAACCTGTAAGCCTCTTCATTAATCTCTACCCATCCTTTCCCCGCCGGGTGGACTGCATCTTCCAGCCACCCTTCGGTATAATCCCTGTCGAAAAAACTGTATAAAGGCGTGTCGTATTTATCCGCAACCGCTTTTATCTGTGCCGGCAGCGGTTTTCTCTTATCAGCCGTGAATCCGGTGTAGTCATACCACCACCCGCTTACCGGAAGCAGTATGAGCTCCACGTCTATATCCTGCTCCCTGCACACCTGCAGAAAAATTTCCAGATCTCCGTATTCGGGAGAGTCTTTCCAGAATCTCCTTGCCGTACTTGAGTTCTTTTCTTTTTTCAGCGACGGCTCAATATTCTTCTTATAAAGCCTGTTATCCATATGGAAACTGTTGCCTTCCGACAGTTTTTTAAACTCCTCGTCCGACTGCTTCTTCAGTCCGTCCCAGTCCGCCGTCCCGGTCTTTGCAGTTTCCATGAACTTCCTGTACTTCTTCTCCTCCGTTGTCTTCCATGCCGTGTTTACATTTATCGCTTCACGTTCATTCAGAAACGCTTTCTTCATGTTGAAATACGTCCTGTCAGCTGCATTCCCGCCGCTTCCGATAAATATTTTGTCGTATCTCTTCACATTTTCCTGAAGGGCCGGGCTGTTTGACAGAAGATCTTCGGCCCTCTCTGCAATCTTTTTCTTCACATCACCTGACAGATTGGGATTTTCCAGCATTGCCATGTACATGCTCTCTGAGAATCTTACCCCGAAAGCGTCCTTTTCCACGCCGGGTCCGTTAAACCACGCCGGAGAAAGTATGAGAACAGCTTTTTTTGTCGTAAGCTCAGGCCCCAAGGCTCCCATGGTTATGGCGTGAGACAGACACTGGTTGTATGCCGCCCCGATGCACATAACGTCCATTTTCATGGCGCGGAAAATTTCCGTAGGATGATAGGGAGTGCCCTCGCCGTGCTGAAACTCAGAAGATCCCAGATACATTACCGTGTCCTCGTCAATGTTTTCTGCCACCGCCTTGTATGACATATCCTTATATGTGTTTATCCACGTCCCGAATCCTCCGTCCTCTGCCGTGACTCTCCCTGCAACGGCAAAATGCAGAACGATCACGGATATTACGAAGAGTACAAGCGCCGTGCCAAAGGCTGCAAGCTTTTTCATGGCTAATTCATCCTCGCCTTGACCTGAGCTATGATCTTTGCCGGCGTATCCATCTGATCCCTGGTGAATTCAGACGGCGACATCACTATACCGAACTCTTCCTCTATGGACACCAGCAGCTCGGTGTAGTCCAGAGAATCTATGAGATCCTCCTCCAGCAGGTTGATATCAATATCCTCTCTTACGATGCTGTCTCCGCAGAGTTCCTCAAGCATGTCCAGTATTTTTTCTTCCATTTTATTTTCCTCCTGAAATAATCCTTATCCGCTAAGCCCTAAGATCTGGGTGAATCTTCCCGAGAAGATGAAGAATCCGAACATGGCCAGATTAAACGTGATTCCCCAGCTTATAAATTTATACCAGCGTTCTTTTTTATGCTTCTTATGGAACTTCGACTTCTTCTGATAGATTTCCGTAAGCGCCAGCAGAACGCCGTGATAAAGTCCGTAAATTATATAGTATATGTCAAGACCGTGCCACACGCCCATGACGCCCATGTTTATGATAAACCCGACTGATGCTCCCGTAAGCTTGTTCTTGAACCATTTGCCCTTTATGGCCTTCATCATGAATCTGGAAAAGATGAAGTCCCTGAACCAGTAGGAAAGGCTCATGTGCCATCTGTCCCAGAAATCCTTCATGTCGGTGGCAAGAAACGGTTTATTGAAATTGTCCGGGCTCTTTATTCCGAGTATGTAGCTGGTTCCCACCGCCATAAGGCTGTATCCTGCAAAGTCGAAGAACAGGTACAGACCGTATGAGTACATGTAAATCCCCTGGTTTATAAGGCGACTTCCGCTTCCCAGCCACGTTATGGCCTGATAGAAGCCTGCAGCGAGGGCAAACTTGTACGTCATTCCCAGAACGATTTTAAAAAGACCGTTTCCCAGAAGGTCTATATATTCCGCCCGTGAGAGCTTTCCGTAAAGGTCCTCTGAAAACCTTCTGCTCCTGTCTATAGGTCCCGATGACAGACACGGGAAAAATGTCAGGAAGTACAGGAAATCAAACGGCTTCACCTCTTTTATAAGACCGTCATATATTTCAATTATAATCTGCACCGACTTGAAGGTCAGATACGAAAGGCCGAGGAATGCGAAGATTCCGTGTCCGGTGACAAAGGCTGAAATCTTCCATACGCCGAGGGGCGCTATCGAAAGGATTATGAAAAGCCAGTACAGAATTCCGTTTCTCGGTTTCCTTCTGTTGACGAATATGTACGCATTTACGAGAAGCAGCTGGTACAGGCAGTAGACTGCAAGGTTCAATATGGCCTTCGGGCTCGACCCCATGGCCATATATATAAAGACTGCCGTAACAAACGCTCCGTAGTACTTTATAGGCTTTTCCATAAGTCCGAGAACTACAGCGGGAACGAGAAGCAATGCCGCCCAGATGAAAAAATAAAAGTCTCCGAATAGGGTCATTATACCAGTGCCTCCAGTTTCTTTCTGTCTGTTTTTCCGTTAATGGTCATGGGAAGGTTTTCCATGAATATGACTCTTTTCGGCACCATATATTCCGGCAGTCTCTCTTTCAGTCCGCTTTTTACTGCCTTTGCCGCCGCCAGCCGGGCCCTGGAGTCTCCGTCAAAGGCCGTACCGTCCGACGTGACCACGAATGCTGTCAGATGTCTGACCTTACCTTCCTGATATTTCGGCAATACCGCTGCCGCTTCAACGCCCTCAAGTTCTCTGATATTGTTTTCTATGTCTCCCAATTCTATCCTGTAGCCGTGCAGTTTCACCTGAAGATCCAGTCTTCCGTGATAGTAGAGCATTCCGTCCTTCAGATACCCCTGATCCCCCGTCCTGTAATATGCCCTTCCGTCAGCTTTTCTGCCGAAGACCTTTGCTGTTTTCCCGGAATCCTTAAAATACCCCTTGCTCACCGTATCTCCCACGATGATTATTTCACCGGTTTCGCCGTCAATCTCTATATCCGTTCCGGCTTTGGCATATCCTATAGGAAGCTCCTCCGCGGCCTCGATCATCTCCCCTGTTATTTCCGTGCCTGTAACGGCAACGGTGCTCTCCGTCGGGCCGTAGGTATTGACTATGCGCGCCTTCGGGAATCTCTCCATCAACCTGGCCGCAGTAGTCTTAGTCAGCTTCTCTCCGCAAAACAGAAAGGCCTTCAGATCAGAAATAAGCTCTTCATTAAAACTCCTGTCGGAAAGACACATGTCCGCAAAAGAAGGGGTGGACACCCAGTAATTGATATTTCCTCTTCCCAGAGTCTCTATGAGTTTGCCCATATCCTTCTGTATTTCTTTCTCCACACAGTAGAGCATTCCTCCTGATGTAAGGGACGTGTACACATCCATAACCGAAAGGTCGAAGGAAAAAGGCGCCTGGTTCAGAAAAACCGCGGTTTTCTTTTCCTCCGGACTGCCTCCCAGCGTTACAGACCAGTCGGTGAACCGGGTGAGCGCCTCTGCAGATATCTGCACCCCCTTAGGCTTTCCCGTACTTCCCGACGTGAAAATGATATAGAAAGTGTCCTCCGGCTTCACCCATTTCGATTCAGGAAATCTCTCTCCCAGTCTGGCGTTTATGGCCTTTTCCATATCTTCCGGGCTCAGCACCCTGATATTTTCCGGAACACTCTCCGGTATCTCCACACCCAGCAGCAGTTCATTTCCCACTGTCTCAGCTATATCTCCAACCCGTTCCGGCGGCATCGATACGTCCACAGGGCAGTACGCTCTTCCCGATTTAACACAGGCCAGAAAACATACCAGCATCATCGGATCCTTATGTCCGTATACGACTACCGGAGTCTTATCCTCCCCCAGAACCTCTTCCAGATACACGCTCAATGCATCGGATCTCTCCCAGAGTTCTCTGTACGATATTTCCTTTTCCCCTGAAATCACTGCAGGCTGTCCCTTCCTTTCAGCGGCTGCAGATTCAATCTTCTCTAAAACAAACATCTCTTTTCTCCCTTCTGTGTCTCTACTTATACCACAAAAAAATCCCCCTGTGGGGATTGTTAAGAATTCTTAACCTTATCTTTAACAAATCTTAAGAAATACGAAAGAATCGTAAGAAACATACTGCCGGCAGGCGGCGGAACTTCATGGAAGGAGTATTAAATGCTCCTTCCGACAAAAAAGACCGGCTGCTGCAACCGGTCTTATCTGTTACCGCTGTTAAATTTACTGGTGTATCATCTCCTGCATGGCCGCCTCGTCCTTTGCACGCTTTTCGGCGATGCTTTCGGCCAGCATCATATCCTTTACCTTCATAAGGCGTGTCTGGCTGCCGCGCTCGTTTTCGTCAAGCTTCATGGTTATGTATCTTATGGTGACCTGAAGCCTCGGAATCATGACGTATTCCAGAGCGTTTACGCGGCGGCGGGTCTTTTCCAGCTCCGCTGCCAGAAGCTGCACCTGCTTCTCCTTCGCAGCAAGTTCCAGAAGCTTCGGAAAGAGGTCGGACAGCGCTACGATGGCGTTATCCAGTTCTCCCGACGTTCTGGCAAAGCCGTAAGGAAAGATATCAGCTGGGTTTTCAGCCTTTGTCTTAAAGGAAAATTCGGGAACGTCGACGCTCATTATATTGCGCCGGCTCACCTGAAGCTCCACGCCCTGCTTCGGAATCATGAGAGCTTCCTCCATGGCCTCGTTGCTTATTATGGCTGCGGCTACGGAGAAGTTGGCGTACACGGCTCCCAGCTCTCTTTCAACTTCCTTTCTCAGCCGTCCGTTTTCTCTGGCCAGCTCCAGGAAGTTCTTCATAAGCTCGTCCCGCTTATCCTTGAGAAGCTTGTGGCCCCTCGTGGCGGTGGCCAGGCGGCGCTTCAGCTGTGTGAGCATCATCCTGGTCGGATTTACATTCATCCTCTCCACTACTGATCACCTGCCCGGTCGTAATACTTGTCCAGATACTCGTCGCGGATTCTCTTCAGCTCGCCCTTCGGCAGAAGTCTTAAGAGCTCCCAGCCCGTATCCAGGGTCTCCTCTATGGTCCTGTCGGTGGTGTACCCCTGGGAAACGTACTTTTCCTCGAATTCACGGCTGAACTGAGCGTATATGAGGTCGGTCTCCGACAAAGCCGCTTCACCGAGAATTGTCATGAGCTCCAGACTCTCCTTGCCCTTTGCGTATGCGGCAAAGAGCTGGTTCATGGTGTCGGCGTGGTCCTCTCTCGTCTTTCCCTTTCCGATTCCCTTATCCTTAAGACGGGAAAGGGACGGCATTACGTCGATAGGCGGTTTTATTCCTTTTCTGAAAAGCTCTCTGGAAAGGATGATCTGTCCCTCCGTAATATATCCGGTAAGGTCCGGAATCGGGTGGGTCTTGTCGTCCTCCGGCATAGTCAGAATAGGGATCATGGTTATGGAGCCTTCGTAGCCCTTTTTCCTTCCCGCTCTCTCGTACATGGTAGCAAGGTCCGTATAGAGGTAGCCCGGGTATCCTCTTCTTCCCGGAACTTCCTTTCTCGCCGCGGAAACCTCTCTCAAAGCCTCGGCGTAATTTGTTATGTCGGTCATTATTACGAGAACGTGCATGCCCAGGTCAAAGGCCAGATATTCGGCCGCCGTAAGGGCCATTCGCGGCGTTGCGATACGCTCTACGGCAGGGTCGTTGGCCAGGTTCATGAACATTACGGTTCTGTCTATGGCTCCGGTTCTTCTGAAGTCCGATGCGAAGAAGTCCGCTTCTTCGTAGGTGATACCTATGGCCGCAAAGACTACAGCGAAGTTGCTCTCGCCGTCGAGAACCTTTGACTGTCTCGCTATCTGAGCGGCAAGCTCTGAGTGCGGAAGTCCCGATGCGGAGAATATAGGGAGCTTCTGTCCTCTTACCAGAGTGTTCAGTCCGTCGATGGCGGACACGCCCGTCTGGATAAACTCCGCCGGGTAGTCTCTGGCTGCCGGGTTCATCGGAAGTCCGTTTATGTCAAGGCGCTTTTCCGCGATGATCGCAGGTCCTCCGTCGGCAGGCCTCCCCATTCCGTCAAAAACCCTTCCCAGGATTTCAGGAGAAACGGCAAGCTGCATTCCGTGTCCGGAGAAGCTTACGGCGCTTTCCTTAAGGTTTATGCCTGCGGCGCTGTCAAAGAGCTGCACCAGCACGTCCTTTCCGTTGATTTCGAGAACCTTGCAGAGTCTCTTTTCTCCAGACGGAAGGGTTATTTCACCCAGCTCGTCGTAAGTGGCTCCTTCCACGTCCTTTACCAGCATCAGCGGGCCGGCAACTTCAGATATGGTCTTATATTCTTTAATCATCGTCTCTCGCCTCCCCTGACGTTAAATTTTCAGCTTCTTCCTTAAGCTCAGCCATGATCTCATCGAAGCTTTCGTCTATCTTCGACTCCTCGATGTATTTGAAACGGCCTATTTTCTCTCTCACGTCCATGGCGGCTATTTTGTTAAAGTCCGCACCCTTCTTTACGGCCTCTGTGGACTGTTCAAAGAAGGCGATGATAAGCTTCAAAAGCTTATACTGCTTGTTCATGGACGAGTACGTATCTATTTCGTGGAAAGCGTTCTGGTGGAGGTAGTCCTCTCTTATGGATCTGCACGCCTCCAGCTTCACTCTGTCCTCAAATGACAGAGCATCGGCTCCTACCAGCTGAACGATTTCCTTAAGCTCCGCTTCCTCCTGCAGAAGTCTTAAAGCCGTTCCTCTGAGAACAGGGAACTCCTTGCTCACGTTCTCCTCATACCACTTTGTCAGCCTGTCCACGTAGAGGGAATAGCTCTGGAGCCAGTCGATGGCAGGGAAGTGTCTCTCATAGGCAAGGGACGAGCTCAGACACCAGAACACCTTTACTATACGAAGGGTGGCCTGTGATACAGGCTCCGAGGTGTCTCCTCCCGGAGGGGATACGGCCCCTATTGCCGAAAGGGCTCCGATTCTTCTGTCTTTGCCCAGCGTTACAACTCTTCCCGCTCTCTCGTAGAACTGAGCAAGTCTCGAAGCCAGGTATGCCGGATATCCTTCCTCGCCCGGCATCTCCTCGAGACGGCCGGACATTTCTCTTAAGGCCTCTGCCCATCTTGAGGTGGAGTCTGCCATGAGGGCTACGGAATATCCCATGTCTCTGAAGTATTCGGCTATGGTTATTCCTGTGTATATGGATGCTTCACGTGCGGCTACCGGCATGTCGGAGGTGTTGGCTATGAGAACCGTCCTCTTCATGAGGGATTCTCCGCTCCTCGGGTCCTTAAGCTCAGGAAACTCCATAAGTACGTCTGTCATCTCGTTTCCTCGCTCGCCGCATCCGATGTAGACGACGATGTCCGCGTCGGCCCACTTTGCAAGCTGATGCTGCACGACGGTCTTGCCCGATCCGAAAGGTCCCGGAACTGCGGCAACGCCGCCTTTGGCTATAGGAAACATGGTATCTATTACGCGCTGTCCCGTCATGAGAGGCATCTCCGGAACCAGCTTTTCCTTATACGGTCTTCCCCGTCTTACCGGCCACTTCTGCATGAGCGTGAGATCCTTTATCTCTCCCTCGTAGGTTCTGACCCTGCAGACGGTCTCCTCCACCGTAAAGGAACCGGTCTCTATGGATTCCACTACGCCGTGGATTCCGGCCGGAACCATGATTCTCTGCTCCACAACAGGAGTCTCCTGAACGGTTCCTATTATATCTCCCGCCTCCACCTTATCTCCCGGCTTTGCGGAAGGAACGAAGGTCCACTTCTTCTCCCTGTCAAGAGCCGGAACCTTTATGCCTCTGGTAATGTTAGGCCCCGATTTTTCCATCATGGCGACCAGAGGACGCTGGATTCCGTCGTACATGGTCTCTATGAGTCCCGGTCCCAGCTCCACGGAAAGAGGCGCTCCCGTCGATTCCACCGGCGCTCCAGGTCCTATTCCTGCCGTCTCCTCGTAAACCTGAATGGAGGCCATGTCGCCCCTCATCTCTATTATCTCACCGATAAGTCCCAGGTCTCCTACTCTGACAACGTCGAACATGTCGGCGTCTTCCATGCCCGAGGCAACTACCAGCGGACCGGATACCTTTACTATCTTTCCGACACTCATCTATTTTCCACCTCCAAACAGGATGTCCGCTCCTACAGCTCTCTCCACCGCCTTGCTGACGTTTCTCATTCCGTCGCCGGTCGGCCCTTTTCTGCCCGGCAGGGCTATTACCGCCGGAAGCATTTCATCCTTGTATCTGTCTATTTCTTCCTCTATCTCCGCGGCCAGCTCCTCGGTAATGTAGATTATTCCGTATCCGCTTTCCGCCATGTACCTTACGGCCTTTGCGGCCTCCTCGCCGGTTCTGGCCGGAATGGCGTCTATTCCCACGGCTCTGAAGCCTACTACCGATTCTCTGTCGCCAATAATTCCCGTCTTATACATAAGGCTCTCTCACCCTTTCCTCTATGGCCTCCGCCGGCGCGTCCAGAAGCTTTCCGGTAAGGATAAGCCTCAGGTTATCTATCTCAAGCTCCTTGCCGTACCAGTATCCGGCTATGGGGTTTATTCCGAAAAGCTCGTATTTGGCCTTTCTGTTTTCCGCCATAAGCCTGTCGTCGCAGAGCTTCTCGAAGAGCCAGAACTGTCCCGTCTCCGAAAGGAGCTTTCCGCCTTCTGCCATGACATCGCCGTAACCGTAAGGAGCGAACTTATCCGCCAGCTGGGTCAGACTCTCCTCGTATCCTGTCATGAACAGGCTCCACGGTATAAAGCCTCCGTCTATGAACACCCTCTGAAGAAAAGCCCACGGCCTTTTCAGCCTTTTAAGTCTGGCAAAGGCTTTAAGATTCAGGGTGTCTATCTTTGTCTTCACCATGGTCACGAGAAACTCCTCGTCCGTCTCCTCCGCCGCTTCCAGCATCTGCCTGTAGCAGGCTTTGTCCAGGACTATGTCGATATCCTGAGGGTCGCCGCTCCTGCCGTAGAGATCGGTGGCCTCCTTTATGGCGTCCTTCATCAAAGGCGGCATAAAGTCGTAGTTTCTCTCCTTCACCATTACCACCGTCTTCATCATGTCCGTATCGCCCGACGAAATGAGATAGTTGTCGTCCGGGGTCACGCCCAGAATTTCAGCCTTCAGGCATACTTTGATGTTGTGGTAGTCGAAAGGAAACAGCATGAATGCCAGCTCCTTTCTCTCGGGCAGAGTGTTATATATGAGGTCAAAGAGGTTATTCTGCTCTCTTCTTATGAAGGCCTCAACGTCGCCGTTTTTCAGATCCTGCGAATCGCCATAGCCGTACTCCTTCAGTATTACATCGGCCGCATCAAGGTCTCTGCTTGCGATAACCCGGGAAAGGTCCTTTCTGGTCATGAGATTTCGGGAGAAGCAGCCTATGAAGGCGTCCGCAAAGATGTATTCGTCTGTCTTTCTCTTTGCCATCTTATCTCTCCTTACTTAAACAGCCTTGCCGCAACCTCCGGCACCAGCTCGCTTCTCATTGCGTCTATTCTCGCCTCTACGCTTCCGTTCACGTAGACGCTTCCGCGTTTTACTATAACGCCGGCCTTTATCTTCCTCGTCTCCTCCGAAAGAGCGTACTTTCCGCCGCCGCTTTCTTCCAAAAGTTTTTCCAGCTTTTCGCCGTACTTTTCTCTGTCTCTTTCGCTTAAGATGAGCTCTCCGCCTTCGGGAGCCAGAGTTTTCGCCGTGTCTGCGAGAAACTTAAGGTATACGTCCTCGTCCAGACCGGCAATCTTTTTAACCGCCTCGGCAAGGCACCGCTCTATGAGAATCTGCTTCTCCTCCAAAATGAGCTTACCTGCGTCTATCTTTGCGACGGAAACGTTTCTCTCCACCATCGCGGCTCTTTCGGCTTCGCCGTCTGCTCTCATGGCCTCGCGCTTTTCTTCGGCTTCTTTTCTGGCCAGTGCGAGAATTTCCTCCCGCCTTGCGGCAGCCTCCTGAGATATAGCGACGGCTTCCCTTTCGGCGTCATATATAATTTTAGAAGTAATGTTGTCTATTGCCATATGACTCACATCCTTTTTTCCGGATCGGGCTTCCGTCTATATTCCCGAGAACAGAAGCATGAGAAGGGATACCAGAAGGGCAAATATGGCGTACGTCTCTACCATTGCCGCATAGATTATACCCTTTGCCATCTGATCCGGACGCTTGCCGAGGAGCATGATGCCTGCCGCAGCGGCCTTGCCCTGAGCTATGGCCGACCAGATTCCCACGATGCAGATAGGAAGGCCCGATGCAAAGATGTAAAGTCCTTCCGTTACGGTAAGCTCGATCATGCCGTCTCCGCCGAACATTCCTATCTTCATGAAGATGAGGAAGGCGACGATGAGTCCGTATATTCCCTGTGTTCCGGGAAGTGCCTGAAGAATGAGGGTCTTTCCGTATTTCTTAGGATCCTCCGCTACGACTCCTGCCGCAGCCTGACCTGCAATACCTACGCCCATGGCGCTTCCAACGCCTGCAAGAGACGCTGCCGCCGCTCCGAATAATGCCAATGCTGTTCCTGATATCATTTTCTTACACCTCCGTCTGTGTCATCACTGAGTTTTATATATTTAGTGTTCCTGCGAAGAGGGGTGAATTCCTCTCCGCCGTCCTCGTAGAATTTACCGAAGAACTCTATGTACTGAAGTCTGCTTGTGTGTACGAACGCACCCAGAGCGTTTATCGCAAGGTTAAAGGTGTGTCCGATAAAGAAGGCAAGAACCATTATGATTGCGCCTTTGACGCCTCCTCCTGCGAGAGTTCCCACCGTATTTACAACCTGGGCTATAACTCCCGTGGCAAGTCCCAGAGCCAGAAGTCTCGAGTAGGACAGAATATCCGACGCGTAGCTCGTCACGTTGTACAGGGCTCCCAGGCCTCCGGTTATCTTTCCGATTCCCTTCTTCTTCCTTCCTCCGGTGAGAAGGAGAATCGCAGCTCCCGCTATGGTTACGTACATTCCCGGCTTCACGAGAGCCTGGCTTACCTGGCTTCCGCCCATCCACATAACCAGTCCTGTTATGACCATGTACCATGAGAATATGTCAAAGACCGCATCCCACTTATGGCCGGACTTTATGAGCTCCGACGCCTGTATTCCCATGCCTATGAAAAGGTGAACTATTCCAAGGGCTATTGAGAAGAACAGCAGGGTTATCGGATCGTCCAGCGGATTGAACCACACTGGGTCTATGGTTATCTCCTTTCCCAGGAATGTCCTCGAGGCCACCGTCACAAAATCGCCGAACCAGCCTCCAAACATGGCTCCCCAGAACACCGTGGATATTCCGCAGTAGAAGAACATCTTCATCATCCTGTAGGTCATGCCCTCGAGGTTGAACTTTTTAAGGATTATGTACGTGGCAAGGGTCAGGATTATGCCGTAGCCCGCGTCCGAAAGCATCATTCCGAAGAACACCGCGTAAAACGGCGCCATTATGCCGGTAGGATCCACCGTTCCGTACGCCGGCAGCGAGTACATCTCCGTAATAGATTCGAACGGATATGCCATGGAGCGGTTTTTCAGAACTACAGGTGGCTCCTCGCCTTCCACCGGATCGTTAAATTCGAACCAGCAGCCGTATTTCGTGAGGACACGCACGGCCTTTTTGATACATACCTCCGGAATCCATCCTTCCAGTCCGAAGGTTCTGTCCGTGTTTAAAAGGTTTTCCCTCGCTTTTTCTCTGTCTCTTTCAATTACCAGCTGGTCGTGAAGACACTCTATGCCTTCCCTGTAGCCGTATTTTGCAGCGATGTCCTTTTCCGCCTTTGATATGCCTTCATCCAGCTTCTCTATGGACTTTTCCAGGAACTTCTCGCACTCGTCCGGCTTTCCGTGAAGGCCTTTGAACTTTGACTCCATAAAGCCCGACTGTCTCAGAACCTCCAGGGCTCCTTCCGTCTCCTCCTTCAAAGTGAGCATCGCCACGTATATGAGGTCTTTGTCTCTGTCCACCTCTTTCAGGTCGGCCCGTTCGCTCTTTTTCAGAACCTCTTCCGTCAAAGAGCTCATATCCACCGTCGACGGCAGCACCCCGAGGGTTATGTCGCACATTTTTGTCCCTTCAAGGTCCAGAGGAAGGTCGTATTTCATCCACGGCCGGACCGCCGAAAGTTCCGTAAGTCTCTTGTTTTTCTTTTCTCTCAGTCTGTGAAGCATCAGGTTTATTCCGAGAACGGAATTCACGTCGCCCTCTATCTTTCGCCGTTCCTCCATTACCTGCGCAAGATCGTCCCGGTGAAGTATTCTTCTGGTAGCGAAAAGGGGCGGCTTTGCTCCTGAGTATTTCTCCAGAACAGTCAAAGCCAGCTTGGCGTCGTTAATCTGTGATTCAAGTTCCGCGAGTTTTTCCGTTCGCTGACCTGCTCCTGTCTCCGCTCCCTCCGCTTCTTTCGGTGCGAACTCGGAAGGACTTCTCAGCTGTACGCTTTCCATGTCCATGAGCTCTGCCAGGAGGCTGTTTTTCACACTGTCCATGCCGATGACCGAGAGCTTCTCCATCTTAACTATCGACACTTGTGTTCACTATCCTTTCTGTGACGTACGCCACCGCTTCCGGGAAATTTGGTTCGGCGCGCTGGGCTATAACCGACTGCTGCCTCTTCGCCTCTGCCATGGCGGCGTCGTATTCCTTCTTCGCCTCTTCCTCCCCCTTTGCGATGAGAGTCTTATATATACTCTCGGCTTCCTCTTCAGCCTTTTCAATAGTAACTGCGGCATCATTTTCGGCCTTTTCCATCATTTCCCTGGCGTCTGATCTGGCTTTCTTCAGCGTAGCGTCAGCCTTTGCTTCAGCTGCCTTTACCAGATTCAGCTCTTTTGCAAACATATTCCGTCACCTCCCTGTGTATCGTTGATAATTTTTTCACGATACAGCGCAATTCTGACTTTCCTTAATTATTCCCCCGGTTTAGATAAAATCAAAATATTGCACCTATTTTACCCGAATTATACCCCCATTTCAACAAAAATACTCGCGCTTTCGTCAAGTATACAGTGTACTTACATTAGTACACGGCGGCGGCACGTATGCGTGAGACGGCTGCGGGGGCGGCAGATTGCCGCAGATAGTGCGCAGAGGGCGGCAACGATGATTAAAGCGGTCGTTGGTTTGAGAGGATACCGGTTTAATGGGACACCGGTTTGGTCAAAACTCTAATCCGATGCTGAAAGACCAAATTTCTTGGGTTAAATCGTCGATTTCTCTGTTAAAAGCCAAGTTTTTACGCTTATTCTTTACATATTATGACATATATTGGTGTTAGTGGCACTATTTTGGCGCTTTTATTTGGTTTTCTTGACTCTTATCCGCAGAAAAGCCAAGAAAATTTGGTTTTTCCGCCTCAATATCTCAGAATGACCAAACTCGCCGTCTCTCCTCCTACCACAAAAGCCGCAGAGTAAAGTCAGGTACCGCATCGCTTGAACTTAAACCCTTGCAACAGAAAATCCCGGCCGCAACCGGGATTTTAATATGCACGCAGAGCCTTACAGCTTCCCTGCTATTTCTTCTATCTTCTTAAACCTGTTATTCAGGCCCGACTTTTTCATGGGCGGGTCCGTCATCTCCGCCAGCTGGGTGAGGCTGGCTTCCGGATTTTCAAGGCGAAGTTCTGCCACCTCCCGGAGTTTTTCCGGAAGGCTTGAGAGGCCCTTTTTCTCTTCTATTTTCCTTATCCACTCTATCTGCTTCTGAGCAGCGTTGATGGTGCGGTCGGCATTGGCGTTGTCACAGTTGGTTATGCGCACCGTCTCGTTGACCAGCTCCTTCTTTATCTTCACGTTCTCAAAGGCCAGCATCTGGGTGTGGGCGCCCATTATAGCGAGGGTATCGCAGATGTAGTCGGAGTTCTTCATATATACGGCGTACCCGCCTCTTCGGCTTACGGTCTTTGCCGACAGATCCACAAAGGTGTTTATCATCTTCTTCAGGTCGTCAGCAAATCTTCTGGAAGCGCAGAGAATCTCAAGGTGATACGCCTTTTCCGGGTCAGAAACGCTGCCCGAGCCCATGAATACGCCGCGAAGGTATGACTTTCTGCAGCATTTTGTCCTGATGAGGTCGTCGTATATTCCGTCGGAAATGTAGTTGTTTCCCTCCCGGACGAGGAGAATTCCCGTCTCGCGGAGAATCTGCTCACTTCGCATTTCCGGGCCTATGGTGAGCATGTAGATTCTGCCCTTTTTCAGGTTGGTTCCTTCTCCCAGCTCCAGCTCCGTGTCCACCTGAAAGTAGTCCTTAATTAGCTTCTTGTAGTGACGGGCCACCGCCGGGTTATCTGTCGTAATTACAATCCTAAACTTTCCGCCTCCTGCAAGGCGTATACTTCCGGACACCCGAAGAAAGCCTGCGATTTCGGCAAGCTGGCAGCATTTTTTAGGCGGATATACCCTTGAAAGCTCGTTTTTCGTCTCGGTTGAAAATGACATAATTCTGCACCCTTCGTTAAAAAAGAAGCCTCACTCCCTGATGAAGTGAGGCTGCCGTTAAACTACATAACTATTTTCTCGGTGGAAGTGAGAGAATCTCTCTTGCTTCGTCAGGTGTAGCAATTTCTCTTCCGAGAAGCTTTGCAATCTGAACTGCCTTAGCTACCATTTCTCCGTTGCTCTTAGCGAGAACGCCCTTCTCCAGGTAGAGGTTATCCTCGAAACCTACTCTTACGTGTCCTCCCATAGCGATGGTCGCTGCAGCGATGTGCCATGCATTCTTTCCAAGGCCCGTTGCAGTCCAGGTGGATCCCGGAGGAATTGAGCCAACCATGAATACCAGGTCTCTGATGGTAGCTGTCATCTGAACTCCGAGAACGAAGTCGAAGTGAAGCGGATGAACCAGAAGACCCTTTCTGTCAGCAACCTTAAGAGCCAGGTCGATCATGCCCTTGTCGAATACCTCGAGCTCAGGCTTGATTCCTCTTTCCTTAAGGATAGTAGCAAAGTTTTCGATAGTAGTGTCGGAGTTTACAAAGATCTCGTCTCCTCCGAAGTTGCAGGTACCGCAGTCCAGTGTAGCCATTTCAGGGGTAGGAACGATCTCGGTGGACTGAAGTCTCTCCAGATCAGTCATGCCTACTGCTCCGCCTGTGGAAGGCTGAATGATTACATCAGGACATTCCTTTCTGATGGCGTCTACGCAGACCTGGAATCTCTCCTTGCTCTGAGTAGGGGTGCCGTCGTCTTCTCTTACGTGAAGATGTATGAGCGCTGCTCCTGCGTCATAAGCGGATTTAGCCTCTTTTACAATCTCCTCTACGGTGTAAGGAACTGCCGGGTTCTGCTCTTTAGTAACTTCTGCACCGCATATGCAGGCGCTGATGATAAGTTTGTCCATTGGTCTTCTCCTTTAAATCTCTATTACCTGTATCCGCCAGTGCCGCGGACACCTTTAAACTGATATAGATTATATCATCAAATGTCCCTGTGTTCAAGGGTGAGCCTGAGTCCTTCTTTATCGTTGAGCCTTCTGTACATGCAGTTGGCCATGGTGACGCTGCGATGCTGGCCTCCCGTACATCCGAAGGCTACATTAAGGTGGTATTTACCCTCTTTAATGTACGCCGGAATCATCTCCATGAGAAGGGACTCGAACTTTTCCGCAAAGTCTGCGGCAACCTTCTGCCTCATGACGTAATCGTACACTTTTTTATTGTTCCCAGTAAGCTTCTTCAGGCTCTTTACGTAATACGGGTTAGGGATGAACCTCATGTCCAGAACCATATCCGCTTCGGCCGGAATGCCCTTTTTAAACCCGAATGACATTATGTTCACCGCAAAGGACGAACCGCCCTTTTCCTCACCGAACAGCCGCTCTATTTCTCTCTTCAGGTCTGCGACCTTCATCCCGGTAGTGTCTATTATATAGTCCGCGGTGGCTCTCACATCAGCCAGGGTATCCTTCTCCCGCTCTATTACTTCTCTGCTGGTGGATCCTGCCGCCAGCGGATGGTTTCGCCTGGTCTCGTTGTATCTCTTTATGAGGGTTTCGTCGGAAGCCTCGATGAAGAGAACCTTGCAGTCTATCCTTTCGTCCTTCCTGAGATCGGCTATGCACGATACCAGTTCAGAGAAAAACTCTCCTCCCCGCACGTCAACGACAAAAGCCGCTCTGTCTATCTTCTTCTTCGACAAAGCCGTCAGTCCGATGAAGTCCTTTATCAGGGCAGGAGGCATATTGTCCACGCAGTAATACCCTCTATCCTCGAACCAGTCTATGGCGTTGGTCTTTCCCGCACCGGAAAGTCCCGTCACGATTACAGTCTGCAAAACATCCATAGTTCCTAAACCTCTTCAATGTTCACAATACGTTCTATATCCAGTCCTGCAGCAAGAGCCCGCCGCACTCCGTTCTCGAAGCTTCCCACTCTTTCCGGCGTGTGAGCGTCGCTGCTGACTATGAACTTCACATCAAAATCTGCGCAGATTCTTATCTCATCCTCGGTGAGGTGAGAGTGCCACGTGCTTATCTCCATCCATGTGTCATTGGCCTCGCAGGCTCTGGCCAGCTCCGCAATGTCGAACTTCGCCTTATCCCCCGGATGAGTCAGAATTCTTATGTCGTTTTCATAGAGGCACTTTACCGTCATATCTGTATTTGCGGCCATAAGCCTTCTTCCAGAACCGGCCGGCATAACTCCGCCCTTCGCGATACCGTTTTTCAGGCAGTTTCCGTTAAGAACGCCGTAATGATAACCCGCTATGACGAAGTCGAACATCTTCTTTTCCCTTTCGTTAAGGTCTATGTACGGAGCTTTTTTCAGGACGTTGGCCTCAACACTTAAATATATGTCGATGTCCGGATAAAGCTTGTTCAGCCTGTCCACTTCAGCCCGCATTATGGTAAAGTCGCCCCGCTTTACTCCGTATAAGATGTGTCCCGGACCGTGGTCGGAAATGGCGACTGCCTTAAGTCCCTTCTCTGCGGCCACTTTCACGTTATCCTCTATGCTGCCCTTTCCGTGGGAAAAGGTCGTATGGGTATGGTAATCAAAAGTCATACGGTAAGTCTTACCGTTAATTTCTGCCGTATTTATCATCTATAATCCTCACCTCCGGTTCCAGCATTACCCCTGTTCTGTCATACACCGTGTTCTGCACCAGGTGCATGAGATCCACTATATCCTGCGGGGTTGCGCCTCCGGCGTTTATTACAAAGCCTGCATGCTTTGACGACACCTGCGCTCCCCCTACGCTTATACCCTTAAGTCCCGCATCTTCCACAAGCTTTCCTGCAAAATGTCCGGCGGGTCTTTTGAAAAAGCTTCCCGCGCTGGGGTACTGAACCGGCTGTTTTTCGTTTCGCTGCCTGGTCAGCTCGGACATTCTGGTTTTGATTTCCGCCCTGTCGCCCTTTGTCAGGCGAAGGCCCACGGACACCACGATATCCCCCGTCTCCTCCAGGGCGCTGTGCCTGTAGGAGAGGGCAAGTTCCTCCGGGCGCAAAGTCTTAAGCTCACGTCCGTCCGGTGAAACCACGTTTACAAGTTCCACTATGTCCTTCATCTCGCCGCCGTATGCTCCCGCGTTCATAAATACCGCGCCGCCTATGCTCCCCGGAATTCCCGATGCGAACTCGAAGCCTGCCAGAGAATTTTCAAGAGCCGCCGAAGCCACTTTACTCATAAGGGCCGAAGCTCCGCAGACTAAAAGCGTATCGTCTTTTACCGATATATCCGAAAACCCTTCTCCCAGCTTCACCACTGTGCCCGGATACATGTCCGCCACGAACAGGGTATTGCTGCCGTTTCCCAGGAGCAGGTGAGGCTCCCCCGATTCGGTAAGCTCCGAAAGAAGTTCCCTCAGCTCTTCAACGTTTTCCGCCGTCGCAAGGCGCTTCACCTTTCCTCCCGTGCGAAAAGAAGTGTATGCGCTCATATCAACGTCATATCTATATTCCATTAAAGTACGTCCTTTCTGTTTATGTCGTATTTATTAAATTCAATGTATTCGTCCGTAGCCTGAGGCATCTCTTTCCTCTCCAGCTTCCGGCGAATGTATCTGCCGAAGTAGTAGTATATTATGGCGAATACCGGCACGCCCAGCACCATTCCGATAAAGCCGAACATTCCTCCTGCAACGATTATGGCAAACATTACCCAGAAACTTGCAAGGCCCGTGGTCTCTCCCAGAATCGTCGGCCCTATGACATTTCCATCAAGCTGCTGTATAACCAGTATCAGCACGAGGAAGTAAAGGGACTGAAGCGGACTTACCAGGAAGATAATTATGGCCGAAGGAATGGCTCCGATGAAAGGGCCGAAAAACGGTATTACATTGGTTACGCCCACTATGGTGCTTACGAGAGCCGGATAAGGCAGCCCCAGCAGTCTCATAGAGCAGTAGCATATCACTCCGATTATGGCCGAATCTATTATCTTTCCGTTTATAAAGCCTCCGAAGGTTCTGTTGGCGAAGTTTCCGAAATCGAATATCTCATCTGACACCTTCTTTGAGGTGGTGGCGAGAATAATCTTCTTCGCCTGAGCCTTAAACCGTTCTTTGCTGTTGAGAAGATAAACGCATGCGATTATTCCCACCAGTACGTTGAGCGCAGCCTTGAGTGTTATTATCACGCCTGTTGAAATAGCTTCCATGTACTTTCCGATGGTGTTCATAAGGTCGCTCTGGACCCACCCGAGTACAGAGTCCTCCATCCTCTGGACGATACTGTCAAGGGCGTCTGCCGCAGCCGGTGAACTGAATCCGGACGCCACGTCCTGAACCCATTCCGTAAGGGCGTCGAACCTGTCCGGAAGGGTCTGTATTATTCCCGTAATACTCCTGATAAGCTCAGGTATGAGAAGAGCAATGAGACCTCCGACCACGCCGAACAGGACGAGGAGAGAGATGACAGTTCCGATTATCTTAGATATGGCAAAAGCTCTCCTTCTGTTTTTCAGCCTGATAAGCCCGTAGGTCTTTCTTACCGCAAGATTATACACGGGACAAAGCAGGTAAGCCATGACGAAACCGTAAACAAACGGTGATATAATGCTCTCCGCAGTATACAGAATCTCTCTGAATCCCGTAAAATCCATGACTATATGATAAAAGACTATGAGCGCCGCTCCCGTAAGAAAAAGGGTAACGGCCAGTTTGAAATATCTGCTCTGTCTGAGATGCTTCATAACTCATCCTCCTGCTCTTATACTAACACAGTATACCGTTTTTTTCCACAGGCTGACGACCCTTTCACCTGTGTTTTTTCGCCGTTGAGGAGCAGCGCGCCGGATTGCGGGAATATTTATTATTCATTTTAAGTTTTTATGAAAAAAGTGTTGACTTTTATACGACTGCACGTATAATTATTTTCAGAGGGATCCGTACCGGCGTCCCGGAGAAAAAGCCGGCGGACGCAGATATATTTGTTTTTTGAAAGGAAGTATGTCAGAGATGCTTAAGAACGTAAAGACCAACTGCCCAACATACGCAGACCTGTATATGGAGAACGGTCACATCAGTAAAATAAACGGTAAGGAACTCGATGCAGAAGGCGTTGAAAATGTAATCGCATACCTGGGACGCGAAGTCGACGTTACGGTGGAAAATTTTATGGACACCGTTAACAGCAAGGGTATGCAGGACGGCGAGATGCACGTTAAAATGCATAACGGAGCCGTAAGCTTTGTATAATTTTCATACCCGAATCGATTTGCAATAATTCTCCATCTCCACATGGAGTAATTATGATATTTCCACCCAATAACAGTTCAGTAAAAGAGGACGCCGTGAAAGCGTCCTCTTTTACGTTCATATTTCCTGCCGCAGCTTCCTTAAAACCGGTCGCTGTAATTCAGCATGTTTCTTAAAAAGCCGCCTTTCGTCCCCGTTCCGGCGCCTGCCGTCCCCGAAGGAAAAAGCGTGTCATAGTACACAAGATTTGCGAAAAATCCGTGCTCATCCGCCTGTATAAGGGCGCAGGCTCCGCCTTTGCCGTCTCTGGGTCTCGTGAGGCTTCCCGGATTAATTACGTATATTCCGTTCATATCCTCACAGAGTGAGACGTGGGTATGTCCAAAGCAGACGGCGCGGCATCCTCTCTCTTCAGCAGCATACAGGACTGCGTTAAGGTCGTAATCCACCCCTTCAGCGTGACCGTGAGTAACCATTATGTCCCCTGCAGGAGTTCCTACTATCCGCACGTCCCGTGAAGCGCCGTCGCAGTTTCCCGAAACCGCCTCCACAGGAGCACCGGTAAGTTCCGACAGTCTCCTGCCGTCATCCCGGTAATCTCCGCAGTGAATAATCAGGTCCGCCCCGCCGGTCTTCTCATAAATCCTGTACGCTTTATCTATCTGCCCGTGGGTATCGCTTACAACAAATATCTTCATATTATTATATGCTTTCCTTCCCCATGGCATAGTATTTATCCATTTCTTCTCTCGGAACCATGCTTCCGCCCGTAGCCCATATAATGTGAACCGCATTGTCAAGCTTGTCCTTCAGGCCGTTCTTTATGAGATACGCTTCGGAAGCCAGCACGTGATGAGGCCCCGTAAAGCAGGCGCACGCCGACGGCTCCACCTCTATTCCCTCCGAATCCTTAAGTTCAGCCAGGAAAGGATAGAGCTTTTCGTCGTTTATGGTAAAGCAGCCGTCGAGAAGCGATTCCATAATGGTTCCCACCAGTCTTGAAGCTCTTCCCACAGCCAGTCCGTCGGCTGCGGTTTTACCGTCGAGACCTATGTCCTGAACAGAAATTTTATCGTTGAGTCCCGTCATCATTCCGAGGGTCATACACGGCGCATGGGTAGGCTCTCCGAAGAATACGTGGATATTCTTCCCGAACACCTCTTTAAGTCCGAAGGTTATTCCTCCCGGCGCTCCCCCTACTCCGCAAGGTATGTACACAAATACCGGATGGTCATCGTCGCAGAGGATGCCCTGTTCCTCAAACTGCGCAACTATGCGCCTTGCGGCTACAGAATAACCGAGGAACAGATCCGCCGATCCCTCGTCGTCTACAAAGTGGCACTTCTTATCGCCTGCCGCCAGCCGTCTTCCCTCAGCCACGGCTTTCTGGTAATCGTCCTCGTACTCAACCACAGTAACGCCCTTGGATCTGAGCAGATCCTTCTTCCACTGGCGTGCGTCGGCGGACATGTGGACGGTTACCTTGAATCCCAGCTTTGCACTGATTATTCCTATGGAAAGTCCCAGGTTTCCTGTGGATCCCACCGCCACGCTGTACTGACCGAAAAGTTCCATGAATCTGTCTTCCGTCAGTACGCTGTAGTCGTCGTCTCTCGTCAGCATGCCTTTCTCAGTTGCAACTTTCTCCGCAAACTTCAGAACTTCATATATTCCGCCTCTCGCTTTCACCGAACCGGAAACGGCAAGGTGGCTGTCACACTTGAGAAACAGTCTTCCCGGAACAGCGGCGCCGGCGTCCTTTTCCAGCTGTCTCTTCATGGCCGGAATCTCCTTAAGCGGTGATTCTATTATGCCTCCGGTGATTTCCGTCTCCGGGAACGCTTTCATTATATACGGCGCAAAACGCGCAAGTCTCGCCTCGGCATCCTCAATGTCCTTAAGTCCGAAAGGAATCACCATCTCCCCTCCGGATTTTTCGTTCAGCCACATGATTTCTCTGCACTCCACCATGTCGCTTATCATCGGATATTCCAACTTCAGCTTATCTACGTCCATCTTTCCCTCCTGTGTCTACAGTCCGTACTTTAACTTCTTCCTTGCGAACGTCGTCTGAGGCAGTCCCAGAATATCCGCCGCCTTCCTCGTCGTTCCGCCCTTTTTTATTGCATATTCTATAAGCTGTCTTTCCTGTCTTTCCATGATTTCATGGAAATCAACTCTGTTTTTCTCCTCCAGATCCACTGCGATGCTGAAGTGATCGGAGCCTTCGTTTTCCGAAAGGACCCTGGCCGTTCTTTCTGCTGATATTACAGCTCCATCAGCGCTTATAACCAGCCTGTGAACTACGTTTTCCAGTTCTCGCACATTGCCCGGCCAGTTATATCTGTAAAGGACGTCAAGAGCTCCTGCCGACAGCTTCCTGCTTACGTTATACTTCTTCGCCCACTCGCTGACAAAGGCTTCAGCCAGACACCCTATGTCCTCTCTCCTGTTTCTGAGAGGAGGAACGTCTATGCAGCAGATGTTAAGCCTGTAAAAAAGGTCCTCCCTGAACGCGCCGGCATTTACAAGTTCTCTGAGAGGCACATTGTTGGCGGCAATGACTCTCACGTTTACGGAAACCTGGTGAGTTCCGCCTACCCTGTAGAAAGTGTTCTCCTGGAGAACCCTGAGAAGCTTGGACTGCATCGAAAGGGACAGGGTTCCTATCTCGTCCAGGAAGAGTATACCGTTATCGGCCATCTCAAAATATCCCTTTTTCCCTGCAGACGACGCTCCGGTAAAGGAACCCGGCTCATATCCGAAGAATTCCGATTCTGCCAGATTCTCGTGAATGGTGGCGCAGTTTATCTTGACGCACGGCATGGCGTGCCTTTCGCTGTTCTGATGTATTATGGAAAGAACTTTTTCCTTACCTGTTCCGGTTTCGCCCTGGATGATGACGTTGCAGTCGTACTTCGCAATGTTCATCACCTCTTCCACCATTCTGGCGGTCACGGGACTCTGATATATGAAATCTCCCGCCCTTCCGGTGGCGAATATGTCCTGGCTCTTTGCGCGGCTTTCCGTAACGGCCAAAGGAACGGGTTTTCTTCCGTACATTTCATCGAGTCTGTCAAGTACAGTCTTTGACGAGCGTACCACATCCATAGTGAACACAGGGTAGTCCCTTATATACTGGTCAAAGAGGAACATGTATACCGACTTTCCTATGGATTCGGCCACCGTCTGAGCTATGGCATAGTGATTCTCCACCGTGGTAAAGTATATGCATCCCCAAGGTCTTGCCATAAACACGGCAAGAGTCTCCGCCCCGTAAATATCCTCGGCGACTATTACCATGTCGGCGCCGCAGCACTGCCTGTCCTCCGCCTTAAGCCTTTCGTAGGTATCCGCAGGGTCCGACAGGTCTGCCAGGATCACGTGATCCACATCCGGTGATACTGCAGCTTCTATAGTCTCTATGTCCAGCTCCCCTCTCAGGTTTTCATCGATTATGGCAGTAACCTCTGCAGACGGAGATGCTTTTTTCACTGCAGAAGCGTAGATAACAGACGTACAGGCGTTTCTTCCTATTACGGCGATGTTTACGGCACCTCTCTCTTCTGCCATGTTTCTCGCAGTGAGGAGACAGCCCGCCTCGTTTATGGCGGACATGGTATAAGTTTCCCCCAGAGTCTCATCTGCGGCAAAAACAGGAGACGTTTCAAAAAGTACTGCGTGTCCCTTCACCTCTATCTGTCCGTAGTTGAAGTCAACGTTTCCTATCTCATCGATATCAATCGGGATGCCGCAAAGAGAAGCAAGACAGTATACGCGGTCCCCCTCTCTGAGCGGACCTTCATATGCTCTGCCCGTCTTTTCAACGGCGCCGAGAAGACATCCTCCCGTCCCCGTAAACGGATTATGCATCTTTCCCCTCTTGTCTACTATGTCCAGTATCTTAGCCCGTATCCGGTTCTCATTAAAACCGCAACTGCTGCATATCTGCTGGAAGCTGTCCCACTCTATATTAAGCTTTTCAATACCGACCAGAACTTCCCGGTCTGATATTTCCGTGCTGTTGTCCAGTTTCCATGCAGTTGCCGGAACAGCACCTTTCGGTTCCAGCACCCGGCTGACTCCAAAATCCTTACTCATTTTTTCTCCCAATATCGTATTCAATTACACGTTAGCTCCTATTATGGTATTATTTCGGACAAAAAAAGTCAATGGTAATCACCGTTTTTGGAACACGAATTCAGTGTATATTCCAAAAATGGGTCAAATGTGCCTGCGTTCACCTTCATCAGACACTGAAAACCCCGGCTTTGCCTGTATGTTAACTTTTTGGCAATTATGGCACGGTAATTGCTTTTTAAGGGAGTACTCGCAATTATCAGAACGGGGTATGACATTTACCCGGAAATATGGAAAAGGAGACAGATATGAGTTTTCTAAAAGCATTTATTAAATTCGTACCGGTGTTCGTCCTTGCGGCTCTCATGATTATGGGATGGGACGCCCTCATCGCGGCACCACTTGCGACAATCGCGGCGGTTATAATCGCCAACCTTACCGAAAAGCTTAAGTTCAACGACTGCCTTAAGGCGGCAATGGACAGCGTGGGCAACATTCTCGTGGCCCTGTTCATTCTCATGTTCGCATACGCCATGGCAAGCGCGTTCATGACCACGGGCGTAGGAGCATCCGTTGTAAACCTTGCTCTTTCCGTAGGCGTTACCGCTAGAACCACGGCGGTTATCGGACTTTTCGTTACCGGTATTCTTTCCGTTGCTACGGGAACCTCCTGGGGAACCTTCGCGGCATGCGCACCTATATTCCTGTGGCTCATCCACATCGTAGACCCTAACTGCGCAGAGACCGGAAGCCTTCTCCTCACCACCTGCGCTATCGCAGGCGGAGCATGCTTCGGAGACAACATCGGACTCATCTCCGATACCACTATCGTATCCTCCGGTATTCAGGGCGTAGAGGTAGTAGACAGAGTAAGAACCCAGGGCGTATGGTCTGTATCATGTCTCATTCTGGCAGGCGTATGCTTCTTCATCGCAGCCACCGTAATGGGACTTCCTAACACTGCGGCTGATACCAGCGGCGTTCTGGACGCAATCCCTCAGAGCGGTCTCGACTACCTGGCAGTTGAAAGGCCTGAGGCTATAGACCTTCTCAATCAGGTCGAAAGCGGTGTATCCTATATAATGATTATTCCGCTCATACTGGTAATCGTCTTTGCAGTCATAGGCTTCAACACCTTTGCCTGCATCGGAACAGGTATACTTTCCGCATACATCCTCGGAATCTTTGCCGGAACCACCAGCTTCACAGCAGCAGGTATCACCGAATATCTGGAGCTGTGCATGGACGGATTCGCAGACGCCGGTTCATGGGTAGTGGTAATGATGATGTGGGTTGCAGCCTTTGGCGGAATCATGGGCAAGATGCACGCCTTCGAGCCGCTTTCCAAGCTCATCGTTTCGGTTTCCAGAAACGTTAAGCAGCTTATGACCTGCAACGGTCTCCTCTGCCTCATCGGCAACGCCGTTCTCTCCGACGAGATGGCTCAGATCGTAACCGTAGGTCCTATCACCAAGAACATCGTAGAGGAAAATCTGGAAGGAACCGAAGAGGCTATGTACTCCATAAAGCTGAGAAACGCCACCTTCGGCGATGCCATGGGCGTGTTCGGCTCCCAGCTTATTCCCTGGCACGTATACCTCGCGTTCTACGTAGGTATCGCCGTAAACGTATATCCGCTGTTCGAGTTCAGCAACACAGATTTCATAAAGTACAACTTCATGGCTATGATCGCTGTGGCATCCATGCTTCTCCTCACCCTTACCGGTGCAGACAGATTCGTTCCGCTGTTCAGAATGGCAAGAGAGCCGGAAATCCAGCTCAAGAAAAACATCAAAAAAGAAGAAGCCGCAGCTTAAATCCGGCTTCCTTACTCCTCTTTATATAAGACGGCCGCCCGGCTTTGCACCGGGCGGTCTCTTTTTGTTCTGTATAGTATCGTAGGTTGTACAAACTTATGTCCCATGAAAATCGCTCATGATAGCAGATTATGCGAGAAGAAGCCAGTCATCCCCCTGCGCACAAAGACCGCGACGGCAATTATTTTAAGTTAATACCTCATTAAGCAATTCAATTACCGCAATTCCAACCATAATCCCCAACACCGCATATGCTGTTTTTTTGTATCCTTTCTTTTCTAAGAACAGAAACAAAAGTGCACATACGATTGAATCTACATAAGAAAATGCTTTCCACAATAGTTCCAGTATTTCCATCATTGCAACTCACGCCCCAAATAAAATATTGTCACTTTTATCACGGCTGCTGCCTTCAACACTCTACCACCGAGCACTGACTTTTTCAGTTCCCTATGCTTTCAGTCTGACTACTTTGTCGGCGCCGTAGTCTGCCTTTTCCTCGGATTCGACAAAGTGCAATTCGACGGAGTCCATATCCGGGCTCACCATTGCCATGGCGAAGTATGATCCATCAGGGTTGTACAGGTGTACCGCGTACAATCCTGTGTATGTCAGGCTCATCTTCATCATCACAGGATATTCAGTTTCGTCAATGGTCAGAGTCCCCGTTGCAATTCGCCACTTCTCACCGGAGCTTCGCCCGGGTAAAAGTCTGAATGTACCATCAAAACTTCCCTCCGAGCCATCTCCCGAAAGCTCTACGGAAACTTCCTTTTCGTTATACTGCCAAACCGAATAGTATTTTATACTGACAAAGGCCGCTGCGGCTATAAGCAGCACTACCACTATCACCACTGCCATTGTCTTTCTCTTTACTCTGCGCTTAGCTACTCCCATATTATCGCCTCCTGAACATCGTCACCGCTTATGGTTTCGATGAGTTTTCCGCCCTTGTCGAAAAGCTCTATTTTTTCGGCTTCTAATACCCCTTCACACGTGAACACTCCGTTTGTTACGGAAGCGGATAAAGCTTTGCCTTCCGAGCCGTAAATCTTAATTTGAGCGGTACTTTCCGGAACCTTGCCATACATGATGTTTATCTGATTGGATTTATCGCCGCTTTCGTAGCAGTCGAGCACATACCGCATGTCCGTTGGCTTAAACGACTCGTCATACCTTACGAACGAATCAAAGCGATACTTCACATCGGGCTTTCCGTCCGTCCAGTAAACCGGTGCCAGACAAATGTATTCCTTAGATTCTCTGACTCCGTCATAAGAATAGGTCACATAGGACATGACGCTGCCGGCAGCAGTTTCCCTGGGTTCCGAAACCTCGCAGATGGTCAGGTTATCGTAATCTATCTTATCCTCATCAAGCTTTGCTTCTATTTGCTTCACATATTCGCCTGAAGACGCAGTCAAAGCCGCTTTTCTCATATCATCTCCTGTCATCTTGGCATTTCCGCAGGCAGACGACGCGAAGCTTAGAGCCACCAGCGCCACCGCAACAATTATTTTCTTTTTGCCATATACTTTTCTTTCACTCATGCCCTCACCCTCCTTTTGGTTTCAATATCACATTTATCATCTCAGCGAGAGATAAATTTTCTCTGCCTCGCCAGTTGAAATCACTCCGTAAACCTCTATTAGCAAATTCCCCTTTCTGAAAAGATATGACTTGTATTCACCATAATCCAATATTACTACCTGAGTCCCCCTCTCAGTATTTTTGAAGTGAATTCCTCCCGGCGGTTTCTCCATGTTGCTTGAACTCATTGCAGCATTTCTTTGCCTTATATACAGCCAGTCTCCGCTGCTATTTTCATAAAACTGCCAGAAATACCGACCTGCTTTTCCTCCATCAAAGTGGAAGTTGTAATCCTCTGGAATATATATAACTTCGAAAAACTTTACTGGAATTCCCTCTAAACTCTCCGTTTCAGCATCAGGCGCTATTTTGACGTATTCATCTCCTATATCGAATTCCAATCCTAACGAACTCTTTGTTCCCATTACAGCTAATACGACAAATCCTGATATCACCACTGTAAGTAGTATAATACATACCATAATCGTCTTAAACCGCCGTCTAAAGCTGCCGTGACTGACTTCCGAGTATTGATTTTCGTTGGTAAAAGTATTTATATAACCAATTCTAGCCTCTCTTACTGCAAGCGCGTACTCTTTTAGTATCTTCCCTGCGCGTCGTCTATCGCCCATCACTTTCACCCCTCAGACACGTTCTCAGTTTTACTAGTGCGCGCTGTATGCGTTTATAAACAAAGTCCGGATTTTTTTCCATCATTTCCGCTATTTCTTTCACGCTGTATCCGTCAGCAAATCTGTAGACCAGGATGTCCTTATCGAGCTCATCGAGAGAGGACAACAGCTCCAGAACGTCCTCTCCCAGACCTCTCTCATCACAAAACGCTTCTATATCTAAATCTCCCTTTATGTTATTAACCTCTTCATCATCGTAAAATTGGACATCTCTCTGAAAATTTTTATTTATTTTTTCACGCATAGTCAGAGCTTCGTTTTTGGTAACTGTGTAAATATAGTTCTTAGACTTTGCAGAGTCTACATCGTCAAGCTTGTCCAGATTCTTAGAAAGCGCTAAGAGAGATTCCTGCACACTGTCTTCAGCGTACTGGTAATCCCTTATAATCGAATATGCCAGATTTTTCATCATGGCCCCATATCTAGCATAAATTTCCTCTATGCTTTTTTTCACAATACGTGCTGCCGTGAGTATAAACATGTCTTCGCCCCGTATCCTGAGTAATATCTACAGCTTTCTCCGAGGAAATTGTAACACATTTATATAATTTTCGCAATTGTTTTTCTTTTTTCGAAGCAGAAAAACGCCCGGAATCTGTATCCGGCTCCGCGATGAAGCCGAAAGATTTCGGGGCGTTTTTATATATTTGACACACTTTCTTATTTCTGTTTCGCCGTGCATTGCTGCCGCGATGCACTATTTGTCGGCGTAGCGTTCCTCGCGGGAGAGGTGCTCGCCAAGGATGGAAAACTCCACCCACTCGGCGATGTTTACGGCATGGTCGCCTATTCTCTCCAGGTATTTCGCTATCATCATAAGGTCGAGACAGAGCTCTGCCGAAGCCTCGCCACCGCGGATGAAGGCTATTATGTCCTGTCTCATCTTGTTGAACACTTCGTCCACAATGTCGTCGTCACGCATAACCTGATGAGCAAGCTTAAGGTCTTTGTCCACGAAGGATCTTACCGCATCGGCCACCATCTTCGTCGCGGCGTCGGACATCTTCTTGAGATGAGTATGAGTCTGAGCATCCGTTCCCTTGATAATGCCCGCTATCTCGGCAATGTCGGAGGCCTGGTCGCCGATTCTTTCCATGTCTGAAATCATCTTGAGGGCGGAGGATATCACTCTCAAATCTCTTGCCACCGGCTGCTGCTGGAGGAGAAGCTTGAGACAGAGGTTTTCTATCTCCTTTTCTTTCTCGTCTATTTCGTGGTCGGTGTCCACTGCGATATTCAGCATTTCCTCGCTGCCGTCAAAGAGGCCTTTCATGGCGTTTGAAACCGCCAGCTCACAAAGGCTTCCCATTTTTATAAGCTCTACGTTAAGCAGCGCGAGCTGCTCGTCGAATCTGTTTCTCATCAACCGAACCTCCCTGTAATGTAATCCTCGGTTTTCTTGTTTGACGGTACCGAGAAGAGCTTTTCCGTCTTATCGTATTCTATCATTTCTCCCAGGAGGAAGAATGCGGTGTTGTCGGATACTCTCACCGCCTGCTGCATGTTGTGGGTAACCATTATTATGGTGTACTTCTCCTTCAGCTCTATGGCAAGATCCTCGATTTTCGACGTGGAAATCGGATCGAGGGCCGAGGTGGACTCGTCCATGAGGAGAACCTCAGGCTCTACAGCAAGGGCTCTCGCGATGCAGAGTCTCTGCTGCTGACCTCCGGAAAGTCCCAGAGCGCTCTTTTTCAGTCTGTCCTTCAGCTCATCCCATATCGCAGCCGCCTTGAGGGAGTTTTCGACTATCTCGTCAAGCTCAGTTTTGCTCTTAATGCCGTGGGTTCTCGGACCGTAGGCCACGTTGTCGTAAACGCTCATAGGAAAAGGATTCGGCTTCTGGAACACCATGCCTACCCGCTTTCTCAGGTTGTTCACGTCTACACCCTTTGCGTAGATGTCCATGCCGTCAAGGGCCACGAGGCCGTCAATCTTACACCCTTCGACCAGGTCGTTCATTCTGTTCAAAGTCTTTAAAAGTGTGGATTTTCCGCAGCCGGACGGGCCTATGAGGGCGGTTATCTCCTTTTCCGGAATGCTTAAGTTTATATCCTTCAGACCGTGAAAATTCCCATAGTAGAGATTCAGGTCCTTTATTTCATATTTTGTCGCCATTTGAATACTCCTCTCCTGTTATTCCTTGTTTCTTCCGACCGCTCTTGCGACCAGTCCGGAAAGAGCGTTGATGATGATTACCATTACCAGCAGGACTACAGCTGTTGCGTACGCCTGATCCGTATAGAGTCCCTCTGAGAGGAGAGCGTACATGTGTACAGATAAGGTCCTTCCAGACGAGAACAGGCTCGTAGCAACACCTGTAACCGTTCCTGCCGTGTATAGTAAAGCCGCTGTTTCTCCCACAATCCTTCCTATACCTAAGATGACTCCCGCCAGGATGCCCGGGATTGCGGAAGGGAGTACTACCCTGAAAACAGTGCGCAGCTTTCCTGCTCCAAGTCCCAGACTGCCTTCTCTGTAGCTGTCCGGAACGCCTTTTAAGGCTTCTTCCGTAGTTCTCATTATGAGAGGAAGAATCATTATTGCAAGGGTCAGTATACCTGCCAGAATGTTGTAGGACTTAAAGGCCGTTACGAACATGAGGTAGCCGAACAGTCCGTACACTATGGAAGGTATTCCCGAAAGAGTTTCCGTTGTGATTCTCACCACGCCGACGATTTTGTTCCCGCGGCCCGCGTACTCCACGAGATAGATCGCCGAGAACACTCCGAACGGCACTGCTATGAGAAGGGCGAGGGCCGTCATGGTCAGGGTGTTTATGATGGCGGGCATCATGGAAACGTTGTCGGTGGTGTATTCCCATTCAAAGAGTGAAGGGTTAAGGTTAGGTATTCCCATTATCAGTATGTATCCCACTACCGCAACCAACACGCCTACTGTAAGCAGGGTCGCCAGCTTTACCAGTATGTTGAGGAACAGGGAAAGGGGATGTCCTTTGAATTTCTGCATTATGCCTTCCCTCCCTTTCGCTTAAGCAGTGAGAACAACAGGTTGATTATGAGTATGAACACGAACAGCACTACTGCCGTCGCGATGAGGGCTTCTCTGTGAAGTCCTTCCGCATAGCCCATTTCGAGTACTATGTTGGTGGTCATGGTTCTTGCCATATCGAGAACGCTTTCCGGTATTACCGGCGAGTTTCCCACTATTACGGAAACCGCAAGGGTCTCACCTATGGCTCTTCCCACGCCCAGTATTACGGCCGCGGTAATTCCCGACTTTGCCGCAGGTATTACGGTGAAGAACACGCTGCGCTCGTGAGTTGCACCCAGAGCCAGAGCGCCTTCGTAATATGCGTCAGGCACCGCTCTTATGTTGGATTCGGACACGCTTATTATCGTAGGAAGAATCATTATTCCCAGCATTATGGACGCTGTGAGGATTCCCTTTCCTCCCGTGCCGAAGACGTCCTGTATTATAGGGACTATGACCATGAGGCCGAAGAATCCGTATACTATGGACGGGATGCCTGCCAGAAGATCGATTGCAGGCTTGAGTATTTTGTGGATTTTTGGCGGACAGAATTTCGCCATGTATGTGGCGCAAAGTATGCCGATTGGCACGCCGATTATTATTGCGCCGATTGTAACGTATATGCTTCCTATTATCATAGGAAGGATTCCGAATATCTCGTTGTTAGGCTTCCACTCCGTTCCCGTGAGGAACTCCTTGAAGCCTATCTTCTGCATCGCCGGAATTCCGTTTCCGAACATGTAGACGCAGATGAGTATTACGGCTACTATGGACGCGCATGCCGCTATGAGAAACACAAGCTGCATGGCCTTTTCCTTAAAGCTACCTTTCATACAGCGCTTTTACTCTCCTCTCACTGAATCTTATAACCTGTCGACAGGGCGAAAGCAGGGAAACGTCTCCCCTGCTTTCTTTCTTATGCTCTGTCTCTGATGTCAATATCTTATTTAACGTCGTCCCATGCGGTAACTTCGCCGGTGTAGATCTTGGTGATCATGTCGCTTGCGATGTCCTCTACAGGGTTCTCGGAGTTTACGATTACTGCGATTCCGTCAAGAGCGATTACAGTACCGGTGATTCCCTGGGAAGTTTCATCGTCCTTAAGCTCTCTGGAAGCCATACCGATGTCGCTGATTCCGTTGATTGCGTCGGTTACGCCGGTAGTGGAGTCGGACTGCTGAATCTCAATCTCAAGGTCAGGGTTTACAGCGTTGTATGCTTCTGCAAGCTTCTCCATAAGCGGGGTTACGGAGGAAGAACCTGACACTGTGATAGTTCCGCTTACGTCTCCGCCTTCAAAAGCGCCCTGGTTTCCTTCGCTGATGTATCCTTCTTCTTCAGCTACTGCCTGTCCCTCTTCACTCATGATGAAGTTTATGAAGTCCTGAGCTTCAGCGCTTACGTCAGCCTTTGTTACGATGTTGAACGGTCTGGACACTTTGTAGTCGCCGCTCTTTACGTTTTCTGCGGTCGCCTCTACACCGTCAACCTTCAGAGCCTTTACAAGGCTTTCATCGAGGGAGCCGAGGGATACGTATCCGATAGCCTGCTTGTTGCCGCTTACGGTCTGCATCATTACGGAGGTGCTGTTGGTTACCTCTGCCTCTGCGATAGTGTTATCCGTGCCGTCCTCTCCTTCAATTCCGAACAGCTCTATGAATGCGCCTCTCGTTCCGGAACCGTCTTCTCTGGTCAGTACACTGATGTCGCCGGTCATTGCTGCTGCGGTATCGCCGCCTTCCTCTTCAGCCGGCTCGTCGTTGCCGCCGCATGCGGTAAGTGCGCCCATTGCGAGAACTGCAATCATTCCTGCAGCTAAAAGCTTCTTAAGTTTCATAATTCTTTACTCTCCTTTTATCAGATTTATTTTTTATCATCTTGATTACAGGTACCAATATAAAGGAGAAATGTAAAGTGTGTAATCGCAGTTATGTTAAATGTATGTAAAATCAGGGCAGGGGGTGAAAGCGGGAAACAGTGAATTCTCCTCCCGCATTGATATTACGTATTATTTATTGTATACTTTAATTCAAAGGTGTTTACAAAGCGGTAAGGAGATTAAAGATATGACTAAGAAAAAGAAATTCAAGAAAGTGCTGATTATCGTTGTCGTCCTTTCTCCTCTCTGGCTATGGCTCTGGTTTCATCCTATCCAGAAGTCACTGGCGGGAATGAGATTCGAAAGCTATATTGCAGAGCAGAATGTTCCGGAAGATGACATCAAAACTAAAGAAGTTATGCGCGATGCTAAAAGGGATGTGTATGAGATAACCGTCACATATAAAAGCGACCCGAAGAACATCTATGTCTACACCTATTCCCCGCCATATTCAATGCGCTGCACACCGCAGCTTCCTGACGGGCACGTGGTCTTCCTGATGAGGGATGTGGTTTATCCTCCTCTTGAAGATCGCAGGCCTCCAAACTAAAGCAAAAGACTATACGTTGACCAATAATAGTTTGGCTAAATTGCATATACGATTGAGAAAAACCAATAAATCTTGGTTAAAAGCGAAAGTTTAAAGGGAAAAGCCAAGAAAAACAGCCGGGACAGCGTAAATAATTTACATTTATAACCATTAATGGTATAAATTATGGCATAAATGTTGGTTTTTCACATTCGATTCCCCTAAAAAACCAAGAAAATTTGGCTTTTTAACAGAGATATTACAGAATGACCAATCTCTTTTTCAACGAACACCGCGCCGGCATGTTTTGGTCGAACGATCATTAAACCGAATGACGATTTTGTCCGGAAAAATTAGAACTCATGTCCTCAGCGCAAGTCATCGGAGCCCTGAGACTATCTGTCTATTTCCGTCCTGTCCGCTATCTGTCCCAGGGTCAGGAACTCCGCTCCGTTTTCGGCCATGTAGGCGATGAACCGCTCCAGGACTATGATGTTGTGGGCCCGGCCCGTAACCTGTGGGTGCATGGTCAGAGCCATCATGCCGCCTTTGATATGAGAGATTCCGTAATCAAAGTGGTTTTTCCATATCTCGTAGTACTGGCTCGGCGCCTTCATGCCCGTCCTCGTCATGACGAACTCGGAATGAGGAAAGTCGTCAAGGTACCATGAAACCGGAAGCTCCATTATCTTTGACGGCTCGCCAAAGGAGTTGCCGCGCTCCATATCCGCCGTGCACGGACGTATCATATAAGGATGAAAGTCGTTTCCCATCAGGCTGGAGTCGTACTTAAAGTCGTACCTTTCCAGAATGGACAAAGTGTTTTCGCTGAAGTCCCAGCCCGGCGAACGGTAGCCGACGGGCTTTGCGCCCACTTTATCGAGAGCTTCAAAGCCTTTTTCTATCTCGCGGATCTCCTCGTCACAGTTCTGTTCGGAAGGGTCCAGATGGTCGTAGCTGTGATGGCAAATCTCATGACCTCTCCTTATTATCTCCTTTACCGTATCGGGATGGGTATCGGCCGTGTGTCCCGGCACGCAGAAAGTGGATTTTATTCCGTAGTCGTCCAGAAGATCGAGAATCCTCGGAACGGCGACCTCTGCGCCGAACTCTCCCCTGGACATATATACAGGCGAAGTTTTCCCGTAGGCTCCCATCCACACGGAAGCCGCATCGAAATCGAACCCCAGATTTACCGCAAGCTTTTTCCCCTCGCTCAGTTTTACTTTTCCCGTGTACTGCATCCTTTGTTCCTCCGTATATAAATCGGGTGCGGACAGATACGCCCGCACCCTCAGTTTAAATCTAAAGTTTTTCCGAATCCAGAATAACCGTAAACGGCCCGTCGTTTACAAGGCTCACCTTCATGTCTGCGCCGAAAACTCCACGCTCCACTACGGGAACGGATTTTCTGCATTCCGAAATGATGTACTCATAGAGCTCTTCCGCAAGGTCGGGCGCGCCGGCGTCCGTAAACCCCGGGCGGTTGCCCCTTTTGCAGTCGGCGTAAAGGGTGAACTGGGATATTAGAAGAAGGCTTCCTCCCACGGACTCCAGGTTCAGGTTGGTCTTGCCGTTTTCGTCCTCAAAAATGCGCATACCGATGAGCTTCTTTATCATCTTGTCTGCGGTTTCACGGGTGTCGCCCGATCCGACTCCTATTAAGACCATGAAGCCTTTGCCGATCTGTCCGACAACCTCTCCGTCTACGCTGACGCTGCTTTCGAGAACTCTCTGAATAACAAATCTCATTATTTGATTTCTCCTATCGCTCTGTAATATTCTATGCACCTGTCGGCCATGATTTCCATAGGGTCGCGGTAGTATTCCGGAAGATCGAGCTCCTTCTTCACCACGGAAAGCTCGGTGCAGGCAAGGATTGCGGCTTCACATCCGGCGTCCTTTATTTCCTTTTCTATTTCCGCCCAGAGATCCGCATCTGCCGGCTTGTTCTGCTTGATCAGGTCGTAGATGGTGCTCATTACCTTCTTCTGGCCCTCAGGTGAAGGAGTGTACGGAATGATATCGTGCTTTTCGAACTCATTCTGATAGAGCCTCGTCTTAACTGTTCCGTCGGTGGCGAGAATGGCAACAGGCTTTCCCTTGCAGGTTCTGGCAAGTTCCTTTGCCGTCTCCTCTATCATGTGAATGAACGGGATTCCTACTTCGTCTCTTACCATGTTGACAAAATAGTGAGCGGTGTTGCAGGTTACGGCAAGGGCGCTGCACCCTGCGTTTTCCAGAACCTTTGCATCCTTAAGGATTCGGTCGCGCACTTCGGCTACCTTCTCCTCGTCTCCCGAAAGGATTGCGCCGGTTCTGTCAGGCATGCCGGAATCGCTGTATATTATCATATTCAGATTTTCCTGGTCGCAGCCTGCGTCGGTCTTATCGATTATCATATCGTAGAAAAGCGATGAAGCCAGCGGCCCCATTCCTCCGATTACTCCTAACATAGTATTATATCTCCTTTTCGTCACAATGTGAAGACGCCGCCGCAGCGGAATCCGATGCTTCGGCGGCGCCCGTTTATTTTTAAGATCCGGCGTCAGTTAGGGAGGGGGAATGCCGGATCATAGGAATTTGCTCTATAAAAACTCTCTGAGTCCGTAATAGATATTTCCGCGAACGCCCTTCGTCGTCTCTGCATGGTACATAGAGCTGATGACCGATTCTTCCACAGCCTCAACAGCCGCTTCGAACACTTTGTCTATCTTCTCGTCATCGAACATCTTAATATCGATGAGTGACTTATCGCTGTAATGAGGCACTCTGTTTCCGGTGCTGAAGGCTACGGCTATGTCTCCGCTTCCATTGCCTAAATACGATCCGCATCTTCCCAGGGCTATGGATGAACGTCTGGCAACTCTCTTCAGCTGGCGGTCGGAAAGAGGAATATCAGTTGCAATGATCATTATGATCGATCCCAGATCCTTCTTATCCTCTGCAGCCATTCTCTCCCTGATGCGCTTTCCGATGTGGTCTCCGCCTATAACAAGGTTTCCGGATCCGCCGAAGTTGGACATCACTATAGCGCCTACGGTATAGTCTCTGTCGTCGACCTTCACTGTTCTGGATGACGAGCCTATGCCGCCCTTGAGGCCCAGGCAGCACATTCCGGTTCCGCCTCCAACAGCTCCCTCTTCGAAAATATCGCCGTCTGCTTCAGCCTTTGACAGAGCTTCGCGAACGTGTTCCTTCTTTACATGAAGTCCCCTTATATCGTTAAGTCTGCCGTCGTTGCACTCGGTTACGAGGCAGTTTACAGTTCCGGTCTTCACTCCTATATCATCGTTTCTCTCCAGCATGTATTCGGTCAGCGCCTCAGCTGCCGTTCCCACGCTTAAAGTATTGGTCATTACAATCGGCGTCTCTATGGTTCCCAGCTCTTCCACCTGAACCAGTCCGAGACTCTTGCCGAATCCGTTTATAACGGATACGCCTGCCATGACTTTGTCGTGAAAAATATCTCCCGTATGAGGCAGAACCGCCGTAACGCCGGTATTTATCTCAGCTCCGTCCTGAATTGTCACGTTAGCTACCTTCACTCCCGGAACATCAGTGATAAGATTCAGCTTTCCTCTCTGCCATTTGGAATGCAGCTCCAGGCCGCAGTCTTTAGGTAATCCCATTTTTAAAGTTCCTCCGTATCTATACCATAAATGAATATGCTTCCAGCAGATCCGCCACGTCGTCGGTCTCGTATGTTACTGTGCAGTCGTCCTTCAGCACTGCGCCGGGATAGGTGGAAGCTTTCTTTGCTCTCGTGTGATATTTATATGTGAGCTCCATCTCAAAGTGCTCAGGTATTTCAGCACATTTGAAGTTCTTTTCGGAAACAGCGGCTTTTGCAGCCTCCTCTATCAGCTCACAGGCTTCTACAGGATGCATGTTGAGAGTTCCTCCGCTGACGCCTTCCTTAACGGCTACGGTCTTAATCCACGGACACGATTCGGCCGCCTTGTCACAGATTCCCTTATCTCCGGTTATAAGCGCGGAAGGAACGCCGTGTCTTGCCGCGGCAAGGGCATTCACGTCGAACTCCGCCATAGGCTTTCCATTAAGAAGAGCCTTCTGGAGAACAGGAAACTCCGTCGTATGGGACAAAGGACTGCTGCTGCTTCCTGCCTCGGCATGATATCCGATGTAGAACGCACAGTCAAAACCTCCGCCTACTCCGGCCATCATGGCGTCGATATCCTGAGCCCATCCGCGCAGAACCCTTACGCCTCTCGGCATTGCAGACGGCTGTATGTTCATGGCATCCTCATGGCCGTCTTTTACGACAACTTCGTCTGCGCCTGCGGCAATGGCGCCTCTGGCAGCCGCAGCCACCTCTTTATTCATCTGCTCAGCCGCTTCGGCATATCCGGGTTTTCCGTAAAATGTCTCGTCCCAGGTAGTAACTCCGGTACAGCCTTCTATGTCCGCACTAATAAAAACTCTCATATTCTGCCTCCCGTATCTCTGTCTTTGCGGAATATAAAAGCAAAAAATATGCCAAGAATTGGATGTTGAATTTGCTTGCTTTTTATATCAGCAGAACTTCTTTTTTACTGTATTCGGATTTTAAATCCCATTAAATCTTATTATGACCTTGAAAGCCCCGCTGAAAGGGGTTATAATGGACGGGAATTCGGGTAACAGGCATATTTTGAAATTTGTAAGGAGCACAGACATGAAGACAGTAGCCATTGTATATAAGACTTCCTCCAATATGAACGCCATGAACTTTGTAAAGTCCAATCTTGAGGGCATATTTGAGGACTTTGTGAGATTTTACAACGTACACCTGGAGGAGTATCCGGAAAACTCCGTACTCCACGCCGACGCATATCTTGTAAGCGGCGACGATCTGTACGAACAGCTTAAGGAGCGCGTCGACAACTTCTCCATGATAGTAAAGCTGGAGAGAAGTCCTAACGTCAGAGCTCTGAAATCAATTTCGGAAATTCCGTCAGGGACAAAGGTTCTCCTGGTCAACGACAGCTATGAAACCGCTCTTTCCACCGCATACTCTTTTTACGAGATGGGCGTCAGCCATATTAACTTCGTACCTTTTGACAACAGCCTTGACCACACCGGCATTTACGACGACATAACCATCGCCGTAACACCTAACGAGCCGGATCTGGTTCCGGAGCACATCAGCGAAGTCATAGATATAGGCTACAGAGTTGTAAGCTTCGACACTGTCGTTAAGCTCAAGCAGCTTCTGGACCTTGAAGCGGAGAGAATCAACAGAAACATATTCCGCTATCTCCACACTGTTGTGGAGTCGGCCACCAGTTTCTACTCCAACTTCATTTACGATTATCTAAAGAGTGAAATGATAAAAAGAATCGTTGACGGAAGCGCCATAGGCACCATCCTGGTGGATGCGCTCTTTGAGCCTGTATACGCCAACGCCAAAGCATGCTCTATCTTCGGCGTCTCCGACAAAACGGAGCTGAACCTGAGTGAAAATCTCCCGCCCGATGTCATAAGCTCTCCGGACGTCTCCGGAGCCAAGGTCACCATAAACCTTAACAATTACATTCTGAACAAGTACACCATCACGCTGATGGACGAAAAGGCGGGCTATTACATGACTCTTCAGGACGAGAGGGATACAGCCCCTCTCCGCCACTCACTTAAAGAAAAGGGTTACGTAGCAAACTATCAGTTCAGCGATATCATATACAGGGCCTCGTGCATGGAGAAAGTTATCAGCACGGCCAAGCGTATAGCAGGCACCGATCTTACGGTTCTGATACGCGGCGAAAGCGGCACCGGAAAGGAAATGATAGCCCAGTCCATACACAACTATTCGGACCGGTCCATCTTCCCCTTTGTCGCCGTCAACTGCGCCGCGCTTCCCGAAACCCTTCTGGAATCGGAGCTGTTCGGATATGAAGCAGGTTCCTTCACCGGAGCCAGGAGCAAGGGCAAGGCCGGTCTGTTCGAACAGGCCCATCGCGGAACCATATTCCTCGATGAAATAGGCGATATATCCCCGAAGCTGCAGTCGCGTCTGCTCAGAACCATCCAGGAGATGCAGGTTATGAGAATAGGAAGCGACAAAGTCATCAATATAGATGTGAGAATCATTGCCGCCACCAACAAAAATCTTGAAGCCGAAATCGCAAAGGGGAGTTTCAGAAGCGACCTTTTCTTCAGGCTCAACGTACTGCCGGTCTCCGTACCTCCTCTTCGCGAGAGGAAGGAGGATATTCCGGCGCTGCTGAAAAGCTTTCTGGGCCCGGACTACAAAAACGTAAGTCCCCACGAAAAGACGCTTATGATGAAATACGACTGGCCGGGCAACGTGAGAGAACTGAGAAATACAGCAGTATACTATAAATCTCTCTCCGAGCTTCCTGAATATCTGGTCAATATTGAAAACGCACGTTCCGGGCAGGAACAGACCGAAACGCAGAAGCAGGATCCATACGCCGGACAGGCGGCATCCCGTGCGGAAATCCCGTCATACAATGGTGAAGTACCGGTCCAAAGCGGTATTTTCAACCCTCCGGAACCGAAGAGATATACGATCAGACGGCTGTCCTTTACCGAGGACGAACTGAAGCAGAAGGTTCTGTCCCTCATCTACGACAACTCCGCTCCCGCTCACGGCGTCGGACGTACCGTACTGGTACAGATACTTAAATCATCCGGCGTGAACATAAGCGATGGAAAACTTCGTGAGATACTTTCCGCTCTTTCGTCAGACGGTCTCATACAGATTGGCAAGGGACGCTTCGGCACCAGAATAACGGAAATGGGTATAGACAAATTGAAAAGATAGTTTTATTATACATTTTAGAAAAACAATCAGGCTGATTTAATCAGGAGGCATTCAATGGAACCAAGCACAAAGACATCAGTTACCCCCGCCGAGCTCATCGAAGCGGCAAAGGAGCTCTACCCGGAGACGGTGAGAATCAGACGCCATCTTCATTCCCATCCCGAGCTTTCAGAGCATGAAGAGAATACATCCCGGTTCGTACGCTCCATTCTCGATGAACACGGAATAAGCTATACATCCGGCGTGGCCGGATTCGGCATAGTCGCGCAGGTTGGAGACGTAAAGGACGGCTGCAGATGTATCGCCGTCAGAGCAGACATGGACGCTCTTCCCGTCTGCGAAGCCACCGGCCTTGAGTATGCGTCGGAGAACCCCGGCGTGATGCACGCCTGCGGTCACGATATGCACACGGCAATACTTCTCTCGACGGGAATACTTCTGAAAAAACTTGACGATGAAGGAAGGCTGAACGGAGCCGTAAAGCTCTTCTTCCAGCCGGCAGAGGAAACGGTAGGCGGAGCCTCTCCTATGATAGAAGCGGGATTTCTGAAAAATCCCGATGTAAGTGCCGTAACGGCTCTTCACGTGGATCCGGAGTACCCTGCGGGAACCATAGTACTGAAATACGGTCCAATGAATGCGGCCACCGGAAGCTTCACCCTTACAGTGAGAGGAAAAAGCTGCCACGGCGCCCATCCTGATGCAGGTATAGATACAATCGTGGTTTCCGCTCAGGTAATTACCGCCGTCCAGTCAATATCCAGCCGTTTCATGGCTCCTACTACTCCCGTAGTGGTGACCATCGGTTCTATAAGCGGCGGAACAGCCGGAAACATAATCGCCGGAGAAGTAGTAATGCGCGGCACCATAAGAGCCCTTGACATGGACACCATGGCAAAAGCAAAGAACCTGTTCGTGCAGATTGCGAAAAACACCGCATCCGCTTACGGAGCTTCTGCAGAAGTCCAGTGGGCGGACGACTATTATCCTGCCCTCATAAACGACGATGACGTTACCCGCGCCGTGGAAGAGACCACCGACGAATATCTTGGTCACGATATGGTAAGACACATGCCGGAGCCGAGCCTCGGCGCCGACGACTTCGCCTTTTTCACCCAGAGCGTAAAAGGCACCTATTTCAATCTGGGCGTCACGAAGGAAGGGGATCCCGTATACTCTCTTCACAACGAACACTTCGCTCCCGCAGAGGAAGCCATGTTAAACGGCGTAATAATACAGACAGCATCTGCACTTAAGCTGCTTGAAAAGTAGAGGAGGAAACATGAACGTACATTTCGATGAAAAAGCGCCCAGGGATACCCAGGTGCTTGTAGATACACAGGCTATAAGAGAGAACTTCCGCAACATAAGGGAGATGTGCGGCGAGACCACCGCCGTTATGCCCGTAATAAAGGCTAACGCATACGGCCACGGCGCTGCGGAAATCGCCAGGGTTTTATACGAGGAAGGAGCCGTTTATCTGGCAGTTGCGACTCTTACAGAGGCTCTTGAACTGAGAGCCGCCAGCGATGACTATCCTCTCTTCATACTCGGACACACTCCGGACAGACTGCTGGACAGGGTAGTGGAAAACCGTATAACTCAGACGGTTTTCAGCTTCAGACAGGCAGAGCTCCTCAGCGCCCTTGCCGAAGGCAGGGGCGTGAAAGCCCGCGTACACCTGAAGGTGGACACGGGGTTCCATCGTCTGGGAACAGACGATGTGGAGGAGCTGCGAAAGATTCTCTCTCTCCCGGGCCTCGAGGTTGAAGGTATTTTTTCTCACCTTGCTCTTGCAGGCTATGAAGACGACATGGCTCAGTTCGACAAGTTCATGAAGATTGCGGATGAGCTCGAGAAGGACGGATTCAGATTCAGGTACAGACACATTGCCGACAGCATAGCCTGTGTGGACTATCCGGAATTCCGTCTTGACATGGTGCGCCCGGGCGCACTGGTATTCGGTCTGAAGGGATTCCACAAGGGACACATAGAAATCCGTCAGGCCATCGGCATGGTTACGAAAATTTCACAGCTTCACCGGATTCCGAAAGGAGAAGGAGTGAGCTATGACTACTGCTGGAAAGCTCCGAAAGACTCCGTAATAGCCACGCTGCCGTTCGGATATGCGGACGGATATCCGAGAAACATGCGCGACAAGGGGTACGTTACCATCCGCGGAATTAAGTGTCCTCTGGTAGGCGTCCTGTGCATGGACCAGTGCATGGCTGACGTAACGCACGTTCCGGGTGTTTCCGAAGGCGACATCGCAGTAATATACGGAGACGGCACGGATAACACCATGGACATACAGGAAGCTTCCGAACTTGCGGAAACCAACAAAAACGAGATAATAGCCAGAATCATGGCACGTCCCGTAAGAGTCTACTACTAAACCGTAAACAAAAGGCTGCCCGGCCGGCGATGAGTCCAACTGACTTTGCCGGCGGGCAGCCTTGTTAATTCTGACGATTAACCTATAACCTCTTTTATAACTCTCATTGCGTTACTGTAGCAGATTTTGTCGATTTCATCGTCTGTGTACTCTTTTTCCATTGCAGCGATTATCTTTTTGAATCCCAGATAATTCTCCAGTTCACCGGCGGATTCAATACCGTCAAAGTCGGAGCCGAAGCCTACGCTTTCGATGCCTGCCTTATCTGTCATATATCTCATGTGCTTCATGATGAGATCTACCGTAGGATAATCACAGTCATCCTCCAGGAAGCAGCCGTAGAAGTTTATTCCCGCTACACCGCCCTTTTCGCCAAGAGTCTTAAGCTGACCGTCAGTCAGATTTCTTCTGTGTCCGCAGAGAGCTCTTGCGCAGGAATGGCTGGCTATAAAAGGTTTTTTGCTGTACTTTGCAACGTCGTAGAACACTCCTTCAGAGGAATGAGAAAGATCGACGATGATTCCAAGGTCGTTCATCCTCTCCACGGCCTCGATGCCGAAAGGCTTCAGTCCCCTCATGTGTTCTTCAGGGTCGTCGCTTGACGGATAGCCCAGCGAGTTCTCAAAATTCCAGAGGAGAGTTATGAGTCTTACGCCCTTTTCGTACGCCTCGTCCACTCTTTCGATATGGCCGTCCAGAAATACTCCATCCTCAACTGTCAGGAGCGAAGATATCTTTCCGGCCTTTTCGTTTTTCTCTATATCTTCAGCTTTTAGCACCGGCAGAACGTGTTCCCTGTTCAGCTCCATCTGCTTTACATATGTGTCGTACATTCTGTGAAACAGGTCGTACGCACCGTACTTCTCTATGCAGTCCCTGTACATGAACAGCGCAAAAAACTGCACAGTGCCGCCGACCTTTTCAATCATCTCAAGATCGAGATGGCCGCCTTTGTTTAAAATATTCTGCTCCGGATGAAGGAACACCTCTCCCATGGAGTCGCAATGCATGTCTATAAGCTTCATAATAACCTCCTGTGTGCTGCGAATTAATTTTTCACATACATTATAGCACTAAGTCTCTTCATGTAAAGCCGTTTATTACAAAAGCGGCGCCGCCGGAAATTTCCGGCAGTGCGCCGCTTAAATGCGCATTCTTTGATTTTTAGCTGAACCAGCCCAGCTTGAAGAAGGTGTCTATCTGTCCCAGGAGAACCAGGAGCAGAATAGGCGGGGCTATGAACTTGATGGAGTAGTGGAAGTACTTCTTCATCTTATACTCCCTGCCTCCGTAGGTAATCTCGTCATCCAGATACGCAGGCTTTATCCAGCCGAATACTATGGCCATTATCATGGCGCCGAGAGGCATGAGTATTCCCTCCGATACCAGGTCGAAGGAGTCAAGCCAGGTGCTCTGGCCGAATATCTGCGGGAATCCGTTGGCGCCAAGTCCGTCCAGAGCCACGAAGGTTCCTTCCAGCGCAACGAATATTCCCACCATGGTTATTATCTTTCTCCTGTTTATCGCCTTGCCCTTTTCTATGTGCCTGTCCATTATTGCTGAACTTACAGCCTCTGTAAGGGATATGGACGAGGTTATTGCAGCTATGAACACCAGAACGTAGAACAGGAATCCGAACAGCGGGCCAAGGCTGCCCATGGCCTGGAATACGGTCTGAAGAGTTATGAACAGAAGCCCCGGGCCCTGTGCAGGATCCTGCCCGGCGGAGAATACCGCAGGCATGATTGCAAGTGAAGCCATTACTGCAACTGTGGTGTCGGCAAGAGGAATTATGAGGGAGTTCTGCTGAAGATCCTCCTCCTTCTTCATATACGAGCCGTATGTAACCATGATGCCCATGCCCAGTGAGAGGGAGAAGAACATCTGGCCTCCCGCCGAAGCAAGGACGTTAATCCAGCCGGTTCCCTTAAACACCTCGAAGTTAGGCTTGAATATGAATTCAAGACCTGCGTCCGCGCCCGGAAGAGTAACGCTTCTTATTATCACTATGAGAAGCATTACGAACAGGGCCGGCATTGCAAAGGTCGTAAACTTTTCGATACCGCCCGATACTCCCGCCTGAACGATTATCATGGTAAGAGCCACGAATATGAGTGTGTATATGGTGCTTTCCACCTGGTTTGCGGTAAATCCCGCAAAGAATTCCGCGCTGTCGGCTCCCGCAACGCCCCAGGAGGCGTTGAAAAGGTCTCCGATATTGGCTATGGCGTATTTGATGCAGTAGCCTCCCAGCATGCAGTAAAATCCCAGGATCAGCACCGGCGAAATCCATCCGAACCAGCCTATTATCTTATATTTTCTGCCCAGGGTTTCGTAAGCCGCGATAACGCCTTTGCCGCTCTTTCTTCCGAGAGCCAGCTCAGCCAGCATTACCACAACGCCTACAAATATAACGAGAGCAAGGTACACTACGAGAAATGCGAACCCGCCGTTGTTTCCCATTTTATAAGGGAAGCCCCAGAGGTTGCCCAGTCCCACAGCGGAACCTATGGCCGCCATGAGGAAGCCGAACCTGCTTCCCCACTGGCCTTTCTGATTGCTATGTTCCATTTAAATTATCCTTCCTGTTTTAGAACAGTCCCAGTTTAAAGAATCCGTCCATCTGTACTACAACGATAAACGCCAGGAATACAGGTGCGAGGAACTTGAGACATATTTCCACGAACGGCTTGCTTCTGTAGCTTCCGCTCAGCTTAATCTCGTCGTCGATGTATCCCGGTCTGATCCAGCCGAGGATTATGGTCATGATGAGACATCCGCCAGGCATCAGGATACCTTCGCTGAAGAGGTCGAATGTGTCAAGCCATGTGCTGAATCCGAAGAGATGCGGAAGTCCTGCCGCTCCGAGAGCGTCAAGGGCTACCAGTACTGCACCTGCGGTGGATATTCCTCCTATGGTGAGGCAGAGGAATGTTCTTCCCTGACTCTTGCCCTTCTCCAGCCTTCTGTCCATAAATGATGACACGGAGCCTTCAAGCATGGATATGGATGAAGTGAGAGCCGCCAGGAATACCAGCAGGTAGAATATAGTTCCGAATATCGGGCCTGCTCCGCTCATGCTCTGGAACACGGTCTGAAGAGTTACGAAGAGCATTCCCGGTCCCTGAGTAGGCTCCAGTCCGGACGCAAATACGGCAGGAAGTGTAGCAAGACCGCAGAGAATCGCAACGGTAGTGTCTGCCGCAGGTACGATAAGTGCGTTTTTCTCAAGATTTTCTTTTTTGTCAAGGTATGAGCTGTAGGCTATGAGCGCGCTGGATGCGAGGGACAGCGAGAAGAAAAGCTGTCCTCCGGCGGAAGCCAGAACCTTGAGCCAGCCCCAGCCTTTGAATACCTCGAAGTTAGGCTTGAACATAAATGCAAGACCCTCTGCCGCTCCCGGAAGGGTAACGCTTCTTATAACCGTTATAAGCAGCATGACAAAGAGCGCAGGCATCGCGATTACGGAGAATCTCTCAAGACCGTTTGCAACACCGCCCATTACGATGACGATGGTCAGAACCGCAAAGATGAGAGTGAATCCCACAGCCTGTACGGGGTCCGCAACGAAGGTGTTGAAGAAGTCGCCGCTGGCCACGTCTCCCACTCCCCAGGACGCTCCGAAAATGTCTCCGAAGTTGGCTACGAGATACTTGATGCAGTAGCCGCCCAGGCAGAGATAGAACATCATAAGGAAGAAAGGAGCCATAGTGGCAATCCATCCGTTGAACATAAACCTGCGTCCTATGCGCTCGTAGGCTCCTATCGCTCCCTTTCCCGATTTACGGCCGATCGCAAACTCCGCAAGCATACAGCTGTAGCCGATACATACGGCCAGAATCAGGTAGAGAAACAGAAAGGCGAATCCGCCTCCGTTACCCATTTTGTACGGAAACCCCCAAAGGTTTCCCAGGCCTACGGCCGACCCTATCGCAGCCATGAGAAAGCCGAAATTACTCTGAAACTTTCCCTTCTGCTTACTGTTTTCCATTGATAATAACCTCCTGATAATTGCATAATTATTTGACGTGCCATATCATTATATATGCCCGCATTGTTTCTGTCAATTACAACAAAATGCAATGTTAGAAATTTGTGTTTTATCACAAGTTATAAGTGTTTACGGTGTATAAATATGTCTCTGGATTTAAAACGTATGCCTATCCACCGGCTGCGGAAAATGTTTGAATTTAAACCCCGGTGTGCTAAAATAAAGAAAACAGTTCATCACCCGGAGGTATTGTAATGTCAATTGAAAAAGCCAGAAAACACCTCGCAGAATACGGCATGGAGGACAGGATATTGGAGTTCGACGTCTCCAGCGCCACAGTGGAGCTTGCCGCCATAGCTGTAGGAGTGGAAGGCGCGCGGATATGTAAAACCCTTTCTTTTAAAGACCCCGACGGCGGATGCATTCTCATTCAGACCGCCGGAGACTCCAGGATAGATAACTCCAAGTTTAAGAAATTCTTCGGCTTCAAGGCGAAAATGCTGCCCTTTGACGAGGTGGAGGCCCTGACCGGTCACGAACCCGGCGGCGTCTGCGCTTTCGGTGCCGACCATGACCTTGCGAGAATATACTGCGACGTTTCTCTTAAACGTTTTGAGACCGTGTTCCCCGCATGCGGCTCCGATAACAGCGCTATAGAGATGACCTGTGATGAGCTTTTCAAAGTATCCGAAGCTCTTGAATGGATAGACGTATCAAAGCTTCCCGACGGAGGAAAATAAATGGAAATTATAAAGAACGATGACCACAGGGGTACAAAATTCATCAAGCGTATTATAGTGGTATCCTTAAGCGCCATAGTCATGGCCTTTAACATACAGAGTTTCGTACATACAGGCGGTCTCTTTCCGGGGGGCATCAACGGCCTTACCCTCCTTCTTCAAAGAGTGGGTGACGAATACTTCGGTACGCAGATACCTTACACCCTGCTCTACGTACCTTTAAATCTCATACCCATATTCGTAGGAGTAAAGTACGTAGGACGCAACTTCACGGTTTTTTCCCTCTATCAGATAGTGCTCACCAGCATACTTACCGACCTGATACCGGAAATTGCAATAACCTACGACGAGCTTTTAGTGGGCATATTCGGCGGAATGGTGAACGGCTTTTCCATCACCCTCTGTCTTTTCGTAGGCGCTTCATCGGGAGGAATGGACTTTGTGTCCGTATACCTTTCCGAGCGTAGAGGACTGGATTCTTGGAATTTCATCCTCGCCGGAAACATCTGTGTTCTGGTGGCTGCAGGACTGCTGTTCGGCTTCGACAAAGCCCTGTACTCCATTATCTTCCAGTTCTCATCCACCCAAGTGATTCATAACCTGTACCGCAGATACACCAAGCACACCCTCCTCGTCATCACGGAGCTGCCCGACGCGGTATACGCCCGCATCAAAACCATTACCCGTCACGACGCCACCCTCTTTAAAGGCGAGGGCATGTTCGAGCGTCAGGAGCGTTCCATGGTCTACTCCGTAATCGCAGGAGACGAGCTTGGAAAAGTTATGAGAGCCATCAAATCAGTAGACCCCCGGGCTTTTGTCAATGTAGTCCGCACGGAGCAGGTGGACGGCACCTTCTATAAGCGCCCTATGGAATAAGTCTTAAAATCAGCTTAAAACCGCTGTATCTATTGAAATTTCAATAGTTACAGCGGTTTTTATAAACACTTTTGTCATATAACCTGTATTACAGCTCTCTTCTTCCTTCCATGGCCTTGAGAAGTGTAACCTCGTCGGCATATTCCAGGTCTCCGCCCACAGGTATGCCGTTGGCGATTCTGCTGACTTTGATGCCTGAAGGCTTTAAGAGTCTTGCTATGTACATGGCCGTGGCCTCTCCCTCGATGTTAGGATTGGTAGCGAGAATCACCTCTTTAACGCCCGGGTTTTCCTGAAGCCTTACTATGAGGCTCTTAAGGTTTATATCCTCGGGTCCCACTCCCTCCATAGGAGAGATGGCTCCGTGAAGGACGTGGTAAAGCCCGTCGAATTCCCTTATCCTCTCCATGGCCATTACGTCCTTGGGACTTTCCACCACGCATATTACGTCCTGCCTGCGCCCTTTGTCGGAGCATATGGCGCACGGGTCGGTGTCGGTAAGGTTTCCGCAGACCGAGCAGTATTTCATCTTTTCCTTTGCGTCCACGATGGACTCGGCCAGGTTTTTCGCTTCCTTATCCTCCATGGACATAATGTAAAAGGCCAGGCGCTGAGCCGTCTTGCCTCCGATTCCCGGAAGATGTGAAAGCTCGTTTATAAGCCGCGCAAGGGGCTGGGGATAATTTCTCATACTCCGCCCCGCTACATGAGTCCCGGAATGTTAAGGCCGCCCGTAAGCTTACCCATTTCCTGTCCGGAAACCTCGTCCACCTGTCTCATAACCTCGTTTACGGCCGCCAGAATAAGGTCCTGAAGCATTTCCACGTCATCAGGATCCACGACGTCCTTATCTATAACCAGATTCTTAAGTTCCTTCTTTCCGTTAGCGGTTACGGAAACTGCGCCGCCGCCCGATGTTGCAGTAAACTCTCTCTCTTCAAGCTCCGCCTGAATCTGCTCCATCTGGCGCTGCATGGCCTGAACCTGCTGGAGCTGCTTCTGCATATTTCCGCCGCCCATTCCCTGAGGTTTAGGTCTCTTTCCGGCTTTCATTCCTCTTCCCATATTATCTGTCCTCCGTTTCTCTATTCTATGGTTACATTATCTATGTGAAGTTTTTCTCTCACTTCTTCCGCAATCTCCCGGGCTTTTTCCTCAGCCTCATCCTCATCCGGCTCCGCTCCCTCAAGTCTGCACACAGGCCTCAGCTTTCTCCCGATCTCCTCTTCCATGAGCTCCGCTATGAGACGGCTGTCCTTTTCGATTATGTTCTTTATAAACTCTGTCCTGACCAGAATCTTAAAGGAATCCTTTCCGATTTCCGCAAGCGTCGAACCGGTCTTTATCAGGTTGAAGCTGGGTCTTACCTTCTCCGCCTTTCGGAAGATGCTGTGCCAGATCTCGTCCAGATTATATTCCTCTTCACCCCTGCTTTTCTCCGCCGGAGGTTCTGAGACTTTCGGCTTTTCTTCAGCCGTCTTGACAGGCGCGGCTTCAGGCGGTTTCGCGGTAACCTCCTTCTTCGTTTCCGCGGAGTGAATCCGCTCCGTCCTGATTTCGGCAGATTTTGACACTTCACGATCCGACTCCCTGACTCCGTCCGCAAGGGTCGCTGCAGCCAGTTCCAGAAGCACTCTCGGCTGCGATGAATATCTGGCGTCATTTATGGTTTTCGCCAGAGTCAGTATTCCTTCGTTGATCTCATCGAGGGAGATTCTGCCGCTCTGTTCCCTCAACGTCTTTATGTTATCCGCAGACATGTTCAGCACGTCTTCCGGTTTTTTTACGTATTTCGTTATGAGAAGGCACCGGTAATGACTCATCCAGTCCTTCATAATCTGCTTCGCGTCTTTGCCTTCCCTCAGAGCTTCATCGAGTATCATCAGCGCGCCGCCTACATTCTTCAGGAGCACTTTCTCCGTAAGCTCGATGAAGTATTCCTCCGACACTGTGCCGAGAAAGTCGAGAATAAGATCCCTGTCTATCTCTCTGTCGCCTCCGGACAGGCACTGATCGAGAATGCTTAGACCGTCTCTTACCGAGCCGTCTGCATTTGCAGCCAAAAGGTGAAGGGCGCTGTCCGTTATCTTCACTCCCCGCTCATCGCATATGGCCTTCATATGACCTGCCAGCTCCCTTTCCGGTACTCTCCTGAAATCCAGCCTCATACACCTTGAAAGGATGGTCTGAGGAAGCTTCTGAGGGTCTGTAGTAGCCAGTATGAACATGACGTTCTCAGGCGGCTCCTCCAGAGTTTTCAGCAGAGCGTTGGACGCACCCGCAGAAAGCATGTGAACCTCATCTATTATATATACTTTTTTTCTCCCCGCTGCAGGAGGATACTTTACGCTTTCGCGAAGTTCTCTGATATTATCCACGCCGTTGTTGGAAGCGGCGTCTATTTCTATGACGTCCAGAAACGTTCCGTTCTTTATAGCCGTGCAGTTTTCGCAGATTCCGCACGGTCTGTCGCCATCGGACAGACAGTTTACCGCCTTGGCGAGAATCCTCGCAGTAGACGTCTTTCCTGTTCCTCTGGTGCCGCAGAAAAGATAAGCGTGACTTACCGTATCAGTCTTAATCTGGTTGCGAAGCACCTTAACGATGTGCTCCTGACCCAGTATCTCAGAAAACACTTCGGGTCTTTTCGCTCTGTACAGGGCTGTATACATCAGCTTTCTCTCCTTTCTGCACCGCTGAATAAAATATGCCCCTTAACAGCTCCGCCAAACAAATGGAAAAGGCTTATCTGCGGCACATAAGAACCTCCGCTTATTGCTGCTTCCTTCCGGACCTGACAAGGTTCACGGTGTCTCATTGCGCAGGACCCAGACCAAGCCGGGCGAAGCTGTTAAAGGGCATATTTACAACGTATTAATTATATTGGTTTTAGCCTGCCGTGTCAAGTTTTGCACCTGACCGGCAGGCTGAATTTTATCTTCCCGTCATGAACCTGAGTTCTTTCTTTGACGTGTCTATGCAGGTCATCGCTCCGAGAGGAATGTTTATCATCGGATTGTCATGTCCTGACTGAATGTTATATATTACCGGGATATCTTTATCACCTATGGCGTCGAGAATAATACGGGTCATGTCGTAGCCCGGCACATCTTCTCTGCAGTCCGTGAACTGGCCGAGGACGATACCTTTAATGTTGTCGAACTTTCCGGCGTTTCTGAGCTGATATACATGTCTGTCCAGATTGCCTACATGCTCGCCTACTTCTTCGATGAACAGAATCTTACCGTCTGTATCCATATCGTAAGGCGTTCCCAGGGATGCACAGATGACCGTAAGGTTTCCGCCTGTCATTACGCCTTCGGCTTTTCCTTCTCTCGCTACCTTAAGCTCATGTCCGGCAGGCGCCTTATAGATGTATTCCGCGTCAGCGTTTATGGCTGCGAAGAATGCCTCTTTCACTTCAGGTGTGAAATTGTCAACGATGTTGGAAGAAACCATCGGGCCGTGGAAGGTAACCATGTCGCATTTCTGATTGAACAGAAGGTGCAGGCTGGATACGTCGCTGTATCCTACAAAAGGTTTCCTGTTGTCACGGATCACGTCAAGATCCAGATAATCGATAATGCGGTTGGCTCCGTCTCCGCCTCTTATGCAGAATATGGCGTCGACGTCTTTGTCCGCAAACATTGAATTCAGGATTTCGCCGCGGAGAGATTCCTCTCCTGCCATGTATCCGCCCTTTGAGGCGGTAATGTTAGGCGCTTTCTTTACTTTGAAGCCCATCTCCTCGATGGCTTTAACGCACTGCTCTTCTCTTTCCGCTGTGATTGGTGAGCTGGTGCTTACAAGACCTATAGTAGCGCCTTCCTTTATTTTGTCAGGATATACCATGAACATTCACCTCCGGTATTAATATCCCCACATGAGGTTTACGATGATTGCCGACATGATAAGGGAGAAAAGGTCTCCTGAAAGTCCTGCCAGCAGGGACTGTCTTGAGTTGGTGATTCCTACGGCTCCAAAGTATACCGCAAGTACGTAGAATGTAGTCTCTGTAGATCCCATTGCAACGGATGCGATACGTCCGATCTGGCTCTGTGTTCCGTACGTTTCCAGAAGGTCCGCACAGAGTCCCTGAGCGCCGCCTCCGGAGAAGGAACGCATGATTCCCATCGGAAGAACCTCTCCCGGAAGGCCTACCAGACTGGTAATCGGATCAAGGATTGCCACGATCCAGTCCATGGCTCCCGAAGCTCTGAGCATACCTATGGCGCAGAGCATTGCAACCAGATAAGGTATGATCATTACGGATGTTTCGAAACCTTCCTTCGCACCTTCGGTGAAGGAGGAATAAACCGGAACTCTCTTTATTATAGCATAAAATGCTATAAGCATTACTATTACCGGTATAGCGTATACGGATATTGCATTTAATACTGCTGTCATTTTCTATACCTCCTTAACCTTCAATTGCACCTGCAGTATCGTCTGATGCCGATACCGGCTCCAGCGGATCGTCGCCGATGTATTCCTCGTTTATGATAAGAGTTCCGGCGGCTCTTTCCTTTTCGATATTGTAATCGTAGGTGAATATCTTAATCTTGTTAAGAAGCTTGGTCATGATAACACATACTGCAGCGGCGCAGAGAGTGGTCAGAATGGTAGGGCCTACGATTTCTGCGGCGCCTTCAGTCTGAACGGCCGATCTCATTGCGATGGCTGTAGTAGGCAGAATAGTAATAGATCCCGTGGAAATAGCCATTACCATTGTCTGAGCATCCGTTGCAACATTCTTTGACTTGTTGAGAGTCTGCAGGTCCTGCATGGCTCTGATTCCAAGAGGAGTGCACGCATTTCCGAGACCCAGAATGCTGGATGCGATGTAGAGAGAAATAGAAGAGTTTGCAGGATGGCCTTCCGGTATTCCCGGGAACATCCATCTCAGCAGAGGCGCCAATGCCTTACTCATCTTCTCACAAAGTCCGGCTTCTTCCATAACCTTCATAAGTCCGCAGAAGAATGCCATTGTACCGATAAGTCCGAGAGCGATTTCTACGGCCGAATCTGCAAAAGTGAACAGACTGTCCTGAATCGCTTCCACATTGCCGGTGATTATTCCGGCAACTACGGCGATGACCACCATGGCCACCCAAATGTAGTTCATCATAATTACTTTACCTCCAGTTTGAATAAATTTTTCCCCGTTTCGGGGAAATTCACGCCAGTAATTATAAAAACAGCCTATTCATATTGCAATTCACGTGCCACTACTCAGCTCCTTTCAATAATACTGTTTTTTTCAGTGTCGCCCGCCGTGTCACACGGCCCTTCGTTCCGATCAAATCCTGTCTGTCACTTCTTCAAATTGCACGATAATATGATTAAATGGGGTTTTATCGGGTGTTTGCGGAAATTTCATATTATACTGTTATGTTGCCAACACCCGGCTAATTGTGTATCATACACTGAGGAGGATTTAAGACTTATGACCGATAATACCGAAAGAATGAATACTGAAGACAGAATAAGATACGTATCCACCAACAAGGCCAAGATTATGTTCTTTATAACGGTAATGATTCTTTTTCTTCTCAGATTCATCATTACCCTGCAGATAAAGTTTTACGGCATAGAGGGATACACGGTATACATCATTCCTACTCTCATATACTACGCCCTCATATTCCTTGCCGTTATTATTCTGTTTTTCTGCTATAAATGCTTCGTCACCACTTATGATGACAAATCCATCACGTATACCAACCACCTGCTGCGGAAATCCCGAACGGTAACGGTGGATGAAATAAGGTATGCGCTTCTCGACTGGAGAGGCATTCATCTTAAGAGGAGTTCCGCCGAAAACGAGCCTGATGCACTTACTATTCCTTTTTTCAGAGGCGGTATTGTAAACGCTTTCGATGCGGACAGGTTCTTCAGGATGCTCATAGCCAATGAAAATATCCGGGTAAACAAAACTTTCAAAACTCTCCCGGGATACACGAAAAAATGGAAATGGGTTTCCATAATCTACGCACTTCTGGCTATATGCACACTACTCGCCTCTGCAAATTATCTTTATACGGTGATCGTGCTGTTTACCGCAAGCAGCAATAACCTCATATAGCAGCACATCAGGCAGTACGAAAAAGCACCGCTTTCCGGCAAGATCATATCCGGATAAAGCGGTGCTTACTTTATGATGCAGTTTTTTCTTTCAGCTTATACGTCTTACACATCGTTTCTCGCCACGTCTTCGAAAGTTTCCCTCTTAACGGCGATGTAGCTTTCGCCGCCTTTGAGCATAACCGTTGCAGGCTTTGGCAGACGGTTATAGTTGGAAGCCATGGAGTAGTGATATGCTCCGGCGGTACATACGGCTACCGTATCGTATCTGGTGATGGATTCAGGGAACATTACGTCCTCCTGGATTATATCTCCCGATTCACAGCATCTTCCTACCAGTGACGCCTTAAAGTCGGCCTTTTCGTTCATCTTGTTCGCGGTAAGGCAGGTGTAGGCGGCCTTGTAGAGGGCATATCTCGGACTGTCGGTCATTCCTCCGTCAATGGAAACGTAGTTCTTGTATCCCGCTATCTTCTTTACCGTTCCGACGGTGTAGAGCACCATTCCGGCATCTGCCACTATGGAGCGGCCCGGTTCCATGTGAATCTCCGGCATGTCAAGTCCCAGCCTTGCGCATGTATCCTTTACGACCTTTGCAACCTGGGAAATCTTTTCGGCAATGTCAAGGTGCGGATCCGATTCCACATAGCGAACTCCGTAACCTCCGCCGAGGTCGAGAACTTTCGTGACAAATCCGTGCTTCTCCTTCATTTCGGCTATGAACTCAAGCATTACGACGGCGGCTCTCTCGAACACGTCCTCCGCGAATACCTGAGAGCCTACGTGGCAGTGGAAACCTCTCAGATCCACGTTAGGATAGCCCATGGCGGCAACGGTTATCTCCTCTGCCTGCCCCGTCTCTATGGCGCTGCCGAACTTAGAGTCAACCTGTCCGGTGGAAATGGCCTCGTAGGTGTGTGGGTCGATTCCCGGAGTTAGCCTTAAAATAATCTTCTGTCTGAAGCCTCTCTTTGCGGCCTCCTTATCTACGGCCTTCACTTCTTCGATGTTATCAGCGACAAAGTATCCGATGCCGTTATCCATGGCGTAGGCTATGTCCTCATCTGTCTTATTGTTTGAATGGAAAAACGCCTTTGACAGATCGTATCCGGCCTTTACCGCAGTATATATCTCTCCCGAGGACACCACGTCTATTCCCATGTCCTCTTCCTTCATTATCTCGTAGATTCTCTTGAAGCAGTTGGCCTTTGAGGCGTAAAGAGGAGCGGCATCATCGCCGAAGCTTTCCTTCATCGCCTTCTTGTAAAGCCTGCAGTTGGCGCGGATTCTGTCCTCGTCCATGAGATAGAGAGGCGTTCCGTATTTTTTCGCAAGCTCCACCGTATCCTGTCCCGCAAACAGCAGATGTCCTTCAGGTGATACTGAAATGTTTTCACAGATCATTTTTTTACCTTTCCTTTCACATAAAACATATTTACAGGCTGAAGTCCTCAGCGACGGCTTCACCCTTTGCAACGACATCGGCAGGTCCCGAGAGAAAGATATCTCTGACCCGTTCTCCTTCAGACGCAACGTCAATTACGAGGCGTCCTCCTTCCATATCGACGGCAACATTTTTCCCGGAAACGACGCCCTTCATGGTCAGAACTGCTGCAACGGCTCCTGTTCCCGTTCCGCATGCAAAGGTAAAATCCTCCACGCCTCTTTCAAAGGTTCGCTCGAAAAGGATTCCATCTTCCTCCAGGTCGTAAAAATTTACGTTGGCGCCTTTTGGATAGCCTTCATAAGCTCTGAGGGCTCTTGCGGCAGCGTAAAGTCCCTCCTTAGGGTACCGCCTTAATCCCTTCCATTCTACCACACAATGGGGGATTCCGGGATCTCCCAGCTCGACATAAGAGCATATGTACGTTTTTTCATCGGCAGTCAGCTTCTCATCTATACGCACCTTCGTCGGTTCGTTGAGCCTTATCCGATACTCGCTTTCCGATAATCTTTCGCCAATAACGAGCCCTGCGGTAGTTTCCACTCTCTGGATTTCACCTGCCAGACCGTTTTCAAATCCGTACCTGCATATGCACCTGGCTCCGTTTCCGCACATCTCCCCCATGGAGCCGTCCGAATTGAAAAAGAGCATCCGAAAATCACCGGTTACTTCGGCTCTTTCCACCGCCATAAAGCCATCGGCTCCTATGGAAAATCTCCTGTGACAAAGGGTTCTCGCTAAATCGGAAAGCCGGTTAAGCGGAATGTTTTCGTCTATATTATTTATTATGATGAAGTCGTTTCCGGCTCCGTTCATTTTCCAAAATTTCATATCTATATATCTATACGCTTCGCATTTCGTCAGCCCGCTTCTTAAGCTGGGAAACAGTCATTTCCTCACCTACAAGGAGCATGTTCTTCGCGTTCTTATATTCAAAACCTATTTTTATCACCGTAACGTAAGGTTCATTCATTACCTTACCCTGACGGGCCTTCTTCTTGCCGCTGGAGCTGGCTTTAGAAAATGACAGGCCTGTAATATCATCCTTCGGTACCATCAGCTCCGACTCGCAGCACGGACACTTGAAATACACGCTGTTGTTGCCCAGAAGCTTCCACTCTTCGCGGTAAAGCCACTTCGGTTCTTTATTCTGACAAAAGGGACATTCCCCTATATCTTTGTCTGCAAATCTCTGATATATATCGTATACGGCATCTTCTTTTCTCGTGTATTCTTCCGCCATCCTTATCTCCTGTTTAAATACGGGGCAGTACGCATACTGCCCCTAAATGAATAAAGCTATCTTTCAACCTTGAAGGTGATTTTTCCCGTAGCGGTATCCATAGTGCATACTGCACCTAAAGGAAGCGTCATCATAGGCTTGCTGTGACCTGACTGAACATTATACATTACAGGTATGTCGATACCCTCAAGTATATCCTTTATGTCTGCATACACATCATACTCAGGCAGCTTCTCGTTTTCCACTTCTGTGAACTGTCCGAGCAGAATTCCGCTGCACTTTGCAAGCTTGCCGGAATTTCTCAGGTGGTACATCCACTTCTCGATCTTTGACAGCGGCTCGCATACCTCTTCGACGAAGAGGATTCTTCCTTCTGTATCCAGGTCGTAAGGAGTTCCCACACTGGCGGAAAGAAGAGAAAGATTTCCGCCTGTGAGTATTCCTTCTGCCTTTCCTTCCTTCAGAACTTTCACGTCAAAGCCTGCAGGGTTCTTGAATTCGAAATCTCCGTCTGCGTTTATTGCCGCAAAGAGAGACTCTGCAGTCTCATCGTCAAAATCGTTGAGGATATTGGATGAAACCATAGGTCCATGGAACGTTACCAGGCCGCAGTTCTGGTTTATTCCCAGATGGATGTTGGTAACGTCGCTGTAGCCTACGAAGATCTTAGGATTGTTTCTGATTACATCGTAATCGAGGTATTCCATAATTCTGCTGCTTCCGTCGCCGCCTCTCACGCAGAACACAGCCTTAACCTCAGGGTCTGCGAACATTTTGTTTATCCACTCGCCTCTGGTTTTGCCGGTTCCGGCCATGAAGCCGCCGTAGTTTTCCTCGAGATTATCAGCAGCCTTTACCTTGTATCCGAGATCCTCCATCTTCTTTATGAGAGCAGGGGTCTTGCCCTCATCTACAGGAGAGCTCGGGCATATGATACCTATGGTATCGCCTTTGTTTAATTTTTCAGGATATCTCATTTTAGTTTACCTTCTTTCAGACAAAATCCTAGAATCCGTATCCCCAGAGAAGGTTTACGATTACGCAGGATGCAATAAGGGAAGCCAGGTCGCCGAGAAGGCCTGCCGCTACGGAATGTCTGGAGTTGGAAACGCCTACAGATCCGAAGTATACGGCAAGGATGTAGAATGTGGTCTCGGTGGAGCCCATTGCAACGGATGCGATACGTCCGATCTGGCTCTGAGTTCCGTAAGTGGTAACCAGCTCGGTCATCATACCTTCAGCACCGCCGCCGGAGAAGGATCTCATTACCGCGAAAGGAAGAACCTCTCCAGGACATCCGATAATGCTAGTTATAGGGTCTATCAGGTTACAAAATGCGTCCATTGCGCCGGATGCTCTCAGCATACCGATAGCGCAGAGCATTGCAACCAGATAAGGAATAATCATTACTGCTGTGGAGAATCCGTCTTTTGCTCCCGTTGTAAATACGGAGTAAATAGGTACTCTCTTTGTAAGTGCGTAACCTACCACAATGAAGATTACCACAGGTATGGCCCATGTGGATATTGCGTTAAATACGTCCTGAACTGACATTATATTAGCCCTCCTTTACGCTTCTTTGCTTCCGAAATCGGTCTTCAGCTTGTAACCTTCAGGAAGAACTATAGGGTCGTCTCCTATGTAGTCTTCGTTTACCTCTAAGGTGCCTGCTGCGATTTCTCTCTCGATTACGTTCTCAAGCTTCCATCTCTTTGTTCTCTGGAAGAGGAGAGAGAAGCCTACGCCTGTTACAGTGGAAATAGTCGTAGCTATGATAACAGGTACAACGATTTCAGCTGCGCCATCTGCCTGGATGGAAGCACGGATGCTTATTACAGTGGATGGAAGCAGAGTGATGGACGTTGTGGAAATAGCCATGAGCATGCACTGAGCGTTAGTTGCGATGTTCTTCGTCTTGTTGAGAGTCTGAAGCTCCTGCATGGTCTTAAGTCCGAAAGGTGTTGCAGCATTACCGATTCCCAGGATGTTGGCTGCGAAGTAAAGAGCCATTATGGAGTTGGCAGGGTGATCAGCCGGAACATCAGGGAAGAGCAGTCTCATAACAGGGTAGATTGCCTTGCCCAGCTTATCGCAGAGGCCGGATTCCTCCATGAGCTTCATCAGTCCGCAGAAGAATGCCATGGTACCGATGAGTCCGAGAGCGATGTCAACGCCGGACTGTGCGAAGTCAAAAATGTTCTGAAGTACGGCATCCATAGTGCCCGTGATGCCGCCGGCAACCACGCCTATGAGCATGAATGCCGCGAAGAGATAGTTCATCATAATTAGAATTTCCTCCTTCTTTGGTGAAGTTATGCATAATTGCATGATACATGTATCCCGTTCCGGCTGTAAGCTTCCCATGGTTTCGCCGGAACACACGGGGTAGAATTGCAATTAGTGTGCCAAGAAATATTGTGATGAAATTGTGGTAATTTCGGGGTTTATATGTGGACATAGGACGTATATCGCCAAAATGTGTCCTGTTTTCAGGAGGCGTATTCCTGATTTTAGGACTATACTTCCCGGTGCACCTGTCCGTAACCTCTATTCCCGCCCCTTTTTCACCAAATTAAAGGTTATATGAAGGCATGATTTTTGCTATAATATATCCTACGGTAATTCATATTTTTTACGAGGTGACAATACACATGAAAATGCGCAAAATAGAATACAACTATTCCAGTGCCTTCAAGCAGCTTCTGCTGGCCGTGATAGCTCTCTACGTTCTCCTTTACTATCTGGTAGTAGTGGAGATAAAGGTTTTCGATATTAAGGAATATGCGGACAGCATACTTTTCTTCCGCTCGACCATCGTGTACCTGGTTATCTTTGCGGTGCTGGGATGTCTGTTCTTCGCCCACAGGTTCTGCTACAGCATATATACCCCTGATGAGCTGACATTCTACAACCGTCTGCTTTTCCGACAGAAAACGCTGGACTTTTCCAGAGTGAAGCTTGCAGTCTTTGATACGTTCGGAGTGAAGTTCTACGATAAGGAAGTGTCTTTTCCCATCACCGAAAAGCCCTTCTTTACGCTTCCTTTCTACAGGGGTGGCTTTATAGACCCGGTGCAGATAGACAAGCTGCACCATTTCCTGCAAGACAGCAAAAAAATACCCGTAGTCAAAAACTACAAGGTACTTTTGGGATACGGCAAGAGCTGGAGACTGCTCTACGCGTTCTACATATTCTTCACCATATGCTTCATCATAGCCGGCGTAACTCCGCTGACTGCGGTAATCGTGCTGTTTTTAAACCACTAGGCTAGGTTTCGGAATTTCCGCCGTCTCCGGCGGTTTCACCGGTTTTACCGGCTTTGTCCGATTCGCCCGGCTCCTGTGATTTCTCTGAGTTTTCCAGAGCTTCACGGATCCGCTGCTCCTTTTCCATCTTTTTCTTCTGCTGTTCCTTGAGACTGTCCATCATGCTCATTCCGGGACGCCTGAGGATGTAGATGAAGCAGAATATGAGGAGTATCACTCCTATTACGGACTTTACCGATATATCGAGATTGTCAAACATGTTACCATTATCCTTTCGCGAAAAATTTCATTTCGCATTATAAACGATTGTTCAGATTAAATCAAGGAGGTACCTTTTGAATAAGCATTTTTCCATCGTAAACAGGCGCAGCGTCATCTACGTTACTATAGGTATGCTGCTTCTCATAGCGCTCCTTGGAGTATGTCTTTCCTTCGCCCTCAAAGGCAGCAAGCTCTGGTTCATAGGAGTCGTAATATTCGGCGGGCTGCTGCTCTTCGGAGTGCTCATAGCACGTTCAGTTCTGGATGCCGGAATCGACGTAATAAGGGGAACTGTCATTCTCCCGGACATCAAACACCCGGAAAGGGGCAAAGTTCCCGCTTTTCACGTGGCTGACCTTGAAGATGTCGGCCTCTTCACCCTTGACGGTAAAGAGCTTGATCCTGCAGCGGATAAGCTTGCAGGGGCCAAAGTGGTCTTCTCCCTCAAGGACGGAGACAGTAAAGAATACTTTCCCCTCTCCATTACGAAAAAGCAGTTTGACAGGCTTAGGCGCGGAATGCTCCTCATGGCCTCCGAAGCCGATGACAACTTCTAAAATGCGCCGTCAGAACTTTATGCCGTATTTTTTAAGCTTGTCGTAAAATACGCTCTTTGACATATCCAGTTCCTCCATAGCCTTGTGCTTGTCCCCTTGATACTTCAGCAGAGCGGTTTCGAGCACCCTCGCCTCCTCCATGGCGAGGTGCTCTTTCATGGTGACCGGCTCTTTTTGGCGTCCTATTCTGAGATGCTCTATGTAGATTATGTTAGAATCGCATATGGTCACGGCCCGCTCGATGACGTTTTCGAGCTCTCTTACGTTTCCAGGCCAGTCATATGACAAAAGCTTTCTGAGCGCTCCTCCGGAAAACTGCTTCATTTCCATTCCGTAAGTTTCGCATATTCTCTTCATCAGCTTTGTTATGAGTATGTAGAGGTCCGATTTTCTGTCCCTTATAGGCGGTATCTCTATGGGAAATACGTTTATCCTGTAAAAGAGATCCTGCCTGAACCTTCCCGCCGCTACCTCCTCTTCCAGATTTCTGTTCGTCGCGGCGATTACCCTGACGTCAATTTTTACAGGCTTTGATGAACCTACCCTGTATATTATCTTGTCCTGCAGGACGTGCAGCAGCTTTACCTGAATATCCATGGGGATATCGCCTATTTCGTCCAGGAATATGGTTCCCTTGTCGGCGGCCTCGAAAAATCCGATCTTGCCTTCCGCCCTGGCTCCGGTAAACGCGCCTCCAACGTAGCCGAAAAGCTCGCTCTCGAACAAACTGGGTGCTATGGCGTTGCAGTTCACCTCTATAAAAGGGGCTCCCGGCGTACCTGCATTATGTATGTCCCTTGCCAGCATTGATTTTCCGGTCCCGCTTTCACCTGTGATTATGACGTTGAATTTACTCCTTGAGGCCTTATAGGCCATGTACTTCACCTCACGGATCTGGCTGCTTACTCCGGCAAAATTCTCGAAGGGTTCCTCCGGAAAGTCCCCCGTATGCTCCACTTCGTTTTCCGACGCCTTCTGTTCCAGCTGATGTATGATCTCATTTCTATCGCTTAAGAGCCGTTCCAGGTTCTCGGCAGCCTCCAGTATGAGGTACACCCCGTTTTCCGGACATTCACCCATGCCGTGACACGGAACTACGCTGCATATGAAGGGTCTCTTATTTATTTCGTATATTCTTTCAAGAAAGCCGTCGGATCTTCCGTCCAGTACAGCAAAAAGCTCTGAGGCGACGGCTGAATCGTCAAACACGTCAAAGTAGTTTCTTCCGGTAACTTCTATCCTGGAGTACCCGGCTTCCTTCTCCATGTACGGCTTTCCTCTCAGAAGGCCGCCCGCATCCTCGTTCCTGACGCTGTATCCCCTCGCCTGAAAGAACTTTATCTCCCCTGTCGCTCCGTCTATTACCACCATATTTCCCACGGCTGAGAAATAGCCCATCCTGTACTTTTTATCGTTTACCGAAATGAGTGTCTCATGCTTTACAGTATCCACGGAAACAAAGATCCGAAATCCGTAGTAGACCGCTTCCACCGTCATAGGAGTGGAAAGCTGATGCTCCCGCATCGCCTTATATATCGGTCTTACCTTTTCGTTCTTATATACTCCCATGGCTATTATGACGTCGCCTTCCCTGATCTCGCCGTCTTTTATGTTCAGCATCTTAAGATCCTCTGTGGAAAGGTTCCCGTCGTCTTCACCCATTTTGCTGTCCGCTATTATTACGATATCACCGTCTTCTATTTTCCCCGCAGGATGAGACTCTCCCGCGCTTATGGAAATTCCGGTAATCTCCTCCGCGCGTCGGTTGCACATCCTGATTATTCCGTCTTTGTCTAAAAGGATAACCCCCATATTCAGGCTATCCATAAGGCGCTGCACCTCATAACCACAGTTTTTATTCAATGACTGACTCCCTGTATTGATTTCTTCTCCTTTAACTTACAATAATTCTACAAGAAAAGCGCGCCCCCTGCAATACGGGCGCAGCTTAATGCGGATATTCATTCATCATTTATGAACGGATTATGGATTTAAGAAAAGCCTTGAGCCTTTCGGATCTCGGATTTTCGAATATGTCTTCAGGAGAACCTTCCTCCACTATCTCGCCGTCGTTCATGAATATTACCCTGTCGGCAACCTCTCTGGCAAATCCCATCTCGTGGGTAACCACTATCATAGTCGTGTGCTCCTCTGCCAGCTTTTTCATAACGTTCAGCACCTCTCCGGTTATCTCCGGATCGAGGGCCGAAGTCGGCTCGTCGAAGAGCATGAGGTCAGGGTTCATGGCAAGAGCTCTCGCTATGGCCACTCTCTGCTTCTGTCCGCCGGAGATGTGAGCCGGATACACGTCAGCCTTTGTCTCAAGGCCTACCATCTTAAGGAGCTCCATGGCCCTTTTCCTCGCCTCCTCCTTATCCATGCCCTTTACCTTTACAGGCGCGTAGGTAATGTTCTCAAGGCATGTCATATGAGGGAACAGGTTGAAGTGCTGGAACACCATTCCCGTCTCGCCGTTAAGTTCTATATTTCCCGAAGTCACTTTGTTGAGTCCGTTTATGCAGCGAAGGAGGGTGCTCTTTCCGGAGCCGGAAGGCCCGATGATGGCGACGGTTTCACCTTTTGATACCGTAAGACTAACACCTTTGACGACTCTCAGGTCTCCGAAGTCCTTCACTATATCCGTCATCTTGAGGATTATCCTGTCCATCAGTATTCCTCCTTTGCATCATATCTCATAAAGTACTTCTCTATCCGGCCCGCAACGAGGGTCAGAATGCTGCACATGATGAGATAAATTGCCGCAGCCCAGAAAAATATCGATATATCGGTCTCCCTGTTCACAGCGCTCTGAGTAGCCTTCATCAGCTCTATAACGCCTATACTGGAGGCGAGAGCCGTGTCCTTTACCAGCGTTATGGCTTCGTTTACAACCGGAGGAAGTATAGTCTTCATGGTCTGGGGAAGTATGATATCCTTCATAGTCTGCCCTCTGGAAAGACCCAGGACGTGGGCTGCTTCATACTGTCCTCTGTCGATGCCGTTTATTCCTCCCCTGTATATCTCCGCAAAATACGCGGCGTAGTTAAGGACAAAGGTTATGCAGGCAGTCGGCAATGCCGGTATTGTTATATCCAGAGTAAAAGGGAAAAAGAAATAAAAGAAAAACAGCTGAAGCATCAGCGGCGTTCCTCTGAAAACCCATACGTAGAATTTACATACCCAGCTTAGAGGCTTGAACCTGCTTCTCTCTCCAAGAGCTATGGGCAGCCCCAGCGGAAGAGACAAGACCAATGTTATTACGAAAAGAATTATTGTGGTTTTAACGCCCGTAACCATGAAGGGCATAAACTGTGAGAAGTATTCACTCATTTACATTTCCTGCTTCCATTCATAGATCAGGCGGGGCAAAGACCCCGCCGGTTTATTATAATATGTGCCGCAGCTTTTATCAAGTGCCATGCCGTGCCGTCAAGGCGCTCCGGCCGGACTTTACTCTATCGGTTCGCATATTACGATATCTCTTCCGAACCACTTTTCGCTTATTTCAGCAGCCGTTCCGTCATCTACCAGAGCCTGAAGCGCCTCGTTTACCTTGTCTCTCAGCTCAGTGTTATCCTGCGCAAATCCGATGGCATAGAAGTCGTCTCCCAGGTCGTAGGTGCACTCCTTCATCTCTCCGCCTAAGTTGTTGTTAGTGTATTCGCCCAGAACCTGGTCGACTGCTATTACATCCACTCTGCCTGCCTTAAGATCCATTATCGCCAGGTCGTAGGTGTCGTACTCGGTGATGTTGCCTGCGAAGGAATCGTACGCCGGATCAGCCTCCAGCATCTGAAGTGCTGATGAATCCACCTGCGTTCCTATCTTAAGGTCTGCGAGCTCTTCGCCTGACTGAACATCAGGACCTCCGTCTGCAAGGGACATGAGAACGATTTTATTGTTGAGATATTTGTTGGAAAATGCCATAGCCTCCATTCTCTCAGGAGTTACCGAAAGGCCGTTCCAGAGGCAGTCTACCGTACCTGCCTTAAGCTCGATTTCCTTGGCGTCCCAGTCTATAACCTTGAATTCCATGGTCATGCCCAGCTTCTCGCCTACGGCGTTGGCAAGGTCGATGTCAAAGCCAACTATATTTCCTTCCTCGTCTCTGAAGCCCATAGGTGCAAAAGCATCATCGATGCCGACTACTATGGTGTCGCTTTCCTCTTCGGCCGCATCTGCGTCTGCTTCTCCCTCAGCGTTTCCGCCTGACGCCTCATCGCTTCCGCATGCCGTAAGAGCTGTCATTCCAAGTACCATGGCCGCAGCCATGAAAACCGCAAGTAATTTCTTCTTCATATCTTTTTTCGTCCTTTCCGTGTAGTCTGATCTGTATTGCGGCGCGTTTTGAGTGTGTCTCTTCTTCGCTTCACCGGGACGCTCTGTCCGCCGCTTTATCTGTCACTTTATCGCTTTAACTCACTAAACCGATAACAGTATAAAGTCTACCACGGCAGGCTGCGGTTGTCAATAGGCTCTTTGCTGTTTTAACAATTTAAGTCTTTGCTGCTCGGGTGACTTTAAAGCATAACGCCTTGTATGACCTTAACGCGTAACTGCTCGTGGGATTTTAAGGAAATGTTCGACAAGAGACCGGGTTTTTATATATCATGCCGAACGATTTTCGGCATTTTTGACGTGGAATCAAAATATGTCGAAAAAATAGGCGGCTCAAGCCTGCTTAGACCGATGATAATTCGACATAATCTTTAAATACTGCATTTAAAGCCGAAAATCATTCGGCATTTTAGCAAAAATACGCACCTGAAGTCGAAAAGCGGATTCCCGCCGGGCAGGAATCCGCTCATTTCACTATACAGCCATATCGTCCAGATACTCATACAGCCTGTCAAACATCTCAGAGTCTGTCGGCGTGTAGGTTCTGACCTTTATTCCCCCTTCAGCGGTCTCGTAGTTGACGACCTTTACCAGACCTGCGTCTATGAGGTGAAGATGGCATATGTACCTTTCCGCCTCAGAATCGTAGAAGCCCAGCATCATATTTCTGCCGTCATAAGTCTGCGTAGACGTTGCCGAATTGGAAAACGGATACCGTATATCCTTTCTGTAGTCCGACGAGGTCAGAATGCTCATCACATCGCCAATCTCCCCCGAGGCGCTCAGTTCTTTAAATCTGTAGTCCTCCACGAACGGGTCGCTCTGCACGTTGCAGCGTATATGCACCCCTTCAGTGATTTCCACTCCCGTTATTCCTTCGAAGCTTCTCGGGTAGAACGCCCAAACGAGGAAGCATACTGCCAGAACTGCAAATACCGCAAGTATTATCCAATTTTTCTTTCCGGCTGAACTGCCGCCTTTGTCATTGCCGATCCTTTTCTTCGTTTCCTCCATCTGTTTCTTCCCCCTTCTCACCGGCGTCCGTATCCGCACCCGGTTCCTTTACGGGTTCCACGTAAACGTAAGACGGGGCAGTCTCGCCTGAATCCTGACTCTGCTGCTCCCCTGCGGCAAAACCGGGAACCGGACCGCTGTAATCTCTGAAAACCGCCATAGTCTTGTAGATGTACACCAGCTTCACTATGCCGATTACGAGCATTATTAACCCGCCTACGACCGTTGCCATTGTCCCCAGCGACGGAACGATGAACAGCATCACCGCGCCTATCCCGGTGCAGATATATCCGCCGAGCATCCACTTCCATATGGTCATCCAAGTCTCGGAAAGCGGATTGCCCACTTCCTCAAGGCATGTGGAGTGGCCTTTGATTTCGCAGTATGTGCCGTATATGGTCAGCACCACGATTACAATGGTCACCAGAAGGGCCATGTAAATACCCGCAGCGCCGATTCCGTACGCGAAAAGGGCCGCCGTCGTCGCTATGAGCCAGATTACTGTCACTCCCATGGAAACGAAAACTATGACGCCGGATTTCCTGTAGAAACCATTCAGCTTTCCCATCATTATAAGAAGCACCGCATATATGATTCCGCATACTGCCGCCACTATGCTGTCCGAATCTATCAGGTCTATCACCGCAACTATAACACCGACCCAGAACAGTACATTCAGCTTTTTACTCAGTTCCCTCGCTTTTTCAACGTTCATTCCCTCACGTCCTTTCCGTAATTATCAATTATCTTCATCGTCTTATGCAGATATACAAGTCTGATTATGCCGACCACGGTAACTATAACGATACTTGCAGCAGCTGCAATTACGCCGAGCACCCAGAATATAAATACCAGCAGTATGCTGCATATGGAGCACACGAATCCAATTATATACCAGTTCCACAGCTTCATCCAGGCTTCCGATTGTTTTCTGTCTATGTGACTCAGCACTTCGGAATGAGCCTTATATTCACAGTACACTGCATATATGGCCAATATACCGGCGGCAGCAGCCAGAAGACTTAAGCCTGCTGCTCCGACACTGACGGCATCATTTTCAGTTCCTGTAATATTTTCCACCACAGGTATTATGCCGCTTAAAACTGCACATAGCACGTTTATTATTCCTGCCGTCCTGTACCTTTCATTTACCGCCCCCATGGTGATGAGAACAGCTCCGGCCAGTGCGTTAAACACACATACTCCTATACCCGCAATCAGGCCCGTCTTTATAAATCGCCCCAGCAGGTCGTCCTCAAAAAACCCCAGAATAATCGCCGCTACAGCAAACCAGAACAGTAAATTAATCTTCCTGCTCAGCGAACGAGCCGTTTCAGCACTCATCATAACAGAATCTCCTTTCCCTTGTTTTAATGCGCTCAGAGTCATTTTCCGAATATTTTCTATTTCTCACACAAATCATACCACAGTGCATACATATATTCAACTTAAGTTTTCTTAACAGTCCCTGAAAAAAAACAGGCCTCGCATGCGTTTACCGCGTGCGAAGCCTGCAGGCTTTGTTTAATACTTATTAAACGAGCTCGAGGAATACCACCTCAGCGCAGTCACCTCTGCGAGGTCCCAGCTTGAGAATTCTGGTATATCCGCCGTTTCTCTCAGCATATTTAGGAGCGATTTCCTCAAACAGCTTGGTTACAACGGACTCGTCGTATATGTAGGCAAGCACCTGTCTCCTTGCGTGGAGATCGCCGCGCTTTGCCAAAGTGATGAGCTTTTCTGCTTCTCTTCTGGCTTCCTTAGCTCTGCAGTCGGTAGTAGAAATTCTGCCCTCTCTGAAGAGATCGGTTACAAGATTTCTAAGCATAGCCTTTCTGTGAGCTGTAGGTCTGCCCAGCTTTCTATATCCTGGCATCTTGTTTCTCCTTTCGTAGCATTGACTATTACTCTTCCGAAGGCTTCAGGCTCAGTCCCAGCTCTTCCAGCTTGGCCTTGACTTCGTCCAGAGATTTCTTGCCGAGGTTTCTTACCTTCATCATATCCTCTTCGGTACGCTCAGTAAGCTCCTCAACAGTATTGATTGACGCTCTCTTCAGGCAGTTGAAGGAACGGACTGAAAGTTCCAGTTCTTCTATAGTCATTTCGAGAGCTTTTTCTTTCTGATCCTCTTCCTTTTCCACCATGATCTCCATGCTGTCAGTTGCATCGTCAAGCTGAATGAACAGATTCAGATGCTCCTGCATTATCTTGGCGCCGATGGAAACCCCCTCTTCAGGCGAGATGGAGCCGTCGGTCCATATTTCGAGGATGAGACGGTCGTAGTCAGTTACCTGACCTACTCTGGTGTGCTCCACGGTGTAGTTCACCTTCTTCACCGGAGTGAAGATGGAGTCCACCGGAATCACTGAAATCGGAGTGGTTTCGGTCTTGTTCTGCTCTGCAGGAACGTAACCTCTGCCCTTTGCAAGATTCAGCTCCATAACCAGTGTCGCATTTTCCTCGAGAGTTGCAATGTGGAGGTCCGGATTAAAAATTTCAAGTTCGGAGTCTCCGATGATGTCGGCTGCGGTAACCTCCTTAGGTCCCACTGCGTTTATGATTACTCTCTTTGTGCTTTCCCCGTTAAGTCTGATTGCAAGTTTCTTCAGGTTGAGAATGATCTCGGTTACATCCTCTCTGACTCCCGGAATGGTGGAGAACTCGTGGAGTATGCCGTCAATCTTAATGGATGTTACCGCTGCACCCGGAAGAGAGCTGAGAAGAATTCTTCTCATGCTGTTACCGAGGGTCAGGCCGTAGCCTCTTTCAAGCGGCTCTAAGACAAACCTGCCGTAATGCGCGCTTTCGTCCACAGTCTTTGATATTGTTGGTTTTTCGATTTCTATCATTTAAAAAACCTCCTCTTTCTTCCAAAGTAATAATAACGGCCTTAGCTTTCTTATTATTTGGAGTACAGTTCGACGATAAGCTGCTCTTCAACAGGTGTGTCGATTTCGTCTCTCTCAGGTACGGATAATACCTTACCTTCGAGCTTGTCAACGTCTACTGTCAGCCAGGAAGGAGTTGTAACCACCATGTCTCTAATCTCCTTGAACTTAGGGGATTTGGTGCTGGCTTCCTTTACCTTGATGACATCGCCAGGCTTAACCTGCAGTCCAGGGGAGCTTACTTTCTTTCCGTTTACGGTAAAGTGACCGTGAACGATAAGCTGTCTTGCCTCTTTTCTGGTAGCTGCAAGGCCCAGTCTGAATATAACATTATCGAGACGGCATTCCAGGAGAACCATAAGGTTAGTACCTGTAATTCCGCTCATCTTCTTTGCCTTTTCGTAGTAGTTTCTGAACGGCTTTTCTAATATGCCGTAGATGAACTTGGCCTTCTGCTTTTCACGGAGCTGAAGTCCGTATTCGCTCATTTTTCTGTTAGTCCTCTTAACCTGTCTCTTGGACTTTTTGCTGATTCCAAGGTATGCAGGGTCGATTCCGAGGGAACGACATCTCTTGAGGACAGGTGTTCTGTTTACTGCCATTTTTATACCCTCCTATTACACTCTTCTTCTCTTCGGCGGTCTGCATCCGTTATGCGGAATCGGTGTTATATCTTTAATCATTGTGATTTCAAGACCAGCAGCCTGAAGCGCTCTGATAGCGGCTTCTCTTCCGGCACCCGGACCCTTTACAAAAACTTCAACGGTCTTAAGACCATGCTCCATTGCAGCCTTTGTAGCAGTCTCTGCCGCCATCTGTGCCGCAAAAGGAGTCGACTTTCTGGAACCCTTGAATCCGAGGGAACCTGCGCTGGACCATGCAAGCGCGTTACCGTTTGAATCTGTAAGAGTAACTAAAGTATTGTTAAAGGTGGATTGGATATGTGCCTGGCCTTTTTCAATGTTCTTGCGTTCTCTTTTCTTTTTTCTGACTGTCTTCTTTACAGCTTTAGCCATTGTTTCCTACCTCCTTCTTATTTTTTCTTTCTGCCCACGGTCTTCTTAGGACCTTTGCGGGTTCTGGCATTAGTCTTGGTTTTCTGACCTCTTACAGGAAGGCCTCTTCTGTGTCTGATGCCCCTGTAGCTTCCGATTTCCATGAGACGCTTGATGTTCATGGAAACCTCTCTTCTGAGATCTCCCTCAACTGCATATTCGCTGTCGATAATCTTTCTGATTCTGCCGGCCTCATCTTCTGTGAGGTCCTTAACTCTGGTGTCAGGGTTTACTCCGGCCTTCTCTAAGATTGCCAGCGAGGTAGGTCTGCCTATACCGTAAATGTAAGTTAAACCGATTTCTACCCTCTTTTCTCTTGGTAAGTCTACACCGGCTATACGAGCCATACGTTTCCTCCTTCTCCTATCTTCCGTCACCTTTCCGGGGGTGATATAGACAGGCGCTCTAAAAAACAAATATTACTTTACACGCTGCATACCCGGTTCGTGCAGCGAAATTAAACTGACTTAATCAGCCCTGTCTCTGCTTGTGCTTAGGGTTCTCGCAGATGACCATTACTTTTCCGTGTCTCTTGATAACCTTGCACTTTTCGCAGATTGGCTTTACGGATGCTCTTACTTTCATCTTTAAACTCCTTCCATTCTGCCTTTTTAACGGTTATTTATCTCTCCATATGATTCTGCCGCGGGTAAGGTCGTAAGGTGAAAGCTCTACTTTAACCTTATCTCCCGGAAGAATCCTTATGTAGTTCATTCTTATCTTGCCGGAAATATGCGCCAGCACCTCGAATCCGTTTTCAAGCCTGACCTTGAACATGGCGTTAGGCTGGGCGTCTACAACCGTTCCGACTGCCTCGATTACATCTTTCTTAGCCATTTGGTTTACACCTCTTCCTATATCAATGTAAGCAGCTCAGGCTCACCATCGTTTATAACTACAGTATTCTCATAGTGGGCTGAAAGCTTTCCGTCTGCCGTCACCACAGTCCAGTCGTTGCCCAGGGTTTCCACCTCGTAGGTTCCCTCCGCAATCATCGGCTCTATGGCAAAGACCATTCCTTCCGCAAGGCGCGGTCCCTTTCCCGGCTTTCCGTAGTTGGGAATCTGAGGATCTTCATGAAGCTCCCTTCCGACTCCGTGACCCACGAAATCTCTTATTACCGAAAAGCCCGCAGCTTCCGCCTCACACTGTATGGCGTGAGAAATGTCGGAAAGTCTGTATCCGACTCTGGCGTACTTTATGCCGGCAAAGAAGCTTTGGCGGGTTACGTCTATAAGCCGCTGGGCTTCCTCGCTTATTTTTCCCACAGGATACGTTCTTGCGGCGTCGCTGACATAGCCCTTATAGGTAGAGCCCACGTCCACGCTGACGATGTCGCCCTCCTGAAGCACTCTGTCCGCCGAAGGAATCCCGTGTACTATTTCATCGTTTACCGAAACACAGGCGTTGCCGGGGAATCCGCCGTAGTCTTTAAACGTCGGAATCATCTTATGGCTCGTGATTATTTCACGAACAAAATCGTCAATGTCCAAAGTTGTCAGCCCCGGCTTTATGTAGTCAGACAGGGCGTTGAGAACATGTCCCGTAACCTTGCCCGACTCACGCATAAGCCCTATTTCTTCTTTTGATTTGATGACTATCATTTTACTCACCCAGTGCTTTTACGATATCCGCAAATACTCTGTCGAGATCACCGGATCCGTCGATCTCGGCAAGATTTCCTGCCTTCTTGTAGTAGTCCACTAAAGGCATTGTCTGCGCCTTATAGACTTCTATTCTGTTCTCAACGGTTTCTACGGTGTCGTCGTCTCTCTGGAAGAGTTCTCCGCCGCAGATGTCACAAATGCCTTCCTTCTTAGGAGGTATGTTTACGATGTGGTAGCTTGCGCCGCACTTCCTGCAAACACGCCGTCCGGTAAGTCTGGTAAGCAGCTCCTGCTTTTCCACCTCTATATCGATCACGACATCAAGCTTCTGGCCGTGAGCCTGTAAAAACTCATCCAGTTTTTCAGCCTGAAATACTGTTCTCGGGAAACCGTCAAGAAGGAAACCTTCTTTACAGTCGTCCTTAAGAAGTCTGTCGGTGGCTATTTCAACCACCAGTTCGTCGGGAACCAGCTCTCCGCGGTTCATATACTCCTGAGCCTTCTTTCCAAGCTCAGTGCCGTTTTTGATGTTCTCACGGAAGATATCCCCCGTGGAAATGTGCGGAATGCCGTACTTCTCAACTATTTTCACAGCCTGAGTGCCTTTGCCGGCTCCCGGAGGCCCTAACAGAATTGTTCTCAGCATTTGTCTCATCCCCTCTTATTTAAGAAATCCGGAATAATTTCTCATTACCATCTGATTTTCCAGCTGCTTCATGGTATCTATAGCCACACCTACAGCAATAAGGAGTGACGTTCCGCCGAAGTGGATGTTCATTCCCGTAAGCTGTCCTACGATAGTAGGAAGTGTTGCAACAACAGCCAGGAAGATTGCTCCCACGAAGGAAATTCTGCTCATTACCTTTGTGAGATATTCCACGGTAGCTCTGCCCGGTCTTATACCCGGGATAAATCCGCCGTTCTGCTTCATGTTCTGCGCTATTTCCACAGGATTGAATGTAACCGTAGTGTAGAAATAGTTGAAGAATATGATGAGCAGAATGTTAAATGCCGCATATACCCATACTCCCGGGTTTCCGCTTGGAGAAAGCCACTTCGTAACAAATTCGGCAAACCCTGTTCCCGGGAAGAAATTTACAAGCATAATCGGAGTCTGAATCAGCGAAAGTGCGAAGATTACAGGAATTACTCCGGCCTGGTTTACTTTCAGCGGAATATGAGTAGACTGTCCGCCGTACATCTTTCTTCCGACTACTCTCTTCGCATACTGAACAGGAATTCTTCTCGTTCCCTGCTGTACTTCGATGATTCCCAGAATTACCACTACTGCAGCTAAGAGGAACAGGATTATGGTCACGATGCCAAGCTGTCCTTCCCTGTACTGGGTCCACATGCTTCTGATGCCGCTCGGAATTCTCGCAACGATACCGCTGAAGATTATCAGGGAAATACCGTTTCCGATTCCGTTTTCATTTATCTGCTCTCCGAGCCACATGAGGAAGGCCGTACCCGCCGTAAGAACCAGTATGATTACCGCAAAGGAGAACCACGTCTGATCGATTACGGCTCCTCTGAACAGACCCACCGTAAGTCCCAGCGCCTGAATCAGAGCCAGAACCACAGTCATGTATCTCGTTATCTGAGCCATTTTCTTTCTTCCGGTCATGCCTTCCTTGGCAAGCCTTTCGAAATACGGGAATGCTATACCCAGAAGCTGCATAATAATGCTTGCCGTTACATACGGCGTAATGCTAAGCGCAAAGATGGTGAAGTTGCTGAATGCTCCGCCCGAAAACAGGTCGAAGAGATCCAGCAGTCCTGCATCGCCGCTGAAGGTCTGAGCCAGGACATCTCTGTCGATGCCCGGCACAGGTATGCTTGAACCGATCCTGAAAACCACCAGCATAAGCAGCGTAAATATCAGCTTTCTGCGTATTTCAGGAATCTTAAACGCTTTCGCTACATTATTCAGCAGATCCATATCAGATCACCTCTGCCTTTCCTCCGGCAGCTTCTATCTTTTCAATTGCAGTCCTGGTAAACTTCTGTGCCTTTACCGTGATGCCCTTGTCTAAAGCTCCATCTCCGAGAATCTTAACGCCGTCTTTAACCTGCTTTACCATTCCGGCCTCGATAAGAACCTCAGGTGTAACCACGGTACCGGCCTCAAATCTGTTAAGCTCCTCCACGTTCACGATGGAATATTCCTTAGCCCATTTGTTGGTGAAGCCTCTCTTAGGAAGACGTCTGTACAGCGGCATCTGTCCACCCTCGAATCCGAGTCTTACTCCGCCGCCGCTTCTGGACTTCTGGCCGTTCATACCTCTGCCGGCAGTCTTTCCCTGACCGGTAGCGGTACCGCGGCCCTTTCTTTTAGGGTTCTTCTTGGAACCTTCAGGAGCTCTTAATTCATGCAGTTTCATTATACCTTGCACCTCCTATCCTTAGATTTCTTCTACAGTTACTAGATGCGATACTTTCGCAATAGCACCGCGGGTCTGAGGTGTGTCGGCTAATTCAACACTGCGATGCATCTTTCTGAGTCCTAACGCTTCGACTACTTTCTTCTGTTTAGGGGAAGCGCCGATGGTGCTCTTAGTTAAAGTGATTTTTAACATTGCCATTTCGCGTATCCTCCTATCCTAAAATTTCTTCAGGTGTCTTGCCTCTCAGCTTTGCCACCTTCTCAACTGTCATAAGGTTTCTGAGTCCCTCGATAGTTGCAAGAGCCATGTTTCCGGTGTTGGAAGAACCCAGGGATTTAGCTCTTACGTTCTTAAGTCCTGCAGATTCCAGTACGGTTCTCACCGAAGAACCTGCGATAACTCCGGTACCAGGCGCAGCCGGCATGATGAGAACCTTGCCTGCTCCGAATACGCCCGTTACTGTATGAGGAACTGTGGTTCCTACGATTGGAACATATATGAGTTTCTTCTTTGCATCCTCGGTAGCTTTTCTTACAGCTTCAGGAATTTCCTGAGCCTTTCCGAGACCAACGCCTACATATCCGTTGCCGTCACCTACTACTACGGTTACGGAGAAACGCATGTTTCTTCCGCCCTTAACGGTCTTGGCAACACGTCTGATGCTGACGATGTTTTCCTTCAAGTCCAGCTTGGATGCATCTATGATATTACGCATTCCTTATTTCCTCCTGTTAGAATTTCAATCCGCCTTCACGGGCGCCTTCAGCAAGTTCCTTAACTCTTCCGTGATAAAGGAATCCGCCTCTGTCGAAAGCAACCTCGCTGATGCCCTTGGCAAGAGCTCTCTGTGCTACAGCCTCTCCTACTTTTCTGGCAGCTTCCTTGTTTCCGCCGTGTTCAAAGGTTCCCTTAAGGTCCTTATCGGTGGAGGACGCCGCTACCAGTGTAGTCATATTTACATCGTCTATGATCTGACAAGAGATGTTCTTGTTGGATCTGAAAACACAAAGTCTCGGTTTTTCAGGAGTTCCGGACAGGTTTTTTCTGACTCTTGCGTGTCTTTTCAGACGCTTGTCGTTTCTGCTTTCCTTTGCCATTTTCACTTCACTCCTTTCACTTATTTAGCACCGGCTTTGCCTTCTTTTCTGCGAATAACCTCGTTCTCGTACTTGATACCCTTGCCCTTGTAAGGTTCAGGCTCTCTCCAAGATCTGATTACTGCAGCGTAGTTTCCTACTGCGGCTTTGTCGATACCCTTTACTACTACAGTGTTAGGATCAGGAACTTCGGTGGTGATTCCTTCAGGATCCGGCATCTCAACAGGATGGGAATATCCCAGGTTCATCACTAAAGTCTTGCCCTTCTTCTCAGCTCTGTAACCTACGCCTACGAGAGTCATTCTCTTCTCGAATCCGCTGGTTACGCCGATAATCATGTTGTTTACAAGTGTTCTTGCAAGACCGTGCTGAGATCTGTAGTTTCTATCGTCGGAAGTTCTGGTGAAAACTACTTCTCCGTCTTTTACTTCTATATCTATAAGCTTGCTGATCTGTTCCTGCAGCTGACCCTTAGGTCCCTTTACGGTTACCATGTTGTTAGCGTCTACGGTAACCTCTACACCGGCAGGAAGCTGAGCAGGTTTTCTACCTATTCTTGACATATTTCTTACCTCCTACCATACATAACAGATTACTTCTCCGCCAACGCCCAGCTTTCTGGCTTCCTTGTCGCTGATTACTCCCTTTGAAGTAGAGATGATAGCGATTCCGAGGCCGCCCAGTACCTTAGGCACTTCGTTAGCCTTAGCGTAAACCTTAAGGCCCGGCTTGGAGATCTTCTTGATTCCGCTTATTACTCTTTCCTTGCCTGCACCATACTTCATTTCGATCTTTATGATGCCCTGCTTGTTATCGTCGATAACTTCGTACTTGCTGATATAGCCTTCGTTTAACAGAATCTCGGCGATGGATTTCTTGATGTTGGACGCCGGGATTTCAACTGTCTCATGACCTGCTGTATTGGCATTTCTGATTCTCGTCAGCATATCCGCGATTGGATCTGTCATTGTCATTACAGTATTTCTCCTTCCTCTTGCACGGTTCGGGCTGCCGCCCGCCTGTGCACTGATGTAACTATTTTACCAGCTGGCTTTTCTAACCCCAGGTATTTCTCCCTTATATGCTAATTCTCTGAAGCATATACGGCAGATGCCGTACTTTCTGAGTACAGAATGAGGTCTTCCGCATATTCTGCATCTCGTATACGCACGGGTCGAATACTTAGGCTTTCTCTGCTGTTTAACCTTAAGAGATGTCTTTGCCATTTTAACCTCCTAGTTCTTCTCAAACGGCATTCCCAGGAACTCGAGAAGAGCTGCTGCCTCTTCGTCAGTCTTTGCCGTAGTAGTAAATACGATGTTCATTCCCTTTATCATGTCTACGTCATCGTAGTTGATTTCAGGGAAGATGAGCTGCTCCTTGATACCCATGGAGTAGTTTCCTCTTCCGTCAAAGGAGTTTCTGCTAACGCCCTTGAAGTCTCTTACTCTAGGAAGAGAGATGTTGAAGAGCTTATCAACGAAATCGTACATGTTGTCGCCTCTTAAAGTTACCTTGGCGCCTACAGGCATTCCCTGTCTTACCTTAAAGTTGGCGATGGACTTTCTTGCCTTGGTGGTTACCGGCTTCTGACCGGTGATAAGGCCGATTTCCTTAACTGCAGTCTCGAGAAGTTTGATGTTGTCCTTGGCTTCGCCCAGACCCATGTTGATGGTAACCTTGGTAAGCTTAGGAATCATCATAGGATTCTCATATCCGAACTTTTCCTGAAGAGCAGGATATACTTTAGTCTTGTAAGTTTCCTTAAGTCTTGCTGTCAAAACCTTCTCCTCCTTTCTTAGTCTATAGTCTTTCCGGTTTTTCTGTTGATTCTTACTTTCTTGTCGCCCTCAACCTTGTAACCGATTTTTACTGGTGCTTTAGCCTTGGTGTCGTAGTACATTACGTTGGAAGCGTCGATAGGACCCTCGATGTGTCTGATCTCAGCCTGAGCGGTTCTGGTCTGCTTCTGATGCTTTGTCTGAATGTTAACGCCTTCTACGACTACTCTGTTCTTTTCCGGTATAGCTCTGAGAACTTTTCCGGTTCTGCCTTTATCTTTTCCGGTAATAACGATTACCGTATCATCCTTTTTAATACGCATTCGCTACACCTCCTATAAAGTTTCCGGAGCCAGAGACACGATCTTCATGAATCCCTTATCTCTCAGCTCTCTTGCTACTGGTCCAAAGATACGGGTTCCTACCGGAGTCTTGTCCTCTTTACTCTTTATGATAACTGCTGCGTTCTGGTCGAACTTCACATAGCTTCCGTCAGCTCTTCTAACACCCTTAGAAGATCTTACAACGACAGCCTTTACAACGTCGCCCTTCTTAACTACGCCGCCAGGTGTTGCTTCCTTTACAGCGCAAACGATTATATCGCCTATGTTCGCATACTGACGGCTGGTACCGCCGAGAATGCGTATGCACAGAAGTTCCTTTGCACCGGAATTGTCAGCGACTTTCAGTCTTGTTTCTGTCTGAATCATACTGGTGCCTCCTTATTTAGCTTTCTCAACTACATTGACAAGTCTCCATCTCTTGTCCTTGGACAGAGGTCTTGTCTCCATAATTCTTACCTTATCTCCTACATTGCATTCGTTATTCTCGTCGTGAGCCTTTACCTTCTTGGTTCTCTTTACAGCCTTTCCGTAAAGGGAATGTCTTACGAAGTCTTCGATTGCAACTGTTACAGTCTTATCCATTTTGTCGCTTACTACAACGCCGACCATGGTCTTTCTTCTGTTTCTTTCTGCTGCCATAATACATCCTCCTTTCCGTTAGGCATTAGCCTTTTCAAGCTCTTTTTCTCTGATTATGGTTTTAACTCTTGCGATGTTTCTCTTAACTTCTCTCATCTTTACAGGGTTCTCAAGCTGTCCTGTAACGTGCTGGAATCTCAAATTGAAGAGTTCTTTCTTCATTTTTTCGAGCTCAGCTGCGAGTTCGATATCGGTCATTTCTCTCATTTTCTTCAATTCCATTATGCTTCACCACCCTTTGCTGCTTCCTGGCCCTTGATGGCAAACTTAGACTTAACAGGGAGCTTATGGCTTGCAAGTCTGATTGCTTCTCTTGCCTGCTCTTCTGTTACTCCTTCAATTTCGAACATTACTCTGCCCGGCTTAACTACTGCTACCCAGTATTCAGGAGCACCTTTACCGGAACCCATTCTTACTTCGGCAGGTTTCTTGGTTACCGACTTGTGTGGGAATATCTTGATATATACCTTACCACCTCTTTTGATAGATCTGGTCATGGCAATTCTGGCAGCCTCTATCTGATTGGAGGTGATCCATCCGCATTCCTGCGCAATGAGACCGTACTCACCGTAGGTAATCTTGTTGCCCTTGGTAGCTACGCCCTTCATTCTACCTCTGTGAACTCTTCTATGTTTAACGCGCTTTGGCATCAACATGGCTTTGTTCCTCCTTTCTTCTATCGATTATTCTTCGGTTACTGCTGCTGTTTCTGCTGCAGGAGCTTCCACCTGAGGAGCTTCTGCTTCAGGCTTGGCCTTAGGAGCCTTTCTGGTTCTCGGAAGCGCTACCTTGGCTGCAGGCTGACGGTCGTCTCTTCTTCTGTCATCTCTTCTTCTGTCGTTTCTTCTTCTTTCGCCCTTGCCTCTTCTTTCGCGTCTGTCGCGCTTTTCCTCACGAACCGGGCTCTGGAGTCCCTTGTCAAGGATTTCTCCGTGGTTGATCCATACCTTTACGCCGATCTTTCCGTAAGTGGTGTCAGCTTCAGCAAAGCCGTAGTCGATGTCTGCTCTTATCGTATGGAGAGGAACATTTCCTTCGCTGTACTTTTCGCTTCTGGCGATTTCAGCACCGCCCAGTCTTCCGGAACAGAGAATCTTTATTCCCTTGGCATTTGCCTTCATAGTTCTGGAAATAGCCTGCTTCATGGCTCTTCTGAAGGAAACTCTTCTCTCGAGAGCCTGAGCAACGCTTTCAGCGGTAAGCTGTGCGTCCAGTTCGGATCTTCTGATCTCCTCGATGGAGATGTCTATATCCTTCTTTGTAAGCTTTACGAGAGCCTTCTTCAGCTCGTCAACGCCGTTTCCTGCATGGCCGATAACCATACCAGGTCTTGCGGTGAGAACCGTTACCTTGATCTTGTTCTCAGCGGATCTCTCGATGAGGACCTTGGAGACTCCTGCTACGTAAAGCTTCTTCTTTACATATTCTCTAATCTTGTTATCTTCTACCAGCATGTCGGCAAAGTTTCCCTTGTCTGCATACCACTTAGAATTCCAGTCTTTTATTACGCCCACTCTCAAACCATGAGGGCTTACTTTCTGACCCATTCAGTGAAACCTCCTATCTTAGTCTCTTTCCTTCAGAGTAACGCCTACGTGGCTGGATCTCTTGAGGATTATAGATGCTCTTCCCTGAGAACCGGCTCTCCATCTTTTCATCGTAGGGCCCTGGTGAGCATAGATTTCTGCAACATATAAATTATCAGGATTCATGTCGAAGTTGTTCTCTGCGTTAGCGGCAGCGGATTTTACAACCTTCTCGAAAATCTCTGCTCCCTTACCCGGGGTGAACCTCAGAATAGTGAGGGCCTCGTTAAGGTCTTTGCCTCTTACCAGATCTGCCACAGGCTTCAGCTTGATAGGAGACATTCTTACGTATTTTGCAACTGCTTTTGCTTCCATTATCTTATCTCCTTTTCTTATCTAACTTTAGACGATTTGTCTGCAGCATGACCTCTGTAAGTTCTGGTCGGAGCAAATTCTCCGAGCTTGTGTCCTACCATGTCCTCAGTGATATATACAGGAACATGCTTTCTGCCGTCATGGACTGCGATAGTGTGTCCCACCATCTGTGGGAATATAGTAGATGGTCTTGACCAGGTCTTGATAACCTTCTTTTCGTTAGCTTCGTTCATAGCCTCTATTCTCTTAAGAAGCTTGGCGTCTACGAAAGGACCTTTTTTAAGTGATCTGCCCATTATCTATGCTCCTTCCTTATTTCTCATTTCTTCTCTTAACGATGTACTTGTTGGAAGCCTTGTTCTTCTTTCTGGTCTTGTAACCGAGAGCAGGCTTACCCCAAGGAGTTACAGGGCTCTTGCGTCCTACAGGAGCCTTACCCTCACCACCGCCGTGTGGATGGTCGTTAGGGTTCATTACGGAACCTCTTACGGTCGGTCTCCATCCCATGTGTCTCTTTCTTCCTGCCTTACCTATCTGGATGTTGGCGTGTTCTTCGTTTCCAACCTCACCGATGGTGGCTCTGCAGGTCATGAGAACCTTTCTTACTTCTCCGGACGGGAGTCTTACCTGGGCGTATCTTCCTTCCTTAGCCATGAGCTGCGCGCCGTTTCCTGCGGATCTTACCATCTGAGCGCCCTTTCCAGGCTTAAGCTCGATGTTGTGAATGATGGTACCTACAGGAATGTTGGCGATAGGAAGAGCATTTCCTACCTTGATGTCCGCTTCAGGACCGGAGTAGATTACATCTCCTACCTTCAGTCCGTTAGGGGCGATTATGTATCTCTTTTCACCATCCGCATAGAAGAGCAGTGCGATGTTAGCGCTTCTGTTCGGATCGTACTCGATAGTCTTTACAGTAGCAGGAATATCGTCCTTGTTTCTCTTGAAGTCGATAATTCTGTACTTAGGTCTTACGCCGCCGCCTCTGTGTCTTACAGTAATCTTACCTCTGGAGTTTCTTCCGGAGTGCTTCTTGAGTGTAACTGTAAGAGATTTCTCAGGGGTCTTAGCAGTGATTTCCTCAAAAGTGGAAACCGTCATACCTCTTAAACCAGGAGAGGTCGGATTGTATTTTTTAATTCCCATTTCTCTCTACCTCCTATATTACAGACTCTGGAAGAATTCGATTTCTTTGCTTCCGTCGGTAAGGGTGACGATTGCCTTCTTATATGAAGAAGTCTTTCCGACGTTTCTTCCCATTCTCTTTACTTTACCGTCAATGTTCATGATGTTGACTTTCTTTACCTCAACACCGAAAATCTCTTCAACTGCCAGCTTAACCTGAGTCTTGTTGGCGTCTTTAGCCACTTTGAAAGTGTATTTCTTCTGCTGGGCCAAGTCCATGCTGCGCTCGGAGATGACAGGCTTTATGATTACGTCGTATGCGGATCTCATTATAAGTACACCTCCTGAATCTTCTCTACAGCCTCTTTGGTTACGATGAAGCTGTTATGGTTTACGATTTCATATACGTTCATCGTTCCCACGAGAGCGGTTCTTACTCCCGGAATGTTGGCTGCGGACTTTACTATGTTCTCGTCCTTCTCAGCCGTTACGATGAGAGCTTTCTTTCCGGCCTTGACGTTGGAAAGGATATTTACCATTTCCTTAGTCTTAGGAGCGTCAAGCTTCAGCTCGTCGAGAACGATTATTTCCTTGTCTGCAACCTTTGCGGAGAGAGCGGACTTAAGAGCAAGTCTCTTAAGCTTCTTAGGAACAGAATATCTGTAATCTCTCGGCTTCGGTGCAAACACGATTCCGCCTCCTACCTGGGACGGGTCTGTGGAGCTTCCCTGTCTGTGACGGCCGGTTCCCTTCTGTCTGAAAGGCTTGCGTCCGCCTCCTCTTACTTCAGCTCTGGTCTTTGCTGACTGTGTACCCTGTCTCTGGTTAGCGAGGTAGTTTACAACTACTGCATGGACAGCGTCGGCGTTTGGCTCGATTCCGAATATTTCATCCTTGAGCTCGATAGTGCCGGCTTCTTTTCCGGCCATGTTGAGCATAGTTACTTTTGCCATGTTGTGTCTCCTCCTTTCTCAGGCTCTATTTGTCCTGACCCTTGACAGCGTATCTAACCTTTACAAGGCTACCCTTGCCACCAGGTACTGCGCCCTTGATGAGCATGAGGTTTCTGTCAGCGTCTGTCTTGACTAAAACAACGTTCTGAACGGTAACGGTTTCGCGTCCCATTCTTCCCGGCGACTTATTTCCCTTGAATACTCTGGAAGGATAAGTACCGGCCGCGAGAGCTCCGTGGAGTCTCTTATGCTTAGAGCCGTGAGTCATCGGGCCTCTGTGATGTCCGTGTCTCTTGATGTTGCCCTGAGTTCCTTTACCCTTGGATACTCCTGTTACGTCCATCTTGCTGCCTACCTCAAAGTCTGCAACGGTGATGGTCTGACCTACTTCGTAAGTCTCGCCCTCTTCAGGTCTGAACTCGGCAAGATGCTTCTTATAGGTTACGCCGTTCTTGTCGAAGTGGCCCTTCATAGGCTTGTTTACTCTCTGCGGCTTAGCTTCGCTGAATCCTACCTGAACTGCGTCGTAGCCGTCGGTTTCAACTGTCTTTACCTGAGTAACTGTTTCCGGACCTGCCTCGATAACGGTTACAGGAATTACTTCGCCTGTTTCCGCGAAAATCTGAGTCATTCCGATTTTCTTTCCCAAGATTGTTTTCATGTATTTTTCCTCCTTGAATCTTACAGCGGATCGGTTCCGGCTTCATCTCCCGGCTTCAGGCTTTTCGCAACCCTTCGCCTGCCGCGGGCCTTCGCTTTTCCCGATCATACTAAGGGAGTGTCCCTTACTTAGTTAATTTTTACAGCTTAATCTCGATGTCAACGCCTGCAGGCAGATCGATCTTAGTGAGAGCGTCGGTAGTCTGAAGAGTTGCGTTGTTGATGTCGATAAGTCTCTTATGGGTTCTCTGTTCAAACTGCTCTCTGCTGTCCTTATACTTATGAACCGCTCTTAAGATTGTCACTACTTCCTTCTCGGTAGGCAGTGGAATAGGTCCGGAAACGTCTGCTCCGGTCTTCTTGGCAGTCTCAACGATCTTCGCTGCGGACTGATCCAGCAGTGCGTGGTCATAAGCCTTAAGCTTGATTCTGATTTTCTGTAATTCGCTCATTTTTTCCTCCTAAACGATTCTGTACTGTTTTCGCTATACTTGTACAAGGTGCTCCGTGCCCGCTCTTTCAAGGCATGTAGCGATTTTGCCTGCTCTGTACACGCCTCCGTGCGTTTCTTTATTTTTTACACAAAGCAAAAGCCGGCGAACACCTTCCGCCCCCATCTGGTGAGGACTTCTCGGCAGGAATTACCTGATAGCACAGCAACTTCCTGCGTCATCGCCTAAAGCAAGCCATATAAGTATATAATAAAGAAAACCGTAATGCAACACTTTTTTCAAATCTTTTTCGCGGTATTTTCGGGTTTTTTCCGGAGAGAAACGGCGATTTTCAGGGGGTTAGGGGACGTGAGTATGCACACGGATACGGGCGTTTGGTAAAGCGGTGGCGGGTGGTGGCTTTGGGTAGTACGGCCGGCAGCGGGACGCGGTACTCTGGGCCGCGGGGGCCGCCCCGCTAAAGGGTGTAGCGCGTGGGTCTGGGCCGCAAGGCCATGTTTTCCGGTTCGCGGCCCACGTATTTTACTGCGATTTACATACCTGAAGGCAACAACGTATCAGGGTTCATCAAAATGTGCAGTCTGTAATGTTTTGCATAACCCCATAATTTGGCCGAAGTGCAGTTATGCAAAACTTACATATTTCAACTCGCTGACCTTAACTGAGTTATGGAAAAACGTTAGCTGTATGCCAGTAACCATAACCGAGGCCCTGTCAGCTTTTGTTTTACGATGTTTGCAGCTGATTTTTAGCAGAAATTTACCATTTACTGTTAGTGTCAGTTCCGGATTCCCGTTTGACGCTGCCATTTAACTCCTGATTTCTGTTTCGATTATGGAAAACCATTTTAGATTATCGTTTCAACCATAACTCTGTTATGGTTGAAGCATTGATTTTAATAGTATTTTCCATAACTGCAATAGAAAAGAGCGGAGGGTTTATCATCCGCCCAAATGGGTTTGTGATTAGATTGCTGATGCTTCAATATGAAAGGCAGCCTTCGTGTCCATTGTCATATGGTCTTACGGACTCATCGCACGTCGCGTTTGATTGGCGCGTATTCTTTCGCTGTGTCCCCCATTCGGATGGCTGCGAAAGGGCATCCATCGCGATAGCCGAAGAAGAAACTCCGATGCCTGTACCGCACACACTGACATTTTCACCTGGCGCATGAAGATAACGGGCAACACCATTTCCACACCACCCGTAGCCGACAACTACGAAGTGCCGGACAGCGTAATGTATTCGCCCTTTTCGTATTCCCGAAGACCGAGCACGTCGCAAATCTCCTCCGGAAATGCGGCGTCCAAACCGAGTTGTGGTACTTTGTTACGCCAGCACTGCGTCCAATGCAGTTTTTACTTAACTAACCTCTACGGCAGATGGCTTTTCTAATCCCCATCATATCTTCAAACATTCTGATTTATCACTTGTTTTTTCGGCGACAGGCTATATAATTATTATTATGATTTTACTTTATCACTTCATCGTACGAAAGGAGGCTTGCACAGCTTATGATTTCAAAGGAAAACTTATACAACCTGATGAAGGCTCTTATCAAAGTGCCCGGTGTTTCCGGAACGCCGTCGGAGGTTCCCGTTGCGGGTGCCATTAAAGATTTAGTCATGGAGATACCGTATTTCAGGGCGCACCCGGAAAATGTGAAGCTGGTTCCCGTGGAGAAGGATCATCTCGGCAGGTCGATAGTCACGGCTTATATGGAACTTGCTCCGGAATCGAAGGAAACCGTTATACTTACGGGTCACTACGACGTGGTGGACGTGGAGGAGTACGGAAGCCTGAAGGATTACGCCTTTGATCTGGACGAGATAAACGCAAGGATCAGTGAGCTTCCCATGGACGATGACAGCAGAAAAGACCTGGAAAGCGGAAAGTGGATTTTCGGCAGAGGCACTGCGGATATGAAGTTCGGCCACGCCCTCTGCATCGAACTTATGAGGCATTTTGACGAGGAGACAAAGAAGGCCGCAGAGGCGGGAGACAAGCCTCCTCTGAACGGCAACCTGCTCTACGTTGCGGTATGCGGTGAGGAGACCAACTCCGAAGGCATGCTCCAGGCCGTATCGTTTTTAAACGATTTTGAAAGAGAAAAAGGCGTACACTACAAAGCTTTTCTCCTTACGGAGTGCTTCATGTCCGACGACCCGTCCCGGGACACCGATAAATACATCCACTACGGTGCGTCGGGCAAGGTTATGCCGATGTTCTTCTTTGCAGGAGAAGCGTGCCACGGAGCCGAGCCGTTTATGGGCATCGACCCGGATCTCATGGCCTGCGAGGTCTACAGGCGCATGCACCTGAATCCGGAGTTCTGCCAGACCAGTATGGGCGAGATTACTCCGCCTCCAGTGTGCCTCAGCTTCAGGGATATGAAGCCTACCTACTCGGTTTCGACGCCTCTTTATACGGCTTCCTACTATAACCTTGTGACGGTAAAGCTTAACCCGGCCGAGGTAATGGAGAAGCTCCTGCGAATAGGCCGGGAGGCTTTTGAAGCGTCTAAAGATTTTGTCGGAGCAAAGGCGGCAGAATACAAAAAAGCCACCGGCGCCGACCCCGTAGTATACGACGCCGAGACATGCGTTGTCACCTTCAGGGAACTCTACGAGCAGGCATGTGCAGATTTTGAGGGAGGAAAGGGCGCTCTGGACGGCCGCATAAGAGAGCTTGCGGACGGGATGATTTCCGGCGGCGCCGAGATTCAGACCGTAAGCGTGCAGATAGTAAAGACCGTTTACGAAGCCATGAAAGCGAAGAAGCCTGCCATCGTCGTAGCCGTAATTCCGCCTTACTACCCTGACGTTTACATTCCCCGGGATGATAAGGACGCAGCAGAGCTTCTCGCGGCGTGCGGAAGAATCATAGACTACGCCGGCGAAAAATACGGCGAAACGCTTAAAATGAAGAATTACTATATGGGAATTTCGGATATGTGCTACACAGGACTTGCGGAAGGAATGAACTTCGATTCCCTGTTCGAGAATCTGGTGGGAATCGGCAGCATATATCAGTTCCCGGAGGACGCTTTGAGAAAATTCCGCGTGCCCGGCATAGTGCTCGGCGGGTACGGAAAGGATTTTCATAAACATACGGAAAGGCTGGAAAGGCACTACAACTTCGACGTTCTTCCGGACCTTTACGACAGGCTCATAAGGGACCTGCTGAAGTAGGTTTTTGCATGTGAAAGGAGTGTTTTACGATGAGCAAAAATGACAAAATCCCTTGTATTGAAAACGTCATGAAAACCAGCACCGGTCTTAAGAGGACCATGACCACAAAGGCTGCAATCATGACAGGTGTAGGTTCCACCATCGGAACCGGACTTTTCTTAAGCTCCGGCGACGTAATCGGAACCGCAGGCCCGGGCGGCGCCCTGGTTGCCTACCTTATCGGCGGTATTATCGTATTTCTTATGACATCGTGTCTGGGCGAGCTTTCCTCCGCCATGCCGGTTGCGGGAAGCCTTCAGGCATATTCCTCCGAATTTATCAGTCCTGCCATGGGCTTCACCATCGGCTGGGTAAACTGGGTAGGCGCGGCGGCCACCATAACGGCTCAGGTAGTAGCGGCGGCAATCATTATGCGGGATATTATCCCGAACTCTCCGACGTGGCTGTGGATAGTCATATTCTCGGCGCTGCTTTTCTTCCTCAACGTGCTTAACGCAAAGGCTTTCGGCGACATCTCGTTCTGGGTGTCCAGCATTAAGCTGATTGTCATTGTGGTATTTATCATAATCGGTATTGCCATGATGCTGGGTCTCGTCGGAAGCGAAGCCGTAGGATTTTCCAACTACACTGACCACGGCGGACTGTTCCCTGCAGGCGCTGCAGGTATCGGCGCGGTAATCCTCTCCTCCTTCTACGCTTATGCAGGAACCGAGGTAGTTGCGTCCAGCGCGGGAGAAATCAAAAACGAAAAGGATATGCCTAAGGCAATCAACCTTACTCTTCTCCTTCTCATCGCAGCGACGATTCTGAGCATCGCCATCATCGCAGCTCTTCTCCCTTGGGAAAAGGCTACGGTACTTGGAAGCCCGTTTGCATACGTATTCAGAGAAGCAGGCATCAACGGAGCCGCTCTTCTCATCAACATCGTGGCTCTTATCGCTGCCCTGACCTCCGGAAACTACTTCACCTATGCCTGCGCAAGATACATGTGGTCCATGTCCAAGTACAAGCAGGCTCCGAAGTTCTTCGAGAAGACCGCAAAGAACGGCGTTCCTATCAGAGCGCTTGTCATCAGCATGATCTTCTCCATGGTGGGAATCATCTCCCAGTTCGTTGCAGAAGATACCGTTTACCTCTTCATCGTATACTTCATCGGAGGAGGAAACATCTTCATGTACTCCGTAATCTGCATCTGCCAGTACAGATTCAGAAAACGCTTCATCGCAGAGGGCGGTAACCTGAACGACCTGAACTACAAGGTTCTCTCCTTCCCTCTCATTCCTATCCTGGGAGTTCTGGCATTCCTCGCAATGCTGGTCGTAACTCTCATGGATCCGAGCCAGGCAACGGCCATCTACGTATGCGCACCTTGCTACCTTGCAATCTACATCTTCTCCGTATTCTTTACGAAGAAGCATAACGTAAAGGCTGCAAATCTGGACATCTAAGGATTTTGTAATAAATTCCGGCGCAACGCGCGGCAAAGGCTGCGCCGGCACCTGAAAGAAAAGGATAGCATTGACTTAAGCCTCGCTTGTCTGCTATCCTTTTTTTGTATGCGGCTTTTTATACGACAAAATGCGTTGCCCTGAGACGCAGCCTACGGAGGAGAAGTTATGGGAAATCTTGAAAGTCATAAAAGGAATATCGGAAAAGCGGGAATAGCCGCCATCATGCTTATGAGCAGTCTGACCGTAATGGTGGGAAACGCCATAACCCCGGCCCTTCCCGAGCTTGGCGAGGTCTGCGGTCTCGGAAGCTTCGCGTCATGGCTGGTGACGGCTCCCGCCTTAGGCGTAGTCGCAACCTCTATTCTGTTCGGAAAGCTCATAGACAGAACCGGCCCGTACAAAATCGGCGTTTTCGGGCTGCTTCTTTACGGAATCACCGGCGTCCTCGGAGCGTTCATGCCGAACGCGGCGCTATTGTTTCTGGACCGCTTTATCTTAGGCGCGGCAACGGCTGCCGTCATGAGCGCGGGAGTCACCCTCATCGCCGGCTTCTTCAAGGGCGAAATGCAGCTTAAGATACTGTCCCTTCAGGGAATGTCAATGGAGTTCGGCGGAGTAATATTCCTCGGAGTCAGCGGATTTCTGGCGGATTATTCGTGGAAGGCGCCGTTTTTCATATACGGAATGGGGTTCCTGGCTTTGATTATGATACTCGCCTTCGTTCCGGCGCTTGGGCCTATTTCAAAGATGACGGAAGGCGGCGGCGATGAATCCGTCGTCAAAGGCGGCGTACCCCTCCCTCTCATCTTGCTCGTAGCATTTCTGGGAATGCTCATGTTCTTCACGGCCATGGTGTCCCTTCCTATATACATGCAGAACTCTCTCGGCTACAGCCCGTCCTTTACCGGCTACTATCTTGCGGTTCTGGATCTTATCGCAGTTCTGGCGGCAGGCTTTATGCCGAAAATCGTCACAAGGTTCGGGTCCAAAGGCTGCCTTACCGCAGCCTTCGCGTGCTACTGCATCGCCTACCTGCTCTACTTTGCTTCTTCCGCAAAGATCGTGCTGGGTCTTGCCGTAGTGTTTATGGGTCTGGGCTTCGGCCTCTCCACGCCGCTCTTTAACAGCCTTGTGGTCAGCAAAAGCACTGCGGAGAGAAAGGGCTTAAACGCCAGCCTCTGCACCATGGCCATGTTTTCGGGCCAGTTTCTTTCGGCCATGCTGGTCTCGTTCATAGCGGGACGCTCTCTGTTCGCAACAGCTGCAATAATAGCCGCCGTTATCGGAGTCTGCATTCTTCCTGTGCAGCGGCACTTTGACAAAAGGCGCTGAAACCCCAGTGCGGGTCAAGGCGATATTTTACAAAACAGCTATCGTTACGCAAAAAAGTCAAGGTTTCCGGGCATTAGACGCCTGAAATCCTTGACCTTTCGGTTATTTACGGCCGGAATTGTCAAGTTTCGCCTTGACACAATCTGCCATATCTTCAGTTTTTGTCAAAGTCTGCTACATGCGACAAACCATCTTGCAGCGCTCGTTGTTCTTGCATTTATCTTTCCGTCAAATGCAACCCTACTGATGCGAAGTTACAAGAGTTTTTTCACATCTTCCATATATCGACTGTAATCTTTTCCCCGCCTTCGGAGTTCTAACGCTTTCAACAAGGAGCTGAACGTATTTTTATTTACCGGAAATACTTTAAGCGCAAAATATCCGATTATAAAGCAAATTGACGGTACCAGGATATACGCAGCATTCAGAAACATCTTCACTGATTCGGGCTGTATTCCCAACGTCGAATTGAACCCGAAAATCTCAAGAAACACTCCGAACACCTGAACTATTATGGCAGTAATTAGTGTGCCGAGTACTGACACCATTGACATTATATCTCCCTCTCGCCTTTTGGAATTCTTAAATTCGTCCACCTCCACCACATCATAGAAAATAGAATTGCTAAGCTGCCAGAAGCTGGTCTGCGTCATGGCAAACGCGATTATGTACATTATTCCCCCTGCCAAAGTCTCTGGTATGGTAAAATACACGATACACCCCACTGTACCTGAAAAAAGAAATATGATTTTCTGCTGAACTGCTTTACCTAAGTGCAAAGCCATTTTCCCTGCAATAGGTGTCATAATCACAAAAACGCATATGGTCAGTATGTACATATATGAGGAATACTTATTCCCCAGTCCAAGACAATTTTGCAGATAATACACCGTTCCTACATTAAATAAAGAAAAAGCACATGTAAATGCAGCTTTATATACAATCAGAATTCTCATCGTTTTAAGTTTTGACAATTCGATGTAGCTTTTGATTATATTACGGATTATTTTATCCTGTCTTTTTTCATGTTTTTGTGGATTTGCGGCATAGGACCGCGTCAGAAAAAAGGTTCCAAGCCAACTCGCACAGCATGCTACTGCGATTATCGTTCCAATAGCCTGCCAGCCTTCAGCTTCTGTTTGAAAAAAGTCCAAAATCATAAGGGGCATAACATATCCTATTGTGCTACCCAATATAGAGAATGCCCGAGTTATGGTTCGAAGACTGGTTCTCTCATCGTAGCCTGTCGCAATTTCGGCTCCAAACGCTCCTACAGGTATTTCATACGTGGCAAATACGGCTCGGAATAAAATTGATAGCACAAGATAGTAGAAAAACATTATCGGTGCAGATGCATGAATAGTTCTCATGATCATCACCATTATGACAGGCATGCATATTGCCGAAACCAGAATAAACGGCCGTCGCCGTCCCATTCGAGAATTGCAGTTGTCCGATACATGTCCTACTATCATACCGGCAATAACCTCTACAAGCAACGCGATAGATGAAACAGCTGCAGCCAGCGATGAATTCATACCGACGCAATTAGTCAGAAATACGACGAAGTACGCCGACATAAAGTTATATGTACTTCCGTCTCCAATATACCCTATTCCATATCCAATCATATAGCCGCTCCCGATTTTGAAAAAAACTAAAGTAATGGAAGAAGCATATAAATACTTCTCCCATCATTATCCTCCGGTCATATTCGTACTCCTATATCACCATTAAAAGTGAAGAGAAAATTAAAACGATATTAATCAATAATCCAAAATGTTCGGAGTTTATTTTCTTAAGTGCGATATTTCCAGCAATCATCCCCAACACCACCGCCGGTGTCAAAATGGCCCATAACTTTAAAGCTGTACAAGGAATTCCTGTGGTAAGCATACTCTGGGTAAGGAGGAAACCATTCAGAAAAATCCAGTATCCTGCCAGCGTACTTCTAAGCTCATCCTTATCGAAAATACTCTTTGACAGGAAAGCCACAAGCAATGGGCCGCCTATACCGTAAGAAGCCTGCATTGCTCCGCTACCTACGGGGAAAATATAGTGCCATAGTCGCAGTTTCCTTTGTATGACGTTTTTCTGCCTGCTGCGAAAAATTGAGAGAGAAGAGTGGGCGATAATAAACACAGCAAGCCCTATCTTCAACGGTTTAGAAGGAAAGCTGGCGACTATGGTATACCCTATTATTGTTCCTAACGTGCCTGCAAGCAGCAGCGATATAAGAAGCATACGTTTATTTATCTTGTTTCGCTGTCTTATCAGTATGTAAACAGATTGAGCAAGTGTGAAAAACCACCCCACCGGTGTGAATATTTCCCTGGGAATGAGCAACAAGGCAAATGGCAAACAGAATACTGTAGCTCCAAAGCCTGTCACCTGCTGCTCGAAATACCCAAAGAACAAAATGGCTGATAACAATACAATTATCTTCCCGGTAAGTTCAATTTCCATCGAAGACTTCTCCTCTTGTTTACCGGCCGTTTACCAGATGGCACGCTACGAAATGACCCGGTTCTGTCTCTACATACTCCGGCGTAACCTGTGTGCACACTTCCATACAATGCTCACAACGTCCTGCAAATCTGCAGCCCGGCTTCGGATTTATTGGGCTTGTAACTTCACCCTTTATCAGTTTAAATGGCTGATTTCTGCTTTCCAATGTAGGTTCCGGTATCGCATCAAGTAGTACCTGTGTATAAGGGTGCAGCGGATTTTCAAACAACTCATCCGACGTTGCAAACTCAACGCATACTCCAAGATACATAACCATGATATGATTTGAAATATGTTTTACTACCGAAAGGTCATGAGTTACAAACATATATGACAGATTAAGCTGATCTTGCAAATCCATCAGCAAATTCAGTATCTGAGCCTGAATGGATACGTCCAGTGCAGAAACCGGTTCGTCACACACTATAAACTTAGGATTAAGAGAAAGTGCCCTGGCCACACCTATGCGCTGACGTCTTCCGCCGTCCAGTTCATGAGGATACACGTTTGCATATCTTCTGGCCAGTCCAACCAGGTCCATCAGCTCTGCCGCATGCTGATAAGTTTCCTTCTTCGACTTATATACCTTATGAATCAGCATGTATTCAGAAATAATATCTATTACAGATTTTCTCGGATCAAGACTTGAGTAAGGATCCTGGAATATAATCTGCATTTCTTTTCTCAGCGGACGCATTGCCCTTGTACTCAGTTTGCTTATATTTTTGCCGTTATATATTATATCGCCTGATGTAGGCTCAATAAGCTTGAGAATAGTTCTGCCCAGCGTGGATTTTCCACATCCGGATTCACCAACTACACCGATAGTCTCTCCCTGGTAAAGCTTTATGTTTATAGAATCGACAGCATGAAGCAGTCCTGCGCCTGTTTTGAAATACTTTTTTAAATCTCTTGTTTCCAGTAACGGCGTTCTTTCCTCTTTATTCATCTGTCTTCTCCTCCTCTGGCACTGTTTCACCATTATTGTTCACATTTCCACTATAAAGGTGACAGTATATTTTATGAGTACCTTCGGTATATATGTCAGGTTTCTGAGTACGACATATTTCCATGCATTTCTCACACCTTGGCGAGAACTCACAGCCTACCGGCAGATCTGTAGGATCCGGCATCAGTCCGCTTATAGGTTTTAATCTTGCAGATTTCACCCGTAAATTTGGTATTGATCCGAATAGTCCTTCCGTATAAGGATGATGCCTGTTTCCACTAAAGATGTCTTCCACCGTGCCTGCTTCCACAATCTTACCGGCGTACATAATACATACATCATCACAAGTCTTTGCCACTATCCCAAGATCATGGGTAATCATAAGCATAGACGTACCGAGACGATCACGTAAATCTGCTATCATCGCAAGAACCTGCGCTTGTATAGTAACGTCCAGGGCTGTCGTCGGTTCATCTGCAATCAATAAATCAGGTTCACAGCAAAGAGCAATAGCTATCACAACTCTCTGCTTCATTCCTCCGGAAAACTGATGCGGGTACTCGACTTTTCTGCTCGGTACTATGCCTACCAGCTGCAGCATCTCCTCTACTCTTTTTTCTACATCTTCTTTTGATAATTCCGGATTGTGTATTTTTATTGCCTCACCAATCTGGTCTCCGATTGTATAAACCGGATTAAGTGCTGACATAGGATCCTGGAATACCATTGAGATTGCGTTACCTCTAATATGGCGCAATTCTTCATCCGGCAATTCCAGAATGTTTCTGCCTTCAAATATAATTTCTCCATCAAGCACTTTTCCTGTTCTTTCAGGAAGCAGACCTAAAATACTTAATGCTGTTGTGGTTTTTCCTGCACCTGTTTCACCTACAAGCCCGCAGGTTTTGCCCTTATCTATTTTAAAACTTATTCCATTTACGGCTTCTACCACTTCCAAATCCGTCTTATATACGACCTTCAGATCTTTAATTTCAAGAATCTGACCATTATTGTTCAACTGTTCCATGTTCTCCATCTCCTCTGTTCACTACGATTTCAGACGTGGATCAAGCGAATCGCGCAGTCCGTCCCCAACGAGATTTATAGCGCACGCTATTATAACTATCGCCAATGTCGGGAACAACATCATATGAGGTGCATTCCTCATGAATTCGCGAGCTTCTGACAGCATCTGTCCCCATTCAGGCTGCGGAGCAGGCATTCCGAGACCGAGAAAGCTCAGTGTAGATTCGTATATGATTATCTTTGCAACATTAAGTGTAGTATTTATTATGATTACACCCACGGCATTAGGTATTATATGGGAAAGAATAATTCTAAAGCTTGTAGCTCCTCCGGCGCTGGATGCTTCAATATAATCCTGCTCTGACAAAGTCAGTACTTCAGATCTGACCAGTCTAACGTAATTCGTAAAATATGCAAGCGTGAGGGCAACAATCAGGTTTGTGAATGATGCTCCCAGTGCATATACTACTGCCATAGTGAACAGTATATCAGGCACTGACATAAAAATATCGAGAGCTCTCATTATGACATTATCTACGGCTTTGCCAAAATATCCTGCTACTGCGCCAAGAATACTTCCCACTATGCACGATGCAACTGTTGCAATAAGCGCAATCGCTACAGACGTTCGCCCTCCGTAAATAATACGGGCGAAAATATCCCTTCCAAATCCGTCGTTACCGAATATGTGTTCACTGGATGGGCCTTTAAGCATAAGTGAGGAGTTCTGCGTTATTGCCAGATCATATGGTACTAAAAGAGGACCGAATATCAGGAGAGCCGCTATTATAACCAGCATAATCAGCCCGATCATAGCACCCTTATTTTTCTTATATCTTCTCCATATTTCTTTTACTTTACCTTTTCTCTGGTAAACAATTACCTCGTCGTTCATATTTTGCTTCGTTTTTGTAAACATGGCCTACCCTCTCTTCTTCGTATATTTTGCTCTGATTCTAGGGTCTATGAATGCATAAATTATATCTACCAGCAGCATTACAATTGTAAAACATATAGAGATCAGAATCGTTCCTGCAATTATAACAGGCTCATCCTTCTGCGTTATTCTATCCACTATAAGGCTTCCTATACCCTGAACAGAAAAAATCTGCTCAGCTACGACAGCTCCGCAAAGAAGAAGTCCCAGGTTCAGACCAATCTGTGTGATAACCGGTAATAATGCATTCTTTAAAACATGCTTCCATACGACCGTTCTCTCTGTTGCACCCTTTGCACGGGCAGTACGAACATAATCCTGACGTATAGAATCCAGCATCGACGATTTCGTAAATCTGAAATTCTGAGCCGCTATTGGAATTGCTATGGCCAGTGTAGGCATGATATATCCTGTCCAGTCAGGTATTCCATACGAAGGTAACAGATTTAATTTCAGTGAAAAGCAGAACAGTAAAACCAGTCCGAGTACGAAAGTAGGTACCGCTGCCAAAAGGAATGAAATAAGGGAAGCAACCGTGTCTGTTGCCGAATACTGTTTAACAGCTGCATAAATTCCAAGAGGAATTCCAATCACTGTAGATACTATCATTCCCAGAAACGCCAGTTCTATTGTTGTAATATAACGTGGCCATATCTCATTAAATACCGGCTGTTTTGTCACATATGAAATTCCGAAGTCCCCGTGAAGAAACATATTCTCAAGGTAATTTATGAACTTCTGCAGAAAAGGTAAATCATATCCTATGGCATGATTATATGCATCTACATCTGCCTGAGATACACCTGATCCCAATATTGCCCTTCCCGGATCTCCGGGAGTAATATTCATGATAAAATAAATAATGAAAGTGACTCCTATAACAGTCGGAATCAAAAATAACAGTCTTTTAATAATGTACTTATACATGCTCGCCTCCCTGATGCTGAAAAATCATCATCCATTTGTATAAGATGCTTTTGATGAGGATATGACAGGCTTTAACCCGTCATATCCTCCATGCATGTTATATTTTATTAACCAGCGATTAAAACTAGGCCCAACTCATATCCGTCAGATGATAGTATGTAGGGTTGATTGCCGATACATCTATGCGATCTGACCATGCAATTCCTACTGCACTGTGATAGAGCGGTAAAATTGTCTGTGTATTCATTACATAATCCCAAAGCTCAGTATATATTCCGACTCTCTCTTCAGTATCCGTTACTGCAACACCCTGATCGATAAGGTCTTCCATGTACTGCCAGTCAAATGTATTATTGTCATCTTTGTAGCTCACGATGTACATTCCCGTAGATTCAGAATCGAGCTGCTGTCTGATATTGTTGTAATCATAGTTTCCACTGTCAGAGTATACAGCCATATCGTAATTCTGATTGTACATATCTATTGTTCCTGGAGATGCCTCTTTAATTTCCACTTCTGCAATCATTCCATTTTTCCTAAGGTTTTCCTGAATTACTACTGCTGCTTTTCCCTTAGGGGAATTGTCGGAAGGATAGGTAAGAATTGTTCCTACAGGTATTCCTGCTTCTATTTCCTCTTCGGTAAATCCTGCATCCAGGAGGCACTGATGAGCTGCATCCTCATCATAGTCATATGTTCTGAATCCGCCATCATCTGCATTAGGTGCTGTAGGCACGTATTCCGGTAACATGTACTCGTACGCAGGGCTGCCATATCCCGTAGTTGATGAAAGTACTATGTCATCCTTGTTTATCGCATAGAATATAGCCTCTCTAACCTTAGGGTTTGACAGTATCCCATTATTTGATTCAGACTTATAATTTATCGCAAGGAACTGAATATCATTGGCCGGAACCATTTCACATCTATCACCTGCAGCGGCCTCTATATTCTCCCATTCTGTGAGAGGTGCATCAGTTATATAATCCAGCTCACCATTCTCGTAAGCTATAACTGCCGCAGCATCTTCTGCTATTACACGATACTCAACATGCTTGATGTCAGGTGCGCCCTGCCAATAATCCTCATATGCCGTAAGTTTGACCCCGGAAGCTACATCATACTCCTCAACATAATAAGGGCCTGTTCCTGCCTTATGCGGTGCGGTTCCAAATGTTCCGCCGCCATCCACTATCTCTTCATACTCTCTCTGGCTGGTAATCTTTACAGTAAAGAATGTATGATCGATTGCCGAATATGGATATTTAAGCGTAATCACAACAGTCTTGTCATCCTGTGCGGTTACAGTATCAATCATAGAAGTAACGTATCCGAACTTGGCATTATTCATTGCCATTTCATAACTGAACACAACATCATCTGCGGTTACAGTATCACCATTCTGGAATGTCGCATCCACAAGCTCTATAGTATAAGTAAGACCATCCTCGCTTACATCTACATTTTTCGCCAAAAGATTATAGTATCCGCCTTCTGACTCGTCTATTCCGTAGAGACCCTCAAAAAGCTGTACATAAGTGATTTTGTTTCCCTCAAGTGTGGAAGTCTGCTGCCAGTCAGTACTTTCAAGTGGTGACATGAGTCTGAGATATATAGTATCATCGGCAGTTTCCCCACTGCTGCCACTGCTGCCATCGCCACCGCAGCCGACGAGTAATGACATTGCCATAACTGCTGAAAGCAATACTGCGAATAACTTTCTACGTTTCATAACATCCTCCTATTTAATCCAACATCTTGTTTCCCTGCTGTACACTACCCTCTCTTAAGAAATGCTGTACAACAGTGCATAGCACCGTATCCTTTTATTATTTCCGAAAAGTCCACCGGTATTACTTTTATCCCCGCCTTTTCAAGAACCTCTCTGGAACGTGGATTTCCATCCACCTGGACTATCAATCCCGGCTTAATTGCAACAAAGTTGATTGCAAATGAAATCTTAGCTTCGGTTCTTGACGGACACTCCAGAAGCTGAATTCCTTTTTTCTTAAGTGCATCACATACGTCATACGGAACCTGCGCTGCAAATATCATTGCCACATCCTCGCTTGCAAAATTCAGAAGTCCGTCTATATGAGCATGTCCATACGGAATCTGCATCCAGATTATGTTATCAACACCCTGACGTCTAAGCTCATGCTCAAGTTGTTCAGCTCCCTGCCTATTTGTTCTGCTTCCTGTCGAGATAATGCACGTATGCCTGTCAACCCACATCGCATTAGCTCCCTCGAGACGGCCATCACCATTTATCGTGTGAATTATAGGCACTCCCAGCTTTGCGAGCTGCTGAGCCACATACCGTTCCTCTCCCCGGCGTGCGGCCATTCCCGGTCTGGTGATTATTGCGCCCTCCGGAGTCATAAAGCAAAGATCCCGGCAGAAAAGTGCATTAGGTCTGTCTTCCCTCTGCTCCTCAACATAATGAACTCTTACGCCATTATCTCTATAAATCTGAGCAAGATTATCATGCTGGGCTCTGAACTTTTCAGGATCTATCGGCGATAAAAATCTGCACGCCTGCCAGTCAAAGTTTTCAACCTCTTTACCAGGTCTTCTTAGTAAGCAGTCCTTAAGATCCAGGCACTCCGAATAAACACCCCAATCTCCCCAATAGAGAGGCAGGTCATCTTCAAAAGCGCTCTCCTTCGGAAACCATCTTTCTCCGTCGAGCGCATCGATATCATTCTTCAGCTGCTTCTCATAATCAGTACTCATTGTCGTACTCCCTCCTTTTCATGATTTTGATAATAATTTCAATTTTTCTGCCTTTATAAGAGCAACTATTATGCCAACGAAAAACGGGCATTTTACATGCTTAAATGCGCAAAAAAATTTTACAGTTCAAAGTTTTTTCCTTAAACCGTAAAATTTTTCTGCTTTTATCTACAATTTGATTTTACTTCTCAATTCTATGCTTCAGTATTTTATAGCTGAGAGTTTGTCTGGAAATACCAAGAAGTCTCGCGGCTTCTGCCTGACTTCTTGTTGTTCTCAGAGCACGCGCTATCATATTTTTCTCCATGGAATTTATAGCCTCATCCAGACTAAAGCCTTCCTCGAACAGCATATCATCCTGTGTAGCCATCATCTGGTCAGATGGAAATGAGTTTAGCGGTTCTATAAAATACTCCGGTAAATCCATCCTCCGTATTATTCTTCCGGACACAATATTAAACGCCCCCTCTATTATGTTCCTGAGCTCTCTCACATTTCCCGGCCACGAATATCTGGCAAAAAGTTCTTCAACCTCTTCATCAACGTCAAGAATATTTTTCCCCATCTTTTCATTGAATACATCGATGTAATATCTGGTAAGAGCCTTTACATCCTCCATACGCGCTCTTAAAGGTGGAATATTTATCTGCACCACGCTCAAGCGATAAAACAGGTCATCCCTTATCTTCTTTTCAGCCACGCACTGAATTGGATTTACATTTACCGCAGATACGACTTTGACGTCGATGTTCACCGGATTGTGACTACCTAATCTCGTAACCTGTTTTTCCTCTACTACCTTAAGTATTTTTGACTGGATTCCAATATCCATTGAGTTAATCTCATCAAGAAAAATTGTACCTCCATTCGCAATTTCAAAAAGTCCGGGAGTATTTTCCGCGCCCGTATAGCTGCCCTTTGTCGTACCAAATAAAATGCTCTCCAGTAAATTATCCGGTATGGCCGCACAGTTTTGGGACACAAATCTTTTATTCTTTCTATGACTCGAGGTGTGCAGTGACTGTGCTACAAGTTCTTTTCCCGTACCTGTTTCGCCGTAAATCATTACCGATGAATCCGTTTCAGCCACCATTGGAATTCGGTTTTTCATTATTTTCATACTTTGAGAGTTTGTTATTATATCATCTATCGTATATAGTTTTCTTTCTTCCTTATTTTCCTTAAAAGTTATACTTATGTTTTTCCTTTCGTATGGTTCGTCAACATAACGGGACACGTCTATTGCACCGATTATTTCCTCGTTTTCCTTTATCGGCATCGTAGTATTGACCGTGTGCAAAATCTGTCCCTCATACGTAACGAGCTCCTGATACTGATTCACTATAGGCTCTCCGGTTCTCAGCACGGTCATAATACTGCTTGTCTCTTCGGTAAGCCTGGGATATACCTCCAGAATATGTTTTCTTAGAATACTTTTCTCTCTTAAGTTACTTACATCCGGACGATATGTAAGATAGTATTCTATATATCCATTCTTATCTGTGATAACAAGGCCATCAACATAGTTATATAAGTTCAGAATCTGTTCTACATAGCGTCTGAGCATTTCAATCCTCCGTATTTCAAACAAACGTCCCATCGTACGTAGCAATCACTCCATATCTATGCCAATAATTGTACCCCCCCCCCACACGACTCGTCAAGATTACTTTACAAATCACGCAGATTTTTTTAACTTTTTACATACTGTGTCTTAAACTCCTTTGAAATATCTCAATTTCTCCTTTGGTACGGTACTTGCTCTCCATGGTTAAAAAAACTAACAGGAGGGCCAAATGGAAGAATTGAAGAAATTGTGCGACATTGACGCTATCCCGGGAGAGCGCTGGTTCCCTAAGGAAACCAGCTTCGAGGAAGACATGCCGGAATACTGGGGAGACTGGGGAGTTTCATCAGAGGTTGATACACTTCGTGCTGTACTTATGCGTAGACCCGGAAAGGAAATCGAATCATTTAATGCTGATGAGTATAGATTTTCAGACGTGCCTATAGATATCAATCTCATCCGTAAGCAGCATGATGACGTTGCCGACATTTACCGATCTCACGGTGTTAAGGTTTACTACGTTGAAGAGCAGCGGGAAGACCGGCCAAATTCCATTTTTTGCAGAGATTTAACATTTATGACTCCAGAAGGTGCAATTGTAACCAGACCCGGTATGGCCGCACGTAGAGGCGAAGAACGTTACGTAGCAAAAGCTTTAGCTGATATAGGTGTACCTATCGTTAGAACAATCACCGGCGACGGGATGTTTGAGGGTGCAAATGCTATGTGGGTTGACCGACACACATGTATCATATCCACAGGCAGCCGTTGTAACAGAAGTGGTTTTGAACAGGTAAAATATGAACTAGAAAGAATGGGTGTCACCGAAATCATACACATGCAGCAGCCTTACAGTAATATTCACATCGACGGCCTTATGAACGCTGCCAGCAATGATATTGTTATGATTCATGCTCCACAGGTCCCTTATGATGTTGTGGATGTATTAAAGAAAAAGGGCTATAAAATACTGGAAGCTCCATCGAGAACGGAAGTCAGAGAATCCTTCGGATGTAACTTTGTTGCACTGGAACCGGGACTGGTGGTTATGCCGAAAGGAAATCCACGGGCTCAAGAGCTCCTGGAAAAAAACGGCGTAAAAGTTATAACTGTGGATATCTCAGAAATCATGAAAGGAAGAGGTGCTCTTCACTGCATCACTGCATTCCTTAAACGTGGATAATTCAGTATTTTAGGCATATTAAAGGCAGGGACTCAGAACTGATCCGCATCAGATTCTGATTTCCCTGCTTCTTAGCATGGAAAGGAGTGAAAGTAATGGGAAAGAAAAACTGGTCATGTGTGCATTGTGGAACACGCCGCTGTGATGACGGGCCTTATGACCCTGCAATGGGTTATCCCGACTTCTGCCCGACAGTAACATTATCCGAGGAACAGAAAAACGAGGTCCTAGAACAGTACTGGAAAGAGGAAAATCAAAAAATCGCCATTGCTGCAGCGGAAGTAGAGGCTGAGGGGTATTGCAAATGGACGCGAGTTGAGGAAATAATTCGGTTCGCCAGAAAGATTGGAGCAAAAAAAATTGGAATTGCAACCTGTGTAGGTTTGATTCGAGAATCCGCAATTTTTGCAAACATACTGGAAAAGCGCGGGTTCCAGGTTTATGGAATTGGATGTAAGGTAGGCGCCATGAAAAAGGTTAGCGCAGGAATTCCTAAAGAATGCGACAAATTAGGAGCAGTAATGTGCAACCCGATTATGCAGGCAAAATTACTGGAAAAAGAAAAGACGGATCTCAACGTCGTGGTAGGTTTATGCGTAGGCCATGATACTCTGTTCTTCCGTTACTCCGCTGCGCCTGTAACTACACTTATAGTAAAAGACAGGGTTCTGGGGCACAATTCAGCTGCAGCCCTTTACACTTCATCGTCATATTACGACAAACTCTTTGAAGAATGAAAAATACAACGGCTGCAATAATAGCCGCCGTTATCGGAGTCTGCATTCTTCCTGTGCAGCGGCACTTTGACAAAAGACGCTGAAACCCCAGTGCAGGTCAAGGCGTTATTTTACAAAACAGCTATCGTTACGCAAAAAAGTCAAGGTTTCCGGGCATTAGACGCCTGAAATCCTTGACCTTTAGGTTATTTACGGCCGGAATTGTCAAGTTTCGCCTTGACACAATCCGCCATATCTTCAGTTTTTGTCAAAGTCCGTGGCTGTTCGCAGCTTACGACAAGCCGCGCCGGCAGACTTTATCCGATTTTAATAGTTCTCAGCCTTGATCTGGAAGTATGCCTGAGGATGCTTACATACAGGGCAGATTTCAGGGGCTTTCTTGCCTACGAACTGATGTCCGCAGTTGCTGCACTGCCAGAGAACGTCCTCGTCTCTTTCGAATACCTTGCCCTCCTTAATGTTCTGCGCAAGCTTTCTGTATCTTTCCTCGTGCTCCTTCTCTACTGCAGCAACGCCTTCCATCTGAGCGGCGATTTCAGGGAAACCTTCTTCTCTTGCAGTCTTTGCCATTTCAGCGTACATGTCGGTCCACTCGTAGTTCTCGCCTGCAGCTGCGTCCAGAAGGTTCTCCTCGGTAGTTCCGATTCCGTGAGCCAGCTTGAACCAGAGCTCTGCGTGCTCCTTCTCGTTGGCTGCGGTTTCCTCAAAAATCTTGGAAATCTGAACGTATCCTTCCTTCTTTGCCTTGGATGCGTAGTATGTGTACTTGTTTCTCGCCTGGGACTCACCTGCAAAAGCAGTCATCAGGTTTTCCAGAGTCTTAGTGCCCTTTAAATCTTTCATTTTCGTTTACCTCCGTTTAATTCTTCTTCTCTTTCCCCAGGCATCTGTTGCAGACGCCCGTCAGTAACGTGGTGTTAATCTGAACATTATCATCTTTAATCCCGAAAGTCAAGTTTACTGCCTGGCGAAGCTCCTCCATGGCTGCATCGCCCGTGGGATAGATGTCGATTACCTCGCCGCAGCGGCTGCATATCATATGATAGTGCTCCCCCGTGCGGCCGTCGAATCTGTCCCTGCCGTCTCCGGTGTTTATCCTCAGTATGTCGCCGTTTTCGGCCAGCATATTAAGGTTGCGGTAAACTGTGGCTATGCCGATGCCCGGAAGCTCCTGTCTGGCATGGTCGTAAACGGTGTCAGCAGTGGGGTGAGCATCGCTGCTCCTGACAATATCCAGAATAATGTTTCTCTGTCTGGAATACTTCATGCAATCACCCTTTCCGTTAATATATCGGCTAAATCGCCGGTTTTGATAATGATTATCATTATAATAAATCTTTGCAAGGCTTTTGTCAAGTAAATTTCATGAAATTATTTCTGTTTACTTATATGACAAAGGGTGTATAATCAAGGTAACTTACATAACACAATCGGGCGGACACACCGGCCGCCCTCTTATCCAAAAGGAGGAATTGAAATGTTGAAACTTTTTAAATGCATGCACTGTGGAAATATTATAGAGATGGTAGAGGACAAAGGCGTCCCTGTAGTATGTTGCGGAGAGAAGATGACCGAGCTTTCCCCTAACACTACCGACGCTGCCCTCGAAAAGCACGTTCCTGTAGTAGAGGTAAACGGAAACATCGTAAAAGTTACCGTAGGAAGCACTCTTCATCCGATGACGGAGGAGCATCACATCGCTTTCATCTATCTTGAAACAGACAAGGGCGTACAGAAGAAATACCTCGACCATACAGGAGAGCCTGCTGCCGTTTTCGCTCTCGCCGAGGGAGAAAAGCCTGTAGCGGCTTACGAGTACTGCAACCTGCACGGTTTCTGGAAGAAGGAACTTTAATTTAAGAAAAGAGAGCGTCCCGGACTTTTCATCAAAGTCTGAGACGCTCTTTTGTTTTACTTCTCTTCTTCGTTCTTTCGCTTTTTCAGCGCTGCCTCAAAAGACCACTCGGCCAGGAAAGACAACGCCGGTATGGCTCCGCCGAGAATCATAATTCCCCGGCACTCCCCCGAATACATTTCAAAGAGGGTATACACTATGGCGGCAATTGAAGCTGCCAGAAGGCACAGCAGCTGAACGGCGAACAGAACAGCCTTTGCAGCCTTTGCTTCGATTTCACGGGCCTCCCGGCTGACCGGCTTCACTGGTCCCTCCGAATCCCTGTCTTCGCACTTCCAGGCGTCCGTAACCGTCGCGGAATGAACTGCGTTTATCCCTATCACCACGAAAACCGCCCCGGATAAAAGAATGAGCATATTAATTCTTCCGGAAAGGACCGTGGTGAATATGAAAATCACCGCAAGTACAAGCATCCCCAATCCTACAATGAATTTTCTCCGGCTGTATATTTTCAATACAGGACACCCCCCTTGATTATCAGCCTTTATTTCGTTTCGGTCATTTCTGCTGCCAGCTCCTGGGCTATGTTCAGCATGTGGTCGCCGATACGTTCAAAGTCCGTAAGCATTTCGGTGTAGAGCACGGCCCCGTCGTTATCGCATGCGCCGTGTCTCATTCTGATTATCTGATTATCCCTGAAGGCCTTCGTCATATCGTCAATCTTCTGCTCAAGCGCTGCAACCTCAGTGTATCCGTCAAGATCCAGCGGGCTTATATCGGATATGCTGTCCATACACTTAAGGCTGGCGGATTTCATGTCCGCAATTTCCTTCATGGCCTCAGGAGTAAATCTGATGTGCTTTTCCTCTATGAGCTGAGTGTATTCGCATATGTTCATGGCGTGGTCGCCTATACGCTCCAGGTTGGTGCAGATTCTGAAGTATCCGTTTATCTTCTTCAGGTCGCCTGCGTTGGTCTCATGAATCATCATGTTGCTGATGTACCTGGAGATTTCCTTGTTCAGGAAGTCGATGTAATCCTCCCTTTCGGCCACGTCGGCAAGCTTTGTCGTAGTGCCCGACGAAACGGCGTCAAAGCTTTCTCCCACGTTTGTTCTTACCATCTCGGCCATTCTCTTAAGCTCGCTCGAAACGCTGTTCATGATGATGGATGAAGTACCGATGGCGTATTCGTCCGGCTTCATTACAGGCTTCAGGTATACCAGCTTCTGCACTCCCGCATCTTCCGAGCTGTGCTCAGGGAGGATTCTCCTTGCAAGAGATGCCAGGTAGTTTCCGAACGGCAGGAGCAGAAGAGTCGTGGTGACGTTAAACAAAGTGTGCATGTTGGCTATCTGCGCGGCCACTCTTCCCGGAGTCCACGATTCCACCAGATCCGTCAGCGGCGTCAGTATGCACACCGTAGTGAAGATGATGGTACCGATGATATTGAACATCAGGTGTATAATGGTGGTTCTCTTGGCGTTTCTGCTGGTTCCAATGGAAGCCAGAATAGCCGTTATACATGTACCTATATTCTGACCGAACAGCACGAATACCGCATTGTCAAGTCCTATAAGTCCGCTTACCGCAAGAGCCTGTAGAATTCCCACAGAAGCCGAAGACGACTGGATTATAGCCGTAAATACGGCGCCTGCCAGTATGCCCAAAAGCGGATTGGAGAAGCTGGTCATAAGGCTTATGAAGCCTTCGGAGTCCCTCAGCGGCTCCATGGCCGTGCTCATCATCTCCATGCCGATAAACAGAATACCGAATCCTGCTATGATCTGCCCGTAGTTGTGGAAGGTCACCTTCTTAAAGAACACTACCAGCGCCACTCCGATGAACGCAAACAGCGGAGCTATGGCTCCCGCATCCAGAGCGACCAGCTGACCGGTGATGGTGGTACCGATGTTGGCGCCCATTATAATCCACACGGCCTGATTCAGGGTCATAAGCCCGGAGTTAACGAATCCAACCACCATTACCGTAGTAGCCGACGACGACTGAATAATGGCGGTGATGCCGGCTCCCACCGCAACTCCCAGGAACCTGTTAGCCGTAAGCTTTTCAAGGATTCCCTTCATGCGGTTACCTGCCGCAGCCTCAAGACCCTGGCTCATCATCTGCATTCCGTAAAGGAACAGGGCGAGACCGCCCAGCAGACCCAGGACTAAAGTAAAACTCATATTGATTTTTTCTCCTCTCAAAATCAGCGGAATCTCCGCTCATGCAACTTCTACACTGTACAAAATACGCGCAAAAAAATTATATTAAAACCCTTGGCCATAGTCAAGACAAACCGAACAAAACCGGCTGTCTAAGCCGGTTTTGTCACAAATTCTTATTACTTTGCCCACTCTCTTCTCACCGCATCCAGGGGCATATCCTTTCCCGTCGCCAGGTTAAATCCCTTTGCTCCCTGATGAAGAAGCATTCCGCGTCCTCCTGCGACCACCCCGCAGCCTGCCGCCTTTGCGTCCTTCATGAGGCGGGTCTCCTCCGGGTAATATATTACGTCAAAGACTTCAAGGCTTTTGTGGAGCGCGCCCGTAAACGGCACCGGAGTCTCGTCCGGCTCAGGATTCATTCCCACATTCGTCGTGTTTATGAGAACGCCGCTTTCCGAAAGAGTCCTCTTCACTTCGGCCTCGTCCTCAATGTCGCGGATTTCCACCGGGCAGCCCGTGCGCCCGCTTACCTTGTTCACAAAGGCTTCGTGCTTCTCAAAGCTTTTTCTTCTCAGCATAACGTATATTTTCTCCGCGCCGTCAAGGGCGAGCTGAGCGATTATCGCTCTTCCCGCGCCTCCCGCGCCGAGCACCGTCACCGTCTTTCCTTTTATCTCTCCCCCGGCTTCCCCGAAGGCCGCAAGGGCCCCGTAGCCGTCGGTGTTGTACCCGGTGAGCACGCCGTCCTCGTTTACGACCGTATTCACGGCTCCCACCAGCTCCGCTTCCGTGGAAATGCGGTCAAGATGGGGGATTACCGCGGTTTTGTCCGGCATGGAGAGGTTGAACATTTTGATGCCGAAAAGCCTTGCCGCCTTCACCGCATCGCCTATTTCCTCCTCGCCAACGTCGAAAGCCAGGTACACGTAGTCAAGGCCCAGCTTCCGAAAGCTTGCGTTAAACATTGCCGGAGACCCGGAGTGAGCAGCCGGAGATGCGAAGAGGGCAAATAGACCCGTATGACCCGTAATCCTTATAGTTTCAATCAAATCGTTCATTTGCAATCCTTTCTGAATTCAGCTTCGGACGTCCGTCAGTCCACAAAGATGCTGCCTCCGATAAATTCCCTGATTATGGAGTTGTTTACGATTATGCTGTCGTCCTCGATAGTCCTGAAGAAGCGGAGGAACTTCAGCATCCTCACGGCTTCGGCGTATTCCTCCTCGTCGGGAGCTATTTTGCGAAGGAGAGGTTCCGCGTACTTTTTCAGCACTGAAATTTCGTAAACGTGATAGGAGTTAAAGAGCACGTCGGCCTCGCCGCTGTAAGGGAATATGTTCCTGTCCTCCCCTGCGCGGACTTTCGGCCACTGGTTTATGGTGCTCTGTGCGCTGTGACCCCTGTAGAGGTAGTCTCTCACCATCCGTCTCAGCATTCTCTCATCGGTAGTCGGTATGCGGTTATGCATGTCGATGTTGAGCTGAGTCAGGGGGCTTATGTAAATCTTGAACTTCTCCTCATCGGGAATGAATTCCGTCAGTTTGCCGTTGAGGCCGTGAATCCCCTCTATTACTATGGGCTGGGACGGGTCGATGGAGGTTATCCTCTTTCCGAAGACTTTGTGCCCCGTCATAAAGTCAAACTCCGGAAGATCTACCTTTTTCCCTGCCAGAAGGTCGTTCATATTCCTGTTGAAGAGGTCTATGTCCAGGGCGTCCAGGTTTTCAAAATCCTTTTCACCCTTTTCGTCTACCGGTGTGTCCTCTCTTTCCACAAAGTAATCGTCTGTTCCCATGTAGAGAGGTCTGAGGGCGTTTACCCGCAGCTGAATGCAGAGCCTTCTGGCAAATGTGGTCTTTCCCGATGACGACGGGCCTGCAATGAGAACCAGCCTCTTCTTCTGCGTCTTTATCATATCGGCGATTTCCGCAATCTTCTTTTCGTGAAGAGCCTCGGACAGCTGAATGAGTTCCTTGTACTCGCCGCTTTCTATTTTGTCGTTAAGGTCGGCAACGTAGTTCACACCCAGAAGAGCGTCCCACCTTGTCTGCTCCCCAAATGCCTGGTACAGCTTCACCTCGTCCACGTATTCCGGAATTCTGTCAGGAGCCGATGGATGTGGAAATCTCAGCAGTACGCCCCGGCGGTACTTCATAAGTTGAAAGTACTTTATGTAGCCGGTAGACGGCGCCATGAACCCGTAGAAGAAATTCCTGTAACCGTCCAAGGTGTAAAACTTCACCTTTTCTATTCCCAGGTTCTCCGAAAGCAGCCTTAGCTTTTCCTCTCTGCCGTCTTCTTTTATAATTCTTATGGCTTCTTCCCTGTCCACAACGGTCTTTATAAACGGCAGGTCCGCGTCGACCATCTCCCTCATGCGGTTTTCTACAGCCTGCACCTGCTCCTCAGTAACCGGCTCTTTCGTCTTTATCTCGGTGTAAAGACCCTTGTTAAGGGAGTTCTGAATCTCAACCCTGACGTCGTCGCCCAAAACATCCTTGACTGCCTTAAGGTACATAAGGGACAAACTGTACTGGTAAATGAGATTCGCCGCCTGGGTTCTCATATCGAGAAGCTCCACCTTGCACGGCTCCTCCAGCACAAAATTCAAGTCCTCTATGTGGTTATCGACCTTGGCCGCGATCACCGTGTACGGCAGCCTGTCCGCCAGATCGTCTGCAATCTCCTTCACGGAAGTCCCCGTCATAACGTCTATGTTCTCGTAATCCCCTCTGGGCTCCGTTCTAAGTTTTACTCTCATTCCTTCCCTCCTCGAATTTCTCAGACAAAATCTGCCCTGCGCGCCTGCGGCTCCTGCGCCGCTCCGCGCTGTACCTCATATTCTACTCCAAAAGGCGCAGGTTCGCAAATAAAAAGGAGGCAGCCTGAAGAGGATGCCTTGGGTGCTTGTTGCAGGTGTCATCACAGGAACCACGGTTTGGTCAAAATGCGTTTTTATAGCCTAAAAACCAATTTCGCATTGGTCATTCTCCCGTTCATAAGTAAAAAAACCAATTTTTCTTGGTCGAATTGCTCTTTTAGGCGTCGAAAACCAATCTTTGTTTCCTGATATTTGCATTTTTTGGTGTATATTTGCTGTAATGGCAATAATTATGGCTGAATTGCAGGTCAATCCTTGGTTTTTACCCTTTAAATCCGCGAAAAAACCAAGAAATTTTGGCTTTTCATCAGAGTATGTGGGAATAAGCCAAACAACTTTCTTTCGCTTCTGTTTGTCTGCTTTTGCGATAAATGAACTATCCGCTTTTCTACTCTTCCCCCACCAGGTTCAATAGTCTGCGGAACCTCCAAAGTGTCGTCAGGTTTCCGGGAACGAAGAACCACAACGCTATAGTCATCCCGATTATGCGGTTCCACCCGATAATAACCATCGCCAGCAACGCCATAATCGCTATGATTTCATAGTTAACGTAGAGTCTCCACCCTTTATAAAGGGCATCCTCGTCTTTTTCTTCCACGTTCGCCCAGATCCTACAGCAGATTAGACCGTTAATGATAAATCCGCCGTATGTTACCGAGTAAAACGCTATTGCCTCTGGGTGAGTAAGACCGGTGTCCTCCCACGGGAAAATAACATCAATGGCAAAGAGCACCGTCACATCACGGAAATATATGCACGTCACAACGGCTATCACCGTATACAACGCAGATCATACGAGTACAGCCTTCGTTCCTGTCGGCAGCTTTTTTATTTTTTCCGTCTTCATAGCACATCTCCTTTGATACCCGAGTCACTTTACCAGCCCCAGCTCTCTGCGGAATTTCCAGAGATCTTCCACAATTGAAAGTGTGAAAAACCAACACACTATCAGTGATCCTATAATCCTGTTCCAGCACAGGGCTATCGCAATCACCATTGCAATAATTATGGGCAAGTCATATTTCAAGGACAATTTCCATTCACTCTTCCAACTATATCCGTCGGTTTCTTCGATACAAACCCTGACCCTGCATTTTATAATAAAATAGGCAATCCATCCGCCGAACAGAACTATATAGAACACCGCCCTTTCGGCATATGTCACTCCTACTGCAAGATTCGGCAGTATGCCGGCATATCCCGTCGCCTGCACATCCCAAAAGTAGATACACGTCACAACGGCTATCAACGTATACACTACCGACCAGGCCAGTATGGCCTTTGTTCCCGTAGGCAGGTTTTTCAATGTAGTCCCGCTTCTCATCTTTTATCCCTTTCCTGTATCTCACATAATATTGGCAATATTCTTTCGTCCTCATTATACCACCCTCCCTCAGATATGCAAACACTTATGCAGGAATTATCTCCCGGGTAAGATGCGCGTTGCAGGTCGAAAGCGTTGGCAGGCAGTCGTTGTGCAGCAATACCATCAGTCAACGGGGTGGATTAAATCATTTTATCAGAATATCCTGCTTCGGTTGAACGATATTCTATCTTTCACCGGATTTCACCCGATTCGGTTGAAAAGTATGGACAGATTCCTGCTCATATGAAAGGTGAAAAGGCTAAAAAGTAAACCCAAATCATGTAACCCTCGTAAATGGTAGAATTTCATTAAACCGAATCGCAGGTTTGTGCAGAGAAAGTTGAACTGAGCGCCATCATCTATGGCACAACAAAAAAGCCGCCTCTCAGAAAAGGCGGCATTTCAGTTTCTAAAACGCTTCTTCTACGGAATCAAAATCGTCAGATTCACACTCTGTCGACATCTGAGGCGGCGTCGATGCCTGCGTCTGCTCCGGTTCCGCTTCTGCAGCAGACTTTACCTGCTCCGGCTCTGTGCTATCCCTGTCTGCTTCGGTATCGGCTTCGTCCCGTGCGGCTATGGCTCTGTCCAGAGCCGCCTTTCTTTCGGCGTAGGCTTTCCTGCCATCCTCGATTTCTCTGGCTCTGGCCTCCCGCTGTTTCTTAGCCTCTTCAAACACTCTGCGGTTCTTCTCCTGAACGTATATGTCCATCAAAGTCTGCATCTCCCCCTCAAAAAGTGTAACCCCCTTACTCATATGGGTGTGGGTCTCGTCCCAGTCTCTGATGTCATACTTCGGCGCGGCTCCGTTCCAGGCAATCAGGTTCAGTTCCTTGCTCCAGCCCGAACTGTAAGTCGCAACGACTCCGATGTGCTCCTTGACCTCAAAACTTATGGTTCTGTCTGTTTTCTCTGTCATGTATCCCTCCTCACCTCGTCATGGCTAAAGGATATCATAACTGTAAAATTTTGTCAAGGTAAAATTTGTAAATTATTTCCTGCTATTTCCCTGTTTCACGTCGGCGTCAGCGTAAGCTCATTGTAGAAAAAATAGTGGAAAAAAAGAGAGCCGGCCGTTTACGACTGTCTCTTCGCTAACGGCACAGACTCTGCTTTTTCGTGAGGATTTATTTAACTGTTTTAACTTAGGAAATTAGATTTCCATATCGAGCAGGTAGGAGCTTAAGCCTTTGCCGTGCATATCGACGGACAGGGAACGGGTTACACCGCCGCCCAGCGCATCGTACATTACGAAATTGAGAGCCTGAATGTTAGGCAGCTCGTAGCGTACCACGTCGCCCTTGACCATTCCGGCAAAATGCTCCTTAACCTTTTCCGCGGTCACCTTCTCCTTGAGCATTTCGTAATCTTCAGGTTTATAAGCAATCAGAGAAATATTGGAGATGTTGCCCTTGTCTCCTGTACGGGAGTGTGCGATTTCCCAGAGTTTCATAGCTTTCCAGCCTCCTTCTTAAACTTCAAATACTTCAACTTCCGGCTTCACGTCGTTGCGATCCACAAGGATGGAAGCTACAGATACTATTTCACGGGTGCGTTTTACGGCTCCGCATCCGCCGGCAGGACCGTTGGTATATAACGCTTCCACTTCGTTAGGTATCAGGTCGGCTACAGCTTTAGTCTTTGCGCGGCCTGCAACACGAACGCGAACCTCGCTCGGCTCATTATATCTGTAGTCAGGATTCCAGTAAAGGCTGTTACATCCGATGAGGTCGTACTTCATCTCGTCGAACTGTCCGGCAGCTACCAGTTCCAGTCTTTCCTTCAGAACATCCAGAGCCAGCTTTGCACGTTCCAGACATCCCGGACCACCGTAGCTGATTTCACCGTCTCCGATGTAGCAGTCTTTGTAGCCGATGGAACACTTAAGCGTGTCGGTATTAGGCTTTCCTGTAGCGCCTTCTACCTTTACCTTGTCCTTCTCGATTTCAGTGAACTTTACGTTTTTGAAGTCGGCGGTAACATCAGGAGTCAGGTAGTTTTCAGGGTCATGGATTTCGTATACTATCTGCTCTGAGCAGGTTTCCTTTGTGACCATTCCGCCTGCTCCAGGAACTTTGGTCACAAAGAATGAACCGTCTTCGGAAATCTCTACGATAGGAAATCCCAGGTGACCGAGGCCTGGTACGTCCTTCTTACCCGGTTCTGCAAAATATCCGCCGGTAACCTGACCGCCGCACTCAAGCAGATGGCCCATCATAGTGCCTTTGCCAAGCTTGTCCCAGTCGTCGAGAGCCCATCCGAATTCGTGGATTACAGGTGCCATGAAGATTGCAGGATCCGCCACACGTCCCGTGATTACGACGTCAGCGCCTGCATCGAGAGCTTTCAGAATACCCTCTACTCCCATATAGGCATTAGCCGATACGATTTCTCCCGGGAGCTTTGACAGAGGTTCTTTGGTTTCCCATACCTGAGTATCCATGTATTTATCTATCACCGGGAGCATATCGTCGCCTGTAACGCATGCGATTTTCATGCCCGTAAGGCCGTGTTTGCGGGCAATCTCTACGCACTTTTTGGCAGCAGCCTGCGGGTTGGCCGAGCCCATGTTGGTTATAAGCTTTACCTTCTTTTCCCAGCAGAGCGGAAGAGCTTTTTCCATACGGTGTTCCAGCAGTCCGTTATAGCCTTTGTCGGGATCCTTCAGCTTTGCCTGCTGGCCTATGGCGATAGTACGCTCCGCGAGGCATTCGTAGCTGATGTAGTCAAGATTTCCCTTTTCGATCAGTTCGAGGGAAGGTTCCAGACGGTCACCGGCATAGCCGGCGCCGCTGCCGATACGAATAGTTTTCATTTTAAAACTTCCTTTCTGATATTAGCTATGCTTGATTAGATTAGCTATTACAATGCAATGGCGCCTGTGATAAATGCAACTACTACCATGATAATGCTGAGGAGCCATGCCAGAGGAATAGTCTTCTTCTGATGTTCGCCAAGGTCTACGCCTGCGAGTCCTACCAGCAGGAATGTAGATGCTGTCAGCGGCGAAATAGGGAATCCTACTGTCATCTGACCGAGGATAGCTGCACGTCCTACGTCTGCACCCAGGATGCCGAAGCCTTCCGCAGTCTGAGCCAGAACCGGCAGCACTCCGTAATAGAAGGAATCCGGATCGAAGAGCAGTGATGCAGGCATCGCGATAACGCCGACGATGAGCGGGAAGAAGTTGCCTAATGCATCAGGTATTATAGCAATCAGCGCGCCTGCCATTTCGGTAATCATTCCTGTGCCGGACATAATTCCTGTGAAGCATCCTGCTGCAAACAGTACCGAGCACATCATGAGGCAGCTCTTTGCGTGAGCGTCTACTCTTGCCTTGGAATCGGAAACTCTCGGATAGTTGATTACGGTAGCCAGCACGTAGAATACCATGAATACTACTGCCGGGGCAAATCCCGAGAACAGCAGGAATACGATGGCAGCTACGATGAGGATGATGTTGACCCAGAACAGCTTAGGTCTCTCCAGAGCCTTCTCTTCTTCCGTAAGCTCAGGCGCGTTGTATTCCACGTTATTGAGAGCTATGGTTCCGAGACGTTTTTTCTCGGCTTTACCGAGGAAAGCAGCCATGATAAGAACGCATATTAAACCTACGATAACGGCAGGGAGCACCGGCATGAAAAACGATGTAACGGTGTCCTCGGTACCTTCCATGTTTGCCAGCGCTGTATGGGCTCTGATGGTAGGGCCGCCCCAAGGCAGGATATTCATAGTACCTGCTGCCAGAGCGACTACTGTAGCAAGGGTTGTACGTCTCATTCCCAGCGCATCATAGAGAGGCACCAATGCAGGAACGCAGATAAGGAAGGTTACCGCACCGGAACCGTCCAGATGAACGATCATTGCGAGAATGGCGGATCCTATACAGATTTTTACAGGATCGGTGCCTACCAGGTGCAGGACCTTTCTGATGATAGGTCTGAATGTGCCGGCATCTGTAAGGATACCGAAAAACAGGATTGAAAAGATGAACATAACGCCGGTTGCGGCTACGGAACCGATACCGGAACTTCCCGTTATCATTTCTCCAAGTCCTTTAAAGTTAGTAGTGAAGCGCTCCATAGTACCCATTCCGGCAGTATCTTCACCGGTCATAAAGAAGCATGCGATGATACCTGTTACTACAGGAACAGAAATAAGAGCGACCAGCGGTGAAGCCTTCTTCGTCATAATCAGCACCAGCATGATTATAACAGTCAGAAATCCAAGCACCGCAAGTGGTAATGATGTCATAACAAGACCTCCTTACTTGATAAATTGATTTTTACGCGCGTACAGCCGCGTTTTATAATTTCGCGTAAGATAACCGCAAGGGGCGTGCCAAACGGTAATTCTGAGTATGATGCTTCCTGATTTCGGGATTTTTCAAAGGGTTTGCCGATTTTTCGGGAATATGAACGGACAAAGTCTGATTCTAAAATTTTAGAATCAGGTTGGAAGATTGTTAAATAGATATCAATGATATTGTTAATAAAATGTCAAAACTGCACCTTTTGTCGTAGCACAAAAACCGGTTCTAAAAAATTAGAACCGGTTTATAAGATTTTAGAATTAAATATCTTTCAGCTTATTATACAAAGTGGCAAGGGAGATTCCAAGCTGTCTGGCGGTAAGCTTCTTGCCTGCCAGATCGTCGCCATTCTCCTTCAGAAGCTTGCGGATTTCCTCCCGCTCGAAGATTTTTACCCGCTGAGCGAGACTGGCTTCCGTGCCCATGCCGGTCTGACGCAGGATACCGTCCGGAAGGGAATCCGTAACGATAATTCCGTTTTCCGACATGTACGCCGAAAACTCGAGCACGTTGCGCAGTTCCCTGACGTTTCCCGGCCAGCCGTAGGACGCCAGACACTGACGAGCGCCATCGTCGATGGTGATGGAGCGCTTAAGCTTCCGGGACAACTCTGAGAGAATAATATCGGTGAGAGCAGGAATGTCCTCCCGTCGCTTCCTGAGAGGCGGAATACTTATGATGAATGTTGACAGCCTGTAATAGAGATCCTGACGGAACTTTCCTTTTTCTATGTAGGCTTGCAGGTCGGCGTTGGAAGCCGTGATAATGCGAACGTCCACATCTATTTCCTGAATCCCGCCTAAAGGCCTTATTTTCCCCTCCTGTATGGCTCTAAGCAGCTTTGCCTGAAGAGAATAATCCATCTCCGATATTTCGTCGAGAAACAGCGTGCCTCCGTTCGCAGCTTCAAACAGGCCGATTTTGCCGCCTTTCTTAGCGCCGGTAAATGCGCCCTCCACATATCCGAACAGCTCCGATTCCAGGGTATTGGTATTGAAATTGGCGCAGTTTATGGTTACGAACACTGCATCTCCACGAGAGCTGGCGTTATGTATGGCCTGGGCATAAAGTTCTTTTCCCGTACCGCTTTCGGATGACAGCAGCACGGCGGCATCGGTTTTCGCGGCTTTCTGCGCCATTTCCTTGACAGCTTTTACATTTTCCGACACCGCTACGATAGAATCGAAGGTGTATCTTGCGGAATTTGCTTTATTAACCCGATGAAGCACCTGCCTGTTCCGCTTTTCGTATCTTTCAAGCTCGCCCTGAAAATCATAGGCGTCCTTCAGAAATGTTACGACCGATATGCCTCCAATCACCTGGCCTTCACGAAGAATCGGATACATATTCACAAAGTATACCTCGTTCTCCTTCTCCATTCGAGGCACGTGAAGCACGGGCTTTCCGGTTTTCACAACTTCCGGCAGCCTTGCTCCCGGTCTTACATCGGTCAGGAACTGTCCCTCTACCGGCTCCTTCAGGCCTTTGCTTTCTTTTCTTAAAAATCCGAGATAGGCTTTGTTTGCGAATACGATACGTCCGTGGGTATCGATTATGTTTATGCCTTCGCTCATGGCGTCAAACGTCGCTCTCGCCTCGTCGCTCAGATACATACAGCTTACCTCCCATATAAATAACCGGCGGACTTAAGACTTAACCCTGCCCGCATCCGCACCGTCCGCGCATTCACTTTCCACATCTATGACGACGATTTCCGGCCTGTTGAATATGCGGAACGGAAATGTACTGTTTCCAAGGCCCCGGCTCACCGCCATCTTTGCTTTCCCGCAATCGTAGATTCCCGAAGTGTATTTTGGCAGAACGCCCTGCTCAGGCGCAAAAAGTCCCATATCCGTTCCGGGGATTCTTATCTGGCCTCCATGAGCGTGACCGCAGGCTATGAGGTCGGCGCCGCACTTTGCGTAATCGGAGATGAACTGGGGCTCATGCGCCAGCAACACGGTAAACGCATCGTCTGTGCCAGCCGCCGACTTCGCCTCCTTAACGGCTTTTCTTCCCTCTTCCACTATCACTTCTCCGTCGTGAACCGGGCTGAATCTGTTGCCTCCCCTGCTTTCGTTAAGGGTTTCCTCCGAAATTCCGGCTATGCAGATTTTGTACGATGTGCCGTCTTTGACGCGGGACATTACGTGGGCGGTGCAGCCTTTGTCCAGGATCAGATTCCAGCCGTACTTTTCCATGCGCTCATACATTGCGTTCACCTCTTCATCGTCTAATGACGATTCATGGTTTCCGTTGACGTAGCACACCGGAGCGACGGTTCCAAGCCCCCTGGCAAGCTCACAGCACGCCTCAAAGTCCGTATGATTCCTGTCCACGATGTCCCCGACAAAGAGTATCACGTCCGGACGGCAGGAGGCGATTTTCTTCACCAGGCGGTGCTGAGCTTTTCCGAATGTTTTGCTCTGAAGATCCGAGACGAGAACCATCTTCAGGCGCTCGCCTTCGGGAATTTTCGGCGACGTCAGTTTCATCCGGCTTACTGTAAGAGCGTTATTTTCAAATGCCAGAAATCCTGCGGCAAGCCCCGCCAGTCCTGCCGCAAGTCCGGTTTGCTTCATCGTTTTATTCATTGGCCATTTCCCTTTCTTCTTGTAATCGTCCGTTTTTACAGCTATAATTATAGCAAAGTCAGACAATTCTATCCATACCGCGAGGTGATTAAAATGAAAAAAAGATACGTCGTGATACCGGCAGCCCTTTCCATCCTCATAGGCATATGCGCGTTCAACGGAAAAGGTAGCAATGTTCCGGCAGACGAGAAGATAGAGCTGGTCATGAGAGCGAAGAATTTTGTGCGCAGGCTGAACCGCCGGGAGTACGAGAACTGCCATGAAATGTTCGGCGAGACCATGGCGGAATCAAATCCGGTGGAAAAGCTTCGCGAGACCTTCGACCCTATCGTCGATTCTCTAGGAGATTTCCTGTGCTTTCGCAGCGCCTCCGTCACAAGAAAAAATTACGACGGAAGTCTCTATACCCTCTGCACGCTTAGATGCTCATACGACAAAGGCAGCGCAGTCTTTACGGTGCTCTTTAACGAAGAAAACAAAATCGACGGCGTGTATGTAAGGTAGGCAGGCGTCCAGGCAAAGAATCCGACTCGTCAATGATGGGGTTTTGGTTTTTCGACAAAATCTTCAATTTCCCAAAACCGGGTTTTGGGTTTCTTCTAATATCCGCTTTTTCCCAATAACCGTCTGGCTGAAATATGCGCCCGTTTGCGTGAAGGTGTTCCGCAAGTTATTGGGAAAATTTAAAAACGATGGGATTCCCAATAACGAGAAGGGTATCACATCGTTTTCTTTATTATGGCTTTATGGGGTGGTTAGTCAAGTCCAAATTTGTGTGTAAAATCGTTATCAGGTAAATATTAATCTCTATCATTAAGCTGCTTGCAGATATTGCGTCCTTGCTATCTCATGCAGC
>CASEFA010000002.1 GCA_949287095.1 uncultured Bacillota bacterium
CTCCAGTTGATGTTTTTGTGGTGATTAATATTATACCTGAGGTTGGAGCTATGTGCTCTTTTTATTTTTTGATTTTACACCATTATATGGACATGACCATGTATCCTGTTTTTTACTGTGCTCTTGCTTACCTTATCCGTAATGCTTACCGCTTCTCCGCCTCGGCGATATGAGGTTTCCACTGCTTCTTCCAGTATCTTTGCTTCGGCGTCCTCTGTCATTCTGCTTTTTTCCTCAATTCCAAGGTATCTATCAAGAAGGTATGTCCTTTCACCGGTCCTTTTATCTTTATACAGAGTTTTTTCAAAGCTGATTTCGCCTAGGGACGTAAGCATACTCTTGCAGTCCTTGCGTACAACTTCCCATTTTTTCTTCCGCAATCCATTCTGTCTTATGGCTTCATCCATCTGCCCGAAAACTTCACCTATGAAATCACAGCCAAGTTTTATTACAACATCCGTAACCCCATAAACGAACTCTGCGATTTGTGTCGGATTCTCGAAAAAAATTCCACTGAGATTATCAAGTTTTTCTGTTCCCTTTTCGCAAAACTGTAGTATACTCTTAAACATAGAGACCTCCTATTAATGGTTTGTTGTGGTAACTTCTATTTTACCATATTAGGAACGGTCTCTTTTTTCTTTTTGCTTTATTTCCCTACAATCATTTTACGCTAACATTCTCTTATCTCATTTTATCATTATTCACCTGACTCAATTGTCCTTTAATTTATATGTCCGTCATATACGGATACGTCGTCCAGGTACTCGTCGGGAATTGCCGGTATGAAGTACTGGACGTATGAGTGCAGTCCGAAGTCCCATTCACCGTCGTCTACGTAGAAAACGTAGTAAGGCAGATAATATTCTTCGGTAACGGTGTAAATATACTTAAGATACACGCCTCTTATGTCGTCCGGAACGATTTTCTCAGCTTCGCCTGCAGGATCATACTGGCAGATATATTCCCCTTTCTCCAGCTTACCGCGGGCATCGTCCGGAGAGATAAGAGGGTAGTCTCCCAGTTTTTCGGCGGTGGAAAGGCCATCGTAGATTCGTATGTACTGTAATTTACCGTTTTCGTCAGGAATGAAATCCGTGTACCGGAAATCGTGGCTGAGGATTTTATCTTCCATAGTGCCGCTGTCGTCGTACACATGATAGTTACGTATAGAGACAGGGTACGAATTCGTGACAGTGTCATCTTCGTCTGCGTAATCGTGGCCTATTCCGTATTCTTTTGTGGAATAGTATACAGGGTTTTCGTATCCGAGCAGGTCTGAATATTCGTCGTAAAGATACTTCAAAGCCTCCACAGCTTCCTCATCTGATGTGCTGCCACAGGTAAAGTCGTATTTTTCCGGCAGGTAAAGAGGTTCGGTGTACTCGATTTCCGTAAGTCCATTCGCATAGACGGTGAGAGTTGTATCGCCGGTGGTGCCTGTGATTGTAGTAACGCCTTCAGTTTCTTTCATATCGTTAAGGTAATCTGGGCATGTTTTGGTAATGGCTTCCCTGGACTGAAAATCCAAGCCAAGAGCCTTTGCTGCCGATGCGAATCTTTTTTCCAGTTCATCCTCACTCAGGCCAATCGGTGTACCTGCCCTGTGGTATGAGAGGTTTCTGTACACGGGCAGAGTCTCAAGGTCTGCATTCGAGTTCCAAGGGCTACCATTTTCAAACTCCTCAAAGCTGTAAAGCCATATGCCGGGCAGGAGTGACTTGTCTGAAGTGCTGCCTGGTTCTGTTGCGCCGGCTTTAGGAAGAACAGGAGCCTCCTGCTCCGGAGTCAGGAATCTGTCTCCCGCTGCGACTACCAGCAGGATACAGGCTGCCGCCGCAAAGGTAAATATATATTTCCTACCCCTTTTGCTCTTTTTGTAGGAAAGGGCTTCGGTGACGTATTTGTCGTCGACTTCGCCGAGAGCATCGGTGAATTTCTCTATGTTCATACTGACACCTCCCTTGAATTAAGATAATCGCGCATTTTGGCGCGGGTGCGCGTTAAGCGGACGGACACGTTATTTTCGGAGAGCCCCGTAAGAGCCGAGATGTCCCTGATGCTGTTCGAAAAGTAATACCTTCGCATAAAGATGACCCGGTTTTCCAGGGACAAAGTCTTCAGAAACTCTTCGATAATCCGCGCAAGCTCCGCCGATTCCATTTCATCGTCTACGGTGCGCGCGTCCGCAAGGCAGTTTTCCAGCTCCTCAAGGGCCACCGTGCACGAGCTGCTGCGCTTTGCCGCGGAGTTGCGCCGGTAACGGTTTATGGAGACGTTTCGCACGATCTTTGCGACAAAGGTTAAAAGGGGATTCGGTCTTGCCGGGGGTATGGCGTTCCACGCGCCCAGATACGCGTCGTTGACGCACTCGTCGGCGTCGTCAAGGTTACCGACTATGTTAAATGAAATGCTGCGGCACGTCCTGCCGTACTTTTCGTCCAGCGACGATATGGCGTCCTCGGACCGGGCGAAAAACAGCTCGATTATGTACTCGTCAGTCATGCAATCGCCTCCTCTCTCTTACTATATATACTACAGATTTATCGGGGAATGTTACATCAAAATGCGCTGGCGCGCGTATATTTTTCGATTTGGTCAAATCAAAATATGGACAGATAAAAGCCAAATTTTCTTGGTTTTTTCGGGGTATCGACCGTAAAAAGCCAATATCTGTACCATAATTTATGCCATTAATGGTTATAAATGTAAATTATTTGCGTTACCTCGGCTGCTTTTCTTGGTTTTTTTCTTCAAATTTTCGCTTTAAGCCAAGATTTTTTGGTTTTTATCACTTGTATTTAGGATTTAGCCAAACTATTGTTGGTCTCCTCACGACAAAGCCGTGCAGCTCTTGCCCCAGAATCAGGGAATTGGGGAGACGGACCTGCGGAATTCTCCGTTAGAACTTTTATCGAGGAAATGTTGTCAATCCCGGATAATTAGTGTTATACTTAAGTGTCAAAGTTATTTTAGAGTGTACCCGGAAAGGCGGGCCGGACCCGGTATAAACCGAGGCCGCCGCAGTTTTAAAGACGGGACGCTACTGAAGGAGGAAAAAATGAATACTACTGGACAGAATATGTCTGAGAAGGAGAAGAACCGTCAGATCCGGAAAGAGGCTATTGTTTCGGTTATACTGTATGCAGCCTTTTTCATCTGGTGGTACTTTACGGGCTACGGCATTGCGGAAAAGGGTACGACAGAGACGTACACCTACGTGTTCGGACTGCCGATGTGGTTTTTCTTAAGCTGCGTTGTGGGATACGCCCTTTTTGTGGCGGCGACCATAATAGTGGTGAAGTGCTTCTTTAAGAATTTTGAGCTGGGGCCGGAGAGGGGCGAAGAGCCTGCAGCAACCGAATCGGCGCAGCCAGCCACGGAGACGGCGCCGGCAGCCACGGAGCTGAAGCAGGCAGTCGAGACGGCGCAGGCAGTAACCGACGCGGCGCAGCCTTTCGTGAAGGGCGGTGAGCAGAATGACTAAATACACCGCCATACTCATAGGAGTCCTTCTCGTATATTTGATCGTCAACCTGGTTGCGGGCCTTGTGGTGAGCCGCGCACAGGCAAGAAGGGACGCTAAAAAGAGCTTTCTGAACAACTACTTCATGGGCGGAAGGTCCATGGGAGGACTGGTTCTCGCCATGACTCTTGTCGCTACGTTCACCAGCGCGTCCAGCTTTATAGGGGGGCCGGGAGTGGCATATGAGAAGGGACTTGTCTGGGTTTACCTTTCCATGGTACAGGTTCCGACGGCGTTTATAATTCTGTCCATACTTGGAAAGAAATTTGCGATCATAGCCAGAAAGACCAACGCCGTAACGGTGACGGATTTCCTCAGGGAGAGGTACGGCTCTAAAGCTGTCGTCTGGTTTTCGTCTATCTGCCTGGTGCTGTTTTTCATAGCCCAGATGATGAGCCAGTTTATCGGCGGCGCGGTGCTGTTTCAGTCCATAACAGGACTTCCGTATATATACGGACTTGCGCTCTTTGGCATAGTCGTAATAGTATACACTTCGGTGGGCGGCTTTAAGGCCGTGACCACCACCGACACCATACAGGGATTAATCATGGTGCTGGGAGGATTTATAATCCTGTTTACCATAATCTCCGCGGCAGGCGGTTTTGACAGCCTGGTGGAGAAGCTGAACGTGGAAAACCCCGACTGGGCCGACATAACGGCGGGGGGCACCACGACGAAGGCATACGTCATGTCATTCTGGGTGCTGGTCGGAGTGGGAACCCTGGGACTTCCGCAGACAGCCGTAAGAGGCATGGGCTTTAAGGACACAAAGGCCCTTCACAGCGCAATGATCTACGGAACCATAGTAATCGGCTTCCTCATGCTGGTGATGCATATTTCCGGAGTTTTTGCCCCGGCGGTTTTAAGTCCCGACGAGTTTGAAACCACCGATTATGTGGTACCTGCAATAGTGTTGAAGTATATGAACCCTGTGGTTGCGGGACTGTTTATCGCGGCGCCTCTCGCTGCGGTTATGTCAACGGTGTCGTCCCTTCTGATTCTGGCTTCGGCGGCCATCGTGAAGGATCTCTACCTTAACTACATAGCCAGGGAGGAGACAAAGGCGGCTGCAGGCTTTGACAGAAAGATCAAGCACATGTCCCTGTGGGCGACCCTCATAGTGGGAGCCATAGTGTTCGTATTCACCATATATCCGCCGGATCTTATCGTGTGGATAAACCTGTTTGCCATGGGAGGGCTGGAGTGCGCCTTCTTCTGTCCGATAATCTTCGGGCTCTACTGGAAGCGCGCCAATACGGCAGCCTGCCTGCTCTCCGGAGTCAGCGGCGTTTTGGCCTTCATAATCATGACGAGCTACAACGTGACGTGGCTGGGTTTATCGCCGATAGTACCGTCGATCCTGATTTCAATAGGAGCCTTCGTCATCGGGGCTTTTGCGGGAAAGCGGACTGCTCCCGAGAGGCTGGAGGTATTTTTCGAATAGAGCAGAGGAGGAGTGAATTGAAATGTGTTGCGTGAGAAAAGTTACAGAAGATTTGTACTGGGTGGGAGCCAACGACAGACGACTTGCGCTCTTTGAGAACATACACCCTATACCCGAGGGAACGTCATACAACTCATACGTTCTCACGGACGAAAAGACCGTTCTCATAGACACGGCGGACTGGGACGTTACGAGACAGTTCAGAGAAAACGTGGAGCACGTTTTGAACGGCAGAACCCTTGACTACATAATCATAAATCACATGGAGCCCGACCACAGCGCATCTCTTGCTCTCATGAGGGAGAAGTATCCTGATGCCGTTGTGATTACTACCGCAAAGGCTGTAACCATGATGAAGCAGTACAGCCTGACTGACGAAAACGTTCAGGTTGTAAAGGAGGGAGATTCGATTTCCTTCGGAAAGCACGAGTTCACCTTCTACACCGCTCCGATGGTTCACTGGCCTGAGGTAATGGTCTCCTACGACAAAACAGACAAAGTGCTTTTCTCCGCAGACGCATTCGGTGCCTTCGGAAGCCTTGACGGCAGACTTTTCTCCGACGAGGTGGATTACCAGAGAGACTGGGCCGAGCCTGCAAGAAGGTACTACACCAACATCGTGGGAAAATACGGCATGCAGGTTCAGAAGCTTCTTCAGAAGGCGTATACCCTCGACATAGAGTACATCTGCCCGCTCCACGGTCTCGTGTTCAGAGCGGCCAAGGACATAGCCTACATGGTGGAGAAGTACGACAAATGGAGCAAGTACGAGCCTGAGGAGAAGGGCGTTCTCATCTGTTACGCCTCCATGTACGGAAATACGGAGGAAGCCGCCTACCTGCTGGCCAGCAGGCTTTGTGAGAAGGGAATGACCAACGTGGAAGTAAGAGACGTTTCAAACACCCACGTTTCCTACCTCATTTCCTCGGCGTTCAAGCTGAGCAATCTGGCGCTCCTTTCCGTAACCTACAACAACAACCTGTTCCCGGTAATGGCCGAGTTCGTGGACGACATGGCAAGGCTGGGGCTGAAGAACAGAAAGGTTGCAGTGGTTGAAAACGGCACTTGGGCGCCTCAGGCGGGATCCATTCTCGTAAAGGACCTCGAGGCCATGGGAATGGAGATTCTGGGAGAAAAGACCACGATGATGTCATCTCTTAACGCCGATACGGCAGAGGTCGTTGAAAAGCTGGCGGACGAGATTGCGGCATCCATGAGATAAAACGTAAAATGTAAGGGGGCGGCAGGGGCTGCCCTCTTTTTGATATGAGGAGGACAAAATGATTTCGGACAGAATGAAGCCGCTGGTTGCGGGAAACTCGGTTATTAGGGCGATGTTTGAAGAGGGAAAGAAGATGGCTGAGGAGAGGGGCGCGGAAAACGTCTTTGACTTCAGCATAGGAAACCCCAACGTGCCTGCGCCGGAGGCTATAAACAGGGCTATGAAGGAAATCCTGGACGGCGAGGATCCGGTAAAGGTACACGGTTACATGAGCAACGCCGGTTTCCCGGAGACGAGAAAGGCAGTCGCGGATAATCTGAACGAGCGCTTCGGCACGGCGTTCACCGAGAAGAACGTCATAATGACGGTGGGAGCGGGAAGCGCCCTTAACGTCCTCCTTAAAACCATTTTAGACCCGGGAAGTGAGGTCATCGTATTCGCGCCTTACTTCGTGGAATACGACGCTTATATCGGAAATTACGGCGGCGTAAGGGTAATGGTGCAGACCTCCGAGGAAAACGGCTTCCTGCCTGACGGAAAGGCTCTGGCCGCCGCGGTGACGGAAAAGACAAGAGCGGTTATAATAAACAATCCGAACAATCCTACGGGAGTCATCTATCCGGAGGAGACCGTCAGGGAAATCGCTTCGGTTCTCCGGGAAAAGGAAGCGGAGTTCGGACATCCAATCTATCTGGTATCCGACGAGCCGTACAGGGAGCTGGCCTACGGCGGCAGACAGGTTCCTTTCCTGACAAAATACTACGACAACACGGTCATAGGCTATTCCTACAGCAAATCACTTTCCCTTCCGGGAGAGCGCATCGGCTACGTGCTCATTCCCGACGAGTCCGACGGAGCGGACGAGTTCATCGACGCCGCCACCATTGCAAACAGGGTCAGCGGATGTGTCAACGCTCCGTCTCTCATTCAGCTGGCCATCGGAAGGTGCGCCGATATCACCTGCGACATATCTTACTACGAGACTAACGGACGGCTTCTTTACGACGGGCTTACGGCTTTAGGCTTCAGCTGCGTAAAGCCTCAGGGCGCATTCTACCTCTGGGTTAAGGCTCCAGGTGGAGACGACAAAGCCTTCTCACAGGCGGCAAAGAAGTACGGCATCCTGATGGTTCCGGGAACGTCTTTTGCGGGACCGGGCTACGTCCGCATTTCCTACTGCGTGGCAAAGGAGACCATCGAAAGAGCCCTGCCGGCGTTTAAGAAGCTGGCGGAAGAAGTGCTGTAGTGGGACGGTTTGGGGGGGTGGAGCGGAGGAGAAATCTTCCGCTCTGTTTTATTGCGGTTATGGAAATGACCTTTCAGGAATTGCCTTGTGGGCCGCAGAAGCTGAAAACAGCCGTTGCGGCCGACGCAATCTGTGCCACTCGGAGGGATTACGGTCAATGTGGCCGAGAAATCGGCTTTGAAAACCTGATGGAGAAGCGAAAATCTCGGCCACTTGCCGGGATTTTGCGCGTTTTACAGTAAAATCCGTGGGCCGTGAACAGGAAATCAAGGGCTCGCGGCCGAGACCCTCGCTTTGACACGTCTGTGAGAACGCCGCTCCGCGAACAGCAATGCCGCCTGCGTAAAAAACACCCCCGTGAGCAACATCAGCGGGGGTGTATATCGTGAATAAATTATTCCTTATAGTTTCTGTAAGCGTTGTGCAGGTAGTAGTAAGGGATTACCAGAAGCACGATGTTCACGATGATGGTCGCCGTGCCGTTTCCGCTCTGGAGGAACGGTACCAGCTGGCAAAGGAACAGGATTATTCCCAGAATGACCGTGAGAATGGACTTTTTGTTGGAAAGAGCAAGTCCGATAAGTCCTGCCAGAATTTTGAATCCGTTAAACGCGTAAAGTCCTACAAGTCCGCCGAGGGCCCTTCGAGCTGGGTGCCGGTCAGGTCGCCTGCGGTAACATCCGAGCCCAGAATCATTCTGATGCCGATGATGGATATAACTCCGAGAGCTATAACCAGAATGCTGGCTATTCTTAAGTGTTTACAACCTTTTCTCATTGCAGTTATCTCCTTAATTAACTACATCCTATTTATTCTTCATAAGGTCTCTGATTTCGGTGAGCAGCTGAATGTCTTCAGGTACAGGTGCAGGTTCTGCTGCCGCCGCATCTTCCTCGGCTTTCTTAACCTTTGCAGACATCTTGTTGAACGCCTTGAGGACGAGGAAAAGTGTGAATGCGGTAATCAGGAACGTGATTATTGCCTGAATGAAGTTTCCGTACATTACGGAAGCACCGCCTACGGTGATGGAAAGGGAAGTGAAGTCGATCTGACCGAGGATAAGTCCGAGTATCGGAGTGATGATATCCTGGTTCAGGGAAGTCACTATAGCGGTGAACGCAGTACCGACGATAATGCCGACTGCCATGCTCATTACATCGCCCTTCGAAATAAACTCTTTAAATTCACGAATGAAAGCTTTCAATATTATTACCTCCTAAATTATAATCACACGAACTGAGCAATTATATCAAAAAAAGTGTATCTTATCAATGCTTTTAAAATACAAAAGGTGGATGATATATATAGATTCTATTGGATAGATGGGGATATAGTGTATATAATTTTAGACGGAGATTAAAAGCTGACAGCGACATGCAGGAGAAGGAAGACAGAATATGAGCGGGACGATTTTAATGATTCTTGAAATAGCGGGCACGGCGGCATTTGCGGTTTCAGGGGCGATGATGGGAATAAGAAAGCAAATGGATCTTCTGGGCGTGCTGATACTCGGAATAATAACTGCCGTAGGCGGGGGAATAGTGAGAGATATAATTCTGGGTATAACGCCGCCTTTGGCCTTCAGAGAACCGCTCTACACGGGAATTGCAGCCTTTGTCGCGGCAGCGGTGTTCTTCGCTGTAAAAAATCAGGCGTCAATGAAAGGCCCTGTATACGAGGCTGTGATGCTGGTAATGGATTCGGTGGGACTGGGAGTGTTCACTGTAATTGGAATAAATACAGCGATGGGAAATGACAGAGATTACGGAGCGTTTCTGCTCGTTTTCGTAGGTGTGATCACCGGCGTGGGAGGAGGTCTTGTCAGGGATATGATGGCAGGCGAAAAGCCTTACATATTCGTAAAGCATTTCTATGCTTGTTCATCCATAATAGGGGCGGCGGTTTGTGTGGAAGTCTGGAAATTATTCGGTTCTGCGCCTGCCATGATAGCCGGAACGGCGGCGGTAATAATCCTCAGAGTCTGCGCTGCGGCTTTCCGGTGGAGCCTTCCCAAAATAGAAAATCTCCCGTCCGATATGAAAGACGGGAGATGAAGAGACGCCTGATATTACTCCTTTATCAGTTCTTTTACTGAGGCAGCAAGACCTGCAAGACCCTGAATCTCGGAAGGAATGATAATCTTTGTGGCCTGACCGTCGGCGGCTTTCGCGAAAGCTTCCAGGCTTTTCAGCTTGATTACGGATTCATCGGCTTCAGCCTCCCGGATCATTCGCAGACCGTCAGCCGTAGCCTTGTTAATCATTAGAATAGCTTCAGACTGACCTTCCGCTTCCTTGATTGCTGTCTGTTTTTTCGCTTCAGCCTCCAGAATTGCGGCTTCTTTCTGGCCCTCGGCAATAAGAATCTTGGATTTCTTTTCACCTTCGGCGATGAGGATTGCTTCTCTTCTCTCGCGTTCCGCTCTCATCTGCTTTTCCATGGCGACCTGGATGTCTTTCGGAGGGGTGATGTTTTTAACTTCAACACGGTTTATTTTTATTCCCCAGGCATCGGTAGCCTCATCGAGAACGAGGCGTATCTTTTCGTTGATGTGCTCTCTGCTGGTCAGAGACTCGTCCAGCTCCAGCTCCCCGATTATGTTTCGGAGGGTGGTAGCCGTCAGATTTTCAATGGCGTCAAGAGGTCTTTCTACACCGTAGGTATACAGCTTCGGGTCTGTTATCTGAAAGTACACGACCGTATCGATTTCCATCGTAACGTTATCCTTGGTGATAACTGCCTGAGGAGGAAAATCTATTACCTTTTCTTTCAGCGATACCTTTCCTGCGACTTTGTCAATGAGAGGGATCTTAAAATGAAGTCCCACCTGCCAGGTTGCGCGGTAAGCGCCCAGCCTTTCCACTACGTAGGCCTTCGCCTGAGGTACGATTCGAATATTGGATATGAGAAGCCATATAACAACGATTACAAGAATTAGCAGTATAATGTATTTGAACATTTTGTTCCCCTTTCCTTTCAATCCCTTTTTACAGGAAAATTCGACTAAAGCGTTTCACTTTCTGAAGAGCCTTCCGTTGATTCGACGATAAGCTTTACGCCTTCGATAGCGATGACTCTTACGGCAGTACCCGCAGAGATGGCTATGTCAGGCTCTCTGCCCACAGCGGTCCAGATCTGGCCGTTCAACCTGACCTGTCCCGGTGAGAAGTCTCTGATATCGCTGATAACAAGGCCTTCGCACCCGATGAGAGCGTCTACGTTCGTTTTCTCCGATCCGGTTTTCAGTTTGTTTACGAAAATTTTTCTGGTAAATACCAGAAGACAGATTGAAACCACGAGAAAAACTACAATCTGAACGGGAATGCCCACGTCAAACAGAGACAATATGAGAGATACCACTGCGCCGGCAGCAAACCAGACGGTGGTAAGCCCTACGGTAATCGCCTCGATGATCAGGCATATTATGGCAATTACAAGCCATATGACAGAAATACTGACGGTAATTCCGCCTATTGTCATAGATTTTCACCCCTTTCGAAAAAACACCTGCACTGTTTTAAAACAGAAAACTTTTCTATATTGTATCATAAGAGCCGGGCAAAGCCCATATCATTTTTCAGAAATATCAGCGGCATAAGAAACGCCCGCCGATGTATACTGCATCAGCGGGCGGCTGTATATTTAAGGAGTCATATTGGCATCTAAAAGTTTACTTCCGGACTATCTTGCGGAAAGTCTGCTTCCCTTGCGCATTTCCGGAATGTAGATTCTGAACAGGAATATTGCAAGGAACAGAACCGCAACGGCTATGCCTATACCGTATGCCAGGCTCGTCATACCGTGAGAGCCCATCTGGAAACCTTCAGGTGCGTAGAGTATGTACGTGGCGCTGACAGCCGACATAAACGTTGCCGGTACAGCGCAGATGAGGGAGGCGTTTTTGCCTACGTGTCTGCACAGGTATGCGGCAGCTGCCCAGAGGGTAATCATAGCCAGAGTCTGATTTGACCAGGAGAAGTATCTCCATACCACGTTGTAGTCCATCAGGGAAATGAGATAACCTATTCCCAGAAGAGGTACAGCCAGAAGGAGACGCTTTTTCAGGTTGGCCTGGTCGATGTTGAACCAGTCAGCAAGGGTAAGACGTGCGCTTCTGAAGGCCGTGTCGCCTGAAGTTATAGGGCAGACGATTACGCCCAGCATGGCTATTACGCTGCCTACAGGGCCGAGCAGGGTCTCGCACATATCGTATACGACTGTGGAATTTCCTCCGCCCAGATCCGAAAGGTCCGAAAGACCGTGAGTAGGGTTATAGTAGAAAGCTATGGCTGCAGACGCCCAGATAAGAGCTATAACGCCTTCGGCTACCATTGCGCCGTAGAATATTCTGCGGCCCTGCTTTTCACTGGTCATACACCTTGCCATCATCGGAGCCTGTGTAGAATGGAATCCTGAAATAGCTCCGCAGGCTACGGTTACGAACATGAGAGGCCATATAGGCTGTCCGTCAGGATTCAGGTTCTCAAGAGTCAGCTCCATCATAGGACGAGATCCGTCGTTCACAACCGTGGCTCCGCCCACCATGAGGCACATCAGAATGAGGCATACGCCGAAAAGCGGGTAGATCTTTCCGATAATCTTGTCTATAGGAAGCAGTGTTGCAAGGAAATAGTATATGAGAACCACTATAGTCCAGAACTTCACGCCTGCCCAGCTAGGGGTAAGCAGTGCAAGAAGACCTGCAGGACCTACCATGAATACCGTTCCCGTCATTACGAGAAGTATTACCGAGAATACTCTCATAACCTGTTTCATACCGTTACCCAGGTACTTTCCCGTTATCTCGGATATGCTGGCGCCGTCGTTTCTCTCGGAAAGCATACCGGCCATATAGTCGTGAACGCCGCCTGCGAAAATGGTACCGACAACTATCCAGATGTATACCGACGGTCCCCACAGAGCTCCCGAGATGGCTCCGAAAATAGGTCCGAGACCTGCAATGTTAAGAAGCTCGATCAGGAAAGCTCTCCACGGTTTCATCGGCACATAATCCACGCCGTCGGGATGATCTACAGCCGGAGTTTTTCTGTCGTCCGGCTTAAACACCTTTTCGACAAAGGTTCCGTAAATCAGATAACCAATAACAAGAGCTGCTAAACAAATGAAAAAAGTCAACATTTTGATTTCACCCCTTTGCATCTTTTTTCCAAACACTACGATAGTCCTGTGAAAACAAAAAGTCAACTTAATTCAAAGTAAAAACTATAAGAAAATATGTGTTAAGTTTATAAAAAGTTTATATTACATTCATCTGTCCATTTTTCTTCTTTCTCGGCAAGAGTATACTTATTATTCCGCACACGCCCATGAAGTAAGGGTAGAACAGGTACGGCATTATGTCAAAGGACGTAAGCCCTGTCAGGCTGGCAGCGGAAAGAAGCTGGGCGCCGTAAGGTATGATGCCCTGGAACACTGAAGCGAATATGTCCAGAAGGGACGCGCTTCTGGTGGATTCTATTCCGTAATCCTCGCTTATCTCCTTTGCGATAGGGCCGGAAATTACGATGGCTATGGTGTTGTTGGCGGTGGCGATATCCACGAGGGAGATGAGAGCGGTGATTCCGAACTCGGCTCCTTTGTAGGTGTGGATTCTGTTATGTATCTTTTCCAGAATGAACGCAAAGCCGCCGTTTTCCTTTACCAGAGCGCTTATGCAGGCTACCAGCATGGAAATGACGGTGATGTCGTACATTCCGGTCACGCCCTCTCCGATGGAGGAGAAGATGGCCGAAGGAGCCAGACTTCCCGTGCAGAGCCCCACAAGCACCGACAGAACCGTGCCCGTTATCAGGACTACGAACACGTTGATCCCGACAAGGGCGGCAACGAGAACCAGTATGTATGGAATGACCTGAAGAAGATTGTAGCTGAGACCTTCCGCTATCTCAAAATCCCCGCCTCCGGTGATGAAGAACAGCACTATTACGGTGGCTATGGCGGCGGGAAGGACGATGAAGAAGTTCCTCTTGAACTTGTCCCGCATCTCGCAGCCCTGAGTCTTTACGGCGGCGATGGTGGTGTCTGAGATCATGGACAGGTTGTCTCCGAACATGGCTCCCGAAACTACCGCGCCGATGCAGATTGCCATGCTGAAATCGGTTTTTTCGCTTATACCTGCCGCGATAGGCGCAAGAGCCGCAATGGTACCCATGGAGGTTCCCATGGAAATGGAAATGAAGCAGCCAATGACGAAAAGGCCTATTACGGCTATCTGAGGAGGGAGGAGGGAAAGCCCCAGGTTTACGGTGCTGTCAACTCCGCCTGCCGCTGAAACCGCTCCGGAAAACGCGCCGGCGGCCAGGAATATGAGGCACATGGTTATGATGTTGTCGTCGCCTACACCCTTTGCGACGATGGTAATCTTTTCGTTGAAGGTTTTGCCCTTTGTCTGGAAGAAGGCGACCCCCAGGGCTATGAGAAAGCCCACCACCGCGGGCATGGCGTAAAAGTCGTTGGTAATTACTCCCGTGCCGATAAAGAGCACCAGGAACACCAGAATAGGCAGCAGGGCAAGGCCGCTTGGCTTAACACACGTTTCTTTCATTTCGTTCTCCCCGATATTCATCGTAATTTATCATAGATAAAAAGACGGCCCTTGACATTCAAAGGCCGGTCTCTTCTGTCGTACCATTACATTTTATCAGATTAAATATGGTGGTGCAAGGCTAATTTCCTTACTCTGTGCTTTCTGACCGGGGTGTATATGAGCCCCAGGCTTCTGTTGTACGCTTTAAAGCCCCAGGTGATGACGAAGGAATTTCTCTTCTTATGTTTCTTCAGAAATTCTCTCTCCGTTCCGCCAAAGGCTGCAACTCCGTTTTCCTTAAAGGACTTTATCAGGTCGTCGTTGCACTTTATGTCTCCGGCAAAATCGGTAAACGCCATTCCCACGTACATCTCCTTATGGGAATCGGAACCGCCGAAGCACGGCTTTCCGTATCTCTCCGCCAAAGCCTGCGCAAGCTGGTTGGCCCGGACGGTCTCGCAGGTGTTGAACCCTTCCAGAAAATCAAAGTCCTCTATGAAGTGGGGGTTCTTACGCATTTTGTTGAAGAACATGGCGCTGGAGCTTCTGGCACCGAAAGGATGGGCAGGCCCCAGGATTCCGCCTACGCCGTGGACGATCTTTACCAGATTCTCCACGGACATGCCGCGTATCTGAAGAACGTGAAGGTGCACGTGGTCGGGGAGGATTACGATAAAGTGGCCTGCGTCCTTGGTGTCGTACTCGACGCCTTTTAATACGACAAAGTCTTTAATCTCGTCGGGCATGGAATCACGGGTCGAAAGCCAGTCGTAATATCCCTTGTACGAATCGTGGTCGGTTATGAGCATGCCGTCGAAGCCCTGTTCTTTAAGCAGCTCAATATATCTTGCCGTTTCCACTTTGGAGTCGATGGAACCGGCTCTGGTGTGGCAGTGCATATCAAACTTCATAAAAATCACTTCCTCAAGACAAGTTTATACCCGCGGCCCGGCAAATACAAGTTAAGATTTCGTGAAATTTTCCGGCTCGCAGCGCAGGGGTCAGCGGGCCTATTCCACCTTGACCTGGATCAAGGTTACGTATTCCTCTTCGTCCGACGTGTCGTGATTGTCTATGATGTAGATTTCAAGAGGGTCGGCCTGAGGGACGAGATCGTGCTTTTTTGCGTACTCAAAAAGCTCCTGCCACCTTTGGGACATCTGCCTGTAGGAGCCTTTGACCATGCAGGACACGTACTTTCCGCCGGGCAGAACCTCGTCAAAATCCTCAGCATCGTCGTCGAGGATCGTGAACACTTTGTTGTAGTGGCCGTAGCTTCCGCCTGCGAGGTAGTCAAGGGGTATGGACGCCCCGATGTGGCCGTTTCCTATGAGGTAGAGCATATTCTGGCTCTTTTTCTGGAGCTTCTTAATGGAGAAGTCCACGTCGTCCTCCCGGGTCACGTTGTCGTTCAGGGCGAATATCTTCCTGTCAGGACAGGTTTTCAGCTGAATGTTCTCGGAGCCTTCGCTGATGGAAAGAGCCTCCTCCATACCGCGGATTCTGTAGGTCAGCTGCCGCTTAAGCTGGGTCAGTTCGGTCAGCTTAAGGTCGATCCTGTGGATTTCGCTTTTGAAAAGGTCCATGGTGGAGTCCAGGTTGAAGCCGCTCAGGTGATTCTTTATCTCCTCCATGGAAAAGCCTATGGATCTGAGCTCGCGGAGGACGTTGAGGGTTCTTATGTCGCCGATGCTGTACATTCTGTAGCCGTTGGTATCGCGCTTTGGCGAAAGAATGCCTATCTCCTCGTAATACCTGAGGGAGTCGGTTCCTATGTTATACAGAGACGAAATTTCTCCGATTTTGTAGTACTCTTTCATAATTTTTTCTCCTTTTTTGAAAAAAGCCCTTTACCTTGGTATTATACCAAGGTTTATAATCTATTTAAAGACAGTTTAAGACATTTTTTAGAAGGAGACTTGATTTAAATGATCGAATTAAGCGGAGACAATTTAACAAAGGGCAATCTGAGGAAGCAGCTTTTGAAATACGTGCTGTCGTCCATCGCGGCCATGTGGGTGTTCACCCTTTACACCATGGTCGACGGAATGTTTGTGGCGAGAGGCGTGGGACCGGACGCTCTGGCGGCGGTAAACCTTTCCATGCCGTTCATAAACTTTTCCTTCGGACTGAGCATACTTTTAGGTATAGGCGCCAGCACCAGGGCTTCCGTCTACAGAGGACAGAGAAAGCATGACGAAGCCGACAAAATCTTCACTATGAGCGTTATCGGCGTCGCTGCCGTTTCCTTATTCGTAACGGCAGCGGCCCTTCTGAACCTTGAGAGACTGGCGTATTTCCTGGGAGCGACGGAGGTCACACTCCAGTACGTAAAGCACTACCTGGGAATACTCCTCATATTCATACCTTTCTATATGACGGGATATATCCTGGAGGTTATGGTGAAGGCGGACGGATTTCCGCACAAGGCGATATTCTACCCGCTGGCAGGAGCCGTCGCAAACATAGGTCTTGACTACGTGTTCATCTTCCACTTCCACTGGGGCATAGCAGGTGCGGCCTGGGCTACGGGCGCATCTCAGGTTCTTTCCTTCGTGCTCTTCCTGGAGCACTTCCTGGGAAGAAAATCCGGATTCAGCTTCGTGAAAGTGAAGGTGAAGATCCACGAGCTCTTAAAGACCGCAAAGCTCGGAATCTCCGACTGTGTGACGGAGTTTTCCATAGCCCTTGCAACTTTTATGTTCAATCACGTTCTAACCAGAACCTCAGGTGAAGAGGGCGTAGTGGTGTTCACCGTAATATCCTACGTTTCCCAGCTCATACTTATGACGATGGTAGGACTGAATCAGGGTATGCAGCCGCTGGTAAGCTACTACTTCGGTAGGGGCGAGGAAAGAGCGAAGAAGTACCTTTTCCGCCTTGCCATGAGAGTGGCTGCGGTGTTTGCGGTGCTGGCCTGCGTAGCCGGTATCATCTATCCGGACCCGGTGGTCGCAGCCTTTATCGACCCGTCAAAGGAGCCTGAAATGTTCGCTCACGGCGTTGCGGCGTTCAAAATGTACGCACCGGCATTCCTGCCGCTGGGCGCAGTGGTGGTAATAAGCGGATACTTCACAGCCGTCGAGCTGCCAAAGCAGGCAATGACCATTTCCATAGCCCGCGGCGCAGTGTTCGTAGTAGTGGCACTCCTCATACTGTCAGCCATCTTCGGCGAAAACGGAGTGTGGATCACAATGACCGTATCGGAGACCTGCTCCCTCATTCTGGCAGTCGCCATTCTCTTGAGATACAAGAGAGCCGGGGACACCAGAGTAGCGGAGGCGTAATAAGCAAAATGCGAAGCGCTTTTGCGGCAGGCGGCGCGCCGCAAGACACGCACCAAAATAAGCAATCAGCTTTTCATAAATATTATAGTTCCTCAATCGAAAGAGCGGCCGGCTTCGGAAGTCAGGCCGTTTTTTCATGCCTGGGTAGTGGACGACAGCCTGATATGTAATAGTTTACCGCTGTGCCGTATGGGCCGCCGAAGCTGAAAACAGTCATTGCGGCCGACGAAATCTGTGCCACCCGGAGGGGTTACGGTCAATATGGCCGAGAAAGCGGCTTTGAAAATCTGATGGAGAAGCGAGAATCTCGGCCGCCTGCCGGGATTTTGGCGATTTTGCAGCAAAATCCGTGGGCCGCGAACCGAAAAATAAGGGCTCGCGGCCCAGGCCATAGGCTGAAACCTCGCCTCTTCGTACCCTTTGAAGGGGCTCGCGGCCCAGACTCACGTGCTGCACCTTGAGTAAGGCAAGACGTTTGACCTGACCGCCGTTAAAAGGAGAAGAGGTCAAGGCGAAATTTGACCTTGCAAAAGTTTTGAAGGTTAAAGGTCAAGGGAATCGGTACAGCAGAGCGTAAAAGTCTTGACCTTTTGGCACGGAAGTGCGTGTTTTGCGAAAAAACGCCTTGACAAAGGAGCCGGATTTCAGCGCCAAGGTCAAAGTGGGCGGCACAATCACCAGTTGTCAAAGTTAAAATCCGTGGCCGCCAGCCCCCACCAAAACCGCGCACCCACCGCACAATGAAAACAGCCCGGGCGATTAACGCTCCGGACTGCTTTCATGACGGGGAGAGCCGTCAAGGAATATGGAAAATATATGTCAGCTTGCAATTTGATGTGCGTACACCATGCTTAGTATTTTATAATCTTTACTATCTGGATTACGACGGTCGGCGCAAGGGCGAGGGCCAGTATCCAGCCGATCTGGGAAGCCGTAAGGGCTGCGATTCCGAATGCGCCGGCTGCGAAAGGCACCAGCAGTATGCAGAACAGCAGGATTGCTCCCAGAACAAAAGCTCCGATGGTGTACACGTTGGTGAGAAGTCCCAGCTTGAAGATGGACTCCTTGCCTCTGGAGTTGAAACCGTGCCACAGTCTTGCAAGACAGAGTGTCGCGAAGGCCATGGTGGACGCGGTGGTCGGATCCGATTCTAGACCGATCATAAACGCCGCAATGGTTGCAATTCCTATAACCAGCCCCTGAAGTCCTATCTGAACGAGAGTCGGCCTTGTGAGAACGGATTCGTTTCTCGGACGAGGCTTTTCGCTGAGAAGGTTAGGGTTGGTAGGCTCCATGCTTATGGCCAGGGCAGGCAGGCTGTCCGTTATAAGGTTAATGAACAGAAGCTGCACTGCGGTAAACGGCGTAGGCAGAGCCAGAAGCGATGCGTAGAGAACCGTCAGTATTGCCGCCGAGTTTCCCGAAAGGAGGAACTTGATAGCGTTCTTTATGTTCTCATATATGTTTCTTCCGTTAAGAACGGATTTAATGATAGTTGCAAAGTTGTCGTCGGTGAGAATCATGGAGGCTGCATCCTTTGCCACCTCTGTTCCCGTGATTCCCATGGCCACGCCTACGTCGGCGCTCTTAAGAGCCGGCGCGTCGTTTACGCCGTCTCCCGTCATGGCTACGATGTTGCCCATATCCTGCCATGCCTGAACGATGCGGATTTTGTTGTCCGGGCTTACTCTTGCGTATACGCTTATATGAGGAAGCTTTTCGCGGAGAGTAGCGTCGTCCATATCGTCAAGCTCCGTTCCGGTTACGGCGATGTCGCCGTCCTGGAGGATTCCGATACGCCTTGCTATGGCGGAAGCCGTAATCTTGTGGTCGCCGGTTATCATAATAGGCTTGATGCCTGCGGCGATACAGTCTGCAACGGCCTGAGCGGATTCAGGTCTCGGAGGATCCATTTCGGCGATGAGTCCGAGGAACTGGAAGTCCTTTTCATCGTCAAAGTCGAGGTCTCTCGGCTCGTCGAATATTCTTCTCGCAAAGGCCAGCACTCTCAGTCCCTGGTCGGAAAGGTCGAAGTTGTACTGCCTTATCTCTTCTTTTCTCTCCTCGCTGAGTCCGGAAACCCTGTCGAGGATTACGTCAAGAGCTCCCTTTGTGTACATGGTAACCGTTCCGTCGATGTCGTGGAGGGTGCTCATCAGCTTTCTGTCAGAGTCGAAAGGAAGCTCCGAAAGGCGCGGGTACTTTGCCTTGACCTGGTCATAGTCGTCCTTCTTTGACATATAGTAGTCGACAAAGGCTGTTTCCGTAGGGTCGCCCTTTGTCACCCCGTCTGCGATGACCGTATCGTTACAGAGGATAGAGGCCTGCAGAAGAGGATCTATGAGATCATCGTCGTAATAGAGCTGCTCCACCGTCATCTTGTTCTGGGTCAGGGTACCGGTCTTATCGGAACAGATAACCGATACGCAGCCCAGACCTTCAACGGCGTTAAGCTGCTTTATTATGGCGTTCTGGTCTGCCATGCGGGAGGTCCCGATGGCAAGGGAAATTGTTATGATGGAGGATAAAGCCTCCGGTATGGCTGCAACCGCAAGGGCTACAGCGAATAGAAGTGCATCGGTGATTTCCATGTCTCTGTAGACGGAAAGACCGAACACGCCTATACAGATGATTATTATCGCCATTGAGAGTTTTTTGGAGAAGCCGTCCATGGTCACCTGAAGCGGCGTCTTTCTCTCGGCGGTGTTGTTCATAAGGTCGGCGATTTTTCCAAGCTCCGTGTGAACGCCTACGCCCGTTACTACGGCAAGTCCGCGTCCGTAGGTTACAAGGGACCCGGAGAACACCATGTTCTTCTGATCACCAAGGGCAACCTTTTCTCCTTCAATAGGGTCGGAAAACTTTTCTACGCCTTCGGACTCTCCGGTAAGGGAGCTTTCGTTCACCTTCAGCGAATAGCTGTCGATGACGCGGGCGTCTCCCGGAACGATGTCTCCAGCCTCAAGCCTTATTATGTCTCCTGCGGCAAGGTCTTCCGCCTTTATCTCCATGTGCTCGCCGTTTCTGATGACTTTGGCGGTAGGAGATGAGAGGCTCTTCAGGCTGTCCAGGGATTTCTCCGCCTTCAGGTACTGGACGGTTCCCAGTATGGCGTTGAGGATGAGGACGGCGAGGATAACCACCGTGCTCTCAACGTTTCCCGTAGCCATGGAAATCATGGCCGCTATTATAAGGATTATTACGAGAAGATCCTTGAACTGGCTTAAGAAGACGACAAATACGCTTTTCTTCTTCTTCTCGTAGAGCTTGTTAGGGCCGTACTTTTCCAGGTTCTCCGCAACCTGGGCTTCGGTGAGACCGTCAGGTCCCGTGCCGAATTCGGCCATAACCTCGTCGATTCGTCTGTTAAAATACATGATGCTTCCTCCTTCGTTGAGCTTAAAAGTTAAACTTCGGGGGAATAGAAAAAGACTTCCAAAATGCCAAAAGAAATAACATTTTAAAAGTCTTGCTGTTTCAAGTAAAAGCGGTCTGCATCTACGCCCCTCTCCGGACGCCACGCAAACGGGTAATTGACGCAAATTACTGCGATTAGTCGCCAGCTACTCCCTTTTAAAGAAAGTGCTTTTTCTATTCTGTTTTGTCTTGACGATACTATAACACTAATAAATTGATTTTGCAAGAGAAATTTTGTATGATATTTTCAGACGTCGAAAGGAGCGGGCAGATGACAAAAGACGACAGATATCTGGAAGGACTCATAGAGGATAAAATCGAGCGGTGCCGCAGCCGGTACTCTCCCGAATACACGACTTTTTTAGACGCTCACCAGCAGTCGGTGGCGAGAAAGCTTGTGAGCCGGACGGCGGCGGGAGACGTTTCTTTCTGCTTCTACGGCGGTTATGACGATGCGGACAGGGTGATTTTTATGGCTCTTCCCGATTACATAACGGCCGAGGAGGCCGCGCCCTTTGCGCTGATCAGAGCGACTTGCCGGGAAGGCGGACGGCCTCTCACTCACCGGGACTACCTGGGCTCTCTTACGGGTCTGGGAATAAAGCGTGAGCTTACGGGGGACATACTGGTCCGCGACGACGGGGCGGACATAATCGTCATGGAGGATATTGCGGAGTTCATAATGACCAACTACGCCAAAGCGGGCAGAACGGCTCTTTCGCTCGCCCGGGCGCCTCTTTCGGAGCTGATGATTCCTGAGAAGAAGGTCACCGTCGTAAGGGACACTCTGGCTTCTCTTCGTCTCGATAACGTGGTGGCTTCGGCTTTCGGGCTTTCCCGGACAAAGGCTGCAGAGGCCGTAAAGCGGGGAATAGTATTCGTGGACAGCATCGAAGCCGTAAAGCCCGACATGCAGGTTGAGGAGGGCAGCAAGGTGGTTCTCCGCGGTTCGGGCAAGGTATATTTAAGGGAAATCGGCGGAAAGTCGAGAAAAGACCGGATATACGTTACATTTGAGAAGTATTAAAAAAAAGAGGCTCTGAGAGCCTCTTTTTCAGTACATCTATATATTCTTAGCTTCCTCGTGTCTCTTAACCTTGCCGGTGGTGGTCTTGATCATCGGCTCATCGGTGGTTATGACGCGGAGCATCTGCTTGTAGACAGGAAGCTCTTCATTGATTGCGTCGATGTCCTTTTTTATGTGTTCGTGGATTGCCTCGGGATCCGTAAGACCGCAGCCTCTTTCCATGTACTCCCTGTCGTATACGATTTTGGCGCAGATGGCAAGATCCTTGTGGTCGCCGTCCTTGTGTCTCGGCTGGCCGAATACCATGCACTCGGTCACGTAAGGCAGGTTGGTGAGAAGAACTTCCATCTCCTCAGGGTAAACGTTCTTGCCGTTTTTGAGAACGATGACGTTCTTCCTGCGGCCGCGGATAAAGATGTAGCCGTCCTCGTCCAGGGAAACCAGGTCGCCGGTGTGAAGCCAGCCGTCAGCCAGAACTTTGGCCGTTTCCTCCTCATTTTCGTAGTAGCCTTCCATTACGTTAGGACCTTTTGCCACCAGTTCGCCGATGCCTTCCTCGTTCTCGTCTATGATTCTCAGCTGCACTCCCGGCATGGCTCTTCCGATGGAGCCGGTCTTTCTTTCGGTCGGTGTTTCGGCGGCGAGAACAGGCGCGGACTCGGTCATTCCGTAACCCTGAACGGCCTCGATTCCAAAGGCTCTGAAACCTTCAAGGGCCTCCGGGTCTATGGCGGAGGCGCCGCTTATTACATATCTCAGATTTCCGCCCAGCTGATCAAGGACAGACTTGAAGATTTTGCGGCGGGCGTCGATGCCAACCTTCATGAGGGCCTTGGAGATTTTCATTCCCCGGGCGAGGGTCTTTTCCTTACCCTGTTTTTTCACGGTCTGAATTATCTTCTTGTATATGCTCTCGATGAGAAGAGGCACACAGACGAACATGGATACCTTGTATTCAACGATGTTCTTCTGCAGATATTTCAGGCCGTCGCAGTAGGTGGTGGTGACTCCGGCCGCAAGCATTACGCACTGGCCGGTGGAGCCGAAGGTGTGGTGGTACGGCAGGAACGCCATGGTGACGTCGCCGTGTCTTATGTCCTCCACCTGGAGCATGGCGTAGATGTTAGCCGTGATGTTGTACTGGGAAAGAAGAACGGCCTTTGCCATAGAGGTGGTTCCCGACGTGAAGAGGATTATGGACCACTTCTTTCCGTCAAGCGGGATTTCCATGTAGGAGGTTTCACCCTTTGTCAGAGCCTCCCGGCCTTCCCCCGATATGGTCTCAAGAGCCGTAAACCCGGGAATTTCGTCCATACAGATAAACTCGGTAAGACTGGTCTGACCGTTTTTCCTTATCTCGTTTATCATATCCGTGTGATCTTTGTCAAAGACAACGACATCGGCGTAGCTTCGCTCAAGGGACGACTCGGCCTCCTCCATAGGAAGCCCCTTATCAAGAGGAACGCATATTCCGCCTCCGCAGAGCACTGCAAAATACGCCAGAACCCATTCGTATCTGTTCTTTCCTATTATGGCCACTCTCTTATCCAGAAGTCCCCGCTTCATAAGACCCGTTCCAAGAGCGTTGACATCATCGAGAAACTCCTCGAACTTTATATGCTTATATGTCACCTCTCCGCCGTTTTTCTTCTTCAGAATAAAGGCGTCGTCGCCTCTGTAGGCGGTCGCGGCGTAGTTTAACATTTCACGGAAATTCTCGTGAAGCTGTGCTTTATACACAGGCGTAAGACATGGTATTTCTCTCACTTTGTCCAGTCCTCCTTAAAACAACTCATACACTGACATTATACTATATTTTAAGGCGGTGGACTAATGGAATTTTTTGTAAAAATTTCTTGATTGTGGATTGGTAGTGGGGTACAATCTTGGAAAAGAAGCACTACGGCGAGAGAAGTGCCGGGCGGCGAAAACCGTGAAGAGCGTATTTTGACGGAAAAGCCCGGGCGGAGGAGCCCGGAGAAAGGGGAGAAACTTGGATTTAAGAATTTTTGCGGAGGAAGAGATTATGCGCCTGGAGAAACAGCGCACGAAATATGAGAAAATGCTGGAGGGGCTCCCGAAGGGAAAGCTTAGTCTTGCTGTTGTCAAGGGCAAGAAGTACTACTATCTTAGAGACAAAGGGGGCAAAAAGTACATAGGAGACGGAAATTCGGAGCTGGTCAGAAAGTTACAACTGAGGAGGTTTTTAGAGGATTATCTGACAAAGACCGGAGAACATATGAAATTTGTGGAGAATTTCATAGACGGATACAGCGTAGTAACGCCGGACAGTGTTTTAGCAGAACTTCCTAAGACTTATCGTGGAGAGAAAGTACTTGGTGATGTCGGTATGGTATTTGTCGACGGTGGGGAGTGGGCGGCGGAGCCGTATGAAAAGAGCACGTTTCGGTCACACGAATTGAACAAAAAGACGCTTAAAGGGGATAATGTGCGATCGATGGCGGAACTTGCCATAGCAAATATGCTTTATTCCCTCGGAATTCCGTATCGTTATGAAGAAGTACTGTGGTTCGGTGAAACGAGAGTCATTCCGGATTTCCGCATTTATTCACGGAAAACGGGAAAAATAGTGATTCTCGAGCATTGCGGCATGATGAATAATCGTGACTATTATCAGGCATTTTTCTGGAAGCTCCGTCAATACGTAGATAATGGATATACGCCGTGGGAGGATGTATTCTTCACATTCAACTCAAGCGACGGCAACATCAACACCCAATCCATAATGAGAATTATAGAGACGTACTTTACCTGATACATAAAGTAGAGCCATAAACGCAATGATGTCGCATCTGTTTATTGAAATTATCGGTTATGTAAACTATGGTTATAAGCGGCTCCTAACCTTAACAGAGTTATGGTTTAAACTGAATTTCGGAGGATTTAACCATAACCAGGAGACAAAATTGGCATTGGAATGTCTGTAAATTGATTTAAAATGGGAAATAAAGGAATGAATATTTTAAAACTACGCGCTTAATAAGCAAAGTAATCACAGATAAAGTGTCATTTTTCTCCGATGCCGCACTTCGGTTATGGTTTATGGACATAATTGAGGTGGCTTCCATAATTTTGTTAAGGAAAGCCGTACTAAAAATGGTATGTAAGCATAACAGAGGCCCGTATGGTAGTTACGCCGTAGTATGACAGGTGATTTCACTGTACCGCCCGCCCGGCCTTGACAGCCACGCCGGATTTTAGTATGCTCGAGGAATGGAAAAGGATAAGATTTATATTGCCACGTTTTCCGAGGGAGCAAAGGAGGCGGCGGAGAGGTACGGCTTCGGCCTGGAGCTTGACCATCTGTGCATTTCCGAAAATCTGAACGAGGAAAACCGGGAAAAGATAACTGAAGAGATGACAAAGGCTGCCGCCGGGCGCAGGATTATCGTTCACGGTCCGTTTACCGAGTTGATTCCATGCGCCATAGACGAGCGGGCGAGGGAACTTGCCATGAAGCGGCATATGGAGAGCGTAGAAATCTGCCGTGAGTTGGGCGTGAGGAAGCTGATTCTGCACAGCGGGTGGATTCCGTCCATGTACTTTCCGTCGTGGCAGGTGGAAAAATCCGTCGAGTACTGGAAAGAACTGGTGGTCAAAGCCGGCAAAGACTTCACCATCTGTGTGGAAAACGTCTTTGAGCCGGAGCCGGACACTCTGATTGAAATTATAGACGGAGCAGGCGACCCGAGGCTTAAGATATGCCTTGATGTGGGCCACGCCAATGCCGTAAAGGCGACCGGAACTGTTGAAGAGTGGATAGAGAAGATGGGCGAACGGATAGGCCATTTCCACCTTCACAACAACGACGGCGGAAGCGACAGCCACGGCGAGCTGACGGACGGCGCGCTGGATATGGAAAAAATCCTGCGGCTTGCGGAGAAGTGCTGCCCTGATGCGACGTATACCATAGAGAGCAGGACGTGCGAAAAAAGCGCGGCGTGGATGGCTGCCCACGCGAAACAGAACATATAAAGGAGAGAACTTTTGAGCGTACTTACAGCGGAACACGTGACCCACGGATTCGGGGGCAGACAGATACTGGACGATGCAACGTTCAGAATGAACAAGGGCGAACATATAGGACTCGTGGGGGCCAACGGAGAGGGCAAGACCACATTCCTCAGGATAATAACGGGAGAGATCGCGCCGGACGAGGGTAAGGTAAGCTGGTGCAACCACATCACCAGCGGCTACCTTGACCAGAGGACGAAGCTGGAGCCGGGAAAGACCATAAGGGAAGTGCTGCGCGAGGCTTTCAGCCACTACTACGACCTTGAGGCGGAGATGCTTTCCGACTACGAGAAGATGGCCGAGGCCGGAGAAGACGAAATGGAGCGGCTTTTGGAGGACGTGGGAGAGATACAGGACATTCTGGAGCACTCGGGCTTTTATACAATAGATGCGAAAATAGAGGAGTATGCAAACGGCCTGGGGCTTACGGATATAGGCCTTGACAAAGACGTCAGCGAGCTTTCGGGAGGTCAGAGGACAAAGGTTCTCCTTACGAAGCTGCTCCTTGAGGACCCGATGATCCTCATTCTCGACGAGCCGACCAACTTCCTGGACGAAAATCACATAAGATGGCTGAAGAGGTTCCTGACGGACTACGAAAACGCCTTCATTCTGGTGTCCCACGACGTGCCGTTCCTAAACGACGTGGTGAACGTAATATATCACGTGGAGGATGCCCACCTTGAGAGGTACACGGGAAACTACGACGACTTCATGCGCATGTACGAAATAAAGCAGGAGCAGCTGGAGCAGGCGTACAAGAAGCAGCAGAAGGAAATAGCGGATCTGGAGGATTTCATCGCCAGAAACAAAGCCCGCATAGCCACCACCAACATGGCGAAATCCCGCCAGAAAAAGCTGGACAAGATGGATAAGATAGAGCTGAGGAGCGAAAAGCCCGAGCCGAAGTTCAGGTTTGAGTATTCAAGGGCGCCGGGAAAATACGTGGTGGAGGCGGAGAATCTGGTAATAGGCTACGATGAGCCTCTGACAAAGCCTGTATCCTTTCACATAGAGCGGGGAAAGAAAATAGCCATAAAGGGCGTAAACGGTCTGGGAAAATCCACACTGCTCAAGACCATGCTGGGAATAATTCCGCCGGTTTCGGGGGAGGTGAAGCTGGACTACTACGCCGAGCCCGCATATTTTGAGCAGGAGGCGGAGGAAAGCTCCAAGACGACACTTCAGGATTTCTGGGACGACTTCCCGTACCTTGACAACGGCCAGGCCCGACGCGCTCTCGCCCAGTGCGGACTTACAAACGAGCACATGGAAAGTCAGGTCAGAGTTTTGAGCGGCGGAGAGAACGCGAAGCTGAGGATATGCAAGCTGATGCAGAAACCCTTCAACTTCCTCGTGCTGGACGAGCCGACCAACCACCTGGACGTCAAGGCGAAGGAGGCCCTTAAGAAAGCCGTCGGGGAATTCAAGGGGACGGTGGTTCTCGTAAGCCACGAGCCGGAATTCTACGAGGGCGTGGTGACGGACATCTGGAACATTGAGGACTGGACGGTCAGAATTGTGTAAAGATGTATGCCGATTTGTGTATAAGTCATAAAAAATCAAATAATTATTTGTTTAGACGCAATTAATGCTTGATTTTGTAATTCTGCTGTGTTATTGTAGTTGTATCATTCGGAAAGGAACACATTTTGATGAAGAATTTATTCTTTGCAGCAGAATATTACTTTTACTACTTTTTCTTTACCAACAGAAAAAGTCTTTTTGCTGCATAGAAAACTTTTAGCAATTTGTGAATAAACCACCGGAATACTGAAATTGCTTAGAAAGGCTCTGCGGCGAAAAGACGCAGGGCCTTTTAGATTACTTAGGAGGGAAAACATGATTACCGTATTGAAACAGGGAACGACAGTGGAGCAGAGAGACCAGCTTATTAAATGGTTTGAGGATCAGGGACTTAGAGTTCACGTGTCGGTGGGAGAGTATCAGACGGTTTTGGGTCTCATTGGAGATACTACCAAAGTCGATACCGATATGCTCGAGCTTCTTGATATTGTGGACTTTGTCAAGAGAATCACCGAGCCGTTTAAAAACGCAAACAGAAAGTTCCACCCTGAGGACACAGTAATCGACGTCGGCGGCGCGAAGATAGGCGGAGGCAATTTTGCGGTAATCGCAGGGCCGTGCTCCGTGGAGACGGAGGAGCAGATTACCGAGGTTGCAAGGCGCGTAAAGGCGGCGGGAGCCACCATGTTAAGAGGCGGCGCTTTCAAGCCGAGAACATCGCCATACGATTTCCAGGGACTGAAGGCCGACGGAATAGAGCTTCTGGTAAAGGCTAAGAAGGAGACGGGCCTTCCTATCGTGACCGAGATAATGAACGCCAACCACCTTCCTCTCTTTGAGGACGTGGACGTGATCCAGGTAGGCGCGAGAAACATGCAGAACTTCGAGCTTTTAAAGGAGCTGGGAAAGACAAAGAAGACAATCCTCTTAAAGAGAGGCCTTGCCAACACCTTCAAGGAGCTTCTCATGAGCGCCGAATACATCATGAGCGAAGGAAATGAGAACGTAATACTCTGCGAGAGAGGAATCAGAACCTTTGAGACATACACCAGAAACACTCTGGATCTTTCCGCGGTATGCGCCCTTCACGAGCTCACCCATCTGCCTGTAGTGGTAGACCCGAGTCACGCCACGGGAAGAGCCGACTACGTAAAGCCGATGGCCATGGCGGCAACGGCCTGCGGTGCGGACGGAATAATGATAGAGGTTCACAACAACCCGGCAAAGGCTCTCTGCGACGGAGCCCAGTCGGTAACTCCTGACCAGTTCGACGATATAATGAGCAGGATAAAGACCATAAGAGAGGTAATATAGATGAACATAGGGGTTGTGGGACTCGGCCTTATAGGCGGGTCGCTGGCAAAAGCGTATAAGAAAAAGGGCTTTACGGTTCTGGCATGGAACCGGAACAGGGTCATAACCGACTTTGCGAAGATGTCGGGGGACATCGACGGCGAACTGACGGCGGAAAATCTGGGAGAGTGCGACTGCATATTCCTCTCCATAACCACAGGCGGCGCCATAGACTGGCTTGTTGAAAACGCCGGGAAGATACCTGCGGGAGTCATCGTCATGGACTGCTGCGGTATAAAGCGCAAAGTCTGCGAAACGGGATTTCGCCTCGCCGGCGAAAACGGGTTTACCTTCGTCGGAGGCCATCCCATGGCGGGAAAGCAGGTGGGAGGCTTCAAAAACAGCAGCGGCGATATCTTCGAGGGCTCGGTCTTTGCCATAGTGCCGGAGGACATGAACGACATAGGCCTTCTGACAAGGATAAAGGAAATCCTTAAGCCGGCAGGATTTACACGCTTTGCGGTAATGACGGCCGAAGAGCACGACGAGATAATAGCCTACACGTCCCAGATGACTCACCTGGTGTCCAACGCCTTCATTAAGAGCAGAACGGCCATGAGCCGCAACGCAAAGGTTACGGGAGGCAGCTTCCGGGACTTTACAAGAGTGGCGTACCTTGACGAGAACATGTGGACGGAGCTTTTCCTTGAGAACAGGGATAACCTTATCTACGAGCTTGAGACCCTGATGGGAGAGCTTGAGAGGTACCTTAAGGCTCTTAAGGACGGCGACGAAGGGGAACTTAAAGACCTTCTCGCCGAGGGAAAGAAAAGGAAGGAAGAGGTGGAGTGCAATGCATCTTCTTGAGGCTGAAAATAGAATCCGTGAGATTATAAAAGGTGATTCCATGGCCGTAATAACGGACTCTAACGTAGGACCTTTGTATTTAAAGAAGGTCAGCGAATTTGTAAACCGAATTGGTTTTAAAGTTTACAGCATGGAAATACCTGCGGGAGAGGAGTCGAAGAACGGAGAGACCTATCTTTCTATCCTTGAATTTCTCGCCGGAATTCCCCTTACGAGAACGGACGGAGTTATAGCTCTCGGAGGCGGAGTGGTCGGCGACATTGCAGGCTTTGCGGCGGCGACCTTCTTAAGGGGCATCAAAGTCATTCAGATTCCCACCAGCCTTCTTGCGGCGGTGGACTCCTCGGTGGGAGGAAAGACGGCCATAAACCTGAAGGCGGGAAAGAACCTTGCCGGAGCCTTTCACCAGCCGGCCCTCGTGATTCAGGACCCGGAGTTTTTAAAGACCATGCCTGATGACATCTTCACCGACGGAATGGCCGAAGTCATAAAGTACGGCGTTCTGGCGGATCCGGAGCTTTTTGCCATGCTGAAGGACGTAAGGGCCGTAAGGGAAAATCCCGAGCCTGTCGTTACAAGGTGCGTCGAAATAAAGAAGAGATACGTTGAAGAGGACGAGTTTGACACAGGAGTGCGCCAGATGCTGAACCTGGGACACACCATAGGCCACGCCGTAGAGAAGCTGAGCGATTTCAAGGTGTCCCACGGAAGAGCCGTTGCAATCGGTATGGATATGATGGCCGAGATCGCCGAAAGGCAGGGGTGGTGCGAACACGTCGCCAGAGAGGAAATCAGAGAGATGCTGGAGCTATGGGGCTTCGACCTTACGAGAAGATATACTAAAGAAGAAATTTACGGTATAATGCAGACGGACAAAAAGCGCAAAGGTTCGTCCATAGACATAGTCGTTCCCGAAAGGATTGGCAGGTGCGCCCTTAAGAGGATTTCGATGGAAGAGCTTAAGGAGATACTATGAGAGAGGTAAAGGTTATTCCGTCAAAATCCGACGCCCACAGAGCCATGATATGCGCAGCCCTTGCGGAGATTCAGTCGGGGCTTAACGGAGACGGAGCGTGCAAAATAATATGCGATGAGACGTCAAAGGACATGGACGCTACGTCAAAGTGCCTTGAAGCTCTTAAAGAAGCTTTATCCGGCGGGCCGGGCGCGTCAGAACAGGACTCTTGCGGCGAAAAGCCCGGAGAGGCAGAGCAGGCAAAGCCTGCGGTTCTCATGTGCGGCGAAAGCGGCTCCACCCTGAGATTTCTCCTTCCCGTAACGGCGGCCCTGGGAGTAAGCGGGGATTTTATGCCGGAGGGTAGACTTCCCCAAAGGCCTCTTTCACCGCTGTATGAGGAAATGACGGCTCACGGATGCGAAATGAGCCCTCAGGGCAGCGTTCCCTTCAAAGTCAGAGGAAAGCTCATGCCGGGGAAGTACACTTTGCCCGGTAACGTATCGTCCCAGTACATAACGGGACTTCTGCTGGCTCTTCCTCTTCTGGAAGGAGACAGCGCCATAGAGGTTACGACGACTCTGGAGTCTGCGGCCTATGTGGACATGACTCTTAAGGTGATGAGAGACTTCGGTATGGATATCGGCGTGTCCGGAGAGAAATGTCCGAAGTACATGATAAAGGGAGGGCGGAGATACTCGGCTCCTCCTGTATACGAGGTGGAGGGCGACTGGTCAAACGCCGCATTCTGGCTGGCGGCAGGGGCTCTCACCGAAGAAGGGGTAAAGTGCCGAGGACTCAGAGGAGATTCTGTTCAGGGCGATAAAGCCGTAGCGGACATTCTGAAAGCCATGGGCGCAAATGTTGAAACCGGCGAGGATTTTGTCGCCGTGAAAAGAGGAAGGCTTCACGGAATAACCGTGGACGCGGGGCCCATTCCCGATATGATTCCGGCCCTGTCGCTGGTCGCCTGTGCCGCCGAAGGGGAAACACACATAGTCAACGCCGGACGGCTGAGGATAAAGGAAAGCGACAGACTGTCCTCCATAACGGACGTTCTCACGGGGCTTGGAGCAGACGTGACCGAGCTTGAGGACGGACTGGTGATAAGAGGAAAGGGAAGCCTTGAGGGCAGAAAAGCGGACGGACATAACGATCACAGGATAGTGATGATGGCCTCGGTTGCGTCCCTTATCAGTATGAAGCCCGTAACCATAGAGGGGGCGGAAGCCGTCGGAAAATCCTATCCTGCGTTTTTTGACAGAATGAGAGAGATGGGCCTTGACGGCAATCTGATTTTGAAGTAGGAGAGAAACATGTCATCTACATACGGAGAAAACCTGAAAATATCCATATTCGGCCAGTCCCACTCGGAGGCCATAGGCGTGGTGATAGACGGCCTGCCTGCAGGCTTTGAGGTGGATATGGACGAGCTTGGCGAATTTTTAGCGCGAAGAGCCCCGGGACAGGGAAAGCACACCACCAGCAGGAAGGAGCCGGACAGACCGGAATTTCTTTCGGGCCTTGCGGGGGGCAAAACCTGCGGAGCGCCTCTGGCGGCGTTGATACGAAACACCAATACCAGAAGCTCGGACTACGATAATATAAGAGATATTCCGCGGCCGGGACATGCGGACTTTGCGGCGAGGATAAAGTACGGCGGAGCGGAGGACGTAAGCGGCGGCGGACATTTTTCGGGCCGTCTGACGGCGCCTCTTTGCATAGCCGGAGGCATAGCCCTTCAGATTTTGAAGGAGAAGGGAATCACCGTGAAGGCCGAAATAAAGGAAATCGGAGGAAAGAAGGACGGCTTCCTTGAGACCGTTGAAGAGGCGAGGCTTGACGCCGATTCAGTAGGCGGAGTCATAGAATGTGTCATCGAGGGGGTCTCGGCAGGGTACGGAAACCCCATGTTCGGCGGCGTGGAGAACAAAATTGCCTCCTGCGTTTTCGGAATCCCCGCGGTCAAGGGCGTGGAGTTCGGCGCAGGCTTTGAGGCGGCGAGAATGCGCGGAAGCGAAAACAACGACGAATTCTACTATGAGGAGGACGGAAGGGTGAGAACCAGGACCAACAACCATGGAGGAATCCTGGGGGGAATCACCACCGGAATGCCCATAGTTTTCAGGGCAGCATTTAAACCGACGCCGTCCATAGGAAAGCCTCAGAAGAGCATAAGCTTTTCGGAGAAAAAGGACGCGGTACTTGAGATAAAGGGAAGACACGACCCGTGCGTGGTCATGAGAGCAGTACCATGCGTTGAGGCCGCTGCGGCAATAACAGTTTTAGACATTATTTTAGGAGGAAAGAACTGATGAACTTAGACGACTACAGAGCTGACATTGACAGGATTGACAGAGAACTGGTGGAAAAGCTTGAGGAGAGAATGCACGTGGCGGAAAAAATCGCCGTGTACAAGAAGGAGCACGATCTTCCTATCACCGACGAGCTGAGAGAAAGAGCCCTTCTGGATAAGATTACGGATATGTCTTCTCCCGATATGGCCCTTTACAACAGGATGCTCTGGGGAACGCTGATGGATATGAGCAAGGATCACCAGAGAAAGGCCACCCAGGGGGACAGCAAGCTTGTAAAGACAATAAAGGAGACTCTGGAGACGACGCCGAAGGTATTTCCGGCTCAGGCCGTAGTTGCGTGTCAGGGCGTGGAGGGAGCATACTCTCAGGCGGCCTGCGACAAGCTGTTCAAAATGCCTAAAATCATGTATGTGAAGAACTTCAAAGGCGTTTTTGCCGCAATAAATCAGGGCCTGTGCCAGTACGGAATCCTGCCCGTTGAAAACAGCAGCGCCGGCTCAGTAAATCAGGTCTACGACCTGATGATGGAATACAACTTCCACATCGTAAGGAGCATACGCCTTAGAATCGACCACAACCTTCTGGCAAAGAAAGGCGTTAAGAAAGAAAACATCAGGGAAATAGTGTCCCACGAGCAGGCAATCGCCCAGTGCGAGGACTATCTGAAGCAGTTCCCGATGGCAAAGATAACGGTTCTGGAGAATACCGCCGAGGCTGCGAAGATGGTGGCGGAGTCGGGCAGAGACGACATCGCGGCCATATCCTCCTATTCCTGCGGAAAGCTCTACGGCCTTGAGTTCATCGAGGAAGCCATTCAGGACAACGACAACAACTACACCAGATTCATCTGCATTTCCAAAAATCTGGAGATATATCCGGGCGCAAACAAGACGAGCCTTATGCTGGTGGTGGACCACAAGCCGGGTTCCCTCTACAACGTGCTTTCAAGGTTCTACGCCCTGGGCATAAACCTTGTAAAGCTGGAGAGCCGTCCGCTTCCTGAAAGAGAATTCGAGTTTATGTTCTACTTCGACATAGAGGCCGAGGTGTACGCGGAAGAGTTCGCCCGCATGATGAACCAGCTGGAGGAGATGTCCAGAGAGTTCAGATATCTGGGAAGCTACAGCGAAGTGTAAAGGCGGAAAGGAATTGTATTATGAAGATTTTGGTGATCAACGGGCCGAATCTGAATATGCTCGGAATCCGCGAGCCCGAAATATACGGCTCGGCGACCTATGACGACCTGCTGGATACGGTCAGAAGGGGCGCAGACGGCCTCGGAATGGAAGTCGATTTTTTCCAGTCCAATCACGAAGGGGCGGTGGTTGATGAGATCCAGCGAGCATACGGCGTTTACGACGGAATCGTAATAAACCCGGCGGCCTATACCCACACCAGCGTGGCTCTTCTCGATGCCATAAAGGCCGTGGGAATTCCGGCAGTGGAGGTTCACATATCGGACGTTAGAGAGCGGGAGGATTTCCGTCAGGTTTCATACGTCCGCAAAGGCTGCATCGGAACCGTCATGGGCGAAGGCTTTGACGGGTACGTTCACGCTTTGAGAATTTTAAAGGAGCACATGGAAGGATAAATGAAGAAAAAAATAAAAAACCGCATAGGCGGGATTGCGCTGGTGGGGATCGCCGCCTTTGCCGGAGGCGCGGCCGGATACTTCGGAATGGAAGCCCTTTCGGAAGAGGGCTTTTCCGGAGCGGGAATGTTCGCTATGCTGGCGGCCCTGGTCGTATCCCTGTACCTTTCGATGTTCATTCACGTGCTTATTCACGAAGGCGGCCACCTGGTCATGGGGCTTGCCACAGGATATGGTTTTCTGTCCTACAGGGCGGGGAGCCATATTTGGGTTAAGAAGGAAAACAAAATCGTCCACGGACGTTTTCAGATGCCGGGGACGGGAGGCCAGTGTCTCTTGAGCCCTCCAAAGAACCCGACCGGGAGAGAAAACCCGGCTTTTCTGTACAACCTGGGCGGCGGCCTGTTCAACCTGATCGGCGCGGCCCTGGCCGCGGCCGCCGCTTTCTGCCTTGACGCAGGAAGTCCGGTTCTGACGGTGGTCAAGGTTTTCTTTATCTGCTTCGCGCTGGTGGGCGTCTATCTGGGGCTCATAAACCTTATTCCCCTTAAGATAGGCGGAGTTCCCAACGACGGGTACAATATGCGGCACCTTTTGTCGGCTTCGGATACAAACGACGTTTTCAACCTTGCTCTTTCCATGTACGAAGCCCAGTGCCGGGACGTGAGACTTAAGGACCTTCCGGAGGAGATGTTCGCCGCGGCCGGATGCTCGGGCGCGGAAGATGCAGCCGGGATTTGCGACCGGGGCAACGTTCTTGAGATAGGGTTCCTGCAGAGCCTGGCCGAAAAGCGCTTCGACGAGAGAAGGTTTGATGAAGTAGAGAAGATTTGCCGGGATATGACAAAAGCCGCAAAGGTTCCCGAAATCTATAAGACCCAGGCAGCCATGCTTTTGATTCTCATCTGTATGGCAGAGGGCCGGCCGGAAGACGCCGAGTCACTTCTTGCGAAGAAGACGGTTAAAAAGACTCTTTCCGCTTCCTCGTTCATGCCCAACACCGCGTGCATAGAGTACGGCCGGGCCCTTCTCATCTCGCACGACGGGAAAAAAGTCCGCAGATGGAAGGAGCGGTTCGACAAAATCGGCCGGACTTTCCCGTTCAAAGCCGACTATCAGTGTTACGCTGAAATCTTCGATATGATAACGGCCGCAGCTTCAGCAGACGGAAAGGAGGCAGCTGATGAATAATCTTGAAACCGAAAGGCTTGTCCTTCGCAACTGGCAGGACGGAGACGCCGAGGAACTGTTTCTCGCCGCAAAAAATCCCAACGTGGGTCCTATGTGCGGCTGGGATCCCCACAAAGACGCCACCGAAAGTCTTTTTACCATACGCAACATTCTCAACTCCGAAAACTGCTTCGCCCTTGTTCTCAAGGAGACCGGAAAGCCGGTGGGTTCCATAGAGCTGATGACGGGCGAAAAGTCCAGGCTCAGCAGCAGCGATTCCGAGGCTGAGCTGGGCTACTGGCTGGCCGAAGAATACTGGGGAAGAGGTCTAATGCCCGAAGCCGCAGACCGTATTATCGAGTACGGATTTTCCGAGCTGAGCCTTTCAAAAATCTGGTGCGCCGCCAGAAGCTACAATTCTAAGTCCCTGCGGGTTCAGGAAAAGTGCGGCTTCTCCTACGTCCGCACCGACAAAGGCGTCACCTCCGGGCGGACCGGCGACGTCTACGACCGCATCGTCAACTGCCTGACTAAAGAGCAGTGGCAGGCGCTCTGATTAGACGTGTGATCGCTCTGCCATGGCCGTGTGGGCCGGATAGGTCAAAAACTGCTGCCGCGGCCGACGAAATCTGGGCCGCCGCGGGTATCAACCGGAAATCTGGCCGAGAAATCGGCTTGAATACAGTAACGATGAAGAGAAAATCTCGGCCGCTTGCCGGGATTTTGCCGTTTTTGCAGTAAAATCCGTGGGCCGCGAACCGTTAATTCGAGGCTCGCGGCCCAGCCCCCGGATTACAGCATGAAAAGAAAAGATAATAACAAGCAAAAAATAGTTGATTTTACCAATAAATGTAAGTATAATACTGAAAAAGAGGGTGTAAAAATGAAAATCAAGCCTTTAATAGAGAAAGAGCTGATAAGGAACCTGAATGCCAGAGAAGAATTTAAGGTAAAACTGGCAAATCTGCCCGAGGGATCGCTCAGAGCGGATATACGAGGCGATAAGGTGTACTATTCCAGACGAATTAACGGGAAGAGCCACTATATAAAAATCGGAAGCACCAGACTCGTTGAACAGCTTAAGGAGCGTAAATTTGCAGAGACAGGTCTTGAAATTGTGGAAAGGAATATAGTGCACTTGCAGGCTTTGCTGGATAATTATCAGACGTTTTTGACCGGTGATATACTGGCGAAGATGCCGAAATCCTATCGGAGCGAAGCGGAAATGAACGGTGTTTTTAACGGACGGTACATAAACGCCATGGACTGGGAAAAGGCCGACTATCCGAAGCGGGACTGGAACCCCGAATATAAAAAGCCGGGACACGTAACGCTTAAAGGTGAAGCCGTACGGAGCAAGTCGGAACTTAGCATTGCCAACATTCTCCACGCGAAAGGAATCCGCTACCGTTACGAGGAAGAAATCGAGATAGGAGGGATACTGTTTTGTCCGGATTTTATCGTATATGTGGAAAGTGAGGACAGATACCTGCTGCTGGAGCATTGCGGACTGATGCTTGACGAAAGTTATCAGCGGAGATATGCGAGGAAGGTAGCAAGGTATATTATGGGTGGACTGATGCCCGGGCGGGACGTTTTCTTTACGTACGACGACAAAGACGGCAATCTGGACACCAGGCTGATAAATGAGATATTAGAACTGTATTTTATGTAATGCAGGCATTGGGGTGTGTTCTTATCAGTCAGGTCGGCGGTCTGATTAGACGTGTGATCGCTCTGCCGTGGGCGTGTGGGCCGGACAGGCCAAAAACTGCTGCCGCGGCCGACGGAATCTGGGCCACCGCGGGCAGCAATCAGAAACGTGGCCGAGAAATCGGCTTGAATAACATGGTGATGAAGAGAAAATCTCGGCCGCTTGCCGGGATTTTGCCGTTTTTGCAGCAAAATCCGTGGGCCGCGAACCGGTAATTCGGGGCTCGCGGCCCAGATGCCCGAGCGTACCTAACCCAGCCCCAAGGCACCGATTATGTATATCCTGTGAAAACGGGGCGAAAACTGAAAAAATCTATGAAATAACGGTTGACATTAGGCAGGCGGGGTAGTATCTTATTATATAGAGTTAGCACTCGATATAAATGAGTGCTAATAACGAGCCGGACGGGCGTCGGTCAGAGGAGACCGAGTCGCCGGAAGGGCGACAGACAGAAAGGCGCGCGCCGGCACATTTAAGGAAGGAGGATATTATGGAGCTCTCTGAAAGAAAACTTAAGATACTGCAGGCTATCATAAGCGATTATGTGAGATCGGCCGAACCGGTAGGCTCCAGAACCCTTTCCAGAAAGTTTGACCTTGGAATCAGTCCTGCCACCATCAGAAACGAGATGAGCGATCTGGAGGAGATGGGGTATCTGACCCACCCTCACACGTCGGCGGGAAGAGTTCCTTCCGATAAGGCCTACAGACTTTACGTGAACAGCCTTATGCCGAAGCAGGAGCTTACGCCCCAGGAGAAGAGAACCATAGCGGACAGACTGCAGGCTGATATAAACGAGTTTGACAGGACCATACAGCATGCTGCGCAGATTTTGTCGGAGATAACCAACCTGACGTCCTTTGCCATGACGCCGACTAAGACAGAAGAAACGCTGAAGTTCGTGAACCTGCTTCCGGTGGACAAGAACACAGTTGTGCTGATGATAGTATCGGACAGCGGCGAGATTTCCAACACCGCCATGAGGATAAAGGTTCCATACACGGAAGAAAACCTTCAGCTTCTGGCCAAGAGCATGACTTACACGTACAGAGGCAAGAAGCTGACGGACGTGCTGAAGAGCCGCATACAGAAGAATTTTGAGACGGATATAGAGGCCATGAGCAGGCTGGCGGACAACATTCTGCCGGACTTCATGAAGACTCTTGAGGAAATGCTCAACGTCCAGCTTTACATGGACGGCCTTACCAATATATTTGACCTGCCGGAGTACAGCGACATCGACAAAGCGAGAAAGTTCCTGGCCCTTCTGGATAAGAAGGAGGACTTCACCAAGAAACTCATCGAGCGCGACGACGGCATGATAGTAACCATAGGAGGGGAAAATGCGGACGACATGATGAACGACTGCTCCCTCATAACGGCCACCTACTGCGTGGACGGAAAGATGGTAGGAAAGATCGGGGTAATAGGGCCTACGAGAATGAGATACGGAGAGATAACTTCTATCATGGAATATCTCACCGAAAACCTTAACAACACATTTAAGTTAGAAAGCGGTGAAAAGGACAGTGAGTGAAGAGATGAAAAAGACAAAAGGCGCAGGGACAAAGCCTGCAAAGGATGAAAAGCCCGAAGCCTTTGAGGAGGAAACGGTAAAGGCCGACGGAACAAAGACCGGCGAAGCCAAAGAAAACGCAGAAAAAGCGGAAGCCGAATCCGGAGCGGAGAATACCGAAGCCGATGCGGAAGCCGGGAAAGCCGGTTCCGGGACAGCCGAAGAAACAGGTGAAACCGAAAAGGCCGATGAAACCGGAGAATCCGGGGCTGAAGACGAAGCGCTTATGGCCAAGTACCAGAGACTGATGGCCGACTTCCAGAACTACAAGCGCAGAACCGAAAAAGAGAAAAACGATATTTACGCGTATGCTAACGAGAAGCTCATACTGGGGCTCCTCGAAGTAATAGATAATTTTGAGAGAGCGGTGCTTTCCGAGACTGCGGACGAAAAGTACGCCGAAGGCATGGAGATGATCTTCAAACAGCTTAAGGGTGTGCTGGAAAAGTCCGGACTTGAGGAGATAAAGGCCCTGGGAGAGGGATTTGATCCTAACTTCCATAACGCAGTGATGACCGAGGATAACGACCAGTTTGAAAGCGGCAGCGTGACGGAGGTTCTCCAGAAGGGGTACACCCTGAACGGAAAGGTAATCCGCCCGTCAATGGTAAAGGTTAATAACTAAGGGATATATAAAAGGAGGAAATTTAAAATGGCAAAAGTAATAGGAATAGATTTGGGAACAACCAACAGCTGCGTAGCGGTGCTTGAAGGCGGCGAGCCTGTAGTAATACCTAACGCAGAAGGAAACAGAACCACACCGTCCGTTGTAGGCTTTGCGAAGAACGGAGAGAGACTGGTGGGAGAGACCGCCAAGAGACAGGCGGTAACCAATCCTGAGAGAACCATCTCGTCCATAAAGAGACACATGGGAGAGGATTACACCGTTGAAATCGACGGAAAGAAATACACTCCGCAGGACATTTCCGCAATGATTCTGTCCAAGCTTAAGACTGATGCGGAAAGCTATCTGGGCGAGAAGGTAACGGAAGCGGTAATCACCGTTCCTGCATACTTCTCCGACTCTCAGAAGCAGGCGACAAAGGACGCCGGAAAGATTGCGGGTCTCGACGTAAAGAGAATCATCAACGAGCCTACGGCAGCGTCTCTTGCATACGGACTTGATAAGGAAGAGGGATCCCACAAGGTTCTCGTATACGACCTGGGCGGCGGTACATTCGATGTATCCATTCTTGAGCTGGGCGACGGAGTATTCGAGGTACTGGCTACCAACGGAGACACCCACCTGGGCGGCGACGACTTTGATAACGCCGTAATGAACTACCTGGCAGACACATTCTCCCAGGAGCACGGCGTAGATTTGAGACAGGACAAGATGGCTCTTCAGAGACTGAAGGAAGCCGCAGAGAAGGCAAAGAAGGAGCTGTCATCTGCACAGACCACTAACATCAACCTGCCGTTCATTACGGTAACTTCAGACGGTCCGCTTCACATGAACGTGGATCTTACCAGAGCCAAGTTCGATCAGCTGACGGGGCACCTTGTTGAAAAGTCCATCGAGCCGATGAAGAAGGCAATGGCTGACGCAGGCGTTACCAACAGCGACATCGCAAAGGTAATCCTGGTAGGCGGATCCACCAGAATTCCGGCAGTTCAGGAAGCCGTTAAGAGAGTTACCGGAAAAGAGCCGTTTAAGGGAATCAACCCTGATGAGTGCGTAGCGGTAGGTGCTGCAATTCAGGCAGGCGTACTTACCGGCGAGGTAAACGACGTACTGCTTCTGGATGTAACTCCGCTTTCACTTTCCATCGAAACTCTGGGCGGCGTAGCTACAAAGCTCATCGAGAGAAACACCACCATACCTACGAAGAAGAGCCAGATATTCTCCACTGCAGCGGACAATCAGACTGCTGTAGACATTCACGTAATGCAGGGCGAGAGAGAATTTGCGGCAGACAACATCACTCTGGGAAGATTCCAGCTCACCGGCATCGCACCGGCTCCGAGAGGAATTCCGCAGATTGAGGTTACATTCGACATAGACGCCAACGGTATCGTAAACGTAAGCGCTAAGGACCTTGGAACAGGCAAGAGCCAGGCTATCACCATCACTTCTTCCACCAACCTTTCCGAAGAGGAAATCGAGAGAAAGGTTAAAGAGGCTGAGCAGTATGCGGCCGAGGACAAGAAGCGTAAAGAATCCGTTGAAGAGAGAAACAAGGCAGAGAGCATGATTTACGAGACCGAAAAGGCTCTCAAGGAGCTTGAGGGCAAGATTTCCGATGAGGAAAAGAAGACCGTAGAAGATGCAAAGGAAGACCTGAGAAAGGCTCTCGAGGCTAACAATCCTGACGAGATAAAGGCAAAGACCGAGGCTCTCACCGAGAAGTTCCACACCATCTCCACAAAGCTGTATCAGCAGGCTCAGAGCCAGCAGGGAGCAGGCCCAGACATGGGCGCAGGCACCGGAGCAGGCCCTGATATGAACGCAGGAAATGCAGGAAACACCGGAAACGCAGGTCCTGATGGAGACAACGTAGTAGATGCTGACTACGAAGTGGTTGACGACGACAAATAGACTTAAATGCAATAACCCGAAGGTTTGCTCACAGAAGGACTTTGTTCCCCGTGAGCAAATCTTTGTTTAGAAATATCAATTACGGAAGGTGATAACCATGGCGGAAAAACGAGATTATTATGAAGTGCTGGGCCTGAAAAAGGGCGCCAGCGACGAAGAAATAAAGAAAGCCTTCCGCAAGATGGCGATGAAATATCATCCGGACAGAAATCCGGGGGACAAGAAGGCCGAAGAGAAGTTCAAGGAAGTAAACGAAGCTTACAGCGTCCTTTCGGATCCTGACAAGAAGAGCAAATACGACAAATTCGGCTTTGCGGGAGTAGATCCGAACGCAGGCTTTGGCGGAGGAGCAGGAGGCTCAGGCTTTAGCGGCTTCGGAGCAGGCGGATTTGACGACATCTTCGACATCTTCGGAAACATGTTCGGCGGAGGCGGAGGCTTCGGCGGCTTCGGCGGAAGCAGAGGTTCCCGCAGAAGGAACGGACCGGCCAAAGGCAGAGACCTTCAGAAGGGCATAACCATAACCTTCGAGGAAGCGGCTTTTGGCGCGAAAAAAACCATATCCATAACGAAGCTTGTAAAGTGCGATACCTGCCACGGCGAAGGAAACGCTCCGGGAACGGAGAAGAAGACGTGCCAGAGGTGCGGCGGAACCGGTCAAGTAAGCAGCGTGCAGAGGACGGCCTTCGGACAGTTCCAGAGCACGGGGCCTTGTCCGGAGTGCGGCGGCACAGGCTATAAGATAGAGACTCCCTGCCCGGACTGCGGCGGCACGGGCAAAGTCAGAAAGACCATTAAGATTAACATCGACATTCCGGCAGGCGTGGACAACGACAGCGTGATTCCTATAAGGGGTCAGGGTGAGCCGGGCGAAAACGGCGGGCCTAACGGAGACCTTTACATAATCATTGCCGTAGAGCCTCACGACGTGTTCACGAGAGTGGGAAACGACCTGAGACTTGAGATACCTATAACCTTTGAGCAGGCGGCTTTGGGCGATGAGATAACCGTTCCGACCCTTGACGGCAAGGTGTCATATAAGATTCCTGCGGGAACTCAGCCGGGCACCGTGTTCAGACTTAAGGGCAAGGGCATTAAGAGCGTGAAGAACGGCCGCATGGGCGACCTTTACGTCAAGGTTACCCTGGAGATTCCGACCAAGCTCAACGCCAAGCAGAAGAAGGCGATAGAGACCATGGGCAAAGCCCTGGGGCCTTCGTGCTATCAGAAGAAGAGCAGCTTTGCCGAAAAGATGAAGGATCTCTTTACGAAATAGGAAAACATGGGCGTAATTTCACCCCGCCGGTGGAATGCGCCCGTTTTTTATGGTAGAATGGTTAGGCGAATTTATTCAGGACAAAGTGTGAAAAGGAGAAAGCCTTGAAATACATAGAGATTAAGATTACGACAAATCACGCGGGCACCGAGGCCGTTGCCGCGGCCCTTTTAGACCTTGGAATCACCGACATAGCCGTGGACGACCCTGCCGATGTGGAAGAGATAATGGAAAAGAAGGAAGGCTACGAGTGGGACTACATCGAGGACGACGTGATAACGGGACTTGACCGCGCTCCGGTGGTTTCCGTATTTATGGAGGATACCCCTGAATCAAGAGAGCTGGCCCGGGCCGTTGAGACGAAGATAAAAGAACTCAGGGACGATGTGAAAAAGGGCGTATACGGAGACGGCGTCACATTCGGAGAGCTTTCCGCGGAAGTTAATTTTGAGGACGATAGCCAGTGGAAGGACAGGTGGAAGGAGTACTTCAAGCCGTCCGCCGTTTCGGAGTCCATAGTGGTGAAGCCGACCTGGGAGGAGTACTATAACCCGGGAGACAAGCTGGTAATCGAGATCGACCCCGGAATGGCCTTCGGTACGGGAACTCACGCCACCACCTCCATGTGCATCAGAATGCTTGAAAAGTACATGAAAAAAGGCGGGGCTGAAACGGTTCTCGACGTGGGCTGCGGTTCGGGAATACTTTCCATCGCCGCCGCAAAGTTGGGCGCAAGGGACGTTCTGGGAATAGACATCGACGAGACCGCCGTGGAGGTTGCCAAAGAGAACATCGCCTTAAACGGCGTTTCGGATATCGCTTCGGCCGGGGCGGGGGATCTGACAAAGGGCGTAGACTACCGGGCGGACATAGTGGTTGCAAACCTTATGGCGGATCTGGTGATGATGCTCTCAAAGGACGCCGCAAAGCACATGACCTGCGGCGGATACTTCATTTCATCGGGCATTCTCGTTGAAAAGGAGGAAACGGTGAAGGAAAAGCTGGAAGAGGAAGGCTTTAACATAATCGAGACAGCGGAGGAGGACGAGTGGTGCTGCATAGTGGCTCAGGTGAAGTAGGAAAGCAGTCGAGAGACCTTTTTAAGAGTCGGATGGGCTTTATCATAGCGTGCATAGGTTCCGCCGTCGGAATGGGAAACATATGGATGTTCCCATACAGGGCGGGAGCTTTTGGCGGTGCGGCTTTTCTCATACCCTACTTCATATTCGTAATACTTCTGGGGTTTACGGGAGTAATTGGAGAGATGTCGTTCGGAAGAGCCATGAGAAGCGGCCCTATGGGCGCTTTTGACAGGGCCATGAAGATGAGGGGGCTGAAAGGCGGAAAGATTATAGGAGCGATTCCCGTAGCAGGTTCCCTTGGAATTGCCATAGGATATTCAGTAGTCGTGGGATGGTTTTTAAAGTATCTTGCCGCATGTTTTACGGGGGAACTTTCGGCTGCCGCAGATACCGGAGCGTACTTCGGTGAACTGGCAGTAGACTTCGGAAGTATTCCGTGGCACATGGCGGGTCTGGTTCTTACATTCGCCATAATGCTTATGGGAGTCAGCAGGGGAATAGAGAAGATGAACAAGGTAATGATGCCCCTGTTCTTTGTGCTCTTCATTCTTCTCATGATAAGAGTAGCAACTCTTCCGGGCGCCGGAAACGGGTATAAATATCTTCTGACTCCGGACTGGAGCGCTCTGGGAGATGTGAGAACATGGGTATATGCACTGGGACAGGCGTTCTTCTCCCTTTCTCTTGCGGGATCGGGCACGATAGTTTACGGAAGCTATCTGAAGGATGACGTGGATGTGGTATACAGCGCCAGAAACGTTGCATTCTTCGATACGTGTGCGGCCCTCCTTGCGGCCATAGTGGTCATTCCTGCAGTCTTTGCATTCGGTATGGATGTAACCAGCGGTCCGCCGCTCATGTTCATAAGCCTTCCTGCGGTATTTCAGCAGATGCCTGTGGGAATGGTGTTCGCGGTGATTTTTTTCATAGCGGTAATCTTTGCAGCGGTGACAAGCCTTCTCAATCTGTTCGAGACTCCGGTGGAGGCGGTGCAGAGCCAGCTGGGACTTTCAAGAACGGTTTCAGTGCTTATAATCGGAGTCATTGCCGCTGCCGTGGGAATCTTCATTGAAAGCGGCGACGCAGTGGGAGTATGGATGGACGCCGTGTCCATTTACGTTATTCCGCTGGGAGCAGTCATTGCCGCCGTAATGTACTTCTGGGTCTGCCCTGCAGGGTTTGCCAGAAAGCAGGTTGAAAAAGGCAGGTTGAAGCCTGTGGGCAGATGGTTCGAGCCTATGACAAAGTACGTATTCGCAGGCGTCACTCTGGTAGTGTATGTACTCGGAATTTTATACGGGGGAATAGGATAGTGGAATTTTCCGTTTTGTTTACGGCGCTGCAGGGTCTGGTGGTGGGAGTCACCATGATGGTTCCCGGTGTTTCCGGAGGCTCCATGGCCATGATTTTGGGAGTCTACGACGACCTTATATCCGCAGTCAGCTCTTTTTTCAAAAATCCGAAGGGGAACTTCATCTTTCTCGGAGCGTTTACAGCGCCGGCACTCTTAGGCATGGTGCTCTTTGCCGAGCCTCTTCTGAATATTATTGAAAGCTACCGGCTCATAGCCATGTACTTCTTCATGGGCGCGGTGGCGGGAAGCATACCTATGATATACGACAAGGCCAGAGTCCACAGGATTGACCTGAAGTTCTTCGTCTGCATAATCATTGGTGTGGTTCTCGTCAGCAGTATAAGGCTGCTTCCCGACGAAGTGTTTTCAGGCAGCGGGCTCACTGGCTTTTTTTCCGTGGTTATGCAGTTTATCGGCGGAGTTATAGTTGCCGTATCGCTTATCCTGCCGGGAATAAGCGTGTCCTATATGCTCATGGTGCTGGGACTATATGAGAGAACTATAAGCGCGATCGGAAACATGGACATAATCTCAATACTGCCTCTGGCGGCCGGCTGCATTGCCGGAATAATTCTCACCACCAGAATTCTGGAAATGTGTATGAAGAGGTATCCCTTCGCCACATATCTGGTCATTCTGGGATTCATTCTCGGGTCTGTGGCAGAAGTCTATCCGGGCCTTCCGAAGACGGGAGTCGAGTGGGCTCTGGCGGTTCTGCTGTTTATAACAGGGTTTATATGTATATACCTTATTTCCAGGAAGGAAGAAGAGCTGGAGGAGGACAAAGAGAGCAACTGAGAAACAGCAAAGGCCGCTTTCGAAACCTGAAATTTCTTCAGGTTTCGAAAGCGGCCCTGTTTACATAGCGAGCCGAATACGGTATAATACGGGTAAAGCGATTTCAAAAAATGAAAAAAATTAAAGTTTCGAAAGTGTGATTAGATGAAAACCATAAAACGCGAAAAATATCTCAGCAGAATAATAGAACTTAGAGGAACCCCCGATATCAAGATAATCACGGGAATAAGACGGTCCGGAAAATCCCGGCTGATGCAGGACTACATTTCATATCTCAAGGAGAACGATGATAACATAAATATCATTTTCATAGACTACATGGATTTGAGATATGAGGAACTTAGGGAATACCATGCGCTTTACAGTTACGTGGAGAGCAGGTTCGAGGAAGATAAAACAAACTTTCTCTTTATCGATGAAGTGCAGATGTGTCCGGATTTCGAGCTGACTGTAAACAGTCTGTACGGAAGCGGAAAATATGACATTTACATAACAGGATCCAACGCCTTTCAGCCTAGTGCGAATCTGGCCACCCTGTTTACGGGAAGGTATATACAGATTCACGTGTTTCCTTTCAGCTTCAGCGAATACTGCGAATACTTCGCAGATGAAACGGACAGAAACAGGCTGTTCGACGAATACGTTATCAAAGGAGGACTTGCGGGATCATACCCGTACAGAACCGAACGGGACAGAGTCGGATACATAAAGGAAGTGTATGAGACCATTGTCACCCGTGATCTGGTTCAGAAGTACGGTCTCCATGCGGATACGTCTCTGTACAACCTGAGTGAGTTTCTGATGGACAATATCGGAAATCTGACATCGCCGAACAAGGTCAGCACCATTTTGAATTCGAAGAACGTTCCCACAAATCACGTTTCCGCAGGCAGGTACATAAGGTATCTGTGCGATGCCTTTGTTTTCTATGACGTGAAGCGATACGATATAAAAGGGAAAAAATACCTTGAAACGTCGGACAAATTTTATGTCTGTGATACGGGAATGAGATATGCGGTTTTGGGAAGCAGAAATATGGATTATGGGCGGGCCTATGAGAATATAGTAGCCATCGAGCTTCTCAGAAGGGGATACAATCTGTATGTGGGCAAGCTGTATCAAAAAGAGATAGATTTCGTTGCAGTCAAAGGCAGTGAAAAGATATACATTCAGGTAAGCGACGATATTTCAAATCCTGATACGTTCAGGCGTGAATACGAGCCGCTTCTTAAAACCGGTGACGCGTATCCTAAAACAATCATCGCAAGAACCCGTCACGACGAGTACACTTATGAAGGAATAACCGTAGTGGACATTGCAGACTGGCTGATGAAAAACGAATAAAAAAATACACGCTTCGGCATTCAGGTCTTCCCGATTCTGCCAAAGCGTGTTTTGCGTTTAATTACAGATCCTGCAGGGATTCACCGGAGCGGGACACTTCGCTTATACCGTTATCCCACATGTAATCTTTGATGCTCATAAAATCCCCGGCTTCGTAGTACCTCACCGTGGCGTTATAGAAATCGTCCGTGACATCATTTCCGCCGGAGTCCAAAACCGCTCCTTTATCGGGCGCTTCGTAGAATCCGGTGAAGAACTCCACAAAATCCTCAGACGGCGCTTCGTTTCTCGCCATTCGGGATTGTATATCCGGCAGATTGTAGAGAATCACTGCTGCCGCGATTATAACGACGGCAAGAACTGCGATGGTAATCTTCTTTTTCCCGGTCATCTTAAAACCTCCCCTCTTTGAACAAAACAGACAGCCCCGGTTATCCGGCAGCTTCGGTTACGACAACGAAACATCGAATCCTGCGTAGCTTTCCATAAACGATTTATACGTCAGAATCTCCCGTACTACGCAGTAGATCACATATATGGCGATGGAAAGGACGAAACCGTAATCCCAGTTCGTTATCCTCATAGGGGAGACGATGGCTGCATAGCCGATAATGAAAAGCAGAGCGCTGTATTTCCCTGCCTTCAGACCGGACCATTTCTCATAGAAGTAGGCCATAAGCACCGCGCCTGAGATGACTACACCTGCGACTATGAAGAGCCAGGACTTACCGGTGGCAAATTGAAAGGTCAAAATCATTGCCAGCACTATAAGCGATGTTGCGGTAACGTATTTGATTCTCTTAGTTCTGTAGTCATTAATTACCGTGTCGGGTATAGAATCTCTCTTATTCATTACGTTCTCCTTTCAAACAAATTTCTGCATTTTGCTGTTCTGCAATTTTTGACGTGTAAGTCAGCCGTAGAAATACAAAAACTACAACGTTATGGATGATACCTAAGGCGAGGTACACAGCAGACGGCAGATCTGAACAGATTTCAAGAACAAGGGCAATTGCGGTGGCAAGGAGCCCGATGAGAAATACGTCTTTTAAATACGTATGCGCAATTTCAGACCCGCAAATTCTCTCTATACGATTGTTAAAGGAAACGGTGACAACAGTTACGCAGCCTGTCAGTACGAACCCAGATAGATGAATAATCTTTGCAGCAATAAAGGCAGTTAGGACTGCCATAACTATGAAACCTGTAATGAGAATTTTAACGGTTTCATATCTGAATTTGGTTAATGGATTCATTTCATCCTTTTTCCTTGTATATTGAACTCATAGGGAAGTTCTCAACATTTTCCTTTCTTAGAATTTCTCTATATAATTCTATGTAGACGCTGTGGATTAGTTTGATCTCCTACAGCAGCACCCTATCGCTGACTGTTCTTTTGAAAGGCTCTAACCACAGCTCTATGTCTAAGTGTTAATGAGTTAGATAACGCATGACGTTTTATATACAGCAAGGATACATTCGGCATAGAGTACTGCGGATACACAGCGTCGGAAGCTATTTCCATATCACCAAAGGAGGTTTTCCATGCTCTATATCGGTATCGACGTTGCCAAATACAAACACGATTGCTTCATCATTGATTCTGATGGTGTTGTCTATACGGACAATCTCAGAATCACCAATGATCGGGTCGGTTTTATATGTGACGGTTATCTCATACACATCCCTTTTAGCATCGCGCATGATTTCCTTTGTTGCAATGTCATCCTTCGGAACGTTCTGCTCTGCAATATACCTTTCGAATCTCATTTCCGCCAGTGACTTCTGGATGGGATGAAACCAGAGCCATAGCCAGAGAGGAGAGAGGATGACAATGATAATCAGCACTTTCTTGAATTTCTTTTTCTTAGTCATATCTTTAATCTCTTTACCGCTTTATTGATCCCTGTGAATTAAAGTATACAATAAATAATATGCGAAGTCAATGCGGAGGGCAAAATATGGTTTTGCGCAAAATGGAGTGTCAAATGTATGACAAACCATTTTGCACCTATTTGTCAATCGTTAAATAAGCTTGTTTCTGCTATCTCCTTACCAATCCTGTTTACGTAACGAGCTGAATTCAGTAAAATACGATTCGGAAAACCCTAGCTAATGCGGGACTGTGTTTTGCACCTATGGCAGAGCGGTGATAACATAAATATTACTTCCATAACAGAATTCGGTGTCTATCTGAATTCGAAGGATATTCTCATCAATCACGTTTTTACAGGCAGGTATATGAGGTATTTGTGCAATGCATTTGTTTTCTATGCCATAAAGCGATACGACATTATGGGAAAAACCTGAAAAGCCTGGCAAACTCTATGCCTATGATACGGGAATCACATATGCGGTTTTAGAAACAGAAATATGGACTATGGACTATGGACGGGCTTCTGATAACCGAGCTTTCAGAATGGGTTAAGAGTTATATGTGAGCAAGCTGCATCAGAAAGAGATAGATTTCGTTGCAGTCAAAGGCAGTGAAAGGTTGCATATTCAGGTGAGCGACGACATTTCAAACCACGGTACATTCCGTCGTAGATACGAGTAACTTCATAAAATCCGGGACGCATATCTAAAAACAATAATCGCAATAACCCGTCACGACGGATACACCTATGAAGGGATTTCCATAGTTGATACTGCAAACTGGCTAAAAAACATAACACTTATACTATGTAAAACATATATAATAGTTGACAAATCATAAAATAAAGAATATAATTTAAATAACATATAAATAGATATTTCGGAAAAATAAGCAATCTTTGCAGTCCTGTGACTGGAATATTTCATACGAAGATTTAACGGTTAAACCTGCCGCATGATTCTGATGATTTCTATTGAACCGTGTATGAATAGGAGGGGTACCCATGACAACAACAATGGCGCAAGTAATTATTCTAGCAGGATTTATCTTAGCAATTATCATAGCAATAATTGTAATAAAGAAAATCCGTAAGGCAAGGAGAAAGTAAACAATAAATTAGAAGAAATAGAAAGAGGTGAAATTATGGAAACTAAGATAATGTTAAGAAAAGGATAGATTGCTGTAGAAGATATGACAGTTGATTCACAGAAGACAAAAAAGCATCAATCATGCGACAAAAAATCGTGAAAGAATAGCGAAAAAGAGGTGAGTATTGAGGCAGTAAACACAAAGCGCCGACTGTTAGGAACTGCAAAAAGCATTTGAAAATGCAAAAGCCTTCTATGATAAAATAACCTAACCATAGGAGGCTTTCTTTTACTGGGAAGATTACGTGTTATACATGGAGCCAATTGAGGTTGCGCATTTGAACATTAACTTTCCAACTGCTAAACTATGATTACTGTCTTGCGGCTGCAATAAAGTTTAACACAGGGAGAACTAAACGAATGTTAACGAAATTAATGGTTTAGCATTTCAAGATTACATAGAAAAAAATAATTTAACTGTTACCTCTGAGTTATAATCATTATATTCTGTACTTGCAGAGAGGAATTTTCGTGCTATTATAACGTGAATGTTGCAATGCATTGTCAATATATATTTTGTAAAACATAGTATTTATTTTTCGATTATTACGATATATAATAAACGCGGAGGTAAATATGGCGCGAGAAAGAAGCAGTTTTAAAATGGGAACCGTGGAAATGATGGCTCTGTTCATATTAAGCAAAGGGGATTTCTACGGATATCAGATAGCTTCCCTCATAGGTAAACTGACGGACGGTAAGGTGACCGTACCTGAAAGCACGCTCTATCCTACTCTGTATAAGCTTCTGGACAGGAAGCTTATTTCCGATAAAACGGTGCCGTTGGGCAAGAATCGGGTGAGGGTGTTTTATCATTTGGAGGAAGAAGGGTGGCAGCGGCTGAACGATTTACTGGAGGATTACAGGAACATTACCGAAGGAATATCGCAGCTTCTGGCAGTTGAAGAGATTGACGAGGAGGAACTTTAATGAACAAGGAAAATGCAGCGCGGGATTATATCAGACAGGTTAAGGCAATTTTCCCCTTATATGGACGTGAAAGAAAGAGATTCATTAACGATCTGAAGGAAGCTGTTGAAAGTTATATCGAGGATACGAAAGACGGTTCATATGAAGGTATCGTCAAACATTTCGGAAGTCCTGCAGAGGTAGTAAGCGATTATATCGAAGGTATGGATTCTGAAGTGCTTTACAGGAAGATTATCTTCAGACGACGAATTCTTACCATAGCTGGCATAGTGCTTATTGCTGTACTAGTCGGAGTTATATTCAACCTATATTGGAACTATGACGCTTATAGACAGTCTGTAGAATCCATAGTTGTAGAGGGCGAAACGATAATCTATTAGAGGGGGGTCTGATGATGAAAAAAATAATATGTGTGTGGGTACTAGTTTTACTGGTATGTACGACAACGGTATTTGCAGAAGAGGCGGATTTACCGGGAAGAAATGATGACAATCAGGTTGTAGTAGGTGTGGAATATGTGGGAAATGGAAATTATATCGAAATCGTTATTTTCGATGATAAATTTGCCGATGCATCGCTGATTCAGGGAATAACGCCTCTTGCATCTAAGACGGTTACAAAGACCAAGTTGTATAACTGCAAAAATGCTGAAGGAAAGGTTATGTGGTACGTAAAGGTGACGGGGACTTTTACCTACGGAAACGGTTCGGCAAAATGTACGGCTTCCACTCCGTCTGCTGCCTCGAGAAACAACTCATGGAAGGTAAGCAAGGCTACGGGGAGCCGCAGCGGAAACTGGTGCAGCGCAACTGCTACGGGTAAACATTATGGAAAGAACGGCAAAGTTGATCAAACTTTGACGAGGACCGTTAAACTCACCTGCAGTCCTACAGGAGTGTTCTCATAGCGGTATTTGACGAAGGAATGTATTCTGCTTTTGCGAAGACTTTGCGAACGCAACCTTAAGATTTCTTAATACTTCTCAAATCCTGTTTACCATTGCTGAATATTCTGATACAATATACGGAAGTGAGCGGACAGCTGTTTCATTCAGCGGGGATGGAAAGGAGAAAGAGATGAAATCCTTATATGACATTACGTTCAATAAAATGAAGTACAGCAGCGTAAGGCTTTTAGCAGCAATATTCCTCCTTGGGCTTACTGTCTTCGTGATTTTCGATTCAGTTACGAACTTTACTGCAAATTCACTGCCCGGGAAGTATGTTTCTGTCGGATCATTTGTGATTCTGACAGTTGTAATCATTTTTGCGGCAATAGCCGTGGAGAAGTATCCACAATTCGAGAAAGACAGTGAAATGTCCGGCAAAGCGATAGGCTGGTATGCGGCAGGGGCTCTGATTGCTTTCATCCTGGAGATGATAATCATTTTCGGCTTCAATTCCGGTTTTGATGTTAGCAGGGTAGTCAAACCGATTATGTGTATTGCCATAACTGTTTACGAATTTTACATGTATTTCAGAGCAAGGCGGTTGTATCCTGACGACCGTGGCAGAGAAGAAATTTAAAGACTACAAAAGGCGGTATAGCTATAGATACATGATATGCTTCAGGCTGCTGCGCCATGATGGTGCAGCAGCCTTTGCGTATATCCATCAGGATTTATTCGTCTGAAGAAAAGAATTAATAGAGCAGTATGCCCAGAAGTACAACCGGCAGAAACGGTACATTCCACGTCAGCAGGCCCTCTCTTACAAAGCCGTATTTCTCGTTCAGTCTGAAGCACAGGAAGATAGCTCCGACGTCGAGGGCAAGGAGCAGAAGCCACAGGAACATGTTCCTGTTAAATGCACCGAGCACGTATAGGATGCTGCTTATGAAAAAAAGGAGGCTGTAGACATGCATAAAGAAAACGGCAAAGCCTGCCTGGCGCTTCTTTCTATGTTCTGCTTCGGGTGAAATCATCATGTCTGCCGTTCCTTTCATTTCGTATTGTCTATATATTCATTGTAAGTTCGCGAGTATATGCTGTCAATATATATTTTATTTTACATAGTATGATGGCGGCGGGCGCCGGCGGAGAATGCAGATTTTGTCAGAGCGGAGAAAAGGAAAAGACAGCGTTGATTTTCTGAAACATGTGGTATAAAATTTTATATACAGGCAATAAAGCTAAGTTGATTTTTTAAGGAGATAAGACAATGCCGGACAAGAAATACAGGATTGAGACTCAGTGCATCCAGGCAGGCTATAAGGCTGAAAGCGGTCAGCCCCAGGTGCCGCCTATCGTGCAGAATACAACCTACAGATACTATAACGCCGCAGACGTTGCGAAGCTTTTCGACCTTGAAAGCGCAGACTTCATGTACACCCGTCTGGGAAGCCCGACGGTGAATATGCTTGAAGAGAAGATGGCGGCTCTGGAGGGAGGAACGGCAGCCATAGCCGCAAGCTCCGGACAGGCGGCCAATATGATAACCATGCTCAACATCTGCGAAGCGGGAGATCACATAATCGCGGCCGCCAACATCTACGGCGGAACTTACAACCTCTTCGGAGTAACTTTTAAGAAGATGGGAATAGACGTTACATTTATCGACCAGAACCTTTCCGAGGATGAAATCGTAGCCATGGCAAGACCGGAGACCAGGGCACTCTTTGGCGAGTCCTTAGGAAATCCGGCCCTCGGAGTTCTGGACATAGAGAAGTTTTCAAGAGCAGCAAAGAGAATAGGCGTGCCTCTGGTGGTTGATAATACACTGGCTTCACCGGTTCTTTGCAGACCGCTTGAGCACGGCGCAGACTTTGTCGTACATTCCACTACAAAATGGTCAGACGGACACGCCACCAGCGTCGGCGGTATGGTGGTAGAGGGAGGAAAGTTCGACTGGAACGCCCACGCCGATAAGTTCCCGGGAATGGTGGAGCCTGACGAAAGCTACCACGGCCTTAAGTACTACGAGAAGTTCGGCGATCAGGCCTTCTCCGTGAAGCTGAGAGCGCAGATGCTCCGCGACCTGGGCTGCACCATGGCGCCTATGAATGCGTTCCTCACTATTCAGGGACTCGATACCCTGCACCTGAGGATGGAAAGACACAGCCAAAACGCTCTCGCTCTTGCAAAATTCCTGAAAGATCATCCTATGACCGACTGGGTGAAGTACCCGGGGCTTGAGGGAGACGAGGATTACGAGAGAGCGCAGAAGTATCTGCCAAACGGCGCAGGCGGAGTTTTGAGCTTCGGCGTCAAAGGCGGCAGAGCTGCGGGAGAGAAGTTCCTCGAAAACCTTGAGCTTGCAAGCATCGTGGTTCACGTCGGCGACATCAGAACCAGCGTGCTGCACCCTGCTTCCACCACTCACAGACAGCTTTCCGAGGAGGATCAGCTGAAGGGCGGAATACTTCCTGAGCTCATCAGAGTTTCCGTGGGATGCGAGAACATCGAGGATATTATTGCAGATTTTGATCAGGCGCTTAAGAAGGTGAAGTAGATGAAGAAGCCTTTGATAGGAATTTCAACGCTGCTGTTTAAAGACGTGACCGGCGCGACGCCGGCGAACCCGATGACAGGCAGATTTTTCGCAAATCGCAGTTTCGTAAGGTCGGTTATTGAGGCCGGAGGAGTGCCCGTGCTTCTTCCGGGTACCTTCGACAAAGACTGTATTGACGAGTACCTCAATACCTGCGACGGATTTATAATGGTAGGAGGCCCCGACGCCAATCCGGTTCTCTTCGGCGAAGAGCCTTCAGAAAAGGCGAGAACGGGCAACACTACCGTGGATATGCACGACGTAGCGCTTATCCGTGCAGCCATAGATATGGACAAACCTATCCTTGGCGTGTGTCGCGGAATGCAGATGATGAACCTCGCCATGGGCGGCACAATATATCAGGACCTGAGCGAATACGAGGAAAGACTTAAGGCTGGTCTTGGCGGAGCAAGCTCAGTGACAGGACCGACAGGCGAGCCGAAGATTCTTCTTCACCGTCAGCCGGGTCCGGAAGGCGATCCTTATCATATCGTTAAGACCGTACCGGGAACAAAGACTGCTGAAATCTTCGGCGAAAAGGTTGCAGTAAACAGCCTTCACCATCAGGCGGTCAAAGATCCGGCTCCCGGAGCAGTGATTTCCGCAGCCGCAATGGATGGAGTTGCGGAGGCCATAGAGTTTCCGGATAAGCGGTTTGCCTTGGGACTTCAGTGGCATCCTGAGATAATGACGAGCTTTCCCGGCGGTGGTTTTGCCGCAGAGCAGAGAAAGGTATTCGAATCCCTTATAGCTGCTGCAAGTCGGTAGGCGGAGACCAGGCCTTCCGACGGCGTTTTGACCGGGCGGTTCAAGCGGCTTTCCGCAGCGTTTTGACCGGGCGGTTCAAGTGGCCTCCCGGCGGCGTTTTGACAAGAAAGACGAAAATGCGCCTTCAGGTCAAGGCGAAATTTGACAAAATTCAATACGTGACACCAAGAGGTCAAGGAATTTTCCGGACATAGTGCCGAATTCCTTGACTTTTTTGATTGCGGAGCTACGCAAGGTCAAGAATTGCATTGACCTTGCATCGCTTAGGGCGGCAAGAGGTCAAAGTGACAGCTGTTCAGGGCGGGTACCCCTCCGCAGAATCAGACTGGGTGTGGGCCAGACGGCAGCATGATAAAAGGATGGCTCACAGCGAAAGCCGGCTTTTGTGTAGATATTGTGAAAAATGGATATGGGTGTTGACATGCGGCCCGGCAGATGGTAATATGCTTAAAGAATTTTAATTAAAATATTTTAAATAAAATTCTTTAGTTAAAAAAATAAAAGTAAATTGCGCGTCTACGGAACGCAAAATATGAAAAAGAAATGGAGATTTTAAAAATGACTTTTGAAATGGTTAAGGAAGCAATGATTAACACTTTAGGATGCGATGAGGAGAAGATTACTCCGGAAGCGCTTCTGGCAGACGACCTCAACATCGATTCACTGGATGCGGTTGAGCTTGTAATGGCAATCGAAGATGAAATCGGAACGAAGATCCCTGACGAGGAGCTTGGAAAGCTCAAGAGCGTGAATGACATCTGCGACTGCGTGGACAAATACAGAGGATAGTGATTTAAAGATGAATGTTGAAGAGATAAAGGAACTCATTCAGACATTTGCGGAATCCGGCCTTGAGGAGATCGAGGCGGAACTTGACGGGAACAGGCTGTACCTGAAGAGAAGCGCGGATGCGCAGGCGCAGGTCGCACCGGCAAATATCCCGGGGTTCTGCCCGAATACTGTATACACCGGATGGGGCGCGCAAATCGGCCAGGGATTACAGACCGGCCAGGGCACCCATGACATCACCAATGGCTCCGGCGGAACTGACGTGATTGGCGCAGACGCACCCGGCGTGGCAAAGTCCTCCGCGGCAGTCGGAGAAGGCGGGGCAAATACGGAGATGGTGAAAGCGCCTCTCGTTGGAATCTTTTACGAAGCTCCGGCGCCGGGCGAGGAGCCGTTCGTAAAGGAGGGCCAGAAGGTGAAGAAGGGCGACGTGCTCTGCGTCATCGAGGCCATGAAGATGATGAATGAGCTTAAGGCAGACGTTGACGGAACGGTGAAAAAGGTGGACGTGAAAAACGGAGACGCCGTAGAGTTCGGTCAGGTGCTGTTTGAGGTGGAGAGATGTTAAAGAGAGTGCTGGTGGCAAACCGGGGCGAGATAGCGGTGAGAATAATAAGGGCGTGCATGGAGATGGGAATCGAAACCGTAGCCGTGTACTCGGAAGCCGACAAAGACGCCCTGCATACGGTTCTTGCGGACAAGGCCGTCTGCATAGGGGCTCCGCCGGCAAAGGACAGCTATCTCAACATAGGAAACATAATTGAAGCGGCAAAGGTTACCGGGTGTGACAGCGTCCACCCGGGATTCGGATTTCTGTCCGAGAACAGTAAGTTTGCCGAGATTTGTGAAGATAACAGCCTTATTTTCATAGGGCCGCCCCCCGCCGCCATCGCCCTCATGGGCGATAAGGCGGCGGCGCGGGAATGCGCGCGCACCGCGCGCGTTCCCGTGGTGCCGGGCACGGCAGGGACGTGCGCCGGCCCGGCAGAGGCGGCTGCGGCGGCGAAAGCCTGCGGCTTTCCGGTCCTCCTTAAGGCCGCCGCAGGAGGCGGAGGCAGGGGCCTCCGCCGTGTCAATACGGAAGCTGACATAGAAGCCGCCTTCAGGGCGGCTTCGTCGGAAGCTGAAAGCGCTTTTGGCGACGGATCTATGTATGTGGAAAAATTCATAGAAAATCCGCGTCATATCGAAGTTCAGATTCTTGCCGACAAATTTGGAAACGTGGTGCATCTGGGAGAAAGAGACTGCTCCATGCAGAGAAGGAACCAGAAGCTTATCGAGGAGGCGCCGGCCGCGAAACTGAGCGGCGAGACGGCCAGGGCAATGAGAGAGGCCGCCGTAAGGGCGGCAAAGGCCTGCGGCTACGTGGGAGCCGGAACCTGCGAGTTTGTGGTGGACAGGGACGAGAACTTCTACTTCATAGAGATGAATACGAGAATCCAGGTGGAGCATCCGGTAACGGAAGCCGTCACCGGAATCGACATCGTTAAGGAGCAGATAAGGACAGCTTCGGGAGAAAAGCTTTCGTTCACTCAGGACGACGTCGAGTTCAGAGGACATGCCATAGAGTGCAGAATCACGGCAGAAGACGTTTCGGACGGATTCAGACCGTGTCCGGGGAAGATAGAATTTCTCCATTTTCCGGGAGGTCCGTCTGTGAGAGTAGACAGCGCCATATACGACGGCTGTGAAATAAGTCCGTACTACGACTCCATGATAGGCAAGATCATAGTTCACGGAGAAAACAGGACCGACGCCATAAGGAAGATGAGAAGAGCCCTTTCGGAAACCGTGATAAACGGGGTAAAGACCACACTTCCGCTTTCGCACCTCATCATGTACGATACTGAGTTTCTGAGAGGCGGCTTCGATACGGGATTTCTGGAGAGACGGCTGCCTGAGCTTCTGGACATATACAGGAAGGCGGGTGGAGATAATTGAACCCCTTTGCGAGAAAAAAGCAGCTTTTGTCGGCGCTTAAGGACATAAAGGATGACAACAACCCTGTAACCTGCAAGGGCTGCGGGGAAAAGTACGGCGAGAGAGAGCTCAGAGAAAACATGTACGTGTGCCCCGTCTGCGGAAGGCATTACAGAGTGAGCGCGCCGTACAGGATAAAGACCACCGTGGATAAAGGTACCTTTAAAGAGATATGCAGAAGCATAACCTCCGGGGATCCTCTGGACTTTCCGGGATACGGCGAGAAGCTTTCCGAGGCGAGGAAAAAGACCGGACTTCGGGAGGCCGTGATATGCGGAACCGGAAGGATAGACGGGATAAAGGCGGTTCTCTGCTTCATGGACAGCAGATTTTTCATGGGAAGCATGGGAAGCGCGGTTGGAGAGAAAATCACCAGATGCTTTGAGTATGCGGCGAGAAAGAAACTTCCGGCAGTGGTATTTGCTACGTCGGGAGGAGCAAGGATGCAGGAGGGTATTTTGTCTCTCATGCAGATGGCAAAGACCAGCGCCGCAGTTTCAGCTCACGGGGAGAAGGGACTTCTCTTCATATCCGTCATGACCGATCCCACCACGGGAGGAGTGACCGCAAGCTTTGCAAGCTTGGGAGACATAATCCTTGCGGAGCCGGGAGCATTAATAGGCTTTGCGGGACCACGGGTCATCGAGCAGACCATAGGTCAGGAACTTCCCGAAGGATTTCAGAGAGCCGAGTACCTTCTGGAGCACGGACAGATAGACGCCGTGGTCGACAGAAGGGAGCTTAAAAAGACTCTCGGCGACATACTGAGGCTTCACGGAAAACCCGAAAGGAGGAAGAGCTCATGATAAGCGCGGCAGAAAGAGTGCTCATGGCGAGAGCCCCTGAAAGGCCCGTGGCTTCGGACTACATAGAAAACATACTGGACGGGTTCATACCTCTTGCGGGAGACAGGCTTCATGGCGAGGACAAAAGCATACTTGCAGGAATCGGAAGCCTCGACGGGATACCGGTCACCGTGATAGGTCAGCTTAAAGGAAGGACCATAGAGGAAAACATAGAAAGACGGTTCGGAATGGCAAGCCCGGAAGGCTACAGAAAGGCCCAGAGGCTTATGAAACAGGCGGAAAAATTCCACCGCCCTGTAATAACATTTGTGGATACCCCGGGAGCATACCCCGGAATCGAGGCGGAAGCCGGCGGTCAGGGCGAAGCCATAGCGAGAAGCATCGCACTCATGTCCAGGCTGAAAACGCCCTGCATATCGGTTTTCATAGGAGAGGGAGGAAGCGGCGGAGCTCTGGCTCTTGCGGCGGGAGACAGGATTATCATGCTGGAAAACAGCATATTTTCAATACTCTCTCCGGAAGGGTTCGCATCCATACTGTGGAAGGATTCCTCCCGTTGGGAGGAGGCGGCGGAGACCATGAAGCTCACGGCTTCCGACCTTAAGGAGCTGGGAGTGTGCGACGTAATCGTACCTGAACCTGCGGGCGGGGTAACCCTTGAAACGCCGAAGGTTTTCGGGAAAGTGAGAGAGGAGCTCATAAAGGCTCTCACGGAGCTTTCGGGAATTTCTCCCGAAAAGCTTGTCGAAAAGCGTTACAGACGGCTTCGGATGATAGACAGGGCCGCAAAGAGGCCTTCCGAAGAAAAGAAAGATACGTAAAAAATCGGAGGTAGAAATTTGGCAGGAATAAAAATTACGGGAATCGGCGGGTCAAAGGGTGAAAAATCCGTGACCAACTTCGACCTGGCGAAGACGGTGGATACTTCCGATGAGTGGATAAGATCCAAGACCGGAATAGTGTCCAGATACTTTGCAGGAGAAAGGACCAACGCCGATATGGCCCTTGAGGCGGGGAAAAAAGCCATGAAGGACGCAGATGCGAAGCCGCAGGAAATAGGACTTCTCATAGTCTGCACTTTTACCCCGGACGACAGAACGCCGGGAGTGGCGTGCGAGGTTTCGGGAAGACTGGGGCTTTCGGAAAACGCGCTCTGTCTCGACGTGAACGGAGCCTGCTCCGGATTCATATACGGATGCATACTGGCAAACGGTTTCCTTTCGTCACTGAAAGGGCAGAGAAAGGCGCTGGTAATAGGAAGCGAGAAAATCTCTCCGCTACTTAACATGGACGACAGATCGACCTGCGTTCTCTTCGGCGACGGAGCGGGAGCCGCGGTGCTGGAATACGACGAAGACGCGGACTTCTTCTCAGTTTACGGCTGCACCTCGGACAGAGAGGTTTTAGGATGCGGTTCCGGGAACGCGAGCATTCATATGGCGGGTCAGGAGGTCTACAGGTTCGCAGTTAACAAGAGCTCGGAGGCCACCAAGACCCTTATGACGGGAAACGATATTTCGGAGAAGGACGTTGACCACTTTGTCTTTCATCAGGCCAACGAGAGGATAATAGCAAGCAGCATAGCAAGGCTGAGACTTCCGAAGGAGAAGTTCTTCGTAAACGTATCGGAATACGGCAACACCTCCGCTGCCAGCGTGCCTCTTGCCATGGCGGACATGAGAGATAAGGAGATTTTGAAGGAAGGTCAGAAGCTCATCTGCACAGGCTTTGGCGCAGGGCTGACCTACGGAAGCATGTATATTCATTTTGGAAAATAGTTGAAGTTATGAGGATAAACGAGTTATTAGGAATCAAATACCCTGTATTTCAGGGAGGAATGGCAAACATTTCGGACGGAGCTTTTGCGGCAGCCATATCGGAAGCCGGAGCTTTGGGCATAATCGGAGCGGGCGGCATGAACGCGGAGGCTCTCGCGGAGCAGATAAAAATCTGCAAGGATAGGACGGATAAGCCTTTCGGAGTCAACATCATGCTGATGAATCCCGACGCCGACAGAATGGCTGAAATCGCCGCCGGGGAAGGCGTGGCGGTAATCACAACGGGAGCGGGAAATCCGGGCAAATACATGAAGATGTGGAACGATGCGGGAATAAAGGTCTTCCCGGTTGTTTCCGGAGTGGCACTCGCAAGGAGACTGGAGGATTCGGGAGCATTCGGCATAATCGCAGAGGGCTGTGAAAGCGGAGGCCATATAGGCGAGCTTACTACCATGGCACTGGTGCCTCAGGTGGTCGATGCGGTAAAGATACCGGTAATCGCCGCAGGAGGAATAGCTTCCGGCAGGCAGATGGCAGCAGCCTTTGCCCTCGGAGCGTGCGGCATTCAGGCGGGAACCATGTTCCTCGTGAGCAGTGAATGTCCCGTACATGAAAACTACAAGGAAGCGGTAATCGCAGCAAGGGATACGGGAACTGCCGTGACGGGAAGAAGCGCCGGGGCTCCGGTGAGAGTTCTGAAGAACGCCATGGTAAGGGAGTATCTGAAGCTGGAAAAAGAGGGCGCGGACCTTATGGAGCTTGAAAAGTTCACATTGGGCTCCCTTCGCCGTGCAGTAAAGGACGGGGACACGAAGACAGGCTCCGTCATGGCCGGTCAGGTATCGGGAATGCTGAAGGAAATCCGTCCTGCGGCGGAGATACTTGAGAATCTGATGAAGGAATACGAAAATGTCAGGATCTAAATTCAGCCAACTTACGGTGCCCCTGATTCAGGGCGGCATGGGAGTGGGAATTTCCCTGGGAGGTCTGGCGGGAGCGGTGGCAAGGGAAGGCGCAATGGGCGTCATCTCCACGGCCTCCATAGGCTTTACCGAAAAGGATTTCTACGAAAACCCGGCGGAGGCATCGGAAAGAGCGCTGAGGCGGGAGATAAGAAAAGCGAGAGAAATATCGGAAGGAAAGGGCATGGTTGCCGTTAACGCCATGTCCGTCACAACGGATTATGCGCGTCTGGTTAAGGCGGCGGCCGATGAAGGAATAGATGCGGTAATATCAGGAGCCGGGCTTCCTACGGAGCTTCCGGAACTGTTAACGGGGAGCGACGCTCTGGCGATTCCCATCGTTTCAAGCGCAAAGGCGGCAAAGGTCATAACCGGGCTTTGGAAGAGGCACCACGGATATACTCCCGACGCCATAGTGGTGGAGGGCCCGAAGGCGGGAGGCCACCTGGGCTTTGACAGAGAGGATCTTGTGGGCGGAACATGTCCGCCTCTTACGGAAACGGTTGCGGAGGTCAGCAGGCTTTTTCCCGAAATTCCGGTATTTGGCGCCGGAGGTGTGAGATCCCCTGAAGACGTGAAGGCCGTCATGGATGCGGGAGCCTTTGGAGTTCAGGTCGCCACGCCTTTCATACTGACTGAGGAGTGCGATGCGTCGGAGGGCTTTAAGAAAGCCATAGCGGAAGCCGGAGAAGACGATATATTCATTCTTAAAAGTCCCGTGGGAATGCCGGGAAGAGGGTTGAAGACGCCTTTGACGGCGGCCGTTGCCGCAGGAAGAAGGTTTCCCCCGTCAAAGTGCGTAGGATGTATAAGGACGTGCAATCCGGCGGAAACCCCGTACTGCATAACAGAAGCGCTGAAAAACGCATACCTCGGCAACAGGGAAACGGGACTCTTCTTTTCCGGAGAGTCGGGAGCGTATATAAATGAAATAAAAACCGTAAAGCAGGTGGTGAAGAGCCTGTTTGGAAAGGACGGAATATGAAGACAGGATTTTTGTTCGCGGGACAGGGAAGCCAGCACCCGGGAATGGGAACGGATCTCTACGAAAAGTATCCCGAATTCAGAAAGGTTTTCGACCTGCTGACAGAGGAAGAAAGGGAGGCGGCATTTAACGGAAGCCCCGAGGCCCTTTCCGATACGAGAATCACTCAGCCGGTAATGGTAGCCATGGAGATAGGAATTGCCGAAATCCTTTCGGGCCGCGGAGTCAGGGCAGACATGGCGGCGGGACTCAGTCTGGGAGAGTACAGCGCACTTGCCTGCGCGGGAGTTTTCACGGCAGAGGAGGCCGTAAACATCGTCCGTGTAAGAGGAAGAGCCATGGCCGAATCGTCTAAGGGAATAGACTGCGGAATGGCGGCGGTGCTGGGACTTTCGCCGGATGAAGTGAGAGAATGCTGCGAAAAGGCGACCCGGGATACGGGTTCCACGGCTGAAGCCGTAAACTTCAACTGCCCTGGACAGATTGTAATCTCGGGAGAAGCGGCAGCCGTAGCAAAGGCCTGTGATATTGCAAAGGAAAAGGGAGCTAAGAGAACCATGCCCCTTCCGGTGAGCGGACCTTTCCATACAGTGTTCATGGAGCCTGCGTCCCGGGTTCTTGCGGAGGTCTTTAACGAAACGGAATTCGGAAAGCCTGAGATTCCGGTGGTCACCAACGTAACGGGAAGAGCCCTTGGTGAAGATGATGACATTGCCGCAAATCTTGTAAAGCAGGTCAAGTCGCCTGTTCTCTTTCAGGATTCTCTCAGTTATATGGAGGAAAAGGGCGTGAAGGTGTTCATAGAGATAGGACCGGGCAAGGCCCTTTCAGGCTTTGTCAGAAAGACATGCTCCAGGGACTCGGTAATCCTGAACGCAGAGACGGCGGATGATATAGAAAACCTATTGGAAAAGCTTAAGGAGATAAGATGAAGACAGCGATAGTGACGGGCGCGGGAAGAGGCATAGGCAGAGCGACGGCCGTAAGGCTTGCCGGGCCTGACGTGACCCTTATCATAAACTACAACAGCAGCAGCCGGGGAGCAGATGAGACCGCAGAGCTGTGCCGAGAAAAAGGCGCGGAGGTGATAACCGTTCAGGCTGACGTGTCAAAGGCTTCGGACTGTGAAAAGCTGGTCTCGGCCGCCCTTGAAAAGACAGGGCGCATAGACGTTCTCGTAAACAATGCGGGAATAACGAGAGACGGACTTCTGATGAGAATGAGCGAAGAGGATTTTGACGACGTAATAGCAGCCAACCTCAGAGGAACGTTTCTCATGATGAAGGCGGTAAGCGGAATCATGCTCAGGCAGAAATACGGCCGCATAGTCAATCTTGCAAGTGTGGTGGGAATCACAGGCAATGCCGGACAGGCCAACTACTCGGCCAGCAAGGCAGGAATTTCCGCTCTGACAAGGTCTTTTGCCCAGGAGATAGCAAGGAAGGGAATCACCGTAAACGCCGTGGCTCCCGGATTCATAAACACAGCGATGACGGAGGCAATGACGGAGACGGCGATGAAGGCTGCCGTAGGCGCAATCCCTATGGGACGGCCGGGAGAGCCTGAGGACGTTGCCGAGCTCATAGCGTTTCTTGCGGGAGACGGCGCAAAATATATCACCGGCCAGACCATCTGTGTCGACGGCGGAATGTGCATGAGGTAGGAAAGATGAAGAGAAGAGTTGTAATTACAGGCATGGGAGCCGTGTCCCCCATAGGCTGCGGTGTGGACAGAATGTGGGAAAACGCCGGAAACGGCGTATGCGGAATAGACTATATAAAGAGCTTCGATACGGAAGGAATGGCGGTGAAGATTGCGGCAGAGGCTTCGGACTTTGACCCGTCCTCCATCATGGACAAGATGCAGGCAAGGCGTACCGCCAGGTTCACCCAGTTCGCCCTTGCGGCGGCAAAGGAGGCCTTCACTCAGAGCGGCCTCGACATGAGCGTAGAGGATCCGTCAAGGTTCGGCGTCAATCTGTCCAGCGGAATCGGCGGACTTCCGGTAATAGAAGCAGAGCACGAGAAGGGAATGAAGAGAGGCTTTGACAGAGTGTCACCGCTCTTTGTTCCTATGGCTATAACCAACATGGCGGCCGGTATGGTTGCCATTGAATACGGTTTCAAGGGAAGCTGCCAGTGCATAGTGACGGCCTGCGCCTCCGGAACTAACGCCATAGGCGAGGCTTTCAGAAAGATAAGGGACGGATATCTTGACTGCTGCATGACGGGGGGAAGCGAAAGCTGCATATCGCCTCTCGGAATCGGCGGATTCACGTCCATGAAGGCTTTGACCGAGGCGGAGGACCCGAAGAGAGCGTCCATACCATTCGACGCGGAGAGAAGCGGCTTCGTAATGGGAGAAGGCGCAGGGGTTCTAATTCTGGAAGAATACGGGCGCGCAAAGGCAAGAGGTGCGGATATTCTGGCGGAGGTCATCGGTTACGGAGACAGCTGCGACGCCAACCACATGACGGCGCCGCTGGAAGACGGAAGCGGAGCGGCTCTCTGCATGAAAAATGCCCTTGCGGACGGGGAAATCACTCCGGAGGATATCGGCTACATAAATGCTCACGGAACCTCGACTCCTATGAACGACCGCTGCGAGACAGCGGCGGTAAAGCTGGCATTTGGCGATCACGCATATAAGCTTATGATGTCGTCTACAAAATCCATGACGGGACACCTTCTCGGCGCTTCCGGCGGTGTGGAGGCAATTCTCACCGTTATGGCGCTTAAGGACGGATTCGTTCCGCCTACTGCCGGATACGAAAAGCCGGACCCGGACTGCGATCTTGACATAGTTCCGAACAAGGGAAGAAAGGCAGACATTGAGTACGCCATGTCGAATTCCCTGGGCTTCGGCGGCCATAATGCATCAGTAGTTTTCAGGAGGTACGAATAATGAAGCTGAGTTCCGATGAAATCAAAAAGATACTGCCACACAGATACCCGTTTCTGATGGTGGACAAGATTATAGACATGGAACCGGGAAAGTGGGCCAAGGGAATAAAGTGCGTCTCCGCGGGAGAACACTATTTCACCGGTCACTTTCCGGAAAGGCAGGTTATGCCGGGAGTCCTCATAATGGAGGCCCTTGCCCAGACGGGAGCCGTGGCTCTTTTGTCACAGCCTGAAAACCGGGGAAAGCTGGCCGTGTTCGGAGGCATCAAAAACTGCCGTTTCAAGCAGCAGGTGGTTCCCGGAGACGTGCTGGAGCTATACTGCGAGCTGACCGCATTCAGAGGCCCCGTAGGATACGGAAAGTGCACCGCCCGGGTGGACGACAGGATTGTCGCCATGGGAGAGATTACCTTTGCACTTACTAATTGAAGTTTTTCGTGATTTCTGATAAAATTATTGGCGGAGGAAAAATGTAATGCTGGAACAGAGATTTGCAGAGATATACACGAAATTCAAGCTCAGCCTGTACGCGAAGGTTTTCGGACAGTTTAACGACAGGGAGGAAGGACTTTCCGCCGTGGAGGTTTTCTGCGTAGAGGTCATATATGCTCTGGGAAGCCCTACGGTCAACGAGTTTGCAGGTTTCTGCAAGCTTTCGGCTCCCAACGCCGCATATAAGATTAACAATCTCGTGAGAAAGGGCTATATCACCCGAGTTCGCAGCACCGAGGACAAGAGGGAATATCACCTCAACGTCACCGAAAAGTACATGAAGGATTACGGCATCACCTACGACTATATGAACGTGGTGATGAAGAGGATAAGAGAGAGATTTTCTCCTGAAGAGGTAGAGCAGCTTGAGGAAATCCTCGACGTTATTTCAACGGAGCTGATGCCTGAGGTAAAGCTGAACAGAAACTTTGACGCTCTGGGAAGACATCCTCAGAACGGGGGAGACGAGTAATGGTTCACATCGGAAACAGCTGGGACGACCTGCTTAAGGACGAATTTCAGAAAGACTACTATCTGAAGCTGAGACAGTTTCTCATAGGAGAATATAAGAATCACACCGTGTACCCGGATATGCACGACATATTCAACGCTCTGGTAAACACTCCCTACGAGGACGTGAAGGTGGTTATCCTGGGTCAGGATCCCTATCACGAGCCGGGACAGGCTCACGGAATGTGCTTTTCCGTAAAGCCGGGGGTGAAGACCCCGCCGTCTCTTGTGAACATATATAAGGAACTTAAGGACGACCTGGGAATAGAGCCCCATTCTGATGGATATCTCATGAAGTGGGCGGAGCAGGGTGTTCTTCTCATGAACACCTGTCTCACCGTAAGAGAGCATCAGGCTAATTCCCACAGGAACAAAGGCTGGGAGATTCTCACCGATAAAATAATAGAGCTTCTCAACCAGCGTGAGAAGCCTATGGTTTTCATATTATGGGGAGCTAACGCCAAGTCCAAGATTCCCCTTATCACGGGAAAGCAGCACCTGATTCTCACAGGCGCTCATCCGAGTCCTCTGTCGGCGTACAACGGATTCTTCGGCGGAAGATATTTCTCGCGGGCCAACGAGTTTCTCGTTTCCACTGGCCAGGAGCCTGTGGACTGGAACCTTGACCGGTAGCTTCAGGCTTTGTCAGAGCCTGTCTATGGTCGGTTTAACATGATAAAATTCACAAAGCCTCTGGTATTCTTCCAGGGCTTTTCTGCTTTTTGGTGAATCCGGGCTGCCCGTTTTGACGGCTTTGATCATTATGTTTCTCGCCGTGTGCTCAAGACTGGTAAATTCTATCATGGCAACGTCGTAACCCTTCGACTCCAGTTTGAGACCTCTGAGGCCGTCGGTCAGGTATTCCGTCAGCCTGTCTCTGAGAATCCCGTACTTCAGCATGGGCTGATGAATCTCGTTTTTTATCTGTTTAAAGAGCTCGTGCTGGCAGCATGGTACAGACAGAATGACGCGGCTGTTCCACGACACGGCGTTTATGAGGGCGTAGTCGGTAGCGGTGTCGCAGGCGTGGAGGGTAACCACCATGTCCGCACCTTCCGATTTAAAGTCCGCAATGTCGCCGACCGTGAACCTGAGCCCGTCGTAGCCCAGATCCTTTGCCACACCGGAGCAGAAGGATATAACGTCCTTCTTAAGGTCAAGGCCGATAATGTCAACATCCCTCTTTTTCATATCATGGAGATAGTGGTAGAGGGCGAAGGTGAGATATGCCTTGCCGCAGCCGAAGTCGATGATCCTCACCGTCCTGTCCCCGGGCAGGTATTCGTACACGTCCTCTACGATTTCAAGGTAGCGGTTTATCTGGCGGAACTTGCCGTAAGACCGCCGAAAAACATTTCCATTTTCATCCGTTACCCCCAGGCGCACGAGAAAAGCTGCCGGCTCTCCTTCGGGAATGATGTAGTTCTTCTTTCTGTTGTGGGAAAGCTCTAAAGCCGGCATGTCCTTAGTTGCCGGGCCTGTCGTGATGTGAGGCCTTTCGGGCTTTGAGCACAAAATGTGCATATCTTCGTCCGCAGTGAAAACGTCGGCCTGCTTGAATTCTTCCGTGAGAAGCTTAAGAGCCAGAGCCTCCGCCCGGCTGGCATCCAGATTCTCGTGAGTCACCTTCTTCTCAAAGGTAAACTCCGCCTGATAGGATATTTCCCCTTTAATCTGCACCGGCCTTACGGTCACCTTCCTGCACTCGCAGGATTTGCGCCTTTTGCCACTTATAATCATCTTAATCAGTCGTCCGCTGCTGAAAACGCGGCTGACGGTGTCTTCAAGTCTGTTCATAATCTTTATTTCCTCCCGGCAGTACGATTATCCCCTATTTTGGAGGAAAAGTAAAGTGATCATTGCCGAATCCGCCTACCGCTGTAAATCCCGCAGCATGCTTCAGTTATGAGCGGATTTATGGTATAATATAATATAACTTGTGCGCATTTTAAAAAGCGGTTGAAGGTCGGACTGAACTGTGTTAGTATTTAAAGAAATGCGCTGTCAAAACCTAATTATATTAAGTTTATATAGTATAAAAATTAAAATTATTAAAGCGGCCGGACTGCGGCGAGGCTGCAGCCGGAACTGAATCAGGACTAAATAAAGAAGAAGGTAGACGTTAATGGCAGACAAGCAGAAGATTATCAACATTGCAGTTATAGCTCACGTAGACGCGGGAAAATCCACGCTGGTGGATGCGTTTCTTAATCAGAGCGGGGTTTTCAGAGCCAACGAGGAAGTGGCGGACTGCGTAATGGACAGCGACGACATCGAGAGGGAAAGAGGAATCACCATCTATTCCAAGAACTGCTCCATAATGCACGGAGACACGAAGATAAACATAGTCGACACTCCGGGGCATGCGGATTTCTCATCCGAGGTGGAGAGAATAATGAAGACGGTGGACACGGTAATACTGCTGGTGGATTCTAGCGAAGGACCGATGCCGCAGACCAGATTTGTGCTCAGCAAATCACTGGAGCAGGGGCTTAACCCCATACTGCTCATAAACAAGATAGATAAAAAAGACGCCAGAATAGACGAGGTGGTGGATGAGGTATATGAGCTTTTCATGGACCTTAACGCCAATGACGACCAGCTGGATTTCCCTATTCTTTACGGAATCGCACGGCAGGGAATAGTCGTAAGGGATCCGGCCGATGCTGCGGGAATCTCAACGGAAGAGGGAGGCGCCAAGCTGAAGCACACACCTGCAGGCTTTGGGGGACTGGACATTACGCCGCTGTTTGAGACCATCATCGAACACTGCGAGCCTTACCCTGACCTGAGAGAAAAGCCGCTTCAGTTTCAGGTTTCAACCCTTGGTTACGACGACTACATCGGAAGGCTGGGAATCGGAAGAATCACTCAGGGCGTGCTGAAGGCGGGAGAGACCGTTGCCGTCGCAAAAGAAGACGGAAGCATAGTCCAGAGAAAGGTAAATCAGGTATTCGTATACAGAGGCCTTAAGAGAGTTGCCGTAGACGAGGCAGAGTGCGGCGACATAGTCGTGGTTTCCGGAATTGCGGACATTTCCATAGGAGAGACGATAACCGACCCGAAGGACCCTCAGCCTATGGAGATGATACACATAGAAGAGCCGACTCTGTCCATGAACTTCATGGTAAATAAATCGCCTTTTGCGGGCAAAGTGGGCAAGTTCGTAACGTCCAGGCACATAAGAGAGCGCCTTAACAAGGAGCTTGAAGTAAACGTGGGGCTCATGGTGGAAGAGACCGATTCCACCGACTGCTTCAAGGTGTCGGGCCGGGGAGAGCTGCACCTTTCCATACTCATAGAGAACATGAGGCGCGAAGGTTATGAACTTGCCGTGTCAAAGCCTGAAGTAATCATAAGGCGCGACGAGGCGGGAAGAAAGCTTGAGCCTGTGGAAGAGGTGGTCGTGAGCGTGCCCGACGAGTATGCGGGAACGGTAATTTCCAAGCTGAACATGAGAAAGGGAATCATGGTTCAGATGACGGGAGAAAACGGATATTCGAGACTTGAGTATCACGTTCCGACCAGAGGACTTTTAGGCTACCGCTCCGAATTCATCAACGACACCAGAGGCGAGGGCAGCATGGAGAGAAGGTTCTACGCCTTTGAGGAATATAAAGGCGACATTCCGGGAAGAACCAACGGAGTAGCCATAGCCATAGAAGAAGGAGTGGCGACGCCTTACGCCATATTTAACATAAGCGAAAGAGTTCAGATGTTCATAGAGCCGGGAACCAGAGTTTACGAAGGCATGATAGTGGGCATGAACTCCAGAAGCGACGACATGGAAGTGAACCCGTGCAAGGCGAAGAAGGTGAGCAACATGCGTGCCGCAGGAAGCGACGAGGCCATAAAGCTGTCGCCTGCCAGAGTTTTCACCCTTGAAGAGGCTCTCGAGTTCATCGAGGATGACGAACTGGTGGAGATAACGCCGGACGACATAAGACTGAGAAAGAAACTGCTTCGCGAGATAGAGAGAAGAAGAGCCGGAAGGTAAGAGGAACGGCATATGAACGATAAACTGATGAGCATACTGCTGCTCTGCGGCAAGGTGATCCTCATAATAGCCCTGGGGCTTCTGGTAATCAAGATACTTCTCGCCATTGAGAAGAAGATGCTTAAGCACACCAGACTTGACGAGGCCCTGCATCTTTTCATATTAAAGAGCACCAAGGTGATACTCATAATCATCCTTGCCATAATGGCCATACAGGCGACGGGAGCGTCCACCACGTCTCTCGTTACGGTGCTGGGCGCGTGCGGAGCCGCCATAGCCCTTGCTCTCAAGGACAGCCTGGGGAACGTGGCGGGAGGAATACTGATACTCCTGAACAAACCCTTCAGCAAAGGGGACAGCATCGAGATTTCCGGCTCGTCCAGCGCAACGGGAATAGTTGACAGCATAGACCTTATGGTCACAAAGCTTCACACCTACGATAACAAGATAGTAATCGTGCCCAACGGCAGCATTACCACATCGGTAATAGTCAACTTCTCCGAGGAGGGCGTGCGCCGGGTGGACTGCACCTTCGGCGTAAGCTACGATTCCGACCTTGAGAAGGTGAAGAACGTGATGAGACAGGTGGTCTCGGAATGCGAAGAGATAAAGACGGATTCCGAGCCTGTCATAGGAGTTTCCAATCTGGGATCCGACGCAGTCATAATGGACTGCAAGGTATGGTGCGAGACAGAGGACTACTTCACTGTGAAGTACTACCTGGAGGAGAACATTAAAAAGGCATTTGACCGGGAGGGAATAAAGATTCCTTATCCGCAAATGGATATACACATCGTTGATAAAGAGAAGAATGGAGAGTAAAGCGATGAAAGAAATCAGGAAATTCAAAAGGGTTCTGGTAGCCAACCGGGGCGAAATAGCCATACGTATATTCAGAGCCTGTCAGGAGCTTGGAATCAGAACGGTTGCCGTATACTCCGAGGAGGATAAGAACACCCTGTTCAGAACGAAGGCCGACGAGTCCTATCAGATAGGAAAGGGCAAGGCCCCCGTGGCGGCGTACCTCGGAATAGACGAGATAATCGATCTGGCCAGGGCAAAGGGCGTAGACGCCATTCATCCGGGCTACGGATTTTTGTCGGAGAACGTGGAATTCGCCAAAGCCTGCGAAGCCGCAGGGATAGAATTCATCGGACCTACCCACGAGATGATGGACAGGCTGGGAGACAAGATAAAGTCCAAAATAGTAGCCGACGAGGTGGGAGTTCCGACCATACCGGGCGTTGAGGCCGCAATTAAAACCGAGGAGGAAGCGATAGAATTCGCAGAACAGTGCGGCTATCCGGTTATGCTTAAGGCTGCGGCAGGCGGCGGCGGCCGCGGCATGAGAATCGTCCGTGACCGCGAGGATATTGTCCAGGAGTACAGGACGGCCAGAAGCGAAGCGGCAAAGGCTTTCGGAATCGACGACATATTCATAGAAAAATATCTGGAGAACCCTAAACACATCGAAGTGCAGGTTCTGGGAGATAAGGAAGGAAACCTGGTGCACCTATACGAGCGTGACTGCTCTATCCAGAGAAGACACCAGAAGGTGGTGGAGTTCACTCCGGCTCTCTGCCTCACAGAAGAGCAGAGACAGGCAATCTGCGCCGACGCTCTTAAAATCGCAAGAGCCGTGGACTACAGAAGCGCCGGAACGGTGGAATTCCTTTTGGACAAAGAGGGCAACCACTATTTCATAGAGATGAATCCGAGAATTCAGGTAGAGCATACGGTTACTGAGATGGTTACGGGAATCGATATCGTTCAGTCCCAGATTCTCATAGCCGAGGGCTATTCCTTAAGCGAGATCGGAATCGACGGACAGGACAGCATCGTGGCAAGGGGAGCCGCAATACAGTGCAGGATCACCACCGAGGATCCGGCTTCCGGCTTTGCTCCTGACACGGGAACTCTGGAGCTCTACAGGAGCCCTTCCGGATACGGAATAAGACTTGACGGCGGAAACGGATTTACCGGCTCCGTGATCACGCCGTATTACGACAGCCTGCTCGTTAAGGTTACGTCGTGGGCGATAACCTTTGAGGATGCGACGAGAAAGGCCATAAGAGCGCTCAGAGAAACTCAGATAAAGGGCGTAAAGACCAACATCGGCTTCCTCCTTAACGTGTTGAACCATCCAATCTTCAGGGAAGGAAACTGCGATACGGGCTTTATCGCGGCACATCCTGACCTGATGTACGTTCCGGTAAAGGAAGATAAAGAGCTTAAGCTGATGACTTTCCTTGGAAACAAGGTGGTAAACGAGACGAAGGGCATAAAGCCTCAGTTTGACGTTCCGGTATTTCCGAGAATACCGTCTTCGGAAATCAAGGCTCTTTCGGGAACGAAGCAGATTCTCGACGAGAAGGGACCTGAAGGCGTAGTTGACTGGATTAAAAAACAGAACAGGCTCCTCCTTACCGACACCACCATGAGAGACGCGCAGCAGTCCCTTATGGCGACCAGAGTCAGAACCATAGACATGGAGAAGATAGCTCCTGCAGTGGCTCTCTACGGAAAGGATTTCTTCTCACTGGAAATGTGGGGCGGAGCAACCTTTGACACCTCATACAGATTCTTAAAGGAATCTCCGTGGGAAAGACTGGACACTCTGAGAGAGAAAATTCCTAACATCATGTTCCAGATGCTCATCCGCGGAGCCAACGCCGTGGGATACAAGAACTATCCGGATAACGTAATAAGGACGTTCATCGAAGAGGCGGCAAAGGGCGGAATCGACGTATTCAGGATTTTCGACGCTCTGAACTGGATTCCGGGAATGGAAATCGCCATCGACGAAACCCTGAAGCAGGGAAAGATTGCGGAAGCATGCATATGCTACACCGGAGACATTTTAAACGACGCCAAGACCAAGTATAATCTGGACTACTATATCAGAATGGCCAAGGAGCTCGAAAAGAGAGGCTCCCACATCTTAGGTATCAAGGACATGTCGGGACTGCTGAAGCCTATGGCGGCATACAAGCTGGTGAAGGCTCTGAAAGAGGAGATAGGAATTCCTGTACATATCCATACCCACGACACCAGCGGAAACGGTGTTGCGACGGTGCTCATGGCGGCACAGGCCGGAGTTGACATTGCGGACGCCGCATTTAACAGCGTGGCGGGACTCACTTCCCAGCCGGCTCTTAACTCCATCGTGGCATCTCTGCAGCACAGTGACAGGGATACGGGAATTGACCCTGACGGAATCCAGAAGATAAGCGAATACTGGAGAGACGTGAGACCTGTATATGCAGGCTTTGAGTCGGAACTTAAGACCCCTTCGGCGGAGATATATAAATACGAGATTCCGGGAGGCCAGTACTCCAACCTTCAGTCCCAGGTGGAAAGCTTCGGACTGGGTCACAGACTCCACGAGGTAAAGGACATGTACAAGGCCGTGAACAAGATGTTCGGAGATATCGTAAAGGTTACGCCGACTTCAAAAGTGGTAGGCGACATGGCCATATTCATGGTTCAGAACGACCTCACGCCTGAGAACATCGTGGAAAGAGGGAGCGACATGGACTTCCCTGACTCCGTGGTTTCTTACTTTGAGGGAATGATGGGACAGCCTGAGGGCGGATTCCCTGAAGACCTTCAGAAGGTGGTTCTCAAGGGAAAGACTCCAATCACCGTAAGACCGGGAGAACTTTTAGAGCCTGAAGACTTTGACTACATCAGGGAAGGACTTCAGAAATACTTCGGCCTGGAAGGAAACATGCGCGAGATAATAAGCTACGCCATGTACCCGAAGGTATTCGAGGATTACCATAACAGCATTAAGAAAGATGGAAGCTTCAGATACATGGGCTCCGACATATTCTTCCACGGCCTTGAGGAAGGTGAGACATGCGAGGTCAAGCTGGAGGAGGGAAAGATTCTCGTTGTCAAGCTGGCCGAAATAAGAGACGCGGACAGTGAAGGCTACAGAGAACTTGTCTTTGAAATCAACGGCAACAGAAGAATCGTCCGCATAAAGGATAACGATATGGAAGCTGCCGTTTCAGGAACCGCGACCCGCTATGCAGACGAGGAGAATCCTCTTGAAATCGGCGCGAACATTCCGGGAAATATCGTAAGAGTTCTCGTAAGCGCAGGCGATACTGTAGAGGAAAAGCAGCCGATTGCGGTAATAGAGGCCATGAAGATGGAGACCAACATTATCGCAAAGACTGCCGGAACCGTAGAGGAGATTTTCGTCAAGGAAGGCCAGCAGGTAAAAGCAGGAGAGATGATAGCTCTCCTTTCACAGGAATAGGCGCTGGGAAGGCAGCTTGACAGGGCCTGATTTAAATCGTCCGCCCCGGGGAAGATTCCGACGGGGCGGATTTTGGGAAAGAGGTAACAGAAATGAATTTATTGAAAGCACTTAAGTGGAACATGGTTCTCATAGGACTTGCCACCATCGTCATGGGAATATTTCTCGTGGTGAGCCCGGACGCTGCGGCGCTGACCATATGCCTTGCGGTAGGCTGGATCCTTTTAATCACGGGAGCCATTGCCCTTTTCACTTACTACAGAAACAAAAAGCAGGGGGTACAGATTTCCAGCGACCTTATCATAGGCATTATCGAAGTGGCCTTCGGTATTGCCATGATAGTGAACCCGGGAATTTTTGCGGGACTTATAGGCACCGTGGTCGCGGTAGTAATGTTTATCCACGGGATAAACGACATAACGGAAGGCTTTGCCATCAGGAAGATGGGAAGCTCTTCGGGAACGCCGTCCATAGTAATGGGCGCTCTCACTATAGTGTTCGGAGCCGTAATACTCATAAACCCTTTTGCAACCCTTTCAGCTCTCATGGTGCTCATAGGAGTGGGGCTCATTTTTGACGGAGTGACGGAGCTCATAGTCGCATACAGGACGGCGAAATTCATGCACGATGCAGCGAAGGATACGGACTTCTAAGGAAAAAGACGAAAGTAAAGGTGAAAATGAAACCAGCAGTAACGTACGATTTAATAAAAAGCGATTCAAAGACGAAAGCCAGAAGGGGAGTGCTCCACACTCCCCACGGCGATATCCAGACGCCGGTATTTATGCCGGTGGGAACTCAGGCGACGGTAAAGGCCATGCGTCCGGAACAGGTGGAGGAGATGGGAGCCGAGATAATACTCTCCAACACGTATCATCTCTATCTGAGACCGGGTCACGAGCTCATAAGGCAGGCCGGAGGCCTTCACAAGTTCATGAACTGGCACAAGGCGATCCTCACCGACAGCGGCGGATTTCAGGTTTTCTCCCTGGGAAAGCTGAGAAAGATAACCGAGGAGGGGGTGCGCTTTCAGAGCCACATCGACGGCTCACGCCACATGCTCACTCCGGAGAAGGCGGTGGAGATTCAGAACGCTCTTGGCTCGGACATAATGATGGCCTTTGACGAGTGCGCGCCTTATCCCGCCGACTACAGGTATGTCAAGGACTCCATGGAGAGAACCACCCGCTGGCTCAAAAGGTGCAAAGACGCTCACAGAAACACAGAGCGGCAGGCTTTGTTCGGCATCATGCAGGGAGGAATGTATAAGGATCTCAGAAAGCAGAGCGCGGAGGAGATAGTAGACCTGGACCTTCCGGGATACGCCATCGGAGGACTTTCCGTAGGCGAACCGAAGGAGCTGATGCTGGAGGTTCTGGACGACTGTGTGGACTACCTTCCGAAAGAAAAAGCCAGATACATGATGGGAGTGGGAACGCCCGACTATATCTTTGAGGGCGTGGAGAGAGGCGTAGACATGTTCGACTGCGTTCTTCCGACGAGAATCGCCCGTCACGGAATGGCCATGACCACCTTCGGCAGGGTGAACATAAAGAACGCAAAATACGAGAAGGACTTTACTCCTTTAGACGAGCACTGCGACTGCTACACCTGCAGAAACTACTCGAAAGCGTACCTCCGCCATCTGTTCAAGGCGGACGAAATGCTTTCGGCAATGCTCCTTTCCAATCACAATCTCCACTTCCTGGTGAATATGATGAAGGGAATAAGAAAGTCAATCGAAGAAGACAGATTCAGCGAATTCAAGGCGGATTTTTATGAGAAATACGGATTTTAAGGACATGGGCATCTGCGTTCACGATGAGTTCTGCGGCGGATGCCTCTATCAGGGCGTAAGCTACGACGAGCAGCTTAAGACAAAGGAAGCCGAGGTACTGGCGCATTTCAGGGATAAGGAGGTCAGCCCCGGCTTTTTCGATGGTATCGAAGGATGCCCCGAGGGATTCCGTTACAGATACAGAAACAAGATGGAATACACCTTCGGAGATCTGGTCAAGGACGGACCCCTCTGCCTCGGCATGCATAAGATAAGAAACTTTATGTCCATAGTGACCGTAGACAGTTGCCAGCTGGTGGACGAGGATTTCAACATGATTCTGCGCTACACCCTCGACTTTGCGGCAGAGCGCGGTTACCGTCACTACCACAAGCGCAGTCACACGGGACTTCTCCGAAATCTCATCGTAAGAAAGGGAATGCGGACGGGAGAACTTCTCATAAATCTGGTGACCGCAACTGCTGAAAGGGAAGCTGCGGATTTTGACGAGAAAGACTGGACAGAAGGACTTATCTCGCTGAATTTATCAAACAAAATCGTCGGCATACTCAGGACGTTCAACGACAGTCCGGCCGATTCGGTGGTCTGCGAGAGCATGAAAATCCTGTACGGCAGGGATTACTACATGGAAAAGCTCTTAGGCCTTGACTTCAAAGTCAGCGCATTTTCCTTCTTTCAGACGAACGTTGAAGCGGTAGAAAGGCTCTACACCGAGGCCCTTGACCTCATAGACGACTTCTCCGGAAAAACTGTCTTCGATCTTTACTGCGGAACGGGCACGATTTCCCAGATTCTCGCCCTTAAGGCAAAGGATGTTCTGGGAGTGGAGCTGGTCGAAGAAGCTGTTGACGCCGCCCGCGAAAACGCCCGCTTAAACGGCCTTGATAACTGCCGCTTCATCGCAGGAGACGTGTTCAAGGTTCTGAAGGAGGAGGAAACGCGGCCCGACGTAATAGTCGTCGACCCGCCCCGCATGGGCATGACGCCGGACGCCGTGGACAAAATCGTCAGCTACGGCGTTCCACAGATAGTTTACATCTCCTGCAACCCGAAGACCCTTGCCATTAACCTGAAGCAGTTTTCAGATAGCGGTTACGAAGCCAGGTACGTCAAGGCATTCGATAACTTTCCGCTGACAAAGCACACGGAATGCATCGCGCTGATAGAGAGGAAGGTACTGTGAAATGAACAGAGATCCTTTTAAAAACTACATAAAAGAGTCTGAGCCGGGTAAACGGGAAAAAGGTTACGCCTGGCAGACTGCCATAGGTCTTCAGGCAGTTGACGGGCTGAAGACATCAGAATATCTGGTGCATACTGCTGTTCGGAATATTGAGGGTGAGATTTCCTTTGAAGAGGCCAATGCGCTTTTGCAGACCTATTACGAGGAAAATCCTCCTCGTGATGCGTCAGATCGTACTGAGGAGGCCGATAAGGTTTCCGCACGGATTGCCGCGCTTCTTTCCGAACGTGCCTTTAGTTTTACACCGAATGAATATATCTCCATCCACCGGAAGTTGTTCACCGGAATTTATTCCCATGCCGGACGCATTCGGGATTATAACATCACGAAGAAGGAATGGGTGCTGAATGGCGCGACTGTACTCTACGGCAGCGCTGCGGAGCTTAGAGCAACACTTGACTATGATTTCTCGGAGGAGAAGAAGTTTTCTTATAAGAATCTCTCGATGGATGAGATCATCCACCATCTTGCTGTATTTGTATCCAGACTTTGGCAGATACACGTGTTTGGTGAGGGCAACACCAGAACGACAGCAGTGTTTTTCATCAAGTACTTACGCACGTTGGGCTTTGACGTAACAAATGATATTTTTGCAGAGAATGCATGGTATTTTCGGAATTCGCTGGTCAGAGCAAACTATAATGATCTGAAAAACGGCGTTCACGAAACGACAGAGTATCTTGAAATGTTCCTTCGCAATCTCCTCCTGAACGAGAATAATCCGCTTCATAACCGGACATTGAAACGGTAAAACCGGACATTGAAAAATTCTTCCGGCCGAAAACAGCAAGCCAGATTTTGAGGCTTCGTGAAGCATTTCCTGGTCAGACGGTCTTTGGGCGGTCAGATGTAATGAAAGTGATTGATATTAAAGCATCCAGAGCCTCTGATCTTCTGAGGGAAATGGTGGAACATGGAATCATTCAGCCTGTGTCGGGACACGGCAAAGGTAAATATCAATTCCGGCAGCATTTGAATTGAGGCGATGGGAGTTCAGACTTGTTTCCAATCGCCGTAGGAGTTTGCCGAAACTCATAGATATTGGCCGACTGTGGCAAAAAAGTTTGTCATGTGTGCCGAATTGAAGGATTCTAGGCAAACTATAATTCCATAAAAAGGAAATTAATTCAATTTATACATAATAAAAAGCAATAATATAGGCAAGCCAGACGCTGAACTGCCTCAGAACGGGATAATCCGGCTATAAAAGAGCTACAAAGCCCACAAAAGTTTGCCGAAGGGAAAATGTAAGCGTAGTTTAGGGCAAACTCTGTTTTCCAGCGTGGTAAAAAAGAGAAGCAGGCTGGCAAACCCGGCCTTATCAGTCTTGTTTCACACCAGTAGAAAACGCCTGGAGCTTCAATGCTCCGGGCGTTTTCTGGAGGATCTATTTATATTTTCGGGTTTGCTTTATACCGTATAAAAGTGCTGTGCAGGCTGCAGCTGCCGCAAGCAGACCGAGCCAGATATACAGGCTGTTATTGTCTCCTGTTTTTGGAATTGGGGAGGAGACGGTCGATTTCGCTATGGATCCGTCATTTGTCGGATGCGGCGGATTTACCGGGCTATCCGGTACGTCCGGCACATCAGGCTTGTCCGGCACGTCAGGTTTGTCCGGCTTATCAGGTATACCCGGTTCGTCCGGTACGTCCGGCACATCAGGCTTGTCCGGTACGTCCGGTTCGTCCGGTACGTCCGGCACATCAGGCTTGTCCGGTACGTCCGGTTTGTCCGGTTTATCTGGTACACCCGGTACGTCCGGTACGTCCGGTACGTCCGGTTTGTCAGGCACTCCCGGTTCGCCCGGCTTTTCCGGAATCAGGGTGTTCACCACCTCGAAATCGTCCGAAACTCCGTCCCCGTCTATATTGGAAAGTGATGAAAGTATGCTGCTGATATAGCCTGCAGTATTAAGCTCTTCCACGGAATAGTTAATTCTGACAGAATTGTTGTTTTCGTCGATGCGATTAACCAGCAGGTTTTCGAAGGAACCTGCCCAGCCGTTTTCACTGCTCAGCGTAAGAGTCATGTCCGCACCGTTTTCATCTTTTGCGGGCATGCCGTCGGCGAGGAGGCGCACCAGAACAGAGTCCGGACGCCTGCCGTCTTTGTTGTCGCCGTCGTTCCACGTCTTTTTCACGTTTACGTTTTTTACCGTAGGAACGTTGAATCTGTTTATGGAAAGATTCGACGCCACGTCGCCTCTCTCAAGATAAAAGAATTTCAGCGTGTGGACTGTGCCGGGACTGTCATCCCAGCCGGCGTTCTGCTCTGCAAATATATCTTTAATACCCCTTGTTACGGTGCCCTTGCCGAACACACTGTCCACGGTCACCGTGCTCGTCTGAAAGTTTATATCACCGCTTACCGTGCCGTGGATTCCCCCTAAATCCATGACCAGGTGATTGTCTATGAAAACCCAGGCGTCGTCGTCTCCGGAGAAGGAGAATTTCATAGGTTTATCCATATAGCTGCCGCCGTCGGACATGACAAAGTGCGTAGACATGCTCAGTCCGAAGTGGTGGTTCAGTCCGTCGCCGAGATAGCGTTCGATGCTGTTGTTCTCCGGATTGTAGTCATTGAACGGAAAGAATCCGATTGACTGATTCCACGGCCTGTGGCTAAGATCACGAACGGCAGGATATGTACCGTCGTAAACTCTGAAGCTGTTCGTCTCTTCGTCAAAGTACGCATAGTTCGTGTCACTGGAGTAGCGATATCCGTCGGCTGTCTTTGTCAGAAGTCCGTTGGTGCCGCTGTAGGTTTTCACGCGTCCCGGGTAATCGGTCTTTTCCGTACTGAAAAGGTAATCCATGCTCTCGCCGGTTTCCTTTATGACAGGAAAGCCGTTTTCGTCCAGTTCGTTTTCGAGAAGTCCCTGGTATGCGCCGTAATGGTGCATGTACTTTCTGTCGGGATTTGTGATGGACCAGTTGTGATTGTCGCCGTACACGTTGGTGCGCCCGCGGTTGTCGAAGAAACTGTTATTTCTGATGAACCAGAATTTCGCGCTGTTGCGGTTGATTCCCTCAGGCTGTCCCGAGAAGTCGTAGTCCCTCGTGAGAGGGTCGACATCGTAAGGAGAATAATCAAACAGGTTGATAGTTATTCCCTCGCTGTTGTTGTCGATGGTGGAAATCAGCGGAGGCCTGTCGGGCTCCGGTGCTGTTTCCCCGGATGCGGTTTCGTTCGGATCAGCTGAAGCTGCGGGTTCGGTAGTGCCCGGGTTTTCTGCCGCCGGTGCAGGGCTGGCATCAGTCTTTGCCTCATCAGCGGCTTTCGCAGGTACAGCCTCCGCATCGAGCTCCGGTGCAGGTTCCACACTTTCTCCGGCTGCCGGAGGTGAACTGTCTGCAGGAACCACTTCGTCTGCAAACACCTGCACGTTCAGCGAAAAGAACACTGTAGCCGCAAGAAACAGAGACAGAAGTTTTCTTTTCATATATATCAATACCTTTCTTTTGAATTTGCGAACTAATATCGGGAGATATAAGCTCACAACCCTATTATACACGATATCTTTACGACTGAAACAAAAAAATAGTCATTATAGAAAAATCTATAATGAATGCAAAGGGAAAATAAAAAGACTCCGGAACTGTGTCCGGAGCCGGTAGATGAACTGTATTTACTTCAGATTCTCAGGGTTGAGGCATTCAAGTTCAGGCACCACGAACAGGCCGTCCTTTCTTATCAGGCGGTCGTCGAAGTAGATTTCTCCGCCGCCGTATTCCGGGCGCTGAATCATGACCAGATCCCAGTGGACGGCGCTTTTGTTTCCGTTAGGAGCGTCCTCGTAGCACATTCCCGGGGTAAGGTGAAAGCTTCCGCATATTTTCTCGTCAAAGAGAGTATCCTTCATAGGCTTCAGGACGTAAGGATTCACGCCGATGGCAAATTCCCCGAAGTATCTTGCGCCCTCATCTGTATCGAGCATGGCGTTTATCTTTTCGGTGTCGTTGGCGGTGGCCTTTACGATTTTGCCATTTTCAATCTCAAACACTATGTTCTCGTAGGTGAAGCCCTGCTCTTCGGACGGTGTGTTGTAGGAGATAACGCCGTTCATGGATTCGCGAACGGGAGCGGTGTAGACCTCGCCGTCCGGTATGTTGCACTCTCCCGCGCACTTCACCGCGCCGATTCCCTTTATGGAGAAGGTAAGGTCGGTTCCCGGCCCGGTGATGCGGACTTTGTCGGTGCGGTTCATAAGCTCTACGAGAGAGTCCATGGCTTTGCTCATTTTGCCGTAGTCCAGGGTGCATACGTCGTAGAAGAAGTCTGCGAAGGAATCCACACTGGTTCCGGCGAGCTGAGCCATCGCTGCGTTAGGATAGCGAAGGATTACCCACTTTGTCTTATCTACGCGGTAGTTTAAAACGTCCTCGTAGGCCCTGTCCCAGACGGCGTGCTTTTCGGAAGGCACGTCGGCAAGTTCGAAAGCGTTTTCCGTGCCGCGGATGGCGATGTATGCGTCCATGCCTTTCATCTGGTGGAGCTGAAAATCGCGCTGAAACTTCAGGGACTCCTCGGTACAGCCCATCATAAGGTCGCGGTTTACGGCCGAATCCCTGATATTTACGTAAGGGTAGCCTCCTGCGGCGTATACGTCTCTTATGAGCTGCTTGACGAGATTACGGCACTCAGAGCCCTCGTAGTCGATGAGAACCTTCTCGCCCGGCTGCACACGGCAGGAATAGTTTACAAGAAGATTTGACAGTTTTATTTCTCTCGGATCCATAGTTTTCCCTCCTATATTATCTGCTGGAAAGATTTTATCATTTTTCACCGGCCGCCGCAATACGGGCGGGGTTGAAATTCAAAGGGTTATAATGTAATATGTATGGGGTAATTTCCTGACAAAGGGTGAAAACAGGCATGAAAGACGTATTTTTTATAAATCCGGCCGCAGGGCAGGGAAAGGGAATCGAAGAGCTCAAGGAAAGAATTTACTCCGAAGCGGAATCCATTTCACGCAGGGCCGAAATATTTATGACTAATTCCGTAGGAGACGGAGAAAAGGCCGCAAGGCGCATGGCGGAAGAGCTTGCCGGAGAAGAGGGCAGATTTTACGCCTGCGGAGGAGACGGCACGGCCAACGAGATAATAAACGGAATACACGGATTCGGCAACGTATCCCTCGGAATCATACCCATAGGCACGGGAAACGATACGGTGAGAAATTTTGCCGGCGGCACGGACTTTATGGATATAAGGGCGCAGATGACGTCTGAGGCCGAGACCATAGACCTTATGAAGTACGACGGGATAATAGACGGGCGCAGGCAGGTGAGGTACGCCGTCAATATGTTCAACATCGGCTTTGACTGCAACGTGGTGGAGCTTGCCGGAAGGCTGAAGCAGAAACCTATGATTAAAGGTTCGTTTGCCTACCTCATGGCGGTGCTGGGCATGTTTATCCAGAAGAAGGGCACGGCTCTTAAGATCACTTCGGAAGGAGAGGTCATAAGGGACGGAGAAATGCTCCTCTGCGCCGTAGCCAACGGTTCCTATTGCGGAGGGGGAGTCTGCTCTGCGCCGCAGGCGAAGATGAACGACGGCCTCTTTGATCTGAGCATAATCAACGACGTGTCGCGAACCACATTCCTCAGGCTATTTCCAAAGTACCAGAAGGGAACTCACTTTCAGACAAAGGGCGTGGACAGGATAATCGAGGCAAAGGCCATGAAAGAGGTGACTTTAGAGCCGCGGAAAGCGGAGGATTTCTTTCTCTGCGCGGACGGAGAAATAGCCCTCTGCCGGAAGGTGACCATAACCGCAGAGCCGGGAGGACTCAGACTCATAGTCCCGAAAAAACCTGTTGACAACGGAATATAATGTGTTAGAATAGGATTATAAAAGTTAGAGGAGGCTAACATAAATATTATGAATCTACTTGATGCCGAGACCGGCGTAACATATACCGTAAAGGAAATAAATACTGATGACGAGGACCTGAAGGGGTTTCTTCTCAGGCTCGGATGCTACGGCGGCGAGCCTGTTACCGTTGTTTCCAGAAAGAAAAAATCTCTGGTTGTCGCCATCAAAGACGGCAGATATACCATAGACGGAAATATAGCCGAAGCTATAGAAATATAATATAAAGCAGGGCGGCAATATACCGTAATTTCGGAGCGGCGCGTTCGCCGCTTTTAAAGGAAACATAGGTTAGTTAAATATAACTTAAGATAGAAAAGTACAACTATACTATGTAAAGACTAACAACAGGAGGACGTAAGATGAGAATTGCTTTTGCCGGCAATCCCAACAGCGGTAAAACCACAATGTACAACGCGCTGACGGGAAGACATGAACACGTGGGTAACTGGGCCGGGGTTACCGTGGGAAGAAAGGAAAGCCCTATCAAAAAGGAATTTGGCGGAGAGGGTCTTATTGCGGTGGACCTTCCGGGAGCCTACTCCATGTCTCCGTTTTCTCCGGAGGAGAGCATAACCAGCGGTTACGTCAGAGACGAAAACCCGGACGCCATCGTAAACATCGTTGATGCGACAAACCTGAGCCGAAGCCTTTTCTTCACGACACAGCTTCTGGAGCTGGGAATTCCGGTGGTTGTAGCTTTAAACAAGAGCGACATAAACGAGAAGACCGGAACGAAGATAAACGTTGAGAAGCTTTCGGAAAAGCTGGGCTGCCCGGTGGTTGAAACGGTTTCCACAGGCGGAAGAGGCCTTAAGGACGTAATGACAAAGGCTGCTTCCCTTAAGGGAAAGGGTCAGGAGGCGCCTTATCTTCAGGCCGACATTGACATGGAAAACAAGGCGGCCGTTGAAACCGAGGACAAAAAGCGTTACGCCTTTGTCAGCAAAATAGTTTCCGAGGTGGAGACGAGAAAAATTCTCACCAAAGAGGAGACGGTTTCTGATAAAATAGATAAGGTGATAACCAACCCGATCGCCGGAATACTTCTGTTCGCTGCGGTAATGTGGGGCGTATTCTATGTTTCACAGGTATTGGTAGGACCCCTTATCGCCGACTGGCTGGTAGGATGGATTGAAACCTTCCAGGGATGGGTATCAGATAAACTGGCAGGAGGATCGCCGTTCCTTCAGGCTCTCATAGCTGACGGTATCGTGGGAGGCGTAGGAGCTGTAGTGGGATTCCTTCCGCTTGTAATGGTAATGTACTTCCTTATCGCCCTTCTTGAAGACTGCGGATACATGGCCAGAGTAAGCGTAGTTCTCGACCCGATATTCAAGAGGGTGGGACTTTCCGGAAAATCCGTAATTCCTTTCGTAATAGGAACGGGCTGCGGAATACCGGGAATCATGGCAACCAGAACCATAAGAGACCTGAGAGAGAGAAGAGCCACCGCAATGCTGACGACCTTTATGCCTTGCGGAGCGAAGATTCCGGTCATAGCTCTTATCGCCGGAGTGTTTTTCCCTGAATCCAGCTGGGTGAGCCCTGTAATGTACTTCACGGGAATATTCCTCATCTTCATATGGGCTCTTATCGTAAAGGTTATTACCGGACATAAGTACAGAAAATCCTTCTTCATCATGGAAATGCCGGAGTACAAGGGACCGAGCGTTGCGAGAGCTACCCTTTCCATGCTGGAGAGAGCAAAGGCATATATCATAAAGGCTGCCACCATCATACTGGTGTGCAACGCCGTGGTTCAGATCATGCAGAGCTTTACATGGCAGTTTACGCCGGTTCCTGAAGGAGCGCAGGAAACCTCCATACTGGCTTCCATCGCCACACCTTTTGCTGTAATCCTCGTTCCTCTGGGATTCGGAGTATGGCAGCTTGCCGCGGCGGCGGTTACTGGCTTTATCGCCAAGGAGAACGTGGTGGGAACTCTGGCCGTAGTATACGGACTTACCAACTTCATCGACGTGGATGCGCTGGAACTTACCGGCGGAGCGTCCGACGTTGCGGGAGTTCTGGGAATGACCTCGGTAGCGGCTCTTGCGTACCTGATGTTCAACCTGTTCACACCTCCGTGCTTTGCGGCTATCGGAGCAATGAACTCGGAGCTTCAGAGCAAAAAGTGGCTGTTCGGAGCCATAGGACTTCAGCTTTCGACGGGCTACATCGTGGCGTTTGCCGTATATCAGCTGGGAACCCTGTTCACTGAGGGACATCTCGGAACGGGATTCTTCCCTGGACTCATAGCCGTGGCTCTTATGATAATCGCCATCGCATATGTAACTATTTCATCTCGTCGTAAGGTTGCGGCAGAGTACGCCGCCCTTCATGTAAAGAAAGCAGGTGCAGCAGCATAATGACACTTACAGACGTAATTGCAGTACTGATAGTAGCGGCCGCATTAGGCGGAGCCATAGCTTATATTATTCGCGCCAAAAAACGGGGAGCAAGATGCATAGGATGCCCGTCGGCAGGATGCTGCAGCAAGGCTCACCGGAAAGAAGAAGGATCCGGCGGCAGCGAAGACTGCGGTTGCGGCTGCTGCGGGAAGTAATCCGGTCTGCGCGCGTAACGGCATGGCGGACCTGTGTAACGGACGCAGAGGGCGGATTTGACAAAATCCGTGAATAAGAGGAAAAAGGTCAAGGCGAAATTTGACATTTTGCAGAGACAGAAGATAAGAGGTCAAGGAATTTCTTTGAAAGGCAGGAGATTTTCTTGACCTCTTTGCGTGTGAGAGGTGGAATTGTCAAAAAACGCCTTGACCAGAGCGCCCGAAAATGGCGTGTTTGTCAAATCCTTTCAGCAAACTCTTTCAGCAGATCCATTCAGCAGACCCTTTCAAACCTCATCAAAAGACACTTTTGCCCGACCCGGCTGCCTCGCCGCCGTCAGATTACAAAAACATTTTCCGTGCAGAATTTTGCTGATTTTGTCCCTCCGTCGCCTTGATATTGAAAGACAATTATTCTATGATATATCTTGGATTTAAGACATTGAAGGAGAGGAGACTGAAAAGAGATATTCATGCTGAAAGTACTTTTTAGATATTTTAAACCTCATATGAATATTTTCGTACTGGATATGTTCTGCGCCATAATGGTCGCGGCAATCGACCTGGCGTTTCCGCTTATCTCGCGACACGCCATGAACGTGATGCTGCCGGAAAAGATGTATCTGGTGTTTTTTGTGGTCATGGCTCTCGTCGCCGTATCATACCTTCTCAGGTCGGTGTGCTACTTCATCATGACCTACTGGGGGCACACCTTCGGCGTAAGGGTTGAGGCGGACATAAGGGCGGACCTGTTCAGGCATCTTCAGGAGCTGGACTTCGAGTTTTACGACCATAACAGAACCGGTAAGCTGATGAACAGGCTTACGGGAGATCTCTTTGAAATAACGGAGCTTTCCCACCACGGCCCCGAGGATGTGGTGATTGCGGGCCTTACCATACTGGGAGCGCTGGGCTTTATGTTCACCATAGAGTGGAGGCTGGCGCTGGTTGTGGCCATCATCATTCCGATTTTTGTGGCGGTGATAATGACTTCGAGAAGGCGTATGTCGTCGGCATCGTTAAACGTAAAGCAGAAGATGGCCTCCATAAACGCGGACATCGAGTCCTGCATATCGGGAATCAAGACCTCCAAGGCCTTTGCCAACGAGGACGTGGATCAGGAGAGGTTCGACCGCTCCAACGATATATTCAAAGGCGCAAAGAGCGACTACTACAAGGCTATGGGGTTCTTCTTCGGAGCCCAGGAATTCTTCATGTGCATAATGCCGGTGGCCGTTATAGCTTTCGGCGGATACCTTATCATGAAAGGCCAGATGAACTACGTGGATCTCATCACATTCACCCTGTTCATAACCACCTTTGTAACGCCTATAAGAAAGCTTTCCAACTTTGCCGAGGTATTCGTAAACGGCATGGCGGGACTGAGAAGATTCAAGGAAATCATGGATATGAAGCCTGAGGTTTCGGAAAAGCCGGGGGCTGAGGATCTTCACGTGACAAAGGGTGATATTGACGTTAACGACGTAAGCTTTTCCTACGACGACGATACGGAAGTTTTAAGGAATGTGGATCTTCACATCAAAGCCGGCGAAACCGTTGCGGTGGTGGGTCACTCGGGAGGCGGAAAGACCACTCTTTGTCAGCTTATACCGAGATTCTACGACGTCACATCGGGAAGCATAACCATAGACGGCGAGGACATCCGCGACGTGACAAAGCATTCAATCAGGGAGAACATCGGAATCGTTCAGCAGGACGTGTTCATATTCGCGGATACCATTCTGGAGAATATAAGATACGGAAGACCTGAAGCTACCTTTGAAGAGGTAATCGAGGCGGCAAAGAAAGCAGAGATTTACGACGATATCCTGGATATGCCCGACGGCTTCGACACGTATGTGGGAGAGCGGGGAACCATGCTATCGGGCGGACAGAAGCAGAGGGTGTCCATTGCGAGAATCTTCCTTAAGAACCCGAAGATACTCATTTTAGACGAGGCCACGTCAGCCCTCGATACCATTACAGAGGAAAGAATCCAGAGGAGCTTTGACGAGCTTTCCGTGGGAAGGACCACCATTGTCATCGCTCACAGACTTGCGACGGTTAAAAACGCCGACAGAATCGTTCTCATCGACGACGGCAGAATTGCAGAAGAGGGAACTCACAGCGAACTTCTGGCTCTCGGCGGTATGTACGCCAAGCTGTACAACACCCAAAAGCTGATTGGCGAGAAGAAGATGGGAAACGACGTTGGAGAATCAGAGTAGTATAATTTACGGAAGGGGCTGCATCTGCGGCTCCTTTCGAGCATTGCGGATTTACAAACAGCGGCTTTTGTGGTAAACTGAACCGGTTAGAAAAAGCTGTTAAAAAGAGACCTTTAAAGGGTATATGAAGGATAAGACTGATGACAAAACACAGCAGAGGAAAAGCTGCTCCGGATGGAGCCGAAATGGTGAAGAAGAAAAAACTCAAGACGTGGCATAAGGTTTTGATTGCCGTTCTGCTGCTTCTATTAATAATCGGAACAATCGTGGCGGTATACGCCATGACCAAGCTTAATAAGATTGAAAGAGTCGAGATAGATGAAACGGAACTTTCATGTGTGGATGTTAACGGATACATAAACATTCTTCTTGCAGGCGTCGATTCCCGGGATATGGACATGGACACCATACAGACCAGCGGCGGTGACGCCCTCATGATAGTCAGCATTAAGGAGGATACCGGAGCCGTCAAGATTACGTCCATATACAGAGACACTTATCTCAGGAATGCGGACACCGGCGGTTATATGAAGATAACCGATATATTCAGAACCGGCGGCGTCGAGACCACCATCAAGAGCATCAATGAGGCGATGGATCTTAACATTAAAAATTTCGTGGCCTTTAACTTCAAGTCTGTAGCGGATCTGGTGGACGGTGTAGGCGGAATAGAGCTTACCATAGAAGATTACGAGATCCCGCAGCTTAACAAGTACACTAAAGAAACGGCAAAAGCCATAGGAGTGACGGATTATCAGCTCTATGAAAGCGCCGGAACCCAGACCGTCGAGGGTGTTCAGGCCGTGTCGTACGGACGCATCAGAAAGGGTGTCGGCGACGATTTCAAGCGTACTGAGAGAATGAGAACAGTGCTCGAGAAGGTGCTTGAAAAAGTTCAGACCTTGAGCCTGGATAAGATTGACACGCTGATTGACGACCTGATGCCTGAGTTTATGACTAATCTGAGCAACAGCGATATTATAGGACTGGCCATGAAAGTGATGGACTTCAACATATCGGGAAGTGCAGGATTCCCTTATGATGTGACCACAGGTTATCTGGCGGGAACGGTTACGTCTTATGTATTCCCGACGAAGTGGCTTGACAACGTGAAGGAAATGCATGCGGAGCTGTTCGGTCAGACTGATTACGTTCCTTCCGATACTGTAATAGAGATTGCCAACCAGCTCGATTATACGGCATCCTACGAGATATCGCAGGTGCCGGGAGGAAGCGGCGGGCAGGCCGCTGAAGCGCCTATAGAAATACCTGAAGGCTGGACAGGCGGGTCATCCGGAACATCCGGCAGTACAGGTACAGGAGGAAGCTGGAGTGCCGGAAGCGGAACCTTAACCGGCGGTACTGCAGGAGGGTCAACGGATACCGGCAGCAGCTCATCAGGCGGTACAGGAAATACAGGAGATTCAGGAAACACCGGAAGCGGAACTACGGGAGGCTCTGATGTAACCGGAGGAGACAATACAGGCGGCAGCACGGGAACCGGAGATTCGGGAACGGGAAGCGGCTCTTCGGATAACACGGGCGGCAGCACATCGGGTGAAACCGGTGGAGCAGGCGCAGCAGGAGGAGAAACCGGCGGAACCACCGCCGGCAGCACCGGAAGCGATGCTGCTGCATAGGGAATAACATTTTTTTAGAAAAGGAGATAATCATGGCAAAGATAAACTTTGAAGATGAAGATATGAAGCTGAGATACAGACATACCACTTCTCACATTATGGCTCAGGCAATTAAACATATCTGGCCTGACGCAAAGCTGGCCATAGGACCGGCTATCGACAACGGATTCTACTACGACATCGACATGGAGCATAAGCTTTCCGACCAGGATCTTATGACTATCCAGAAGGAGATGAAGAAGATAATCAAGGCCAACTATCCGCTGGAGCGTTTTGAGCTGCCGAGGGCGGAGGCTCTCAAGCTGATGGAGGACGCCGGCGAGCCGTACAAGGTGGAGCTGATAAACGACCTTCCTGAGGACGCGGTAATTTCGTTCTATAAGCAGGGCGACTTCACCGACCTTTGCGCGGGCCCGCACATGGATTCCACGGGACAGATAAAGGCCGTAAAGCTTATGAGCGTCGCAGGGGCATACTGGCGCGGCGACGAGCACAACAAAATGCTTCAGAGAATTTACGGAACATGCTTCCCGAGCCAGGAGGAGCTGGACGAGTACATAAACATGCTGGAGGAAGCCAAGAAGCGCGACCACAGAAAAATCGGAAAGGAAATGGATCTCTTCATGCTTACGGAGGAGGGTCAGGGATTCCCGTTCTTCCTGCCTAACGGCATGATACTTCGAAACGAGCTTGAAAACTTCTGGAGACAGGAGCACAGGAAGAGAGGCTACGAGGAGATAAAGACTCCGCTCATCTTGAACGAGCAGCTCTGGAGAACCTCCGGTCACTGGGATCACTACAAGGACAACATGTACTTCACGAAGATAGACGACGGCGACTACGCTATCAAGCCGATGAACTGTCCGGGTTCCATGCTCGTCTACAGGCGGAAAATGTGGTCATACAGGGATTTCCCTATCAGAATGGGAGAGCTGGGTCAGGTTCACAGGCACGAGCTTTCGGGAGCCCTTCACGGCCTGATGAGAGTAAGAACCTTTACTCAGGACGATGCTCACATCTTTATGCTTCCTGAGCAGGTTAAGGACGAAATCGTCGGCGTTGCAAGGTTCATCGACGATGTTTACAGCATGTTTGGCTTCAAATACCACATCGAGCTTTCCACGAGACCTGAGGATTCCATGGGAACCGACGAGGAGTGGGAGACCGCGGAAAACGCCCTTCGCGAGGCCATGGAGGTGCTCGGAGTTCCTTACGTTGTAAACGAGGGAGACGGCGCGTTCTACGGACCGAAGCTGGACTTCCATCTGGAGGATTCCATCGGAAGAACGTGGCAGTGCGGAACAATTCAGCTGGATATGCAGATGCCTCAGAGGTTCGATCTGACTTACGTGGGCTCCGACAATGAGAAGCACAGACCTATAATGATTCACAGGGTAATCTTCGGTTCTATCGAGAGGTTCATCGGTATACTCACCGAGCACTTTGCGGGAAAATTCCCTCTCTGGCTGGCTCCGGTGCAGGTAAACCTTCTCACCGTAACCGACAAGTTTGAGGGTTATGCTTCAGAGGTTGCCGAGAAGTGCGCGGCCGCAGGACTTCGCGTAAAGACCGACTTCAGAAACGAGAAGATTGGCTACAAGCTACGCGAGGCAAGAAACGCCCGCGACTCCTACATCTGTGTAATCGGAGAAAAGGAGGAAGAGGCGGGAACCCTTTCCGTCCGCTCCATCAAAACAGGCGACCTGGGGGTTATGTCAGTAGACGACTTCATCGCAAAACTTGTTAACGAGATTGCAACAAAGGCTGTAGAATAGAAATAAAAAAGGTATGGCAGAAAGCTCCGGATTCGGGACTGTGCCATACCTTTATTTTTTATCTTATCTTATTCCCGGAGTCTTATCAGCCTTTCCGAACACGAAGAAGCCAATCAGGAACATGACGGAAAGAGCGCCTACGCCGATGTTGGCGCTTCCTGTCTGCTGGCTTATAAACGAAACGAGAAGAGTTCCGGCAAAGGATGCGCCTTTTCCGCAGATATCGTAAACACCGAAGTATTCACCGGATTTTTCAGGCGGTATTATCTTCGCATAATAGGATCTGGATATTGCCTGAATGGCTCCCTGGAAAAGGCCCACGCACACGGCCAGAACCCAGAACTGCCACTGGTGGGCAAGGGTTATGGCAAAGAGCGATATGAGAAAATATGCGAATATGCACACTTTGATCAGGGTGCCTGATTTATATTTTCCTGAAATTCTTCCGAAGAGAAGAGCAGCAGGAAAGGCTACGATCTGGGTTACAAGGAGAGCAAGCAGCAGTCCTGTCGTATCCAGACCCAGAGAGGTTCCGTAAGCCGTCGCCATATCTATGATGGTGTAAACGCCGTCTATAAAGAAGAAGAAGGCTATGAGGAAAATTCCTGCTTTCTTATTGCGCTTAAGTTCGGAAAAAATGTGACCGAGTCTTTTAAACGACTGACTCACGACGCGATCGGTCTTAGGCTGATAGTTGACCTGTCTGTAGCTTTTCAGCAGGGGGAGGGTCATGAGAATCCACCATACTGCCACGAGAAGGAATGCGATGCCCATTGCAAGGTTCATGGAAATGCCTATTTTCTCGTAGAAAAGAACCAGAAGAAGGCTCAGGATGAACGGTATGCACGAGCCGATGTACCCCCACGCATATCCTCTGGATGAGACCTCATCCATCCTTTCATGATCCGTAACGTCCGGTAGCATGGAGTCGTATACCACAAGGCTCAGAGAGTATGCGGATTTTGCTATAACGAAGAGAATGAGGAACCACAGCCAGGACTGCATGAATCCGAGAGCCACACAGCCCAGGGCGCCTGTGAGAAGTGTGGCGAGAAATATTTTTTTGCGCCACCCGTGAAAGTCGGTAACGGTTCCGGTAGCAGGCCCCAGGAGAGCGACGATTACAGTGGATATGGAGGTCGCATATCCCCAGTATGCAAGGTAGTCCACATCGGAAATACCTGCACTTCCGGCGAGATAGTTGAAATATATGGGCATTATGGTGGTCACGAGAAGTGTGAATGCTGAATTTCCCACATCGTAGAGCACCCATTTCTTTTCAAGGGGATTGAGTTTAAACTTCATAGGTTACTTCCTCCTCAGGTGTACAGATTCTGATGTCGCGCCAGTCTTTTCCGGGGCCGAATGTTTCCTCAAACCACGGGTCAAGGGCGCTGTCGCCGCCCGTATAGCTTATAAAGCTGCCGATAAGTCTGACGGCAAGGTCCACGGCTTTTCTGTTCATCAGCTTTGAAAGGCGCAGACAGCTGTCTTCACATTCCGGCGCCGGAATCCTGCTCATGATCATGTAGTGCATCGGGTCATATTTGCCTGCTGCCTTAAGACCTGTATAGAGGACTTTTCTTTTAAGTCTTCCCGGCGCCACCAGGACATCAGAGTAGAATACCATGGATTTCAGCGCTTTAAGCACTTCGGCAGGTGAAATTTCGTCAAAACATGCTGAGATAACCGCAGCATTTTTTTTCGAAGGAGTGATAGAGGACGATGTGTGGTATCTTAGAGGATCAAAACCGTCTTCGGTGAGCAGATACCTGTCGAACTCGACTTCTATTTCGGTATGGCATACGCCGTCGGTTTCTATTTTCTTCTCAATATAGCCGTGGCACGTGCTGTCGAGGGAGAAGTGGCATATGAAGCCGAGAAGATATGCAAGCATGGCTTCGTTTCTGCCTGATTTAACATACTTTGACGCTGCGGGTATAAAGAATTCTGAAGCAGGCCTGTCGTGCATCCCGTAGCCGTACCGGTTAATGCGGTTTTTGGAAAGAGGCCTGTAATAAAAGAGAATATCGGGTCCCTGAAGACCGATGAGATAAAGTTCTTTGTTTCTTTTGATGATGTCTCTTGCACTCTTTGGCAGGGCCTTGAAAACCTTGCTGCCGAAGGTGTAGTGCGCATACATTGAAGGCATATGAATATCTCCTGTAAGTTTTTTGCACGGACCAGTATACCATAAAGGTATAAAATTTCCGTCAGATATAGTTTAAATGTATGTTAAATTTATTTCAAGGATTTTAACTAATTTTAAATCCGAAAAGTTTTTTCTGAATGCCGTAGCACAGCGGAATCATATACAGCAGGAGAGAATAAGGAAGGGCCCCGTATCCTGTCTGCATGAATTCCAGAGGCACAGTGCAGGCGATGGTCCACGGGACGATACCTGCCAGAATGATTACCGAGTTTTCCATGTCGATTGCCAGTTCACTTTCGCTGCTTCCCGCATCGATGTAGGTTTTTTTCATTATGTCGTTTACCATCATGGTGGCTATGGTCTGATTGCAGAATACACCCAGGGTTATAAGAGACATTATCGACGTGACGAAGAATCGGCCTGTTCCGGATGCAAGGGAAGTCACTCTGTCCTGAAGAGGTGTAAGAATTCCTGTTCCGGAAAAAATACCTGAATACATGCAGGAAATGGCCACTATGAAAACCACCTCTATCATGGAGATCAGTCCGCCTCCGTTCATGATTTCCGCAAGAGGACCGTCGATTTCATATCCTCTGAGGAGAGTCAGGCATACGTTTCCGACTGATTCGCCCTGTACCAGAATACTTACCGCTGTACCTGCGACTATGGATGCGATGAGAGAATTGATTACACTTACCTTCAGCACTGGCAGAATGAGAATGAGCGCCGCAGGAAGAGCGCACCACGGAGAAATACTGAACTCGTCCGTCAGAAGCTCCTTAAAACTCTCATCGACTGCGATGATCGGATTCCTGAACGACAGAAAACAGTACGCGATAAATGTAAGCGCTATTGCGGGAGCCCCTGTTTTCAGCATAAGTCTCACGTTGTCATAAAGGCTTGTATGGGTAACTCCGGCAACCAGAACGGCGCTGGAGGAAACTGGAGAATTCCTGTCTCCGAAGTATATTCCGCTCATTATGACGCCGGCGGTAACGGCTTCGTTCACACCGCCGCTTCTTGCAAGCGCCATGAAAATTACGCCTACGGTTCCTGCAACACCGAAGGATGTACCCAGAGCGTAGGAGAGTATGCAGCAAAGCAGAAATGTGATTACGAGAAAAAGCTTCGGAGTGATTACTTCCATTCCGTAGTATACGAAAAAGCTGATAGTTCCCGCGCTTCGCCATATTCCGGTGACAAAACCGATTATAAACATCACTATAACAACGATGACTGCGTCTCTGAGTCCCGACCTGCACATTCCGAGAATGTTTCCGGCGCTGAAGCCGCGCCTGATGCCGGTAACGGCGAAGCATATAAGCCCTATTCCCAGGGCAATCACCATGGTGTGTCCGCCTGTAAGACAAAACAGCATGGCTCCAATAAAAATAATGAAACTTACGATAAGATCCATAATCCATACCTCCGACAAAATATGAACTCTCCCTGAAACGCCTGACTGTGCGGCGTCCCGGCGAATATTATACCATAAAGAACATTTTTATGTTATACTTATGGCATTGAAAAATGAAACCAGAACAGGAGGGGACTGACAAGATGAAACCGCTAAATAAATATTTTGACCACACGCTCTTAAAGACTGAAGCAAAGCCCGTGGATATCGAGAAGCTCTGTGCGGAAGCGAAAGAGTATGACTTTTATTCTGTGTGCGTTAATTCATGCTACGTGGAGGAAGCCGCTAAGCTCCTTAAGGATACCGATGTAAAGATTGCCGCAGTGGTAGGCTTTCCTCTGGGAGCCTGCACTACGAAGACAAAGGCTTTTGAAACGGAAGAGGCATGCCGCGGCGGAGCATCCGAAGTCGACATGGTGCTGAATGTCGGTATGCTGAAGGCAGGCAGAGATTCGTATGTTGAAGAGGATATCCGCGCCGTTGTCCGTGCTGCGGAAAAATATAACGCCATAGTAAAGGTTATACTTGAAACGTGTCTGCTCACCGATGAAGAGGTGGTAAAGGCGTGCAATCTGTCAAAGACTGCGGGTGCGCATTTCGTAAAGACATCTACAGGCTTCAGCAGCGGAGGAGCTACCGTTCACCACGTTTCTCTCATGAAGAAGACAGTGGGAGAAGCCCTTCAGGTTAAGGCTTCAGGTGGAATCAGGGACTACGAAACGGCCAGAGCCATGATAGATGCAGGTGCGGACAGAATCGGGGCCAGCGCCACTGTGTCAATAATGAAGGAAGCGGAGTAATAGCGTTTTGCAGAATCCGCAGGCAAGTCATGTGATGGCGACTGCATCGACTTACAAAAAATGTTAAAAGCTAACAAAAAGTGTTGCAGGTAAAAAGTCCCTATGGTATAATTTACCATGTGAAAGGCTGAGCCGGAGCCGCTCCTGTGTGGGGGCGGCTTTCACAACTGGATAAATGCGGCGTTACAACGCCTGTTTCAGAGCAGTTTCAATTTTGAAGCTGCTCTTTTGCTTATGAAAGGAGATGATCGTATCGGGAGTACAGGAAAATCTAAAAGAAGTCAGAGTAAATTAAGAGGAGGAGCAAAAAAATGAGGATAAGGAAAGGACGTAAGCTGTTCGGCATCGGTGTTATTCTCGCTGTGCTTATCAGCAGCATACCCATGCATGCACTGGCTGCAGATACGGCTACAGTAACATATCAGGGATGCGCATACAGCTATAACGCTTCAGGAGGGAAACCTGCCGAGAACATGCACGGCAAATTCACTACGAACTTCGGCGGAGGTGTGGCGTACTGCGCTGAACATGGAAATCCGCCGCCTACAGGAGAAACTCCCGGTGCTTCTAAAACTTTAGCTTTGGAAGCTTACAGCAACACTTTAATCAAGAAAATTCTTTTCTACGGGTGGAAAGGACCGGAACAGTGGGACGGATTTTCAAGCAGTACATATAACAGTGTATATAAACTTTTTGCAGGGAATGCAGCCTCAACCAGAGCGGAAGCGTGCGGAATATCTGTGACAGGTATGGCGCTCTCCAGAATCTATCAGAATTACGGCGGAAAAGGAAGATGGTATGACGTGTCAGGCCTTGAAGCCTTCCTGAACTATGTGAACAGTAAGCCTGCACCGCCTGAAGGATTTAAAATCTACAGGCTGAACGGAAGCGGCAATATGCAGGATCTGTTTGTATGGGAGTACCGGTCTGAAGGATATCTTAAACTGAAAAAAGTAGCGGCATCCGACGGCAGTCTTATAGCGCATTGTCCGGATAACTACAGCCTTGCCGGAGCCGTTTATAATGTATATTCCGATTCTTCACTTACGAAAAAAGCCGGCAGCTTTACGACTGATAAGAACGGTAACTCGGAGACCCTCACGCTGGAGGCGGGAACGTACTGGATAAAAGAGGTGAAAGCTTCTCCCGGCTTTAAACTGGACGGGAAAGTGTATACGGTTAAAGTGAACAGCGGGCAGGTTACTGAATTTACGGGAAAAGAGGAACCGAAGTTCAATCCGCTGGAAGTTATATTATCTAAAACAGACGCGGGAGGCAGCGGTCCGTCACCCGAACTTGCCCGAGCTGAATTTACAGTTAAATATTATAAAAAGCTGACGGACGATGTTTCGGGGCTCAAACCTGAAAGAACATGGATATTCCGAACTGACAGCAAAGGTCTGGCTGCATTTGATGACAGCTGTAAAGTGGGCGGAGATCCGCTGTATAAAAATTCCAAGGGGATACCGACGGGACTGATAGGGACTTACGAGATATTTGAAACAAAAGCTCCGGGCGGATATATGCTGAATGAGGAACATTTCATCGTACGTGTTGAAGAAGGCACACCGGGCGGCCCGTCCACCGTATACAATGCGCCGGTAATTCCTGAAGAACGAAAGGAAATCCGCTTCAATGTGGTAAAAGAGGATGCCGATCTGGGAAAGCCGGTTGCACAGGGAGAGGCCACTCTCGAGGGAGCGGTGTTCGGTCTTTATGAGAAAGACGGGACCCTCGTCGAAAAGTATACCACCGACAGGAACGGCGCTTTCATGACAGATTACTACGCCGCCGAATATGCCTTTGAGAATGAGCTGTATCTAAAGGAGATTACCCCGCCTGACGGATATCTTCTGAACGGGGAGAAGTTCGTGCTCGATGTTGAAAATCCCGCTGATATTGCGGTCCGGTACACAACGGTGGACAGCCGGGTGAGTGATGAAGTCATAAAGGGAAAAATCGCACTCATGAAGTCTTTTGATGACATGGATGAGACCGGGATTCAAAAGCCTGAAAAGGACATAGAATTTCAGGTGTACCTTAAGTCTGCGGGAAGCTACGATGAGGCAGAGGAATACAACAGGGACATCATAAAGACCGGAAAAGACGGATATGCCGAGACTAAAGAACTTCCTACAGGCATATACACAGTTCATCAGCTGAATTCTACTGAAGGCCACGACAGAATCAGCGACTTTGAAGTGAACATATCTGAGAACGGAGCCGTTTACAGATACATTCTGAACAACGCGTCAGTCCGGGCAGACCTACATGTGGAAAAAGTGGATGCGGAGACAGGCAGGGCGATAGTGACTGCAGAAGCGGCCTTTAAGATATGGAACATGGATGAGGACGAGTGGGTAAGCTTCGATATGCATTACCCCCACGACTATGTGCTGGATGAGTTCGTGACAGATGAAAGAGGCGGGTTCTGTCTGCCTGAACCTCTCAGGTACGGAAACTATGAACTGCATGAGATAAAAGCTCCGGAAGGTTATGTGCTGTCTGAAGAACCGATACCGTTTAAGGTAGACGGCGGAAAAGAGGCGATATCAATCAGAGTTGAAAATACGCCTCAGAAAGGGACGTTATCTCTTGTAAAGACCGGAGAGATACTGAAGGCATGGCAGAAAAATGAGAGCGGAACGCATGCGCCTGTATACGTGTGTGAAAACCTGAAAGGCGCAGTGTTTCAGATAATCGCCGCTGAGAACATAGTTACCGGAGACGGCACAGTAAGGGCCGAAAAAGGAGAGGTCGTATCAACAGTTACGACGGATGAGAACGGAAAGGCAAAAACAGAAGCCCTCTATCTCGGGAAGTATATCGTAAAAGAAAAGACTGCTCCGGAGGGCTATGTGCTTGACGGCAGGGAGTACGAGGCAGAGCTTAAGTATGGCGGTCAGGATGTGGAGCAGGTAAATGCCGCCGTAAATGACGGTATTCCTGTAGAAAATGTCCTGATAAAGGGAAGCATAGAGGGGATAAAGACTGATGAAACAGGCGAACCTCTTAAAGGCGCACTGATAGGACTTTTTTCGTCAGAAACAGAGGATTTCACGGACGAAAACACCCTGATGACTGCCGTATCGGATGAAAGAGGACGTTTTGCTTTTGAAGAGATTCCTTACGGCGAGTATATCGTGGTGGAGATAGAGCCGCCTGACGGTTTTACCCTCAGCGGGGAAAAATTTCCTGTGAAAATCGATGAGAACGGCGTAACTGTAAGCATATCAATAGAAAACGAGAGAATAAACCCGGTCCCTAAAACGGGAGACGAATCGAGGCTGGCGTTTTTCACGGTAATATTGCTGAGCGCAATGATATTTTCGGGAAGCATTGCCGCTCGTAAAAGGCGGGATAGAAAAAAGAACTGATCAGGCGCAGCCGGGAACCTTGACAAAGGCCGTAAAACTCTATTATACTAACTGTGTTATGCGTCATTAGCTCAGTTGGATAGAGTGCCTGATTCCGAATCAGTAGGCCGCAGGTTCGAGTCCTGTATGACGCACCACGGGCAGCCCTCCATATCGGAGGGCTGTTTTCGCTTCATCAGAAATTTATTGACATCGTGTCAGCGAAGTGATATACTACGCATAGTGACACGGCGTCAGAATGATCTGTCGAAGCACTGCGCCGTTAAAACAACTGAAGAAACAGTCAGAAAAAGCGACAAAGAGGAGTGTGATATCATGAGTAAGATTCTTGTGGCATATTTTTCGGCGAGCGGAGTTACAAAACTTACGGCTGAGGAAATTGCCGGAGCTGTAAACGGCAATCTTTATGAGATCAGGCCGGCGCAGCCATATACGAAGGCGGACCTGGACTGGACGGACAAGAAGAGCCGCAGCACCATAGAAATGAACGACCCGGACTGCCGTCCGGAGATAGCAGAACCGGTTACGGGTATGGAGCAGTACGACACGGTCTTTGTGGGATTTCCGGTATGGTGGTACGTGGAGCCTAAGATAGTGGACACCTTCCTGGAAAGCTACGACTTTGCCGGAAAGACGGTGATTCCTTTTGCAACGTCGGGAGGAAGCGGAATCGGCGGCGCGGAGGAGAGCATGAAGAAGCGCTGCAAGGGAGCGCAGTGGAAGAAAGGCAGACTCCTAAACGGTTCCGGCGCCGGCGAATGGGCAAAGAAGGTATTGAGCGAATAGGGGAGATGGACGGATATGCCAAAAGGTTCAAAGGAGCTTACGGAGGCAAGGCGCGAGGAGATAATAGACGCCTGCGCGGGACTTTATAAAACCATGAGCTTCAGAGATATTACCATTCGTGACATAGGAAACGAGACGTCCTTTACCCGCACGTCCATATATAACTATTTCCGGACAAAGGAAGAAATCTTTCTGGCCCTTCTGCAGCGGGAGCATGAGGCCTGGGCCTGCGATATAACCGGGTTTACGGAGTCAGCGGAGACGGTGACGGCCGGGGAATTCGCGTCGGCTATGGCGGAGATTCTCGAAAAGAGGGAATGTATGTTGAAGCTGATGTCCATGAACATATACGACATGGAAACTAACAGCAGGCTGGAAAATCTGGTTGAATTCAAGAGAGCCTACGCAGCTTCGCTGGGAGCGGTTGAAGAGGCGCTGAAAAAGTTCTTCCCGTCAATGAGCGAAGGGGACAGGCAGGACTTCGTCTACGGACTCTTCCCGTTTATGTTCGGCGTTTACCCTTACTCCCACCACACGGAAAAGCAGACGAAGGCCATGGAAATTGCCGGGATAAGTCTTGACAGCCGCACGATAAAGGGACTGGTACAGCCTTTTATACTGAAGATGCTTAAAGCGGAATAAATAATTTAAACTGAAGGAGAATTTGAACATGGAAAACAACAAGAACGCATCCAAGGTGTATTTCACCGATTTCAGATGCAGACCGGACGAGGGACCCGCCGACAAGCTGAAGAGGCTTATAAAGACGGCGGGCATCGATCAGATAGACATGAACGGAAAGTTCGTAGCTATCAAGATGCACTTCGGAGAGCTTGGAAACATGAGCTTTTTAAGGCCGAACTACGCAAAGGCTGTTGCGGATACCGTTAAAAGTCTCGGAGGAAAACCTTTCCTGACAGACTGCAACACCCTCTATCCGGGAAGCAGAAAGAACGCCCTCGAGCATCTTTACTGCGCATGGGAAAACGGATTTACGCCGCTTTCCGCAGGATGTCCCGTTATCATAGGCGACGGACTCAAGGGTACAGACGACATAGCCGTTCCCGTTAAAGGCGGAGAATACGTTAAAGAAGCGAAAATAGGTCATGCCGTTATGGACGCCGACATCTTCATCTCCCTTACTCACTTTAAGGGACACGAGATGACGGGCTTCGGCGGAACCATTAAGAACATCGGAATGGGATGCGGTTCCAGAGCCGGAAAGAAGGACCAGCACTGCAACGGCAAGCCTATCATAGACCCGGAAAAGTGCCGCGGATGTAAGAGATGCCTGAAAGAGTGCGCCAACGATGGCCTTCACTTTGACGAGGCGACGGGGAAGATGACTCTGAATGCGGACAACTGCGTAGGCTGCGGAAGATGTATAGGAGCCTGCAACTTCGACGCCATAGATTTTGCTCAGGATGCGGCCGTAAAGGAGCTTAACTGCCGAATGGCCGAGTACACAAAGGCTGTAGTGGACGGAAGACCGAACTTCCATATTTCCGTAGTATGCGACATATCTCCGACCTGCGACTGCCATGCCGGAAACGACGTGCCTATCCTCCCTGACATCGGCATATTTGCATCCTTTGATCCTTTGGCGTTAGACCAGGCCTGTGTGGACGCATGTCTTAAGCAGGATCCGATGCCTAATACTCAGCTGACCGAGGAAATGGCAAAGGAAGGCTTCTGTGACCATCACGACCACTTCGACAATGCCAACCCGAACACCGAGTATAAGACCTGCCTCGCTCACGGCGAGAAGATCGGCCTGGGAAGCAGGAACTACGAGATCGTAACAGTAAAGTAGAGACGGCGCAGACAGAAAACGGGAAGATACAGCCGGGGAAAATTCGAAAAACCCCTGCATCAGGCGGAATTTCTCATTGACAAGCCTTGCCCCGAATGTTAAACTATCAGGGTATGAAGAAGAAGTTATCCGCTTCTCACCCTGCGGACAGAAGGCTTTGTCAGGGTTAATACTTTGAAAACGGTGCGCTTTTTGCGTGCGTATGAGCGGATACTTCATGTATCCGCTTTTATATTACACAGGAGGTGCTCGTTATTAGCAAGGAGAACAAGATCAACGAAGAAATTCGTGATAAGGAGCTGCGCGTCATCGACGAAAACGGTGAAATGATAGGTATCATCAGCAGAGAAGAAGCTCTGGCATTAGCCGAGGAGAAGAAGCTGGACCTTGTAAACATTTCTCCTAACGCCAAGCCGCCGGTATGCAAGCTTCTCGACTACGGAAAGTACAGATATGACCTTCAGAAGCGTGAGAAGGAAGCCAGGAAAAAGCAGAAAACCATGCAGGTGAAGGAGATCAGACTCAGCACTTTCATCGAGGATCACGACATACAGGTGAAGGCTACCACCGCATCCAAATTTCTTAAGGACGGCGATAAGGTGAAGGTATCCCTTCGCTTCCGCGGAAGAGAGAGAGACCATACAGCCAGAGGCCGCGAGGTAATGGACAAGTTTGCGGAAATCTGCGCAGACGTCGGCGTAGTCGATAAGAAGCCGACCTTCGAAGGCAGAAGCCTGACAATGTTCTTAGCACCTAAACCGGAAAAGTAGACAATAATAATTATCATAGGAGGGTAAATCAGATGGCAAAGAATAAGATGAAGTCCCACAGAGGCGCATGCAAGAGAATGAAGCTTACCGGAAGCGGTAAGGTTAAGAGAAACAAGGCATATAAGAGCCACATCCTTACTAAGAAGACGGCTAAGAGAAAGAGAGGCCTGAGAAAGGCTACCACTCTGTCCAGCGCTGACGAGAAGAGAATGTTAAGATCAATGGCTAAATAGGAAAGGTAAGGAGGTAAATATAAATGGCAAGAGTTAAAAAGGGTGTTAACGCACATAAGAGACATAAGAAGATTTTAAAGCAGGCTAAGGGCTACTACGGCGCTAAGAGCAAGGTTTTCAGAGCGGCTAATCCGGCTGTAATGAGAGCTCTCCGCTCCGCATACGTGGGAAGAAAGCTGAAGAAGAGACAGTACAGACAGATGTGGATCGCAAGAATCAACGCTGCTGCAAGAATGAACGGCATGTCCTACAGCAGACTCATGGACGGTCTTAAGAAGAGCGGAATCGAAATCAACAGAAAGATGCTCTCCGAGATGGCTATCCACGACGCTGCAGGCTTTGCGCAGCTCTGCGAAACCGCTAAGGCTAACTGCGGAAAATAAATTGAGAAAACAGGGGACGTTCTGGCATATGTCGGGACGTCCTTTTGCATCGGGCTCTTGTAATTTAAAGGGTTGTAGGGTATTATATACTCATGACAAAATGTGCATTTTCCGAGAAGTTTAACGAAAAAATACGGGGTGTGAGATGGAGTTAAAGTTTTTTTTTAAAGAACATCCGAAAGCCGCTTTAGGCTTTTCCGGCGGGGTAGATTCGGTCTACCTTCTCTATGCCGGTCTGAAAGCGGGAGCGGACATAAAAGCGTATTACGTAAAAACGGCCTTTCAGCCGGCCTTTGAGCTTGCGGATGCGGTGAGAGCAGCCGGCGAGATGGGAGCAGGCCTTGAGATAATAGAACTTGACGCGCTTGCGGACGATAAGGTGAGGATGAATCCGCCGGACCGATGCTACTACTGCAAGAGGCGTATTTTTTCCGCCGTTGCGGCGGCTGCCTTAAAGGACGGATACGATGTGCTCCTCGATGGAACCAACGCAAGCGACGATGCGGGGGACCGTCCGGGAATGAAAGCGACGAAAGAGCTGAAGGTTTTGTCCCCTCTGAAGGAGGCGGGTCTTACAAAGAAGGATGTAAGAAGGCTCTCAAAGGAAGCGGGACTTTTCACGTGGGACAAGCCTTCCTATGCGTGCCTTGCCACGAGGATTCCGGCGGGTGAGGAGATTACCCGGGATAAGCTTGCGAGGACGGAAAAAGCCGAGGAGGCGCTGAAAAGCCTGGGATTTCGTGACTTCAGAATAAGGTATATGGGGGGAGCGGGAAAGCTTCAGCTTACGGCAGCCGATATGGAGAAGGCCTTCGCCGTGAGAAAAGAAATAAAGAAAGCCCTTGACGGGCTGTACGACGGCATTCTTATCGACCTGGAGGAAAGAAATGGATCAGATTGAGATAAAGAAGCTGCTTGAGAATGTGGCAAAGGGTGAAATCTCCGTGGAGGATGCTCTCTTTAAGATGAAGATGCAGCCCTTTGAGGAAATAGAAGGTATGGCTGTTTTAGACAGCCACAGAGGCGTGAGACAGGGCATGAGCGAAGTCATCTACGGGGCGGGCAAGACTCCGGAGCAGATAGATACCATAGCCCACGCACTGTACGGAGGCGGACAGAAGACTGTGCTCATAACGAGAATGAGCAGGGAGGCGGCGGATTATTTCCACAAGGACATTCCGTTCACCTATCACCCGGATGCGAGAATCGGAATCGCAGGGGAAAAGAGCGAGGTCAAGTACAGCGGAACCATTCTCGTTGCAACCGGCGGAACCAGCGACATACCCGTAGCCGAAGAGGCAGCCATTACGGCGGAGGTCTTCGGCAACAAGGTGAAAAGACTGTACGATGTTGGAGTTGCGGGCATACACAGACTTCTTTCCCACAGCGAGGACATAATGAACGCCAACGTCATAATCGCCATCGCCGGAATGGAGGGAGCCCTTGCCAGCGTAATAGGGGGCCTTGCTGACTGTCCCGTTATCGCCGTGCCTACAAGCGTAGGATACGGAACGGCTCTTGGCGGAGTTACGGCCCTTCTTTCCATGCTTAATTCCTGCGCCAGCGGAGTCAGCGTGGTAAACATCGACAACGGATTCGGAGCGGGCTACCTTGCAAGCATGATAAACAGAATGGGAGAAAAGTAGATGAAGACTTTGTACATACAGTGCGAAATGGGAGTCGCGGGAGACATGCTCATGGCGGCCCTCTGGGAGGCGGCGGGAAGCCGTCCCGAACTCATAGAAAGGCTTAACGCCATGGGAGTGCCGGGGCTTCACGTCGAGGCGGAGAAGGCTGAAAGTTGCGGAATTCACGGCACCCACATGAAGGTGGAAATCTTCGGAGTCGAGGAGATGGAGCACCATCATCACGACCATGACCATGAGCACCATGAACATCATCACGACCATCACGACCATGACCACGAACACGGGCATCATCATCACCACGAGCACCATCACCACGGAATAGACGACGTGAAGGGAATTCTGGACGGCCTTGACATTTCAGATCATGCCAGAGAAAACGCAAAGAAAGTATACGATATAATCGCGGCTGCTGAGAGTACCGTTCACGGCGTCGACATGAAGCACGTTCACTTCCACGAGGTTGGAAGCCTGGACGCGGTGGCGGACGTGGCGGGCTGCTGCATGCTCATAGATGAAATCGGCGCGGACAGGATAGTCGTTTCCCCCGTAAATACAGGGTCGGGAAGCGTAAAGTGCGCCCACGGGATTCTTCCGGTGCCCGCCCCTGCAACGGAGCTCATCTTAAGGGGAGTTCCGTGTTATTCGGGGAAGGTGGAGTCGGAACTCTGCACGCCGACGGGAGCCGCGCTGATAAAACACTTTGCGGATTCATTCGGGGCCATGCCGGTTATGACCGTGGAGACGGCAGGATACGGCATAGGGACGAAACGTTTTGAGAACCACGCCAACTGTGTCAGAGTGCTCATAGGAGAAGAAACCGCGGAGAAGCGAGAGGCATACGATGACGAGGTTTACGAGCTTTCCGCCAATATAGACGATATGACCGGAGAGGATATAGGCTTTGCCATTGAAATGCTGATGGAAGCGGGAGCCCTGGACGCCTATGCACAGGCCGTCACCATGAAAAAAACAAGACCTGCCGTGAAGCTCTGCTGCCTTTGCAGAGAGAAGGACAGGAAAACCATGACGGAGACAATGTTCAGACACACTTCGTCCATAGGTATAAGAGAGCAGAAATTCGGAAGATATACCCTGAAGCGGCGGGAGATTTCCGGAGAGGTTTCCGGAGTAAAGGTGCGCGCAAAGGTTTCCGAAGGATACGGAGTGAGAAGGGTAAAGGCGGAGTTTGACAGCGCAAGAGACCTTGCCGAAAAGACAGGCGTTACCCTGAAAGAGGCTAAGACTGCGATTCTTGAAGCGACGGGAGAGAAAGAAAAGTAATGATAGCGGTATTCTTATCCCCCTTCTACATCGCGATGAACATATACATTGTCATAAGGCTGCTCAGGTGGCTGGGAGCCTGCCACACAAGGCTGGAGCACCCGGCGGTGTGGGTTGCCGTCATAACGGTGTATGCGTTCTTTGCGCTGAGCCCCGTAACGGGAATGCTTATTACGGCAGAACCCGTTCACAGCTGGCTTAAATACATAACCAACTACTGGACGGGAATCCTGCTCATAGGAGCGGTGGCTCTCGTCATAGGAGACGGAGCCAGATTCGTTCTCAACAGGACGGTCTGGAAGGAAAACCACCCGGACAGAAAGAGATTCATAGCAGGCGGCCTTTGCGTGATAATAGTCGTCCTTGGGGCAGGAGGCTACGGGATTATCCACGGAAAGGATATATCCGTGCGCCACGAGGTCGTTACGATAAATAAGTCGGCGAATACGGACGGACTCAGAATAGCCCTCGTAGCCGACCTTCATATAGGATACAACTCATCTGTAGACCACATTCAGAAGATGGTTGACATTATAGAGGACGAAAATCCGGACATTGTCGTAATGGCGGGAGACATATTCGATAACGAGTACGACGCCATACCGGATAAGAGAGCCATGGCGGAAACTCTGAAGGAGATGACGGATAAGTATCCGACTTACGCATGCTGGGGAAACCACGACGTTGAGGAGATGATTCTCGTAGGCTTCACCTTCGGAGGAGGCGCAAAGGACGATGGGAAGTTCAGAGAATTTCTTGACGACGCGGGGGTAATTCTCCTTGAGGACGAAACGGTTCTCACGGATGAAGGCGTATACATAGCGGGCCGAAAGGATCCGTCAAAGTCCGAAAAGGAAGGCGGCGGCAGGCTTTCACCTTCCGGGCTTCTTAAGGATGCGGACATGACAAAGCCTGTAATAGTCATAGCTCACCAGCCGGGCGAGCTCTCTGAGCTTTCGGAGGCGGGAGCGGATATAGACCTTTCCGGTCATACCCACGACGGACAGATATTCCCGGGGAACCTTACCATAAACATTGCCTGGGAAAACCCGTACGGAGTGATGAAAGTAGGAAACATGACGTCCTTTGTCACTTCGGGGGTCGGAGTGTGGGGACCGCCCATGAGGATAGGAACAGACAACGAAGTTATGATTATAGATGTAAGCTTTAACAGATGACATTGAGATGAGGCCGGGGGAAAAACCCATGTGGAAATGGAACAGAAGAGAAATTAAAAGCGAGGGAAAGAAGTCCCTGAGGAAGAATTACTGGCGCATAGTGGGAGTAATGATCCTTGTAACCCTGCTGACTACGGGACTTAACTTCCGTACTCCGAAAACGGAGATAGCCGGAATCAACAGCGGAAGACTTTACACCAACTCCAACGCCAACATAATAAACGACTGGTATAACAGTATCGAGACGGCGGCGGAGGGAACGGACGAGGCAGAGGTCCTCACCTTCCTGGGAGACCACTATACGCCGAAGAAGGGCGTGCTGGCGCAGGTGTACAATACCATCACCGCCGACAGGTCGGTGCTTTACGGAACGCTTAATTCCGTAAACGATATGGTCTTCAAGGACAAGTTCGGCGAAGGTATCGTAATAATGGTCGGAGTGTTCCTGTCGGCATTCTTTGGCGTGTTTATAGTGAACGTCATTCAGGTGGGACACTGCCGCTTCATAATGGAGAACAAGCGGTACGGAGAAGTTAAATTCGACAGGGTTTTCTTCCCGTGGCGGGCAAAGAAGGGCGCAAGGATCGGCCTCATAATGCTGAAGAAGTCAGTATTTCAGTTTCTGTGGGATCTGACCGTAATAGGAGGCTTCATAAAGGTCTACTCGTACAAGATGATTCCGTATATCCTTGCGGAAAATCCCGAGATAAACCACAGAGACGTCTTCAGGCTGTCGAAGAAGATGATGAAAGGCTACAAGTGGAAGGCCTTTGTCCTGGATCTTTCGTATATCGGATGGTACGCTCTAAACCTTTTAGTGCCCCTAGGCATTCTCAAATGGGTATGGATCACGCCGTACATGGATACGGTATACGGAGAGATGTACTATCAGCTGAGGGCTAAGGCAAAGGCTGACGGGCTGGAGCTTGCGGAGCTTCTGGGAGACGAATATCTGTATCCCGAGACTACGGACCTTGACGACTATCCGGTTGAAAAGAATCCTCTCTACAACGAAAGAGGCAGGAACTGGATAAAGATAGACTACCACAGGAATTACACGGTAACGTCTCTCATACTCATGTTCTTCGTCTTCTCGCTCATCGGATGGTGCTGGGAGGTATCTCTCCACCTGTTCAACGACGGTGTGTTCGTAAACAGAGGGTTCTTTCACGGGCCGTGGCTTCCGATTTACGGAAGCGGCGGTGTGCTGATTCTGGTGCTTTTAAGGAGGTTTGCCGACAGGCCGGCGCTCATGTTCGTGCTTACGGTAATCCTCTGCGGAGTGGTGGAATACAGCGTGGCCACATTCCTGTGGGAGACTCAGCATACGTACTGGTGGAACTACTCGGGCTACTTCCTCAACATTCAGGGAAGGGTCTGCGCCGAGGGGCTTCTCGTGTTCGGACTGGGCGGTCTCGCCTTTGTCTACGTGCTGGCGCCGCTCTTTGATGAGATATTTAAACGGATTCCGAAAAGGGCGGCGGTATCGGTTTGCTGCATACTTCTCGTCGCCTTCGGAGCGGATACGGTTTATTCACTGATTTCCCCTAATACGGGAGAAGGAATTACGGATTATACGGTAGAGGAAAGCAAATGATAGTAATGGTTGTAGACGGTCAGGGAGGGCGTCTGGGCGCTTCTCTGACGGAAAAGATTAAAAAGGCGTGCCCGGAGGCGGAGGTTCTCGCCATAGGGACAAACAGCGCAGCGACGGCGGCCATGCTCAAAGCGGGCGCTGACGAGGGAGCTACGGGAGAAAATCCGGTGAAGGTCGCTTCTACGAGGGCCGATGTTATTACGGGCCCTGTGGGAATCATTATGGCGGACTCCCTTCTGGGAGAGGTTACGGCAAAGATGGCGGAAAGCATTACGGCTGCCGGGGCCAAAAAAGTTTTAATACCTATGAACAAGTGTAATACTTTAATAGCGGGCACAAACGGAGAAACCGTTTCTGACCTTACGGAAGATGCGGTAAAGAAAATATGCCGCCTTGCTGCGGAGGAAAAGTAATGTTCGAAAATAAGACTGTAGTAATAGGAATAGGCGGCGGTATTGCGGCGTATAAGACCGCATACCTTGCGAGCAGACTTGCAAAGACCGGGGCGGACGTTCACGTCATAATGACGAAGAACGCCTGCAACTTCATAAACCCCATAACCTTTGAGACGTTAACCGGAAATAAGTGCCTGGTTGACACATTTGACAGAAATTTTGAGTTCAACGTGGAGCACGTGGCTCTCGCAAAGAGGGCGGACGTGTTCATCATAGCTCCGGCAACGGCCGACGTCATAGCGAAGACCGCCTGCGGAATTGCCGACGACATGCTCACCACCACATTTCTTGCCGCAAAATGCGAGAAGATAGTGGCCCCGGCCATGAACACGGCAATGTACGAAAATCCGGTTACGCAGGACAATCTGGACAGGCTGAGAAGCTACGGAGTCAGGGTTCTGGAGCCGGCTGAAGGCTACCTTGCATGCGGAGACACGGGAAAGGGTAAGATGCCCGAGCCGGAAGAGCTCTTTGCCGCGGTGGAAAGGGCGGTGGCCAGGGAAAAGGATATGAAGGGCCTCAAGGTGATAGTTACAGCCGGGGCAACGAGAGAGTCCCTTGATCCAGTAAGATTCATCACCAATCACTCCAGCGGAAAAATGGGAGCGGCTCTCGCAAAGGAGTGCATGCTCAGGGGCGCGAACGTGGTTCTGGTAAAGGCCTTTACCACAGCCAGGATGCCGGATTTTGTCAGAACGGAGAACGTCGAGAGTGCAGAGGATATGTTCAACGCGGTCAGAGCCGGTTTTGACGATGCCGACATAGTCATAATGGCGGCGGCGGTTTCCGACTACACTCCGGATACCTTCTCGGACGAGAAGATAAAGAAAAGCGACGACGACATGTCCATAAGCCTTAAGAGAACACAGGACATACTGAAATACATGGGGGAACATAAGACCCATCAGTTCCTCTGCGGTTTTTCCATGGAGACTCAGAATATGATAGAAAACTCCGTGAAGAAGCTGAAGAAGAAAAACGCCGACATGATAGTGGCAAACAACCTTAAGGACGCCGGCTCAGGTTTCGGAACCGACACTAACGCGGTAGTAATAATAACGAAGGATAACGAAGAGGCTTTAAGCCTCATGACGAAGGAGGACGTGGCTCACGAAATCGTGAACAGAATCCTCGCTTTAAGGTAAAAGGAACGGACGGCCCATGGCGCACATTCTCATTCACTCTCTGGAGGACAGTCTCGTCCTTCTGCCCTTTCTCTTCGGAACCTATCTGGTAATAGAGATTCTGGAGACGGCGGCGGGAGAGCATGCAAAAAAATTAATAACAGGAGCGGGGAAGGGAAGTGTGGCTGTGGGAGCTGCTCTGGGAGTGGTTCCTCAGTGCGGATTTTCCGCCGTGGCCGCAGGCTTTTACTCCAAGGGAATCATCGGAGCGGGAGCGCTCCTTGCGGTATTCATGTCTACTTCCGACGAGATGCTGCCCGTATTCGTGGCGGCAAAGGCTCCGGCGGCGACTATCTTTTCTATTCTGGCCGCAAAGTTGGTTATGGCGGTAATAAGCGGAACTCTGGCGGGACCGGTTCTGGACAGGGTGTGCAGGCGCAGACCGGCAAAATCCTTTCACGCAGAAGATGGCGGCGACTGTCATGAAGGCCATGATCACGGTGAAAACGGATGCGGATGCGGACACCGCCACCGCGGGATAATCGCCGATGCTGCGGCCCATACGGTCAAGGTCTTCGCCTTTATATTTGCGGTTACGCTGGTCCTGAATATCGTAATTCATACGGTGAGACAGGACGCTTTAGGTTCCGTCCTCGGCGATATACCTGTTCTCGGCGAAATCGTAGCCGGGCTCATCGGTCTCATACCGAACTGTGCGGCTTCCGTCATAATTTCTCAGCTTTACCTTGACGGTGTAATAGGAGCGGGAGCAATGATGAGCGGGCTCTTAGTAAGTTCAGGCGCAGGTGTGCTGGTTCTGTTCGAAGAAAACAGAAGCCCCGGGTCAAACGCACTGATTCTGGCCGTTCTGTACGGCCTCGGAGTGGCGTGGGGTCTTCTCGTAGAAATAACAGGTGTAGTATTTTAACAGAGGGGGTATAAATAATGCAGTACTTTCTAAGTCATCTCATATACATAGTGATCGCGGCGGTAATAATCGGACTCATAGGGTTTCTGGCCGTATGGGCGGCGGACAAGAGCGCGGCTATGGACAGGGAAAATAAGAAAGACGATGAACTTAAAGGACTTGAGCAGCTTGAAAATATAAGCTGTGATATGGGCTGCTCCGGATGCGGATTATCCGGAAGCTGCGACAGGGAAGAGAGAAAAGAAAAATGACATTTGCACAGTGGGTATTGCTGTTTTACGCCTATTGCTTTATAGGCTGGATTTGGGAGACGTGTTACGTTTCGGTCAGAGCCGGAAAGTTCTGTAACAGGGGGTTTCTCCACGGGCCGTTTCTCCCTATATACGGCTCTGGAGCCATAGTGATTCTCTTAAGCACCTTCGGGGTGAGAGAAAATCTCTGGCTGGTATACGTCATAGGCATGATAAGTTCGACGATTCTGGAGTATTTTACGGGCGATGCCATGCAGAGGCTGTTCGGTGTAAGATACTGGGATTATTCGAAGCACAGGTTCAACCTGAAGGGACACATATGTCTCGGGGTATCCCTGGGATGGGGACTGTTTTCCGTCCTTCTCGTAAGGTTCGTAAACCCGCCGGTGATGGATCTGGTTACGGCCCTTCCCTACAGGCTGACGGAAATACTGACTCACGGCCTCACCGTCGTACTGGCCGTAGACGCCACCGTATCCGTATACGAGGCTCTCGATCTTAAGAAGCTTCTTAAGGAAATGGCGGAAGGCAGCGAGACGATACAGAAAATCCAGCGCCGCGCAGACTTTGTCTACGCCATGGCGGAGGACGACCTTAAGAGGCGCCGCCGGGAGCTGGACGAGAGGGTATCGGATGCAAAGGATAAGGCCGGCGCAGTTTTAGAGGAGCTTTCAAAACGTGGAGCTCTTGAAAACGCCAGGTTTGTAAAGATTTTAAAGCGTAATCCGGGAGCCGTTTCGGCAAAGCTTAAGGACGAGCTGGAGGAGCTTAAGCTGCAGCTTGATAATTACATGAAATACGGCGAATGATTTATTTGTGTTGATTAGATGAAAATAAACGGGAAGGGTTTGTAAATTCCCTTTCAAAGTGATACAATAGTCCGTGTGTAACAGCCGGGAAGAGGTTTCCGGCTGTTATGTACGGATTAAATTATTTTTACAGGAAGGTAACCATGAATAAGAAAATTCTCATTACCGGCATCGCTGCTGTAGTTGTTCTGGCAGGCATTATTGCTTTAATACTTCTCTGGCCTAAGGAAAAGCCTTATGATTATGACCTGTCCAAATATGTAAAGGTTGCGGAATATAAAGGACTGGAATACACCGTTAACGAGGTGAGCGTGACTGACGAAGAGGTTGATTCGGAGATAGATTCCAGACTCCAGGCCGCTGCAACTACGGAAAATGTCACTGAAGGTACCGTCGAAGACGGAGACACCATCAATGTGGCGTATGTCGGAACCATTGACGGAGAAGCTTTTGACGGCGGATCCACCGATTCTTCGGACATTACCATAGGAACTACTCAGATGATTGACGGATTTACCGACGGGCTCATAGGTCATGATGTGGGCGAGACGGTTACGCTTAATCTCAAGTTCCCTGATGACTATCACAATGAGGAAGTCGCAGGTAAAGATGTGGTGTTTGAGGTTACCATTAATTCCAAGAGCATAGAAAACGTTCCAGAACTTGATGAAGATTTTGTCAGTGAGAACTCTGATGTCGACACTGTTGAAGAGTACAGACAGGTCGTGAAGGATGAACTTCTGGAGCAGAAGGAAAGCCAGGAGGATCTCAACACTAAAAAAGCCCTGTGGAATGAGATAGTTTCAGGCTCCGAGGTTATAGAATACCCGGAGAAGGAGCTGGACGAGGCAAAGAAAGCGGCGGATAACATAGAGTCCCAGTATAAATCTCAGGCTGAATCGTACGGCATGGAATGGGATGATTTTCTCACAGGTTATCTGGGAATGACACAGGAAGAGTTTGACGACAGCAAGGAACAGTATGCAAAGGATACGGTTCTTCAGGAAATGGTGATGTATTACATCGTCAGGGAGGAGAACATAGAAATATCAGATAAGGAATATAAGGAATATCTTACCGATACACTTGAAAAAAGCGGTTACACGGAAGATACTTTTGAGCAGGCCTTCGGGCAGACCATAGAGGAATATGCAGACGCCAACCAGTGGAAGGTAGGACTTCTTCTGGATAAAGTGCTGGACAAGGTTATGGAGTACGGCGTTAAGACCGAAGGTGACGAGAAAGAGGCTGAGTAGCGGATTGTGTTATTTGCAGGCGGACGGCCGCAGACTGGTGCGGTCAACCGCCTGTTTTAGTGTGGTAAACCATAGAGAAATATTGTATAATTAGCGCAGGCGTAATGCTTTACAGGCGTTTAACGTTTTTGGCAAAGGAGAATGTGAAATGAAATGTCCCTACTGTGAAAACACAGATACGAAAGTGATAGATTCGAGACCGACTGAGGACGGAAGAGCCATAAGAAGACGAAGAGAATGCGAACGGTGCGGCAGACGTTTCACCACATATGAGAAGGTTGAGGAATCCATAATTATGGTGGTGAAGAAAGACGGCAGAAGAGAGGCCTTCGACCGCAGCAAGATGATGAATGGAATAATCAAAGCCTGTGAGAAGCGACCTGTAGCCATGGACGATATCGAGAAGATCGTCGGCGAAATTGAACGGGGTCTGAACAATCTAATGGAAAAAGAAGTCAAAAGCTCATTTATAGGCGAGCTGATTATGGACAAACTCAAGGATGTGGATCAGGTGGCATACGTAAGATTTGCATCGGTATACAGACAGTTCACTGATGTGAATACCTTCATCAGTGAAATAGAGAAACTTATGGGAAAGAAATAGAAAACGAGGCTTTAGTGAGGGAGAACGGAAGATGATAAGAATTGCAATTGACGGACCCAGCGGAGCGGGAAAGAGCACGGTGGCTAAAGCCGTGGCGGAAAGACTGGGAATCGATTATATAGACACGGGAGCCATGTACAGAGCTCTCGGATATAAGATGAAGCTGAAAAAGGTGGAGCCGGTGGAGGATGACAGGCTGGCGGAGCTTTTAAACAGCACCGAGATAGATTTCAGTGAAGGAAATATTTTTCTCGACGGAGAAATTGTAAATGACAGAATCCGCACGCCGGAGATATCCATGGCCGCATCTGCGTGTTCGGCTCTCGCATCGGTAAGAAAAAAGCTGGTGGAGATTCAGCAGAGCATGGCGGGCAGAAAGAGCGTGGTTATGGACGGAAGAGACATAGGAACGGTGGTGCTTCCCGATGCCGAGCTTAAGTATTTCATAACCGCTTCGCCGGAAGAGCGGGCAGCGAGGAGATACAGAGAACTTATAGCAAAGGGACAGGATGTAAGTTATGAGCGGATACTTTCAGAAACCTGCGAAAGAGATCATAACGACTCCACCAGAGAGGTCACACCTCTGCGCCGGGCAGACGATGCGGTTCTGCTGGATACGACCGATATGACGGCCGAAGAAGTTATAAACAGGATTTGCACAGACGCATGTAAAATGATATAATTAAGGGTAATATTTCGTACTTTGATTTTTGCCGCTTAATGTCCCGGAAACGGAGGGATATATGCGGATAAAACTTTTACCTGAAGACGAACGCCCTGTGGAAAAAGCATTTTCCTGCGGCATGGAGAGCCTGTCCAATTCCGAACTGATAGCGCTTATACTCCGGACGGGAACCAGGAATACATCAGCCGTTCACCTGGCAGAAGAAATCCTGGCGGCGGCCGACGGAGGACTTAAGGGCCTGGGAAGCTTTTCTCCCGACGAGCTCATGAAGCTTAAAGGAATTGGAAAAGCCAAGGCGTGCGCACTGGCAGGCGCAGTTGAACTGGGAAAGCGTATTTCATCTGCAGGAGCGAGGTGCGCATTCACAGCGGAGTCCGCTGAAAGTGTTGCCGAAATGTTCATGGAGGAGCTCAGGTATAAGAAAAAGGAATATTTCAAGTGCCTGCTCGTCAATGCAAAGGGAAAGGTGCTGTTTTGCGATGATGTTTCCATAGGGGAACTTTCTGCTGCAGTAGTGCATCCCAGAGAGGTGTTTTCACAGGCAGTTAGAAAATCAGCTTCTGCCGTAATCTTCGTCCATAATCATCCAAGCGGAGACCCCAGTCCCAGCAGTGATGATATCAGGACTACGGAACGACTGGTAGAATCCGGTAAGATACTGGGAATCAGAGTGCTGGATCACATTATAATAGGTGACGGACATTATGTAAGCATGCGGGGCTCAGGGCTTATGGAATGAGACCCCACAGGAAATCTGACGATAATTCGGAGGTAGTATAGATGATGAATTTTTTATCTGTTAAGGACATGGGTATTGACCTTGGAACAGCCAACACCCTTATTTATATAAAGGACAGCGGAATCGTTCTGAACGAGCCTTCCGTTATAGCCGTGGATAACCGGAGAAATGTTACTCTGGCTGTCGGCAGGGAGGCAAAGGACATGATAGGGAAGGCGCCTGCCAACATTTCCGTCATAAGGCCCCTCCAGGACGGCGTTGTTTCAGACTTTGACAAGACGGCCGACATGCTCAGTGAATTCATTGCAAAAGCCGTATCTGCCAACAGAATAAAGAATTTCAGAGTTGTCGTCGGAGTTCCAAGCGGAGTAACGGAAGTTGAAAAGAGAGCTGTAGAAGAAATCGTGCGTCAGATGGGAGCGTCAGAGGTTTACATTCTGGAAGAGCCTATGGCGGCAGCTATAGGAGCGGGGCTGGATGTGGACAGTGCTACGGCGTGTATGATAGCCGACATTGGCGGTGGAACCACCGACATAGCCATCGTGGCGCTGGGCGGTATAGTTGCCAGCACGTCCATCAGACACGCAGGAGATAAGTTTAACGACGCTATAATTCAGTACGTGAGAAAGAGACATTCACTCCTCATAGGAGAGAAGACCGCCGAAAAGCTGAAGATTCAGGCCGGTGCGGCGTGTCTGGATACGGATGAAAACGGCGATGAGATCATAAAGACGGTAAAGGCCAGCGGAAGAGACATCATTTCGGGCCTGCCTAAGATTATCGATGTTACTAACAGGGACATAATGCTGGCTCTTCAGGAGTCGGTGGACATTGTAATAGACGGAATTAAGGCCACCATCGAGAAGGCTCCGCCTGAAATCGCTGCAGACATTGCCGAGAGCGGAATAGTTCTTTCCGGCGGAGGAGGCCTCATCTACAACCTGGATAAGCTTATTGAGAAGAGAACCGGTATGAAGGCCACCATAGCGGAGAATGCGTTTGAGGCTGTTGCGATGGGAACGGGAATGAGCCTTAACGATATTGAAAAGCTTAAGGTGTACGCATCCAGTGTTAAGAGAAGATAGGATAATTTTTCATGAGGTGGATCAGAGAACATAAAATTTTATCTGCGGCCATAGGCATTCTGGCGGCTGCCGTAATTATTTTTTCTGTTTCGATGTCCGGAAGCGGCTCCGGGGGAATCACGGGCATGTTTGGAAATCTGTATTCTTATGTGGAAAAACATATGACTGCGGCCGGGCGTGCCATTTCCGAAAATGTTTCGGGTATTTTTTCCTACAGGGAACTTATGAAGGAAAATGAAGAGCTCAGAGATGAGATAGATGAGCTGAAGGAAGAAATGAACAGGATGTCCCTGAATGAAGAGGAACTTGAAGACCTCAGGGAACTTTCGGCGGCGCTTAATTATGACTTTATCGGAAGCAGCGACGATATAGTCACTGCAACCATAATTTCCTTCGACGGACTGAACTGGACCAATATTTTTACAATAAACAGGGGAAGTGACAGTGGAATAGAAGAGGGCGATGTGGTAATCTGCGGAGACGGACTGGTAGGCAGGGTTTCGCAGACGGGCCGGAACTGGGCCAAGGTCATGTCGCTCATAGATGAATCCGTAAAGATAAGTTTTAAATCGGAAGATGACACTGACATGCTCGGAATTATAGAAGGCACTTCGGACGGAGAACTCAGCGGATATATGCTGGAGGAGAAGTCGAAGATAAAAGAAGGCAGCAGACTTGTGACATCAGGTGTGGGAATGTATCCTGACGGCATAGACATAGGAAGAGTATCTGAGGTCTGGTATGATTCGGATACACAGCTGACCAGAATAAAAGTTACGCCTTCCGTCGATTTCATGGCCCTTGATAAGGTATCGGTGGTATTATGAAGTACAGAGTAATAGTGCCGGTATTCGCTGCAGCATTAGTGTTGCAGCCTTTTCTTAACACCCTTCTTCCGTGGGGAGCTGCTCCGGAGCTGATAATGTCGTCGGGCCTGATGCTCTGCCTTTTCTTTGAATCAGAGAAAGTTCTGCCCGTGCTGATAACAGGAAGTGTAATGGAGCTTCTCTCAGACATGGCAGGAGCGCAGTATGCCGGATTTTCGGTGATTGCCTTTGTACTTGCCGTGTCCCTTGTCATCTTTGTAAGACAGTTTATTAACATAGAGAATTTCATTGTTGCCGCAGGTATATATCTGGCCGCGATTCTGCTGTATTACGTACTGATATGGATTTTATACGCAATGGCCGGAAGCCCGTACGGGTTTGTTTATGCCATGTCGAAAATTCCGGCGGCAGTTATCGGAAATTTTATTTTCGGGATGATTCTCTATATTGTATTCCTGGTAAGGCTGAACAGGCATAGACGAGACAGGTATTTCAGATGAAAAAAGACATAAGATTTTTCGACTCCAGGTATCGGCTGATAATTGGTCTCATCGTAATACTGATGGTCATTCTTGCTGTCAGACTTTTCGTGGTTACGGTGATTCAGCACGACAGATGGACCGGTGAAGCGTCAGAGCAGAATACGAAAACCATTATGACGTCGGCGCCCAGGGGCAATATTTACGACAGAAACGGTGAGCTTCTCGCAGGAAACAGACAGACATTCAACGTGATGTTTACGGCCAGCTCCCTGAGTACCGAGGAAATAAATGAGTCCGCACTTACGGCGGTAAACATGCTTCTTGAGAACGGCGATGAGTGCATTGACGATTTTGCCATAGTGATAGACAACGAAGGAAAGTTTTCATACACCTACGACAGCGATGAGAAAGAGTGGCTGAAGGAAAACGGATATTCTACCGACACTACGGCATCACAGGTTTTCTCCATGGTCTGCGCCGAGTATAACATCGATGACAGCGACAGATATGAGGCAATGAACACCCTTCAGGAAAAATACGGTGTAAGCCTGCCCATTACGGTGCGCACCATGGAGTACAGCTATCAGACGCAGAAGAGAAATTTCTGGTCCAAGTTCGGATTTTCGCAGAGTCAGATAGACGAAGGAATGACGGCTGAAGAATGTTTTCACCAGCTCAGAAAAAAGTATAAGGTAGATGAAGAACTGTCCGATGAAGATGCCAGGAAGATATTCATAATCAGAGACAAGGTGGCTTCCAACGGATACACGAGATACATGCCTATTACTGTGGCAAAGGACGTATCCACTGAGAGCGTGATATACTTTGAGGAGTCGGCGCTTGACGGAGTGTCCGTTACATCGGGTACTGAGAGGATTTACCCTGAGGACAGCACGGCGTGTCATATAATAGGATACATGGGGGCCATTTCTGAGGGTGAAGCGGCGAACTATACTTCGGAAGACGGATATATGTCGACTGATCTCATCGGAAAGGATGGAATAGAAGCAGCCTATGAATCGGTTCTTCACGGTATACCGGGAGTAAAGACCATCAGGGTAAACAGCGCCGGTGAATACGTAGAGACCATAAGCGAGACAAAGGCGAAAAAAGGCAGCGACGTATATCTTACAATAGATCTGGATTTGCAGAATGCGGCAGAGAAGTCTCTGGAGAAAGCAATAAAAGGCTCTGCTCACAGCGGAAGCGGCGCCGCAGTGGCCGTCGACGTGAAAACGGGAGAAGTTCTCGCCATGGCAAGCTATCCGTGGTTCGACCTGAACATGTTCGCGGACGGAATTTCCAATTCAGAGTGGGAATCGGTACAGGCAGATAACCCGCGGGATGCGCTTTCGCCTGCGCCACTTTACAATAACGCAACGATGACAAGCGTATCGCCGGGATCCACATTCAAGCCGATTACGGCGCTTACCGCTCTTAAATGCGGACTTGATCCCGACAGAGTCATCGTGGATCAGGGAAGAATAGAGTACGGAGGAAGGACGTTCGGATGCTCGGCGTGGAACTCCGGAGGCGGAACCCACGGTCCCGAAAACCTGGAGTGGGGCATAGGAAATTCCTGTAACTATTACTTCTACTGCATTGCGACGAATAAAGACTGGGGAACGGGAAGTTCTCTGGGATACACCGAGGAGATAGACGTAGATAAGATGCTGGAGACAGCAAGTCTCTTCGGACTGGGAGAAGCAAGCGGCATAGAGATTTATGAAACGGTAAGACCTATAGCAACGGCTGAAACCAAGATGGAAAACTACAGGTACGGAGCGTGGAATGCCGTTTACGACAATGCCAGCACCTACTTCCCGGAGGAAGTGACCGATGATTATGACAGACTCTCGAAGAATATAACCACTATAGTGGATTACATCTACGATAACCCGGAATACTCGGAACTGATAGAGCTCATAAAGGAAAACACAGAGGTAAAGGACAGTCAGGTCGAGAACGTGGCGTCTATGGTTAAGTTCGATTACTTCAATCAGGCGGAGTGGACTACCGGAGACGTGTTCAATACTTCCATAGGCCAGGGACTTAACGCGTATACACCTGTTCAGATGGCAAGATACATCGCAACCCTTGGAAACAAAGGCATCAGAAACGAGCTGAATCTTGTCTACAGCGTTGATGATGAGAAGAAGGAGAAATCCGATCCTGTGGATATCGGCATTCCTGAAGAGGACTGGGAGGCAGTTCTCAAGGGAATGAAGAGAGTAACCACCAGCGGAACCCTTGCCGGTGTATACGGTTCGTCCTATCCGATTTCCGTGGCAGCGAAGACCGGTACTGCGGAAAACCAGGGAATAAAGCAGCCTGCAGACGAGGTGGAATACGTAAAGGAGCACCTTGAATCTTTTAATAATTCTGCGAAGACGAATGTGACCTGGGAAGAGGTTGAGGATAAGATCAGGGAGCTCATGCTGGATGAGCCTCAGAAATACTCCACTGAAAATGATACGGTGGATCAGGCCCTCATAGAGGTAAGCGATTACAAGATAAGTCAGAGTATGATTAACTCTGAAAAAGATACCTATGACTACTTTTCATGGACGGTGGTTCTCGCTCCGGCGGAGGACCCTGAAATTGCAGTGGTGGTCATGCTTGTTGAAGGCGGATGGTCTACGACCGCAGCGCCTGTGACAAAGGATATTCTGAACGCATATTTCGGTCTTTAGAAAGTACCGTCAGGCGTTTGGCGGCGTAACGGCGCAAAGAGTATTTGCGGCGATGCTTTGGAGGAAAGAATGGGAAAGACGTATTTGATTACATCGGGAAAAGGCGGAACGGGAAAGACCATGTTCGCCGTAAATTTCGGCGCAACCCTTGCCATGCGCGGTCAAAGTGTTGTAGTGATGGATATGGATCTGGGACTGAGGAATCTGGATCTTTACTTCGGCCTTGAGAATAATGTGGTTTACGACGTTTACGACGTTCTCACGGGACTTTGCAGGATAAAGCAGGCTCTGATAAGAGACAAGCGCTTTGACAGTCTTTACGTCATGGCCGCTTCACCGGTAAGAGACGACGGAACGCTGACGCCTCTTCACATGAAGGTTCTGTGCGAAAAACTTAAGAGCGCCTATGACTACGTCATAATCGATTCACCATCGGGAATTGACGACGGACTCGTTCTCGCATCAGCCGGGGCCGATGAAGCTGTAATAATTGTCAATCCCGAGTATTCATCCATCAGAGACGCCGACAATCTCGAGAGAGAACTTACCCGTCTCGGAATCGGAAAGAAATGGCTCATAGTGAACAAAGCAGTGGCAGAACTCATGGCAGCCGGATATGCGCCGAAGCTTTCTGAGATATCCTCAGTTCTCCAGTCCGATATTGCCGGAATAATTCAGCAGGACAGAAACATACAGATTTCCACCAATTTAGGCATGCCTATAGTTCTGAAGGAAGGTACTTACATCAGCGATAATTTTGAGAGAATCGCCGACAGAATCACAGCCCCTTCGGAAGAGGAATAGATTACATCAAAACGCAGATTTAAGAGAAAAGGAGAGAATCATGAAACCGTATTTGATGATCGAACAGGTAAAAGGTAGAGAAATTATCGATTCCAGAGGAAATCCGACGGTAGAGGCCGAGGTGCTGCTCGCTGACGGAACAGTGGGAATCGGAGCTGCTCCCAGCGGTGCATCCACGGGGGAATTTGAGGCATTGGAGCTTCGCGACGGAGACAAATCCAGATTCGGCGGCAAAGGCGTTCAGAAGGCGGTCGAAAACATCAACACCGTAATCGACCAGCTTCTCATGGATATGGACGCATCGGACATTTACGCCATCGACAGAGCCATGATTGAAGCCGACGGAACGAATGATAAGTCAAAGCTGGGAGCAAACGCCATGCTGGCGGTGTCCATAGCCTGCGCAAGAGCGGCAGCAACTTCTCTTGAAATCCCGCTGTACAGATTTTTAGGCGGCATTTCGGCAAACAGACTGCCTGTTCCGATGATGAACATTTTGAACGGCGGAGCTCACGCAGCCAACACCGTTGACGTTCAGGAATTCATGATTATGCCTGCAGGGGCGCCTTCGTTCAAGGAAGGACTTCGCCAGTGCACTGAGGTGTTCCACAAGCTTCAGGCTCTTCTGAAGGCTGACGGTCTCGCAACGTCCGTGGGAGACGAAGGCGGCTTTGCGCCGGACCTTAAGAGCGACGAAGAGGCCATCGAGTACATACTTAAGGCGGTTAAGGAAGCCGGATATGAACCGGGAAAGGATTTTGTCCTTGCACTGGACGCTGCCGCAAGCGAATGGAAGGGAAGCAGGAAAGGCGAATACGTTCTGCCTAAGTGCGGAAGGAAATACACCTCTGCCGAGCTCGTTTCACACTGGGAGGAGCTCTGCGGGAAATATCCTATCATATCCCTTGAGGACGGTCTTGACGAGGAGGACTGGGAAGGCTGGAAGCTTCTCACGGAAAAGCTGGGCGGAAGAGTTCAGCTGGTGGGAGATGACCTCTTCGTTACAAATACGGAGAGACTGGCAAAGGGCATATCCATGGGATGCGGAAACTCCATTCTCATAAAGCTTAACCAGATAGGAACGGTTTCCGAAACCCTGGAAGCCATAAAGATGGCTCACAAGGCGGGCTACACAGCGGTGACATCTCATCGCTCCGGCGAGACGGAGGATACCACTATTGCAGACCTTGCTGTGGCTCTCAACACCTGCCAGATAAAGACTGGAGCTCCGAGCAGAAGCGAAAGGGTAGCCAAGTACAACAGACTTCTCAGAATAGAGGAGGAGCTGGGATGCGCGGCGGTTTATCCCGAATTCGGAGCTTTCAACGTAAAGAGATAAACTTCAAAATATGACTTTTGACCCGGGTACGGAACTGCCCGGGTTTTTCATATCACGAATTCAGTCCAAAAGCCAGATTATAAAAACGTGCGTAAAAAATGTGTAAATTGTGATAAGTTGTTGAAATTCATAAAATTATGATGTATAATCATAGCGTAATATTTATTATCTCTATACTTACTAAAGGACTTATTCAGAAAAAGAGGTGATGACTAGTGTCTAATATCGCTGATATTATTCAGACCATTGACAATTGGGTCTGGGGATGGTGGATGATCATCCTGCTGTTCGGAACTCACGTATTCATGACGTTCAGAACCGGATTTATTCAGGTAAAATCTATTTCTAAAGGTATCAGATTATCAGTGAGCAAGGATCCTGATGCAGAAGGAGAGGTTTCCCAGTTCGGAGCCCTCACCACTGCGCTGGCAGCTACCATAGGTACCGGTAACATCGTCGGCGTAGGTACTGCAATCGCTCTCGGAGGTCCGGGAGCAGTTCTCTGGATCTGGCTTACAGGATGCTTCGGTATAGCTACCAAGTATTCCGAGTCCCTCATCTCTGTAAAGTACAGAGTTAAGACTAAGGACGGCCGTATGCAGGGCGGCGCTATGTACGCTCTGGAAAGAGGCCTGAACATGAAGTGGCTGGGTATGATATTCGCCATTTTCGCAGGCTTTGCTTCCTTCGGTATAGGCTGCGCCACTCAGGTTAACGCTATCGCTAACATCGTAAACGGAAACTTCGGAGTTCCTAACGTTGTTACCGGTATCGTGATTGTAGTGATGACGGGTATCGTAATCCTGGGCGGAATCAAGTCCATCGCTAACGTATGCGAGAGGCTGGTTCCTTTCATGGCAGGTTTCTATGTAATAGGATGTATAATCATTCTCTGCCTGAACTACGATTTCATCATTCCGGCAATCAAGACCATATGCACCCTGGCATTTACTCCGGGCGCTGCCGCAGGCGGACTTGTTGGTACAGGTATAAGAGCCGCCATCCAGTTCGGTGTTGCAAGAGGACTCTTCTCCAATGAATCCGGTATGGGTTCCGCACCGATTGCTGCAGCAGCTGCACAGACCAGAAACCCTGTAAGACAGGCTTTGGTATCCTCCACGGGAACCTTCTGGGATACAGTAGTTGTATGCCTGATGACCGGTCTCGTACTGGTAACTACCATCATGAAGAACCCTGATGTTAATATGGGCGACATCAGAGACGGCGGAGTTCTCTCCACAGAGGCATTTGCGCAGATTCCTTACTTCGGACCTATCGTTCTTACATTAGGTATCATCACGTTTGCATGGTCGACTATTCTCGGCTGGGCATACTACGGTGAAAGAGCCGTTGAGTACTTCGCAGGAAGAAAGGGAATCCTTCCTTACAGAATTCTCTACCTGGCAGTTGCTTTCATCGCTCCTATCGTAGCACTGGATACCGTATGGCTGGTAGCAGACATACTCAACGCACTCATGGCTATACCTAACCTGATTGCGGTACTGCTCCTGTCGCCGGTAATAGCTAAGGAGACTAAGAAGTACATCAATGACCTTGATGCATACGACGATACGCCAATACCTGTAGTTGATAAATAAATATTACACGCTATGAGAAAAGCCGCCTTCCCGTTTCGGGAGGGCGGCTTTACCGTGGTGCGCCAGGCGGCGCACGCCTGCTTAAATGTGTTTTAATTCCAGTAGTCCGTGCCTTCGACTCCGATGTCGGAGGCTTTAAATTCCAGAGGTTTTCCTTCTCTCTTTCTCGATGAGTAATCCCTCAAAGCCTTAAAGGCTATATTTCCTAAGATTATACATACGGGCACGTTTATGAGAGCCATGCAGCCCATGAGAACGTCCGCCGTATCCCAGGCAAGACCTGCGGAGAACTGAGCGCCGAGGAATATGACGGCTACGGCTATGAGTCTGAATACGGTCATAAACGATCTGCACGAAAGGGCGTCCTTATATATGTAGCTTATGTTCATCTCGGCATAGAAGTAATTTCCGACCAGTGTAGTGTATGCAAAGAGCGCCAGAGCCGCGGTTATGAAGATTCCACCGAAGGCTCCGAAATTTACACCGAGAGAATCCTGTATGTAGGCTCCGCTCAGAGCGTTTCCCGCTTCGTCAATATATCCGGCAGGGTCTACTCCCGAGCAGAGAACCATGAAGGCCGTGGAGGAGCAGATGAGCAGGGTATCGATGAACACGGAGAGCATCTGAACCAGGCCCTGCTTTACGGGGTGGGAAACGTCGGCGGAAGCGGCAGCGTTAGGCGCAGAACCTATGCCGGCTTCGTTGGAATAAAGTCCTCTCTTGATGCCGTTCATAATGGTGGCTCCGAAAATTCCTCCCGCAACGGAAGTGAAGCTGAAGGCTCCTTTAAAGATTCCGGCTATAACAGACGGGAAAGAGCCTATATTGAGCACGATTACGAGAAGGGCGACGGCGATATAGGCTATGGCCATTATGGGAACGATGACCTGAGTCGCCTTTGATATGCGCTTTCCTCCGCCGAAGATTACGACGGCAGCGAGAAGGGCCACGACGGCTCCGATATAAAGGGTCGCGTTATCCGACGGCACGTAGGCCTTGACAAAGTCGGTAAGGTTGAAGGACGCCAGAGCGTTAAAGCCGCCCATGTAGGTCAGTATGAGAAAGACGGCGAATATTCCGCCCAGCGCCGGAGCCTTCAGGGCCTGCTTTATGTAATAGGCAGGTCCTCCGTAGGAACCGTCCGCGCCCCGCTTTTTATAAATCTGCGCAAGGGTGGATTCCACGAACGCCGAAGCTCCGCCTAAAACGGCAATGAGCCACATCCAGAATACGGCGCCTGGGCCCCCTGCTATGATAGCGCCGGTAACGCCTACGATATTGCCCGTGCCGACTCTTGACGCGGTGGATACCATGAGAGCCTGAAATGATGAAATGGAATCCTTATCCTTCCTAGGCTCGGTGATAACCCTGATGGATTCGGCAAAGAGCCTTATCTGCACGAATCTGGTTCTGAAGGAAAAATATAGTCCGGCAGCGATGAGCAGAGCTATGAGAATATAGCTGTACAGGTAGTTGCTTATGCTGCTTATGATATTTGCGATAAAATCCATAAATCAATTCTCCTTATTCCTGTATACCTGAAACCAATGTGTCCATTATACAATAAAACAGCCATTTGTTTCAATCCCTACGGAAATTTTAACGGAAAATTAACTGTAAGATGCTCTGATGCTATGATATAATCTCAGATAGGAGTGCAAAATATGACAGAAGATATAATCAGAATCGACCACCTGAGCAAATCGTTCAGGGATGTAAAAGCGGTAGACGATCTCAGCTTCCGGGTACGGGAAGGTGAGCTTTTTGCCTTTCTCGGGGTAAACGGGGCTGGAAAGTCTACGACCATAAATATGCTCTGCGGTCAGCTTGCCAGAGACGAAGGGGAAATAGAAATCGACGGAGAAAGGCCCGAAAGTAACACCGATGAAATAAAGAGAAAGATCGGAGTGGTGTTTCAGAATTCCGTTCTCGATTCGCCCCTTACGGTATATGACAACCTGCAGAGCAGGGCGGCTCTATACGGAATCACCGGAAAGGCGTTCAGAGACAGGCTCTCGGAGCTTTCCGGACTTCTCGACCTAAGCGGGCTTATGAAGCGGTCTGTGGGAAAGCTTTCCGGAGGACAGAGACGGAGGATAGACATAGCCAGGGCTCTCATTCACAATCCTAAGATACTGATTCTCGATGAGCCTACCACCGGCCTTGATCCTCAGACCAGAAAGAAGCTGTGGAGCGTAATATCCGCTCTGCGAAGGGAGCGGAAGATGACGGTGTTTCTTACTACTCACTACATGGAGGAAGCGGCTGATGCGGATTTTGTCGTAATAATAGACGGAGGAAGAAAGGTGGCCGAAGGAACGCCCCTTCAACTTAAAAACGCCTATTCGGGAGACTTTGTCACGATTTACGGGATGACAGAGGAAGATATAAGAACGCTTGGCAGGGAAAAGTATGACAAAGTAAGAGACGGATATAGGATTTCCGTGGGAAACACCCGGGAAGCGACGGAGCTGATTTTGAAGCACCCGGAGATTTTCTCCGATTACGAGATAACCAAGGGCAGGATGGACGACGTGTTCCTTGAGGTTACGGGCAGAAATCCCGGGGAAGGCGGTGAATAGAATGACCCTTGCGGTTTTTACGAAGAGAAATATAAAGCTTTTCTTTAAGGATAAAGGGATGTTCTTTACGTCTCTTGTAACCCCTGCAATACTTCTGGTTCTATACGCCACGTTCCTTGGAAACGTGTACAGGGACAACTTTGTCGCCAGCATGACTGAAGGCGTGGAGGTATCTGAAGACGTCATCGACGGAATTGTAGCGGGACAGCTCATGTCGTCGATTCTGGCGGTATCCTGCGTTACCGTGGCCTTCTGCACCAACCTTCTCATGGTTCAGGATAAGGCAAGGGGCGCGGTGAGAGACATTGCCGTAACGCCGGCAAATCCTGCTGTTATTTCTGCGGGATATGTCTGCGCTTCTCTGGTGTCCACCCTTATAATATGCTTCGTTTCAACGGGTATATGCCTGGGATACGTAAGATTCATGGGGTGGTTTATGGCTCCCCACGACGTTCTGATGCTGTTTGCGGCAGTCTTTGTTCTGGCGTTTTTCGGAATAGCCCTGTCGTCGGTGGTGAATTTCTTTTTATCCACGGAAGGGCAGATTTCTGCGGTAAGCTCCATAATAAGCGCGGGATACGGCTTCATATGCGGCGGCTATATGCCTATTTCGGCCTTCGGCGAAGCCTTAAGAAAAGCCGTGTCATTCCTTCCGGGAACTTATGGAACGTCACTGGTGAGGCAATATTCCCTAAACGGCGTCCTGACGGAAATGGAAGGTCAGGGTGTTCCGGCTGAAGTGACGGATTACATAAGGGAGTTTCTGGACTGCACCATATACTTTTCAGGCAAAGAGGTTCCGGAGTCTGCAAAATATGCCGTGGTGCTGATTTCGGCCATGGCGCTCATGGGAATCTACATAGCTTTAAACGTGATAAAAAACAGAAAATCAGCTTAGAAGAGCGAGAATATCGGCCGCTATTTCACCGGGGGTTCTGTCATCGACAGCCACGACGAAATGTGCGGCTTTTTCGTAGTAAGGAAGCCTCGTTTTCATCAGGGCTTTTACGTCTTCCGGGGTTTTGCACGCCGCGAGGACGGGGCGGTTTGCGTCTCCTGAAATCCTTTCAAGAACCGTTTCTGGCTTCACGGAAAGAAGTACGATCAGGCCGCCACTCTTCATCAGGCTGACGTTTTCATCCTTTAAGGCAGCCCCGCCGCCGCAGGATACTATGACAGGGGAGGCCCCTTCGGAAGAAAGCTCCCTTAAAAGGCCGGTCTCCATCTGGCGGAAGGCGGCTTCACCCTTTGTCCGGAAAATTTCGGGTATGGTCATGCCGGCGCGTTCTGCTATGACTTCGTCCATTTCCATAACCGGAGATCCGGTAAGCTCCGACAGGGCGGAGGCTACGGTAGATTTTCCCGCGCCCATGAATCCGATTAAGTATATGTTTTTATCCATAATAAGTTTTCTCCTTTGTCTAATAGATTATAACCTCCCGGCGGGAAAAGGGAAATACATTAAGAGAATTTAACGAAAATTTTACCCTTTAGGGTATTGACAGGGACGTCAGGTAATGATATAAATGTGATATCAAAATAATATCAGTAAACGATTTCGACATTAACATTAAAAGGAGGAAGTCATGAACAGAGATGTTGAACAGAAGATAATAAAGCCGAGAAACGGTATGGCCATGCTCATACTTACGACCCTGCTGATACTCATATTCATCGCGGGAATCATATTCGGCGCATTTATGATTGACGGTGGAAATGAAGCTCTCGGAGCGGTTCTTTTGGTCGTATGCATCTTAGGAGTGTGCGTTTCGCCGATTCTCTACGGCGGACTTAAGGTGGTAGGCCCTAACGAAGCGCTGGTGCTGACTTTGTTCGGAAAGTACTACGGAACCATCATGGAGTCCGGCTTTTACTTCGTAAACCCTTTTACAAGCTATAACAACCCGGCGTACACGTCCGCTCTCGCAAAGGCTGCGGGAAAGGCCGCGGAGCTTGGCGGAGAGGGGCTGAAAAAGGGAAGCTCTACGGGAACGCCTAAGATCAACGCGAAGAAGACCGTATCCCTTAAGGACATAACCTTAAACAACGGAATCCAGAAGGTAAACGACATCATGGGAAATCCGGTCGTCATAGGGGCCGTGGTTATCTGGAGGGTTGTAAATCCGACAAAGGCTGTATTCAATGTTGAGGATTACAGCGAATTTCTCTCCATTCAGACCGATTCCACCATCAGAAATACCGCAAGGCTCTATCCTTACGATTTTGCTGAAACCGATGCGAGAGCGGACGATGAGAACACGGAAAAGACTCTGAGAGGAAGCTCCCAGGAGATAGCCGAGACCATGAAGAACGCCCTTGCCGAGAAGGTGGAGTTTGCGGGCCTTGAAATAGTGGAAGTGAGAATCACTCACCTTGCATATGCCGAGGAGATTGCGGCTGCGATGCTGAAGCGCCAGCAGGCATCGGCGGTAATTGCGGCCAGGACCAAGATAGTAGAAGGCGCCGTAAGCATGGTGAAGATGGCAATCGATAAATTAAGCGAAGAAGAAGTGGTATTCCTGGACGAAGAGAGAAAGGCTGCCATGGTTTCCAATCTCATGGTAGTGCTCTGCTCCGAAAAGGACACTCAGCCTGTCGTAAACAGCGGCAGCATCTACTGATGGGGAGATTTGAATGAATGACAGAAATAACCAGGACTGGGGGGGTGCTTTGGAACGGGAGGAAAAACTCCGTAAAAAGCTGGCCCAGCTGGAGAAAATGGAAGCCGACATAAAGGAGAAGGAAAAGGCTTTAAAACAAAAGGAGAAGGGGCGAAAGCAGCTTATTCTGCGGCTTTCGCCGTCCCTGTGGGAGGATATCGCAGCGTGGGCGGAGGAGGACTTCCGTTCCATAAACGGGCAGATAGAGTATCTGCTCAGCGAGTGTGTAAAGAAGAGAAAAGGAGAAAAGTAAATGCTTAGAATTGACCACCTGACGAAGAAGTACGGAGAAAAGAAGGCCGTAGACGATTTGTCTCTTCACATACAGAAGGGAGAGATATACGGCTTTATCGGCCATAACGGAGCCGGCAAGACCACGACCATCAAAGCCTGCTGCGGCATACTGGCTTTTGACGAAGGAGAAATTTTCATAGACGGAACCTCCGTAAAGGCCGATCCGCTGACCTGCAAGAAAAAGCTGGCATATATCCCGGACAATCCGGATCTCTACGAGTTCCTTTCGGGAATAAAGTATCTGAATTTCATCGCCGACGTTTTCCGTGTTGACAAGGAGACGAGAGAAGCGAAGATAAAGGAACTTGCGGACACCTTTGAGATCACAGCAGACCTTGCCCAGCCCGTAAGCGCATACTCTCACGGTATGAAGCAGAAGCTGGCCATAATCGCGGCATTCATCCATTCTCCGGAGCTCATCATAATGGACGAGCCTTTCGTGGGACTTGACCCGAAGGCTGCTCATATTCTGAAGCAGATGATGAGAAAGCACTGCGACGAGGGAGGAGCTATATTCTTCTCCACCCACGTCCTGGAGGTTGCGGAAAAGCTGTGCGACAAGGTGGCCATCATTAAACAGGGAAAGCTGGTAGCGTCGGGAACCATGGAGGACGTCAAGGGGGACGAATCCCTTGAGAGCGTATTCTTAGAGCTTGACGAGGAAAAGTAGGAGGACTTACATGCTGCTGACACTTATTAAGATAAGAATCAAAGCCCTGCTTTCCGGCGTAGGTTCGGGCTCGAAGAAGAAGACCACAAAGGGTTCTAAAATTCTCTATGCTTTAATTGCCATATATGTCCTTGTCGTATTTTTAGGGCTGTTCGGAATCATATTCTACAGGATATGCGACGCCTTTATCGCTATGGGTCTTGGGTGGCTGTATTTCGCCTTCATGGGCCTTATGATTTTCTTTCTCTGCTTCATAGGAAGCGTGTTCGCCACCCAGAATCAGATATTCGAGGCAAAGGACAACGAGATGCTCCTCGCCATGCCTTTAAAGCCGCGAGACATACTCATGTCGAGAATGGTATCCCTTCTGGGGCTGAACCTTGTGATGGAGCTAATTGTGCTCATTCCGGGAGCCGCAGTATTCATATACACTAACGGTATAAGCCTTTCGGGAGCCGTGATCCTCATACTTACGGCACTGCTTCTGCCGTTTATGGTAATGGCCGTTTCGGCCCTTGCGGGCTGGCTCATAGCCCTTATAAGCTCCCGCATGAGGAGAAAGAATGCGGTGATAACCGTTCTCATGGTGGTGCTCTTCGGCGCGTACATGTACGTGTGCTTCATGTGGCAGAAATACATAAATGTGCTGGTGGAAAACGGGGAGGCCGTGGGCGATGCCATAAAAAAAGCCATGCCGCCTTTCTATCATCTGGGCATGGGTATATTTGAAGGAAGCTTTGGAAGCTTTGCCATATTTGCGGTATTTGCTGTAGTGCCTTTCGCCGTTGTCTACTGGGTGATTTCCGCAAGCTTTATCAGAATCGCCACGGCGAACAGGGGAAGAAAGAGGATAGAATACAAGGCCAAAGCCATGAAGGTGAGCGGACAGAAAGCCGCCCTCGTAAAGAAGGAAATGACCCATTTCTTCGGAAGCCCTTCATACATGTTCAACGCCGGAATAGGGCTGGTGTTTATGCCGGTGGTTGCGGCCATAGTTTGGTATCAGATGAGAAAGGACGACATCTCGATGATCGTTTCCCTTATCGATCCCGACGGAAGCCTTGCGGGAGCTGCGGTGTGCGGCATCTTAGGAATTCTGGCATCTATGGTAACCATATCCGCGCCGAGCATATCCGTGGAGGGAAAGACCATGTGGATACTGAAATCCCTGCCTGTGCGGGCGTCCGACGCTATTATGACAAAGGCTTACGCTCACGTGGCAATAAGTCTTCCGTGTCTGCTGCTTTCCGCAGTGATATTTGAAATCGCCCTCAGCATGGACGTTATCGGAAGGATTATGACGGTGGTGTATCCTGTGGTTATGACCGTATTTTTCGCGCTGCTGGGACTGCTTTTAAACCTCAAATTTCCTAAGTTTGACTGGATTAATGAGGCGGTGGCCGTAAAGCAGAGCATGTCGGTCTTCCTTGCCGTGATAATTGCGATGATTTCATCTATCGCGCCGGTGGTTCTCTACTTCCTTGCCATAAGAAAGACCGACTTAGGAGCAGGAGTGTACGTCATCATAGTGACTGCAGTGTTTGCGGCTCTGTCGGCGGCTTTATACGCGGTTATAAGGAAGCGGGGCGTGAAGATGTGGAACGGGATGGCAGGATGATGCAGTCGCATCTCGTGTTGTCGCCTTTTATAGAATAGGACGGTTTGCGGCCGGCAAGGTAAGGACCCTTTGCCGGTCTTTTTATTACTATTCTGCGGGGACCTGCCGAAAGGGCTGCATCAAGGAGGGCCTCCTCGTCCTCTGCGGGGCTTTCCAGCTGCTGAAGGAGCTGGAATTTTTTCTTTATGAGACCGGATTTCTGCCTCTTCGGGAACATGGGGTCGAGGAGAATAATGTCAGGCGAAAAATCGAGATTTCTCATTGCGGATATGCTGTCTTCCGTGTGGAGCACCATTCGCGCGGCAGCGTTCCTGAGAATCTCGTATTCAGAGCTGAGCGCCCGGGTCAGAGCATCCTGAAGAAGGGCGGATATGACAGGGTTTCTCTCGTACATGTGGACGGTAAAGCCTGCGGCCGCAAGAAGAAGGGAATCTTCGCCCAGTCCTGCCGTAGCATCTACGGCGATGAGTGGATAGTCGACGCTTTTAAATCTGGCGGCTTTTACGATGATTTCCCCTCCCAGGTTAGAAGGTCTCAGCCTGGGAATCATGTCCTCAAAATCCGGACGCAGAACAAGGCCTCCTGCTTTAAGGCACAGACTTTTTTCCGATTCTGTTAAAACGGGTTTTTCGTTTATCTGCTCTGTCATAGGTATTCCTTTCACAAAAGAGATGTTTCGTCCATTTTATCACAGATACGGCATAACGCAAGAACCCGGCGGTTAAGTTCCGCCGGGTTCGCTGTGAAGATTTGATAAGCGATTCTACTTCAATGAAGTCAATTGACTTTGATAAATTTTGTCCGGTTATACCAGTTCTCCTCTGTCTGCCTTTTCCTGCTCTTCCGGAGTCATCTTGGTGCAGGTGATCTTAGGGAATGCAAGCAGGAAGGATACTAACGGCATCAGGTAGTTGAATACTGCCCATGGGATCCAGGTAATAGGATCGATATTAAGGGTCGACTTAATATATACGCCGCAGGTGTTCCATGGAATCAGGCAGGATGTTACGGTACCTGCAGACTCAAGTGCGTTGGACAGGCACTTAGGGTGGATACCCATCTGTCTGTATGCAGGCGCGAACATTCTTCCAGGTACCAGGATGGAGATGTACTGCTCAGGCATTACAGTGTTGGAAACGATGCAGGTAACTTCGGTTGCTCCTATAAGAGCAGGGCCGCTGTGGATGTGCTTCAGCAGTCTGTTAACGATAGTCTCCAGCTGATGAGTACCTTCCATGATACCGCCGAACATCATTGCCATTACAGTCATCAATATGGAGGAAGCCATATTCATAAGACCGCCTGTGGAAAGAAGTGAATCGAGAGATTCAATTCCCGTTGCCATTACGAATCCGTTTCTGGATATGGCGAGTATGTCTCCCAGGTTGGCTCCGATGTGGTCGATCTCCAGACTGTCAGGGTCGAAGATTGCCAGGTTGCCCTGGAAAATAGGAGCAAGGATTGCGCCTGTGATTACGCCTAAGGTGATACCAGGAATAGCCGGCATCTTAAAGGCAATTGCAAGTATTACTACCAGCGGTGGCAGGAGCAGAACAGGATTTACGTTGAAGCTGTCTGCAATACCGTTGATGAGAACGTCTGCCTGTGAAGTATCCACGTTTCCGGAAGTAGCGTGCATGAAGCCGTATACTGCGAAGAAGATAAGCGCGATGAAATATGCAACCATAGTTGCCTTAATCATGTACTTAACGTGAGTGAATACGTCGGTACCTGCCATTGCAGGAGCCAGGTTGGTGGTATCGGAAAGCGGTGACAATTTGTCTCCGAAGTATGCACCTGCCAGGATAGCGCCTGCCGTAGGGCCGAGAGGCATTCCCATACCCTGAGCTATACCCATAAGAGCAAGTCCCATGGTTCCCATGGTTCCCCAGGAAGTACCCGTAGCCAGGGAGGTTACGGAACAGATGAGTACGGCTGCGATAAGGAATATGGAAGGCGATAACAGCTTAAGTCCGTAGTAGATCATGGTCGGAATGGTTCCGGAAAGGATCCATACGCCTACCATCATACCTACGATACAAAGAATCAGGATGGCCTGCATTGCCATTGAGATTCCGTGAATCATCATGCCTTCGATGTCTGCCCACTTGTATCCTATCTTCATGGATACGAGAGCGGCGATGATAACGCCTACGAACATAGGAATGTGAGGGTCTACGCCATATTTTACAATACCTATGGACATTACCACTACGATTCCGAGGAATGAAATAATAGCTTCATAAAGGTGTGGAGCCCTTACCTCTTCGGTCTGCTGAGGAATCTTAGTCTCTTCTACCGATTTGATAAGTTCTGCTTCGTCCTTCAGTTCCGCATCAGGAACGACTTTCTTGTTTTCGTCCATAACTGAAGTTCTCCTTTCATTTTTTAAGTTTGAGTAGAAAAAACTTATCTCAGAAAAGTATAGCATAATTTAAAGATACAGACAATAGCAACTTGACGAATAAACAGAAAATTCCTAATGAGATACATGGATAAACGTTGAAATAAACGGTATGGAAGGATATGAAAAATATGCTGTAAATCATGTGATAAGATGATATAATACACTATGAATCACAAGTTTGGAGGACGTGAGAAAATGGCACAGTTATATTACAGATACAGCACGATGAACGCCGGAAAATCCATAGAGCTGATAAAGGTGGCATATAACTACGAAGAGCGCGGGAAGAGGGTCATGACCCTTACGCCGTCTGTGGATAACAGGTTCGGGGAGGGAGTGATAACTTCCAGAATCGGCATTCAGCGTGATGCGACTGCCATAAACGACGACACTAACATACTGGAGCTTTTCATGCTGGAAAACGAAAAGCATCCGATAGACTGCGTACTGGTTGACGAGTGTCAGTTCCTTAAGAAGCATCACGTTCTGGAACTTGTAGAGATAGTTGACAGTTTCGACGTGCCTGTTCTGGCATACGGGCTGAAAAACGATTTCAAAAATGAGCTTTTCGAAGGTTCATATTACATGCTGGTGTATGCCGATAAAATAGAAGAGATTAAAACAATCTGCTGGTGCGGCAGAAAGGCGACCATGGTCGCGAGACTTGTCGACGGCAAGTTTGTCAAGCAGGGGGAACAGGTAGTAATAGGGGGTAACGACATGTATGTATCCCTTTGCCGCAAACACTACAACGACGGCAGATTGGGTCCCGACAAATAGAATATAGAAATGGTAGAGAAAAAGATATTAGAGACGATTAAAGAATATAAGCTTATTGAAAAAGGACATCACGTTATCATCGGTCTTTCTGGAGGACCTGATTCCGTGTGTCTTTTTGACGTTCTGGACAAAGCCGGAAAAAATATGGGCTTTACGCTTTCAGCCGTACATGTCAACCACAGATTCAGGCCGGGAGATGCAGAAAGAGACCAGCAGTACGTGGAAAATCTGTGCAGAGCCCGCGGTGTGGAGTGCGCTTCATTTGTCATAGACTGTCACAAAGAAGCAGAAAAAAGGGGAATGACGGATGAAGAGGCCGGACGCGCCGTAAGGTACGAGTGTTTTGCCGAGGCCGCAGAGAGCGTTGTTTCTTCCGGATTCCCGCGCGAAAGCATACGCATAGCTGTAGCGCAGAATGCCGATGACCGCGTGGAGACGGTTCTTTTCAGACTTATGAGAGGAACTGGAACCGACGGCCTTTCCGGCATAAGCTTTAAAAGACCGGACGAGCATGGAAATACGATAATAAGACCTCTTCTTCGGGTAAAGAAGAGGGACGTAACGGAGTACTGCCGGGAAAACGGACTGACACCGTGCATAGACCGCACCAACGAGGAAACGGAGTACACCAGAAACAGAATAAGGCACTTGCTCATCCCGTATATATCGGAAAACTTCAACTGCGATATCTCATCGGCGATTCTGCGTCTTTCGGAGAGCGCATCAGTGGACAGAGAATATTTCAGAGAAGCTGCGGCGGAATTTCTGGAAGTGCATACAATTGAAGAAAATAAAAGCGAGATTCTGGTGGACGGAAAAGCTCTCAGAGAGCTTCACGCCGCAGTCAGACAGCGTGTCATGGCAGCCGCCCTTGCACGGATCGGGCTGGGACAGGATCTTGCGTTCCCTCATTTCAGAGCCCTCGATGAGATACTTGAAAGCGAAAGCCCTTCGTCCAGAGTCGATCTTCCCCGTGGATTTTATATGACCGGGGTTTACGGAAACGTAAGATTTGCATATTCGGGCCGGCTGGAAGAAAGTGAGAAAACGGATTTTGAACCGTGCAGGTGCGATTACGACAAGGCCGGAGAAGTATTCGGGCCGGGCTGGGAAAACAGGGTGGCGACCAGGGAACGGCGACCGGGTGATTTCATAAGGATAAAAGGGGGAGGAAGGAAAAAAATACAGGATCTTCTGGTGGATATGAAGGTGCCGAAGGACAGAAGAGACCGGGTGAAAGTGACAGCGTGCGGGAGTGAGGTTCTGGCCGTAGTGATTGACGACAAAAACGTCCGCTATACCTCCATGTACAAGGTTGACGAGACCACAAAAAAGGTCATTAATATTGAAATAAACACCGTGTTATGATAAAATGATAAGACTGTTTTGTGAAAAAATACAAATTCCTGAGACCGGACTTTGTTAATGATAATATAGGAGGAATAAACCACATTGAAGAAATTTGCTAAGAACATAACCATATATCTGGTGATTTTCGCCGTAATCGTCATGGCGGCTCTCTTTTACAGGGGAACCGGAGAAGGCGAAGTGCGTCAGGTAAAATTTTCAACGTTCACTGAATATCTGGCAGACGAGAAGTTTACGGAAATTAATATTACCGATACCAAGCTTACAGGTACGCTGAAGCAGAGCCAGAAAGAGAAGGAAAGCGGAGCCTCTGCGGAGGTGGTATACGCATACGCTCCGTACCTTACGGAAATAAGCTATCTGGAACAGACATATATTTTTCCGCAGATGGAGGAGGGAAAGCTGGACCTTGACACCGATACGCCGAAGTCCACTTCCGTAATCCTGAATCTCCTCCCTACCATTATAATGGTAGTAGCGCTGGGATTCCTGTTCTATCTGATGATGAACCAGGGCGGAAACGGAAAGGCGTTCTCCTTCGGAAAGAGCAAGGCGAGACTCTATAAGGGCGACGGCAAGAGGATAACCTTCGACGACGTTGCAGGACTTAAGGAAGAAAAAGAGGAACTTATGGAAATCGTGGATTTCCTCAAGGATCCGAGAAAATACAGAGAGGTTGGAGCCAGAATTCCAAAAGGCGTTCTTCTCGTAGGCCCTCCGGGAACAGGAAAGACCTATGTTTCCAGAGCTACGGCGGGAGAGGCCGGAGTTCCGTTCTTCACCATAAGCGGTTCCGACTTTGTCGAGATGTTCGTCGGAGTGGGAGCTTCCCGCGTACGTGACCTCTTTGATCAGGCAAAGAAGAATGCACCGTGCATCGTGTTTATAGACGAGATAGACGCCGTGGGAAGAAAGAGAGGCGCAGGCCTCGGAGGCGGAAACGATGAGAGAGAGCAGACCCTTAACCAGCTCCTCGTTGAAATGGACGGATTCGGTGAGAACTCCGGAATCATAATCCTTGCCGCTACCAACAGACCTGACGTTTTAGACCCGGCGCTCTTAAGACCAGGCAGATTCGACAGACAGATTGTCATAGGAGTTCCTGACGTAAAGGGCCGTGAGGAGATAATAAGAGTTCACTCTAAAGACAAACCTCTTGCGGACGAGGTCTCTCCTGAAATTATCGCAAGGAGAACTCCGGGATTTACTCCGGCCGACCTTGAGAACCTTCTCAACGAAGCGGCTCTCATTACGGCAAGGAGAAACGGCCTTAAGATAAGGATGGAGGAGATAGAGGAGGCTACTACCAAGGTTATAGCGGGTCCTGCAAAGAAGAGCAGAGTTATAAGCGAAGAAGAGAGAAAGCTTACCGCTTATCACGAGGCCGGACATGCTGTTGTGATGAGAAGTCTCCCGGGATCCGACCCGGTTCACCAGATTACCATCATTCCGAGAGGAATGGCAGGCGGCTTCACCATGCAGCTTCCTGAAAAGGATAAAGCTTACGAGACAAGGGGCAGCATGATAAATGCCATAAGGCACCTTCTGGGCGGTCGTGTGGCAGAACTGCTCACGCTGGACGATATAAGCACCGGAGCCAGCAACGATATAATGAGGGCAACCGAAATAGCCCGCGACATGGTTACCAAGTACGGCTTCAGTGAGAAGATAGGGCCTGTAAATTACAGCAGCTCCGATGAAGTGTTCCTGGGAAGAGACTTCTCGACGAGGCAGAACTTCTCCGAAAATGTTGCGTCTGAGATAGACCACGAAGTGAGAAGAATCATCGACAGCGCATTTGACGATACTAAGAAGATTATCAGCGAGAACATGGAAAGACTGGAAAGAGTGGCTCAGGCGCTTCTGGCTGTTGAGACCCTCGACGGTGAGCAGTTTGAAGCTCTCTATACAGGCGAAATAGACGCTGAAGGTCTTGCCGAACAGGTGAGGGAGCAGGAAGAGAAGATAAGAAAGAGAAACGCCGAGGAAGCGGCGGAAAATGAGCGTATCCGCAAGGAAGAAGAGGAAAAGTTAAAGGCTGAACTGGCAAAGTATGATACGGATTATATGAATGACGGTTCAGACGGAGTTCTGACCAGACCTCTTACGGAAAGCTACAGGTTCGGAAATACAGGCGACGGAGAGGAAACCGAAGAGAAAAGCGGAGATAACGATCAGCAGGATGAGAGTCATGAGGATGACGGAGGAAATAAGTAGCCTGCAGATCCGGAGGTGTTAAATGAAGATTACAGTGAGCGACTGTCTGAAACTGGATGCTTTTAATCCGTCTATAGTGGCAGCAGGAAAAAGAGGATTGTCTAACAGAGTAAGATCCGTGTCCGTCATGGACGCTGTGGACCTTAAGACTGCTGTTGAAAACAACGGCGTCAGAGAACAGATGGTGCTGACATCATTTTACGGGATGAAGGGAAATGAAGCTCTTCAGACGGAAGTTGTGAGAGAGCTTGCTAAATGCGGCGTGAGCGCTCTGGTGGTATTCCACGCGAAAAACGGGATAACCGCAGCGGACGCCGACATTCTGGAAGCGGCTGAATCCATGGCTCTTCCGCTCATACTGATTCCCAACGGCAATGAAAGCGAGTATTCGGACGCCATAGAGCAGGTAATGGATAAAATACTTTACGGCGATAATTTCAAGAACAGCCTCGTAAACAATACAATTTATCACCTGCTTAATTTTGAGAAGTATACCAGCTTTCAGACGGCTCTGAGGGAGGCTGCCGTAAACAACGAATTTCAGGCTGTGCTCCTTTCAAAGGACTTCAACCCTATCCTTGTCATCGAGACGAGACATAAGATTACAGTCTCTGAAGCCGTCAGAAAGATTAAGGAAAGAAAGCCCGAAAAATCCGGAATATACTCCATGGTTGACGTGGACGGCGTTCTCACGTACTGGGGCACGATCAACATAGGACGTGAAAAGTATTTCATGCTCATCGTGGATAACGAGGATAACTATTCCGCCGGCGAGCTGACCAAACTTGCAGAGATAATCGAGCTTGCGGCCGGAATGTGGAAGTTCACTCCGGAAAGAGATGTAAAGACGGAATTTATCAAAGCTCTGATACGCGGAAATAAATCTCTTGCATACTCCCTTAAGGACGAGATGAGCATAGAGCCGGGAGCTCTTATGAGCGTGTTCTACGCCAAAGGCATAGACAATACCAGGTGCAGAGACATCATTTCAGGCTTTGAGGAAGAAGAAAACTATGAGGTTCTCAGAATCTTCGAGGGTGAAGAAATCTACGGCATCGTGATGAAGTGCGGAAGCGATGCGGAAGACGGCAGCGGTAAGCTGACCTGCCTTAAGCTCTATGATAAACTGAAGGAAGGCAACAAGGGCGTCAGGATATTCCACTGCACGGGAATAGACGGAATAGAAGGCGCCGCCGACGCATTCAAGCTCATATCCGAGACGTGGACCTTCGTGGAAAGCGTGTTCCCGTTTAAGAGAGTATTTACAAAGTATGAACTTGTTCTGGCTTCAAACTGCATCAATATTCAGGTGCAGGGAGGATATATAAAGAAGAACTACGTTGAGCTTTTAGAGCCTTTCGGCAAGGAGATGGGAGAAAACAAAGCCCGTCAGCTTCTGGACACTCTGGAGACCTTCGTACTGGACGCAGGAATGAACAGCGGAAAGACGTCGGAATTCATGGGTATCCATACCAACACCGTACAGTACAGGCTTAAGAAGATCAACGAGGTTCTGGGGGCGGAAATCACCGGAAACAGAGTAATTCCGGGACTTACCATTGCCCTTGCCCTTAAGCGTCTTGAACGCGTAGTTAATTAAAGGAGAACACATGTTATTAGCTTTTGACGTGGGAAACAGCAACATCGTACTTGGAGTATTCAAAGACAGAGAGTTGCTTACCAACTGGAGAATCGAAACCGACACCAACAAGAGCGCCGACGAGTACGGCATGGTCGTGAACCAGCTCTTTCAGTTTGAAGGCCTTAAGATGGAGGATATAGACGATATAATCATATCCACCGTAGTTCCTTCGGTGCTGTTCACGTTGCAGCATCTTTCCATGAAGTACTTCAACAAGAGAGCAATAGTGGTGGAATCGGGCGTAAAGACCGGCCTCGTAGTGAAGTATGACAATCCGAAGCAGGTGGGCGCAGACAGAATAGTAAACGCCGTGGCGGCATTTCACAAATACGGAGGCCCGCTGATTATACTGGATTTCGGTACGGCAACCACCTTCTGCGCGGTGACCGACAAGGCGGAATACCTGGGAGGAACTATCGCTCCGGGACTTAAGATTTCATCGGAGGCACTCTTTGAAAAGACGTCCAAGCTTCCTAAGGTAGAACTGGAGGAACCGGGCCTTACCATATGCAAGAACACGATTCAGAGCATGCAGTCGGGACTTGTCTACGGTCACATGGGAATGGTCGATTACATAGTCAGAAGGATGAAGGAGGAGCTTAAGGAAATCTGCGGAAGCGGCAAGGAGCCGCTGGTGGTTGCCACAGGCGGACTTTCCACACTTATCGACAGCGGCGTCGACTGTATCGACTACGTGGACAAAATGCTCACTCTCGAAGGACTTGAGATTATTTACGAGAAAAACAGAAAAAACACCAGGCACAAAAAGTGCGACGAACAGGTTTAGAAAGGTAACGGATGCTGAAAATAGGTAACATCGAACTTGATAATCCCTTTTTTGCAGCGCCTCTTGCCGGAGTTACAGACGCCCCCTACCGCAGACTTTGCAGACGGTTCGGGGCGGCTTTGGTATATTCGGAGATGGTGAGCGCAAAGGGACTGTACTATAACGACAAAAAAACAGAGCAGCTTCTGTATGTATATGAGGACGAAAAGCCTACGGCCTACCAGATTTTCGGAAGCGACCCGGAAATCATGGCCTACGCCGCAAGAGAGCTTGAGGGAAGGGACAACGTAATCCTCGACGTGAACATGGGATGCCCGGTTCCCAAGATAGTGAAAAACGGCGAGGGAAGCGCCCTAATGAAAAATCCCGAGCTGGTGTACAGGATAATTTCCGCCATGACAAAGGCGACGGGTAAGCCGGTTACTGCAAAGATACGGGCAGGCTTTGACTCATCGTCCGTAAATGCGGTGGAGGTTGCAAAAGCCATAGAGGCGGGAGGAGCCGCAGCGGTGGCCGTTCACGGCCGAACGAGAGAGCAGTATTACAGCGGAAGCGCCGACCGGGGCGTAATCGCAGCCGTGAAGAAGGCGGTAAGCATTCCCGTAATCGGAAACGGCGATGTGACGGACGGAAAGTCGGCCCTTTCGATGATGGAGGAGACGGGGTGCGATTTCGTCATGATAGGCAGGGCGGCTTTAGGAAATCCGTGGATTTTCAGCCAGCTTAAGGCTGCGTGGAAAGGCGAGGAATTTATGCCGCCCACCCTTGAAGAGAAGAAGCGGGTTATGCTGGAACAGCTCGACATGATGACCGAACTTAAAGGAGAGTACGGAGCCGTTCGGGAAATGAGAAAATTTGTGGGCTGGTACCTTAAGGGCGCCCCCGGAAGCGCAGCCTTTCGCGGCAGCGTGAATCAGATAACGGACGCAGGGACGCTTAAGCGGGCCATAGAGGAGTTTTAGAGAGGCATAAGCGGTTGCACAATACGTTGACAATATGGTATAATATTGTCAACAAAAGGAGGGATACCATGAATTTCTACAGTGTTCGAGATTTGAGAACGACGCCAAAGACCATATGGGAAAACCTTGCCGTTGACGGAGAGGCTGTTATAACAAACAACGGGAAACCGACAGCCATACTTGTGGATATTGCCGACGGTGATTTTGAAGAGACCTTAAAGGCAGTCAGACAGGCAAAAGCAACGATAGCTTTCAATTCTATGCGTATGAGAGCAGCAGAAAACGGATATATGAGTGATGAGGAAATAGACGCGGAAATACGGGCTGCCCGCCAGGGAGATTAGTATGAAAGTTGTAATTGACACGAATGTGCTTGTGTCGGCTATCTGGTCAAGAAACGGCGCACCTGCAAAGATTATAAGTATGATGTTAACAGGACGCCTGACACCGTGCTACGATTACCGGATTATAAACGAATACCGGGAAGTGCTGATGCGACCGAAATTCAAGTTTTCTCACGGTGAAGTTGACGCATTATTGGATTATATACGAATCGAAGGCGTATCTGCTTTGGCTGAGCCGGTCGATACAGAATTCACAGATGAGGCGGACAAAAAGTTCTATGAGGTAGCCAGACAATGCGACGCAAAACTCATAACCGGAAACCTGAAACATTTTCCGAGTGATCCTATGGTGTTCAGCGTAGGAGATTTTCTGAAAAAGTATTATTAAGGGGAATGGTCAGCTGCGTGGCAGGTTTACGCCTGAGGGCCCGATTCACCTGAATTTCTGCTTGCATCGCATGGACTGCTGTGATATAATATCAGCGTTCTATGTGAAGTAGACATTTTGTTTTAAATATTACGGGCGGTCCTCTGCTTGCGGGAATAAGGAATTGGCAGCACGAACGTCTTGGAGGGAAGGAGGATACCAGACAATGAATATTTTAGATTCAGTTGCACAGGATTATCTGAAGGAAGATGTCCCTGCATTTAACGTTGGAGACACCGTAAGGGTTCACGTTAAAATTAAGGAAGGAAACAGAGAAAGAATCCAGAATTTCGAAGGATTCGTTCTGAAGATCCAGAACGGCGGAATCGCTAAGACTTTCACCGTTAGAAGAATTGCATCCGGCGTAGGCGTTGAGAAGACATTCCCTATCCATTCACCATGGGTTGAGAAGATCGACGTTATCAAGCGCGGTAAGGTTAGAAGAGCAAGGCTCAACTACATGCGCGGCAGAACCGGTAAGGCAGCCAAGATTAAGACCAGAGACTAATCGAAACGAGAAGGAAGACACTCCGCCGGAGTATGTCTTCCTTTTGGCTTTTTGCGCCGTGAAAATACCGCAGATTTTGAGGGAGGAAAGACGTGGAGGAAAAGACCGTAAGACTTTACACGAGGCAGAACGACAAGACGGTTTCTCAGCTGGAGAGAAACGGCAGGATAATCAACAACAGACTTTACGTTCAGATTCATTTCGGCGATATTGCGCCTTTTTTTCTCAAGTGCTACGACTGGTTTACGGAGGAGGCCGTGAAGTACCTTCCGAAGCCTGACGACGTTCATGCGCCCATATGGTGCTCCATAAGCAGAGAAAACTGCCTGAAGCCCATACCCGGAACGGTTGTATACGTCCTCGACGTCCCGGAAAGCCGGGTTATCTATTTCGACGACCTGAAATGGGACTACGTCCTGAATCAGATATACCTGCCGGAGGACGACGAGGATCAGAAAGCCTACGACGAGCATATTAAGAAGCTGGGAATATCCAGCGGATTTGAGATAATGTCGGGTAAGTATAAGGGAATGTTCCCCGAGGAGGAAGAGAGAATCAGGGAAAGCTGGAAGAGGGCGTTTAAGATCGATAACTGGAGCATCTGGAACGTCTGCGGCAACATCTGGGAAATAAAGAAGGAGTGGGTGAAGAAGATAGTATACCCGGGCGAGACCATAGAATAGCGGTTCCTTTTCCCCGCCTCCTAATAAGAAAACATGAGATAGTCCAGTAAAATCAATGTTTTCAGAGGCAAGGAACACGATGTGAAGTCAAAAAATCAAATACTGGCGTGAAATATCAGCACCCTTTTCCTGTCCCAAACGCCATAGGGAATCCTATGGCGTTTTTACTTTCCATCAAGTACACGGAAAACTGTATTGAAAGGGGTGAGAAATCGAAGGTATTTCTTCATGTAGGAAATGCAAATCAAGTGTCCATAGGTTTTCCCACATGGAGAAGCAAGTGGGCACAGAATTGAATTTTTTCCGAAAACGAACACTTTTCCAGACCGCCGGAGGGAGGTGAGATTATGGCGGTATTTCGCATTGAGAAAACCCGCGACTACACGGTGATGGCAAACCATCATCTGCGGAACACGGCACTGTCGCTGAAAGCGAAGGGGCTGCTGTCCCTCATGCTATCCTTGCCGGAGGATTGGGACTACACCACCAAAGGTCTTGCGCGGATATGCCGGGATGGAGTGGACAGCATTTGTGCTACGGTCCGGGAGCTGGAGGATGCGGGATACATTATCCGTGAAAGAGTCCGCAACGCCAACGGGCGGCTCGGCAGCATCGAGTACACGATTTTGGAGCAGCCCAGGCCGCCGGAACCTAAACCGGGAAAACCTGAACGGGAAAATCCAGTTCAGGTAAAACCAGTCTTGGATTCTCCTGTCTTGGGAAAACCTGAACAGGAAAAACCCGCACAATTAAATACTAAAGGATCAAGTAACCAAATATCAAATACTGATTCATCAAGTACGGAAGGATCAAATCCTATCCAATCAAGTCCCCAAACCCCCGCAGAGACCAAACGAACCGGACGGGACTGGATGCGGGAGCGAGAGAGCTATCGGGAACTGATTTTGGAGAATATCGAGTATGACTATCTATGCCGGGATGACCGGCTGGATCGGGATATGCTGAATGAACTGGTGGAACTCATGGTGGATACCGTCTGTTCCCGCAGGGAAACGATCCGCATTGCCGGGGACGACTATCCGGCGGAGGTGGTCAAATCCCGGTTCCTGAAGCTGAACAGTTCTCACATTGAGTATGTGTTGGACCGTATGCGGGAGAACACCACCTATGTCCGCAACATCAAGAAATATCTGCTGGCTGCCCTGTATAACGCCCCGGCCACCATCGACAGCTACTATGCGTCCCTGGTGAACCATGACCTGTACGGCAGCGGAGAAAGGAGATGATAGGTCATGCAGGAAGAAGTCACCCAGCGCACCATTGCCCTCTGTGTGGAGGCCACCAAACTCTCCGCCGGGATGCTGCAGCAGGCCATGAAAAAAGTGCTGGACGAGATGCAGAAAGGAGTGACCGGCCATAAGACCAAGCTGCACCACGGAAAGCAGACCCTCCGGCAGCTGATGAAGCACAACACCGGCGTTTCCAACATCGAGATCACCGACCGGAACATCCGGGCCTTTTCCGCCACCGCCAAGAAGTACGGCATTGACTTTGCTCTGAAAAAGGATACCAGCGGCGAGATACCCCGCTACCTGGTGTTCTTCAAGGGCCGGGATGCCGACGTTATCACGGC
>CASEFA010000003.1 GCA_949287095.1 uncultured Bacillota bacterium
GCTGCATGAGATAGCAAGGACGCAATATCTGCAAGCAGCTTAATGATAGAGATTAATATTTACCTGATAACGATTTTACACACAAATTTGGACTTGACTTTTAAACTTTCGCTTTTAACCAAGATTTATTGGTTTTTCTCACATGTATATGCGATTTAGCCAAACTGTTATTGGCCGACGTATGGCAAAACCGCCTTTTGACCAAATAAAAAGGACAAGGCTATGAACCTCGTCCCGATTATTCCAAACATGATCCTACCTGCGACCATCGCCGTCACGACTGTTGCGGCTTTGCCGGCCTTTCTGCCCTGCTCCCGAGCAGGCCGCCAGCAGCCTCTTCACTTCGTCTGCAGTGAGCTTGCGGTAGTGGCCTTCCGCCAGATGGCCCAGCTTCACGTCGCCGATTGCGATGCGGGTAAGCTCCTGAACGGGATTTCCCACCGCTGCGAACATTTTACGGACCTGGCGGTTTTTGCCCTCGTGTATGGTGATGTCCACAAGAGTCGACCGCTGATATCCGCGCACCACCTGCACCTGCGCCCGACTGGTGACAAAGCCGCCGATGTCGACGCCCCTGCGAAGAACGCCGCACTTTTTGTCCGAAAGGACGCCGGCCACGCGGGCGCGGTATGTCTTGGGCAGCTCGTGCTTAGGGTGGGTTAGCTTATAGGCGAAGTCTCCGTCGTTGGTCAAAATCAGCAGACCGGACGTATTGTAGTCAAGGCGTCCCACAGGAAACAGCCGGGCGTCCACGTCCGCCACCAGATCCAGCACCGTATCGCGATCAAACTCGTCTTCGGAAGTCGTGACGTATCCAAGAGGCTTATTCAGCAGAATATATACCTTCTCGGTCACCGGCTCGATTATCCGTCCGTCCACCTCTACGACGTCGCCTTCCCTGACATCGTATCCGGCCTCACGGAGCACCAGTCCGTTGACTTTGACCCATCCGCCCGCAACCAGCTCGTCCGCCTTGCGGCGGCTGGCCTCTCCGGAAACTGCGATGTATTTGTTAATTCTCATCTTACGCCCTCCATAGGCAGGCTATCTGCCCTCTGTCAAACCGTCCGCCTCTTACCGAGCCTTTTCCTCAGCATCTTCCATGCTCTCGGCGACCTGAATCATAACGGCGCATTCCATGCGTTTTTTAAAGAGCTCGCATCCGTATTCGTAGACTCCCCGGATATCCCCGGTCGCGTGATAAGCGTTGGCGGCGCAGCCTCCGCTGCAGTAAAGTCTCGCCCAGCAGTCCCTGCACTCCTCACGCGCATAGACATTGCAGAGCTTGAACTCCCGTCTCTTCTCCTCGTTGGTAACGCCCTGCCATATGTCGCCCATTCTGTAGCTTTCGTCGCCCACAAACTGGTGACACGGGTAAAGGTCTCCCCACGGTGTCACCGCAAAATACTCCGTTCCCGAACCGCAGCCGGAAATCCTCTTATATATGCACGGGCCGTGAGTCAGGTCTATCATGTAGTGGTAGAAGGTGAAGCCTCTGCCTTCCTTCTTTCTCTTTATCATTTCCTTTGCCAGGATTTCGTACTGCTCGAAAAGCTTCGGCAGGTCCTCCTCCGTCAGCGCAAAAGGATCATCGGGGGAGCATACCACCGGCTCCATTGAAAGCTCGGTAAAGCCCAGATCCGCCATGTGGAATATGTCGTTTGTGAAATCCACGTTGTTATGGGTATAGGTTCCCCGCATGTAATAGCCTTTGCCGCCCCGGGACTCCACCAGCCTCTTGAACTTCGGCACGATGACGTCGTAGCTGCCGCTGCCGTCCGTAAACCTTCTGAGCCTGTCGTGGACTTCCTTTCTGCCGTCAAGGCTCAAAACCACGTTATGCATTTCCTTATTCGCAAAATCGATAACGTCCTCGTCGATTCCCACGCCGTTGGTGGTCAGCGTGAACCTGAAGTTTTTGTCGTGGGCCTTTTCCACGGAGCGGGCGTAGCGGACTATGCCCTTTACGACCTCCCAGTTCATGAGAGGCTCTCCACCAAAGAAGTCAACCTCCAGGTTATGACGGCCTTTGGAGTTTTCGATGAGAAAATCGATGGCACGCTTTCCCGTCTCAAGGCTCATAAGTCCGTCGGTACCGTTAAAGTGCCCCTGGCTGGCAAAGCAGTACGAGCAGTTCAGGTTACATGTGTGGGCCACGTGGAGACAAAGGGCTTTAATCTCGGTGTGCCTCTCCTTAAGCTCCGTCGCTTTTGGCTCAAAAACGTCATCGGTAAAAAGCTTTCCGGCCGCCTTCAGCGCCTCAATATCCTCAATGACGGCCTCCACTTCAGCCTTTGTCACGTCGTCGCGATCCCCGTACTTTTCCATTATCCTCTCGACGATAGCCGGCTTTTCCTCCGTACAAAAAAGTTGGATGATGTCATAAGCCACATCATCCACACAATGCACACTGCCACTATAAACGTCGAGTACGATGTTGTATCCGTTAAGTTTATACTGATGTACCATTAGTTCTTGTTTTCACACTCCTGGTTGGCAACGCCGCAGGAAGTCTTGCATGCGGACTGGCAGGAGGTCTGGCACTCGCCGCAGCCGCCATTTTCCATGCTCTTCTTAAGATCTCTGGTTTCTATAGTAGTTATTCTTTTCATTGGTATTACCTTCTTTCTTATCAAAATAGCTACGAATCATTTTACCGATTTATGAGGGAGTTGTCAAGGGCTGTGGCAAGACTCTCTTCTCCCACGCAATCCGCCCACGCAAACCATTCCTAAAATCGATGCCAACACAAATTTGATAGAAATTACGGCTGTCTTAAGTCCGCCTTTCGATTCTAATAAGTTCTGTTTGCCGTAGATATTCGTTTTACTGTTCCCTTGGAAAACCGAGTTTGCCGTACATATCCAATAGACTGATGTCGTGGCAAACTTTTAGGCTAAGAAGCCGGTCAATGATTCTAATTTTATCATTATATGTCAATTTATGGGATGATTTTACTTTTAATTCAGCTGTAGATACATCTTCTGTCATCTACTCTACCTAAAAATAGAAAAAAGTTTGCCACGAGCTAGCTGGATTCAGAGTTTATGGCAAACTTATTTTCCAAGAATCCCTTAATAGCACTATTGTGGCAAACCAACCGTTTACTTGTCAAAGGTTAACGCGCTGATTTCCTTCCCACCTTACGACAGTCCCGGGTTTCTCTCCACTTTCTCCGCTTCCCGGTTTTCCCTGACTATCCTGACTTTCTGGCGGTACTTTTCCGCCTTCTCCTCGTCCCCTTCCGCCTCGTAGATGGCGGCAAGGGCTTCCATGACCTCTGTGTTTGACGGGGACAAAGTCAGCACCTTCAGCAGGCACTCCTTTGCCGTTTCGTCGTCGCCCAGCTCGTCGTAGGCGAGGCCCAGATAGTACCAGAGAGGCCACCAGTTGCTGAAGCGGGGGTCTTCCCTGTACGGCGACAGGATATCGATGCCTTCCTGAAAGCGGCCGGAAATCACCTTGTTGTAGCCTTCCTCTATCTTCACCGGCTCGGAAAGCTTTTCAAGCCACCGGGCGATTTCCGACTTCATCTCCCCGTTACCGGAAAGCTTCATGAACTCCTCCCAAGTCAGCTTTGCCTTCATGTAGAGGCCCAGGTTCAGGTACCCGTAGCCGAGGAAGTAATATCCCATGTCGAAGTCCGGCTTTGCAAGGGTAAGCTTCTCGAAGGCTTCCAGGGACTCGGCTTTGAACCTGCCCACGAAGTTCTCGCCCTCACCTTTTTCATATGCGTCCCTGCATGCCCTGCCGTAGCAATAGAGGGCGTCCGGGTTGCCCGGGTCGATTAGAAGGGCCGCGCGGAACATGATGCAGGCGTAATCGAAGTCGTTTTTTGCCGCTCCGTCAACGCCGTCGTTTATGAGAGGCTTTACGAAGTCCTTTGTGAAGAGACGGGTTATGTAGGCGATGTAGCTGTCCCGGTGTTTGAAGTTTACGTCGCAGCCTATGACAAAGGCCATGTTCTGCGCAATCTTAAGGGTGGTAAGGCCCTCCACCTCGCCTATGCGAACGGGAATGGGAACTCCCGTAAGGATGTCGTCAAGTCCCGCCTTCTTCAAATATCCCTCCGACAGCTCGTCGAAGATGTATTCCTTCAGATGTGGAATCAGGTATTCGCCTATGCGGTCGGGTATGCGGTTTGCGTCTGTCATTTAAATTTCCCAGCCCTTTCTTATAAATCTCTTAATGGCCTCGGGGTTTAAGAACTTCTTCATGTCCCCGGCCAGGTGTCTTTGGGTCTTTATGTATATTTCGCCGGATGCTCCGCCAAAGCCTTCTGCGAACTTCAGCAGAATCCGGTACAGGTCTTCTTTAGTATGGTTCTTTCTGTGGTAGCCGCAGTCATAGTAGAATCCCGCCAGCTTTTCGTAGAACTCAAAGCTGTTTTCGGCCACTGCGCAGTCCAGATACTCCAGAGTTTCATCGAAGCCTCCCCGGTTGTAGTACAGGTCCAGTACGGTCTCTATCATCTTCAGCCGCGCAAGCTCCGACGCAGAAATGTGCGCCGTCGATATGACCTCGTAAGGCGCCTCGTCTCTGTATATTATGCCGTTTGCCTCCGCGTCGTCAGCGACCGGCGTTCCCTTCAGCACTTTCAGAAAGCCCAGCTGAAGCTCGTGGGGCCTTAAGGCGTAGGCCTTGTTGAAGCTTCTCCCGAAGGATGCGTAGTTCTCGTATGGAAGCCCCGCGATAAGGTCGGCGTGGACTTCGCAGTTTCCTAAGGCCAGCAGCTTTTCCGTGTTTTCCATCAGCCTGTAAAGGTCGCCGCTTCTTCCCACCGACGAAAGAACCAGAGGGTTCGTGCTCTGAATCCCCACCTCGAAGCGGAAAAGTCCCCGGCGCGCTCTGCTTATGGTTTTTATTGCATCATCGTCCAGGAGGTCCGCGCAGATCTCGAAGTGGAAGTTGGTCTTTCCGTTGTCGTTATCAATGAGGTGGTTCCAGATTGAAACGGCCCTCATTCTGTCGGCGTTGAAGGTTCTGTCTATGAACTTGACCTGCCTCACTTCCATAGCGAGGAAATAGTCAAGCTCCCTGCGCACTCTCTCCATGGGCAGAAACCTCATACTCCTGTCCAGACAGGATATGCAGTAGCCGCAGGAGTAGGGGCATCCCCTGGAGGATTCGTAGTAGACCACTTTGTCCCGTTCAACGTCAAGCCTTGCGTAAGGAAAAGGCAGCTTTTCCATGGGAACCTGAGGGCAGTCCGGACTGCTGACGACTCTCCCTCCCCGGCGGTGCGTAAGAGATCCGACCCGGGAGAACTTCTTATCCCCCAGAACAAGAGCCTTTACGAACTGAAACATTGCAAGCTCGCCCTCTCCCCGTATTATGTAATCCGCCCACGGATTTTCCGAAAGGAAGTCCTCTGCTCCGTAGGTGACCTCAGGGCCGCCAAGGAGAATCTTAAGGTCGGGACACGCCTTTTTAAGGTCCCTGCACAAAGGTTTTATCTGCTCTATGTTCCATATGTAGCATGAAAAGCAGACGATGTCGTAGCGCCCTCTTAAGATGTCCACGTAAACGGCCTCCAGCTCGTGGTTTATGGTGTATTCCCGGAGCTCAATGTCAAGGCCTGAGTCCACCGTCACGTTGTAGAGGTACTTAAGGGCGAGATTCGAGTGAACGTATTTGGCGTTTAGGGTTGTAAGCAAAATCCTCAAAAGAATTCCCTCTTTCTGAAGCACTTTTGGTTAAAGCATTCTGAAGCGCTCGTCCTTTAAAAGCTCCGTGTCGTCCATGGCTCTCTCAAGCTGGGCGAGCATTCTGTCTCTGTCCTGCGGAAGGTTTCCCCGAAGCGACACGTAATTGGAGGCGTGGTTGCTCCTGAATACGCACGGGCCTTTTGGCTCTGCGTTCTGAAGAAGGAGGTATGTCTCCTGAACCACTTCCTCTCCCGTCAAAACCTGAAACTTTCCGCTCCTTATATCCTCCGCCAGGGGCACATCCGGCTCAAGCATCAAAGTGAGCAGCCCCACATAAGATGCGTTCATTTCCGTTATCATCTTTCCGGTTTCGACGGCGTGCTCCTTCCAGAGCGCCTTTCCGCCCATGCCGGAGATAAAGGTTACCGATGCGGGAATTCCCGCATCTTCTATCTTTCTTACGGATTCTATGAGCTGATCCCGGCTGACGCCTTTGTTTATCATCTCAAGTATCTTCTCGCTTCCCGATTCCGCTCCCAGGTAGATGATTCCAAGGCCGTGAGCCTTAAGGGTCTTAAGCTCTTCGGGAGTCTTTCTCAGAACGTCTTTTGCCGAGCCGTAGATACCCACTCTCTCGCACTCGGGAAACAGCTCCCTTATCTTATCCAGTATTACAAGCAGCTTGTCCGTCGAAAGGCAGAGGGCGTCGCCGTCGCAGAGGAATATTCTCCCCACTCTGGCATAAGTCTTCCTTGCGTCCTCCAGATCCTCTATGACCTCGTTTACCGGGCGCACTCTGAACTGCTTCGCCTTGAACATGCCGCAAAATGTGCATTTGTTGTGAGAACAGCCTATGGTGACCTGAACCAGCAGGCTGTACGCCTCGCTGGGCGGTCTGTAGATGTCTCCTATATATCTCATATCCTGTATCCCTTTCTCCTACATTCTCTCAGGTGCCTTCATTCCGAGGAGGGCAAGACCGTTCTTTATTGCAGTCTTTGTCGCTATTACCAGGGCAACCTTGGCAGCCTTTTCCTCGTCGTTGTCAGTGAGAATGTGCTCGTCGTGATAGAACTTGTTCAGGCCCTGAGCCATGTCCACTATGTGCCTCGTCACGATGGAAGGCTCGTACTTCTCGCAGGCGTCCTTAATCACGTCAGGGAACCTGTAGAGAAGCTTGGTGAGCTCGTAGGCGCTTTCGGACGTAAGGTAGCCGTAGTCGAGACCGGAGGTGTTCTCCGCCTTCTTAACCGTATCCTCTCCCGCCTTTTTGATTACGCTGGCGCACCTTGCATGGGTGTACTGAACGTAAGGGCCCGTCTCGCCGTCAAAGTTGAGAACCTTGTCCCACTTGAAGGTGTAGTCCTTGATGCGGTTGTTGGAAAGCTCCTGGAATATTACGGCGCCGATTCCAACTTCCTTTGCAACCTCGTCGATGTCGAGATCGGAGTTCTGGTTCTTTTCGGCAATGATCTCTCTCGTCTTTTCAACGGCCTTGTCTAACACGTCCTCCAGGAACACCACTCTTCCGTGTCTCGTGGACATGGTTCCCTCCTCAAGGCTTACGAGGCCGAAAGGAACGTGAACGCAGTCCTTTGCCCAGTCGTAACCCATGAGCTCCAGAATCTTGAACCACTGCTGGAAGTGAAGGTTCTGCTGGGAAGCCACGACGTATATATTTTTATAGAAATTGTAGGTTTCTTTTCTGTACACCGCTGCCGCAATGTCGCGGGTGATGTAAAGGGTGGAGCCGTCTGACTTTGTTATGAGGGCGGTGCCAAGACCGTACTCTTCCAGGTCTACAACCTGCGCTCCCTGGGACTCCTTGAGAAGTCCCTTTTCCTTAAGCTCCTTTACGAATCTCGGCATCTTGTCCGAGTAGAAACTTTCGCCATTATATGAATCGAAGGAAATGTCCAGCATGTCGTATACTCTGGTGAATTCCTTGAGGCTTTCCTCTCTGAACCACTGCCAGAGCTCCACCTCCTCCTTCTCTCCCTTTTCAAGCTTTGCAAAAATCTCGCGGGCTTCATCGTCAAGCTCCGGATGGGTCTCGACCTCAACGTGGAACTTCGTGTAGTATGAGAGAAGGGTCTTTATAGGCTCTCTCTTTACGTCCTCCGCGTTGCCCCAGTGTCTGTAGGCGCAGATCATCTTTCCGAACTGAGTTCCGTAATCTCCCAGATGGTTGATTCTGAACACGTCGTAGCCCATGGCGTCAAAAATCTTATATAGGGAATTTCCTATCACGGTGCTTCTGATGTGGCCGATGTGGAAAGGCTTTGCGATGTTTGGAGACGAAAACTCCACTATGACCTTCTTTCCCTGACCTTCATCGCTCTTTCCGAAGTCGTCGCCCTTTGAGAGAACCTCGCTTACGGTGCTCTCTATGAGTTTTTCCTTTGCGATGAACATATTTACGTAGGCGTTTACCGGCTCAACCTTATCAAAAAGGTCGCTTTCCTCTATGGCGGAGGCTATGTCCTTTGCGATGAGAGGAGGAGCCTTTCTGAGAATCTTTGCGAGGCGGAAGCACGGAAATGCGTAATCTCCCATTTTGCTGTCCTGAGGGATTTCTATGATGTCGGCTATTTCGGCCTCCGTAAGGAATTCAACCTGACCTGCTATTATCCCGGCTATTTCTTCTTTAAAATTTATCATTTTCCTGTAACTCCTTTTCCGATATTACATCTATACCCATTTCTTTAAGCATCTTCGTGAAGCAGCCGTCTCCGTCCGTGAGCGTTCCCGTAAAGGTTCCGTCGTAGATACGTCCGCTGCCGCAGGAAGGGCTTTTCGCCTTTAAAATTGCGCCTTCTATTTCTTCACCTGCATCCTCTGCCGCCTTTAGCGCCTTCTCAAGGGCTATGCGCGAGCCCCGGAGGAACTCCTCAGTAACGTCTTTTCCCTCTTTATCGACTATCCTGCCCGTTCCTCCAGGCTCGTACTCTGCCGGAGGCCTGGGGCAGGGAAGTCCCGAATCTCCCTCGGGACAAACGGTGCACACCTTATGGTTTTTACAGAACTCAATAACATGCCCGTTCCGGTTGTTTCCGCCGTCGTATTTGCAGTTCACGCCCGTAAGGCACCTGCTCACAAGATACATATTAACTCCTCCTCATGGTGACGATGGTCACCCCTTCGCCGCCTTCGTTATACGCTCCCGGCTTAAATGATTTCACCGATTTATTATGGCGGAGCATATCCCTTATTCCGTTCTTGAGGATTCCCTCGCCTCTTCCGTGAATTATGGTCACCTTCTCAAGACCTGCCATGTACACGTCGTCAATGTACTTTTCAACGTCCATGAGAGCGTCCTCAAGGTTCTTTCCCTGAACGTTTATGGACGCCGATACGCTCATGGCCTTGGACTTATACAGCCCTCCGTACTTCGTCTTTTTCTCCTGCTGCTTTTTCTGCGTTCCGTCGTTTATGAGGGCGATGTCCTTAAGGTTTACGGCAAGCTTCATCATTCCGATGCTGACCGTAAGATCTCCCTTTGAATCGGGAAGAGTCAGAACCTCGCCGTTCTGGTTCAGGGTGAGTATCTTCACCCTGTCTCCGGTTTTAATCTTATCGGCCGTAACAGGTTCGGCGTTGATCCTCCTCACTATGCCGGAGGCGTACTTGTCCTCCTCCTCCCGAAGCTTTGCGCGGCTTTCCGAAAGCTTCTTTCTTCTCTCGTACTTATCGGGAACGTGTTCCAGCTCCTTAAGGGTCTTTGCCACGTCAGAGGCCGTCTCTCTCGCCTCTCTTATAAGGTCTCTGGCTTCTGCTCTGGCGTCCTCGATAATCTTTTCCCGCTTTTCCTTGAGGGTGGCGACTTTGGCGTCTATGTCCGCCTTTTCCCGCCTTGCCGCCTCAATTATTGCGGCTGCCTCGTCTCTGTCGCGCTCCGCCTGCTTTCTGTCCTCTTCTATGGCGGAAAGCACGTCCTCAAACTCCATGTCTCCCCGCTCTATGAGCCTCCCCGCCTCGTCTATTATGTCAGACGGAAGTCCCAGCTTTCTGGAAATCTCAAAGGCGTTGGACCTTCCGGCTACTCCTATGAGAAGCTTATACGTAGGGCTTAAGGTCTCGACGTCGAATTCCATGGAGGCGTTCTGAACTCCCTCCGTGGAGAGGGCGTACTTCTTAAGCTCGTTGTAGTGGGTGGTTGCTATGGTACATGCTCCGTTTCTGTAGAGCTTTGAAAGAATCGCTATAGCAAGGGCCGCTCCCTCGGTAGGGTCCGTTCCCGCTCCCAGCTCGTCCACCAGCACCAGGGTATCAAAGGCCGCTCCGTCCACTATTTCCACTATGTTTCTCATGTGAGACGAAAATGTCGAAAGGCTCTGCTCTATGCTCTGCTCATCTCCGATGTCCGCAAATATCTCTCCGTATACGGGTATGGCGCTTCCTTCCCTCGCCGGAATGTGAAGTCCGCTCATGGCCATGAGGGAAAGAAGTCCCGTAGTCTTAAGACTGACGGTCTTTCCTCCCGTGTTAGGGCCCGTCACGACCAGAGTCCTGAAGTCGCTTCCTATGCGAATGTCTATAGGAACCACCCTCTTCCCGTCGATGAGAGGGTGTCTTCCCTTCCTGATCACCAGGGACATATCCTCGCTTATGGCAGGCTCCTCCCCGTCCATCTTTCTGGAGAGCTTTCCCTTTGCCATTATGAAATCGAGGCGCAGGAGAAGCTCCTGATTGTTTCTGATGTGGTCGCTGTGCTCTGCCACTCTGGAGGAGAGCTCCGCCAGAATTCTTGCGATTTCGGCCTCCTCCGCAAGCTCAAGCTCCCTGAGACCGTTGTTCAGCTCCACCACGGCCTGAGGCTCTATGAAAAGAGTGGCTCCCGCCTTTGACTGGTCGTGAACTATCCCCGAAAAGTGAGCCCTGTGCTCCTGCTTTACGGGAATCACGAAGCGGCCGTCTCTCACGGTAACGATGGAATCCTGCAGATAAGTCCTGTTTGTCGAATCGTTTACCAGTCTGTCCAGCTTCGCTCTTATTGCCTCGTTCTGCCTGGTTATGGATCTTCTTATCCTTGAAAGCTCGGGAGATGCGTTATCCCTGAGCTCGTCCTCGTTCAGTATGCACCTTTCTATCTCCGATTCCAGATTGGGCATGGTCACAATAACGTCCGTCATAGCGGAAATCAAAGGAACCTCGGGTACTTCGCTTCCCTTCATGAACGTCACCACCCGCGATGCGATTCCGATGTCGTAGGCGACGGTGAGAAGCTGCTTCAGGTTCAGGACTCCGCCCTTTTTCGCATACTGCACCTCTTTTACTATGTCATGGAGGCCTCCCGTAGGCAGAGGTCCTTTACGCACAATAAGGTCAACCGCCTCTGTAGTTGACCTTAATTCTTCTCTTATAGTGCGGATATCGTCATAGGGAGTAAGCTTCGATATGAGCTCCCGCGTCATCTCTGAGCCTGCCTCCGCCTTCAAAAGCTCCAGTATTTTGTCGTATTCTAAAACCCTCAGGGCTTTCTTATTCATAATCCTCACTTCTTCTTTGCAAAAGCCTGCGGCAGGGGAGCGCAAAACGCCCGCCCCTACTCGACTTTTCTCTTATACTTTTCCAGCTCGCTCTTAAGCTGAATGTTCTCCATCTGAAGCTCGAAGAACGTGCTCTCGTACTCGTCGCATTTAGCCTTAAGTTCCTTTATCTGCTCCTCGTACTCCTTCCTCTTCGTCTTCATATCGTTTATGCTGTCACGGTTCTGCTTGGAGGTCTTCTTCGCCTCCTCCCACATGTTCACGTAGTACTTTACCGTTTCCGTCAGCTTGTCGTTTTCGGCCTTAAGCCCGGCCATTTCCTCTCGGATTCCGTGACATTCCTCGGCGATGTTCACCGCCGTGAGCACGGCAAGACTTCCCGACGAAGGGTCGCTGAGAAGCCTTCCGATGGCCCGCATCTCGCTGTCAACGTGGGAGGCTATCTCTCTGATTTCCTCCTCGCTTCTCTCTCCCGATATAGTGTACTCCTGTCCGTAAATCTTTACCGTTACTTTACTCATAGCTTTCTCCTGACGAAAAGTTTAGTTATCTCTTATCTTCGCGCCGACCTTGTCCCTTAAGGCGTCCGCTATGAGAGCGTGCTCTCTGTCGGCTTCCTCGTCGGTAAGGGTTCTGTCGTCGTGTCTGTAGGTAAGGCTGAAGGCTACGCTCTTCTTTCCTTCTCCCACCTGGGCTCCTCTGTATATGTCAAAGAGCTTCACGTCTCTTAAGAGCTCGTCCGCAGCCTCGTGTATAACGTCTTCCATCTGTCCCACAGTAACGTCCTCGTCCACTACGAGAGCGATGTCTCTGGTGATGGACGGATACTTAGGCGGCTGATGGTACTGAATCTCACGGCCCGAAAGCTCTACGAGAACGTTAAAGAACAGCTCCGCGCAGTAGGCACGGGTTCCTATGGCGAAGTTTTCGGCAACGTCAGGGTGAACCTCACCCATGATTCCAAGCTCTATCTCCTCGCCTGCCTCCGTCTTTACGGAAATCCTTGCGCATCTGCCCGGATGATATACACCGTACTCGCTTTCAGGAGTGTAGATAACGCCTTCGATTCCTATGCGGTCAAGAAGGGCCTCTACCATTCCCTTAAGGGTGAAGAAGTCCTCTCCCTCGCCGTAAAGTCCTATGGTAAGATCCAGGGACTCGTGAGGAAGCTGATTTTCGTCTATCATGTTCTTCATGAACACTGTTCCGATTTCATATGCCCTTACGGCTTCTACGTTTCTGGAATAGTTTCTTCCCAGAACCTCCAGCATTCCCGGAGTGAGTATGGTTCTCATGGAAGCCGTATCCTCACCCATAGGATTTATGAGCTCGACCATAGCTCTCTCCCAGGAATCCTTTGCTATTCCCGCAGCGTCAAGGGTCTTGTTGTTCATGAAGGAGAATGTCTGAATCTCGTTGGCTCCCATGGCGCAAAGGGTTTCTCTCACAAAGTCGCGGAGAAGCCAGCTCTTGGAGAATTCAGCCTTTGTCTGAAGGTCAGGAAGGGTCATAGGAAGGTTGTCGTAGCCGTACATGCGGGCAATCTCCTCCACGTAGTCTACCTCCTCCAGAAGGTCCTGTCTTACGGAAGGCGGAGTAACGATGAGCTCGTCGCCGGTTCCTTCCACCTTCATCTCAAGGCCCTCTAAGATCTTCACCATATCGCCTCTTCCAAGGTCGATTCCCAAAACTCTGTTGATTCTGCTCACTCTTGCGGTTACCGTTGGCGCCGTTTCAGGGTTCTTATATACGTCGACGGAACCCGTGAGAACTTCGCCGCAGCCCAGCATCTCCACCAGCTTGCAGACTCTGTCGGCAGCCTTTTCGCAGAGGTTCGGATCTATTCCCTTCTCGTATCTTCCCGAAGCCTCGGTGCGAAGTCCCAGCTTCTTGGAGGTCTTTCTCACGCTGTCAGCCACAAAGGTTGCAGACTCTATCACTACGGTGGTAGTGTCGCTCTCGATTTCGGAGTTCAGTCCGCCCATTACTCCGGCAACGGCTACGGGCTTTTCCGCATCGTTTATCATGAGCATATCGGAGGTAAGCTCTCTTTCGGTGCCGTCAAGGGTTGTGAACCTGTCTCCGTCCTTTGCCGTGTCTACGATGATGTGAGCGCCGGCAAGGCTTCTGATGTCAAATGCGTGGAGAGGCTGGCCATACTCCAGCATTACGAAGTTGGTTATGTCTACTATGTTGTTTATAGGTCTCATGCCGGCTGCCATAAGTCTCTTCTGGAGCCACCACGGAGACTGCTCGATTTTCACGTTCTTGATGACTCTGGCGGTATAGCGCTTGCAGAGGTCGGAATTTACGTCTACCTTGATGTAGTCCGAAGCCTTTTCGGATATAACCTTCTCGCATTCCGTATCAGGATAGATCATCTTCGTTCCGAAGGTTGCGGCCGCTTCCCTTGCCATTCCCAGCATGGAAAGGCAGTCAGGCCTGTTAGGGGTTATCTCAAAGTCAACGGCGTAGTCGTGAAGGTCTAAGGCCTTGTCCACGTCCTCGCCAAGATGGTCGCTCCAGTCTCCCTCCAGAAGCCAGATTCCGTCCTTGGAGTTTATAGGGGCCACTTTGTCCGAAAGTCCCAGCTCCTGAGGGCCGCACATCATGCCCTCTGAGAGAACGCCTCTCATCTCACCCCTGGAGATCTTCACTCCGCCCTCTACCTTAGGCTGTCCGTGAAGAGGCCCCGGAACTACAGCTCCGTCAACTGCCACGGGAACGAAGGCTCCCTCATAAACATTAGGTGCGCTGGTTACTATCTGAAGGCTCTCTCCGCCTCCCATGTCCACTCTGCACACCACCAGCTTGTCGGCGTTCGGGTGCTTTTCAATCTTTTCGATTCTGCCGATTTTGACGTTTTCTATTCCCTCTCCCATGGCCTTGCATGTTTCAAGGTTGGAGCCGGACATTATCATCTTATCGCAGAACTCCTTAACGGGAACGTCTATGTTAACGTAATCCTTTAACCATTTATATGAAACTATCATTTCGCGTGTTACTCCTTATTCCTCTATTTAAACTGCTCGATAAATCTCATGTCGTTTTCGTAGAGAAGCCTGATGTCGTCGATGCCGTACTTCAGCATGGCTATTCTCTCTACGCCCATTCCAACGGCAAAGCCCGTATACTTTTCCGTATCGATGCCGCCTGCTCTGTGCACATGTGGATGGGTCATTCCGCAGCCTAAAATTTCAATCCAGCCGCTTCCCTTGCACACGTTGCAGCCTTTGCCGCCGCACTTGAAGCAGGATACGTCCATCTCGGCGCTCGGCTCGGTGAACGGGAAGTGATGAGGTCGGAACTTTGTTCTGGTCTCAGGTCCGAACAGCTTCTTCGCCATGTGGTCAAGGGATCCCTTAAGGTCTGCCATGGTGATGTTTTCGCCTATTACCATCATCTCTATCTGATGGAAAGTGTGGGAATGGGTGGCGTCAGGAGTATCGCACCTGTACGTTCTTCCCGGAATTACTATCTTATACGGAACAGGAAGCTCCTTTTCCGCTCTTATTTCCGCCGACGAAGTGTGAGGGCGGAGAACTATGTCCTTCGTAACGTAGAAGGTGTCCGTCATATCTCTGGACGGATGGGTCGGCGGCGAGTTAAGGCCGTCAAATGTATTAAAGACTGTATCTACGTCCGGGCCTTCGTATACGGAATAGCCCATGGACTTAAATATTCCCACAACCTCGTCGATTATCTGGGTTATAGGGTGCTTGACTCCGAACTTTACTTCCTTTCCCGGCTCTGTAACGTCAATCTTCTCTGCTGCCAGTCTGGCGTTCTTTTCCTTCTCTCTCAGCTCTGCCGTCTTTTCGGTAATGAGGCTGTCAATCTGACCCTTTACCATGTTGGCGCTCTTTCCCAGCTCCTTCTTCTCTTCCGGCGGCAGCTTGCCCATGGACTTGAGAACCTCCGTAACCTGGCCTTTCTTGCCCAGATACTTTACTCTCAGCTCCTCGATTTCGGAAATCGAACCGGCTCCTTCGATGAGCCCTTTCGCTTCTTCAAGCATTTCATTCAGTCTTTCCTGCATTTTCTCGATCCTCTCCTGTATTTTTTCTTACTGATTCGTACATGATAATCCCCGCTGCCACTGCGGCATTGAGGGATTCTATCTCCCCGTACATGGGGATTTTTATCTTAAGGTCCGCGGCGCGCATAAGCTCTTCGCTGACGCCGGTCGCCTCGTTTCCTATCACTATGGCAGTGTCTCTTTCTATGGGCGCATCCCACAGGCCTGTCGCCCCGTCAAAGGCTGTAACGGCAAGCTTCTTTCCCGTCCTTCCGATGAGTTCTAAAAGCTCCTTCGGATTGCCGACGTATACTGTTGGTACTCTGAATACGGATCCTGCTGCGCTCCTCATAACCTTGGGAGCCCAGACTTCCGCCGTTCCCTTAAGGCATATTATTCCGTCAAAGCCTGCAGCGTCCGCCGTCCTGATTATGGTTCCCAGATTTCCCGGGTCCTGAAGCCTGTCCAGCACCACAATATTTCCGCTGCCGCCTCTGCCTCTTTCTATATCACCTTCGGCAAAACGGGGAATCTCTATTTCCGCAAGAGCCCCCTGACTGGCCTCCGTCTGTGAAAGAGTCGTAAAAAGCTTCTCCGCGAGCACTGTCACAGGCACTCCCTTATCCGTTACGGCACGGGTTCTGTCTCTTACCGGAGCGTTTTCCTTAAGGATTATCCCATGGATTTTAACTCCGTTTCTGTCAGCCTCCTCTATGAGGTTATCGCCCTCTATGAGGCACCGGCCTTCTCTGTCCCTGTATTTCTTTTTCAGCAGCTTCTGCCAGCCCCTGTATCTCAGGTTATCCTGTGATTTGATGACGTTGTCCATAGATGTTACACTCTGCGATTTTACAGTCCGCATATAATCGCCAAAAAGCCGGCAGCAATTTACCGGCTTTCCAAAAGCGTCAAAAGTTATTTATTCAGGAACTGAGGAATTCCGAATCTGGAATCTCCTTCCTCCTCATCTCCGGCTTCTCCGAAGATGTCGCTTAAAGTCACGGTTCTTCCCGTAAGCCCGTCCTCGGTAACTACCTCTTCAGGTTCCGGATTAGTTCTGGCTCTGTTAAATCCCAGTCCTTCGATTCCCTCGTCGAGACCTCCTCCAAAGCCTGTAGCGATTACGGTGATTGCAATCTCGTCCTTCATCTCCTCGTTTACTGCAGCTCCGAATATGAGTATGCAGTCTTTGTCGGCCTTTTCTTCAACGAGGCTTGCAACCTCCTGAACCTCCAGCATTCCCAGGTCGTATCCGCCGGAAACGTAGAGGAGTATGGCCTTGGCTCCGTCGATGGTAGTCTCGAGAAGCGGGCTCTCGATGGCCGTCTTTACGGCTTCCTTGGCTCTGTCTTCGCCGGAGCCTCTGCCCACGCCCATGTGAGCTATTCCTCTGTTAGTCATTACAGACTTCACGTCCGCGAAGTCCACGTTGATTATAGCGGAATCGCAGATGAGATCCGATATACCCTGAACACCCTGTCTCAGCACGTCGTCAGCCATGGCAAACGCCTGAAGCATGGTGGTGTTTTTCTCTGAATTCTGGAGGAGCTTGTCGTTAGGTACGATTACCAGGGAATCAACGTACTTCTTCAGGAACTTGATTCCCAGCTCTGCCTGGGTCATTCTCTTCTTTCCCTCGAAGAAGAACGGCTTGGTTACAACTCCAACGGTGAGTATCCCCATATCCTTGGATACCTTTGCAATTATAGGGGCTGCTCCGGTTCCCGTGCCTCCGCCCATACCTGCGGTGATGAACACCATGTCGGCTCCTTCAAGTATTGCTCTGATTTCGTCTATGGTTTCCTCGGCGGAACGCTGTCCTACCTCGGGATTTCCGCCTGCACCAAGTCCTCTGGTGAGCTTTTCTCCTATCTGTATCTTAGTCTCCGCATTGCACTTGGCAAGCGCCTGTTTATCTGTATTCATGGCGATGAACTGAACGCCCTTCAGTCCCGCCTCGATCATTCTGTTTACCGCGTTGCATCCGCCTCCGCCGACGCCTACAACCTTTATTACAGCTGAATTATCCTGACCCGTTTCAAACTGCAGCATGTTTTGCCTCCTCGATTTTTTACATTATATAGTACATTTTATCACAGCAGAGTAGGTTTTGCACCTGTTTTTTTCAAGTGTTCAGCCCCTCGTTCAGCCCATTTTCCGTCCAGTCTTTCTATGCATCATTAAGGGGCTTTCCGGTTTGACAAAATCCTTGAATACAAGACGGTTTGTCAAGGTGATATTTGACATTTTCAACCCGATTCATACGAAATGTCAAGGATATAATCGTGATGATCGATGATTTTCTTGACCTTTCCCGTCCAGCGACTTAGAAATGTCAAAAATCGCCTTGACCTTTTTGCTTTATCCGGCGATTTTGTCAAGCTGCCGGTCCCACCTTTTCCGACCGTCGAAGAATCGCTGTTCCTGACGCCGTGACATAATAAAACGGCATGACAGATGTCTGCCTGACCTGGTCTTTGCCCCCACACTTGCCTTTACCGGGATTTTCCCGAGGACTTACTTCTAAGCTACGCCATGATCACTGCCGCCTTGCGGATCAGCTTACGTGGATCCCTTCGCCCGTAGCTGGCCTGGATTTTCAACCACAGACACAGACATCTGTCATACCGTTTTAAATTTTTATCTTCCCATGGCATTCGCCGCGTCCCCCGTATCCCTGCTTCGCCTTGCCGCAAATGCCAAAAACGTAACGTCTGAAACTCCGCCGGAAACGAGAGCCCGCCGGCATTCCAGGGCCGTGCTTCCCGTAGTGTAAAAGTCGTCTATTAGAAGCACCCGGCGGCCCGAAACCTGCCCGGCGTATTTCTCGTTAAAGGCTATGCTGCCTTCTATGTTCCATCTTCTCTCCGCAGGGCCCAGACTCCGCATTGGAGCGGTCTCCCTCGTGCGTAACAGCATGTCGGGAACGCACTCCAGGCCCGTAAGCCGGGCAAGATACTTTCCTATGAGAGCCGCCTGATTGAAGCCCCGCTTTCTCTCCTTGGCTCTGTAAAGCGGCACGGGTACTATGGCGTCGCAGCTTTTGTCAAGACCCAGAGCCCGCACTTTGTCCGCCATAATGGCCCCGATGTCACGGGCCAGGTACTTTCTCCCCTTGTACTTCAGTCCGAAGATGAGGGTTCTCTCGTAAATGCCGTAGTCAAGGCACGCCCCGGCGGCCATTCCGTCTATCACGTCAAGGCCGTCCGTGTTCCAGCCGAAGTGTGAGAGACAGTGGTCGCAAAGTCCGTACTGTCTTGTCTCGTCTATTATGTTCCCGCAGCAGCCGCAGTAAAGGTGCTGTGGAAAAATCAGCTCCGCAGCACTGTCGATTATCTTCATCCCTGATCCCTTTCTTCCCTCATGAGCATATCGGAAAGCCTACTCTTAAGGCCCGAATACCTTAAGCTTATACGGTTGTTGTCCACCATAGCCCTGATTCTCTCCTCGCTTCCGCAGAGAACCACGGCCCGTTTACCTCTGGTCACCGCCGTGTACAGGAGGTTCCTCGTTGCAAGAACCGGCGGAAACCACATGACGGGCATTACAACCACCGGAAATTCGCTGCCCTGACTCTTGTGGACGGTGACCGCATAGGCAAGCTCCAGCTCGTCCAGCATTGAAAAGTCGTACTCCGCTACCTTGTCCTCATCGAAAAGGACGGACAGTATGCCGCTTTCCTTGTCTATGGACTGTATGAAGCCCACGTCTCCGTTGAAGATTCCCTCTCCCTCTGAAAAGTCCCTGCGGCTTTTCCAGCCGATCTGGTAGTTGTTCCTTATCTGCATCACCTTGTCGCCGGTGCGGAAAACCCTGTCTCCGTACTTCTTCTCCGGAACACCGGATGCCGGTGGATTCAGAGCCTCCTGGAGCATCCGGTTTAAGGTCACGCTTCCGAGAGCGCCTTTCTTTGCCGGAGTCAGCACCTGAATGTCGCGAACGGGATCTAGGTCGTCGTAGTAGGTCTTAAGCCTTCTCGTCACAAGGTCTTTTATCAGCTCCGAAACGTCCTGTTCCCGGCGGCGCTCCATGAAGAAAAAGTCTTTATCCTTCTCGTTATATGAAGGATACTCGCCTTTGTTTATCCTGTGGGCGTTTACCACTATGAGGCTTTCCCCCGCCTGGCGGAATATCTCCGTAAGCCGGGACGTGTTGGCATAGTCGCTTTCTATGATATCGGCAAGGACGTTGCCCGCTCCCACGGAAGGAAGCTGATCCGCGTCTCCCACCATGATGAACCTGGTTCCCGGCGCTATGGCGTCGGTGAGGGCCTTCATCAGAAGTATGTCTATCATGGACGCCTCGTCCACTATTACCGCATCGTACTCCAGCCGGTTTTCGTCGTTGCGTCCGAAAACCATCTCGTCTGCGGCATCGTTATAGTAGTATTCCAAAAGCCTGTGAACGGTAGATGCATACCTTCCGCTTGTCTCCGTTATACGCTTCGCGGCCCTTCCCGTAGGAGCCGCTATGGCCGTCTTAAGTCCGCTATACTCGAATATGTTTATTATGGTGTTTATGATAGTCGTCTTTCCCGTTCCCGGTCCTCCGGTGATCACGGAAAAACCGCCGGTTATGGAGTTTTTCACAGCCTCCTTCTGCCTGTCCGAAAGGGTTATTCCCTTTTCCCTTTCGGTCATGGCTATCATGCTGTCCGGGTCGGCTTTAAGGGGTTTTATCCTGACGTTTTTGATGAGGTGAAGGTTCCGGCACACCCGCTGCTCCGCCTCGTAGAACAAAAACAGATAGACTGACGTGACGCCCGCCACGGTGTCGAGCTGAACCTTACCCTCAAAAGCCATGGTCACAATCATATCGCGGACTTTGTCCGGGGCCACGTCGAGAAGTCCCGACACCTTTTCGCACAGCTCGTCGAGAGGCACATATGCGCTTCCTTCTCCTGCGTAAAACCACAGGGCGTACGTTATTCCGCTGGAAATCCTGAAAGGGCTCTCCTTTTCGACGCCCAGCTTTTCCGCTATGGCGTCCGCCCTTTTGAAGCCGAAGCCGTACACCTCGTCCACCAGCCTGTACGGGTTTTCCTCTATGAGAGCCACTGCATCCGCGCCGTAGGCCCTGTACAGCTTATACGCCTGGTCGGAAGTAATCCCGTACTTCTGAAAGTGAAGTGATACACCCGCAAACTCCCTGCGAACGGCGTAGCTTTCCCCTATCTGCTTCGCCTTCTTTTCCCCGATTCCGGAAATCTCTGTCAGCCTTTCAGGGGATTCCTCCATTATCTTAAGGGTGTCCTCTCCGAATTTATCGACTATGAGGGCCGCCGTCTTCGGGCCTATGCCCTTTAATGCTCCCGATGCCAGAAAAGCCCTTATTTCATCAGTTCCCTCGGGCATTACCTCTTCACATGCCGTAAAGGAGAACTGCTCTCCGTATCCCGGATGAACCCTGAACTCTCCCGTGAGCCTGTAAGTCGCGCCCTTTCTCGGCTCGGCTATGCAGCCCACGCAGGTGAAGTATTCCTCCTCCGTCTCAAAGACTCCCACGGTGTAGCCGTTCTCTTCGTTATGAAAAATTATCTCCGTTAAAACACCCTTTTTCTCTTCCATTTACTCTTCTGCCTGATACATAGATCTATATACTCTCCTGCCGTCAAGGGTCCATACCTTCTCGGAGAACGCTCCCGGCTCTACGCCCTTTAGCGCCTCCTCCATGTCGAACATTCTGGCGTCTAAGATGTCCAGATAGTGAAGTACTTCGGCCTCCGGAAACATCGGCCGCTTCGGGCTTCCGAACTCCGGCTCGTAGTGATGGGATAAAATCATATGCTCCAGCATGAGGGCCTTCTCCCTCGGAAAATCCAGCTCCGCCGTTATCTTCTCAAGCTCTCTCACTCCCTGAACGATGTGTCCCAGAAGCTGGCCCTCCGTGGAATATCCCGGCGACATGCCGTACTCGTTGGACTCTATCTCCCTCAGCTTTTCCATGTCGTGAAGAATGACCCCTGCCGCCACCAGATCCTTATCCAGTATGGTGTAGACCTCGCAGAGCCTTAAGCCTGCCATGAGCATTCTCTTTATATGGTACAAAAGTCCCGCAAACTCGGCATGGTGGTTCTTGGACGCCGCAGGGTAGTACATGAGCTTTTCCTTATTGTCTGTCAGCGCCTTTATGCACAGCTTCTTTAAATCCTCGTCGGCCATGGTCTCGGCTACGGAATATATGTACTTATACATGGCCTCAGGACGCTCCGGCGCGGCTTTTATATAGTCCTCCATCATAAGGCCGTCCGAAACGGCGGACTTTCTGATACGGTTTATCCTCAGCTGGTTCACGCCTTGCCACTGGGTAACCTGGGCCTTGACCTTTATCAGGTCTCCGTCCTTTATCTCCGACAAAGTCTGAATCTCCTGCTCCGTAATGTCCCACTTCTTCGCTGAAATCTCGCCGGTCTTATCGGCAAGAGTGAGATCCAGATACTGTTTCTTATTGGAGCCCAGCCTTATGGCAACCGACTTAACCATGAAGAAATCGGTTATCTCCATTCCTGCCTTAAGTTCTTCTATGTAATTTTCTTTCATCTGTCTCTCCTCTAAAGTCTCAATCCTGAAAAAAATCCTGCTCATATAATTATACATAAGCAGGATGATTTTTCATAGACTTTTTTAGCCTTTTGCGGCCTTATGCTCTTTCGAGAATCACCGCGGCCTTGAACAGGTCTCCATCGATGTAGATTTTAAACTCTCCTCCCATAAGGCCCGTCAGGTCCTTGGCGATGGAAAGCCCCAGTCCGCTTCCCTCGGTGTTTCTCGACCGGTCGCCCCGGGTGAATCTTTCGGTGAGCTCGTCTGCGCTGATGTTGAGTGGCTCCCTTGAAACGTTCTTTATCTCAAGGCGCACCCGGCCCTCCTCCTCTTCAGATATGTCGATGTATACGCGGCTTGACGGCATTGCATACTTTGCGGCATTTGTCAGAAGGTTTTCTATGACCCGCCAGAGGAGTTGGCCGTCGGCCATGACCTCGGCCTTTTCGGGCTTCCTGTCAAACAAAATCTGCAGCCCTGCGGCGTCAAGCTTTTCTCCCACCTCGGCAAGAGCCTGATTAACTATGGAGATTATTTCGATTTTCTCAAGGTTTACCGGTATGGCGCCGCTGGAAGCCTTTGCCGCCTCAAAGAGGTCGTCGGTCAGCTTTTTCAGACGCACCGTCTTTTCGTCTATTATCCTCAGGTACTCCGGAGCGTTTTCACTGCCCAAGCCTTCGCTTTTCAGAAGGTCGATGTAAGTTATCATGGACGTCAGCGGCGTCCTGAGATCGTGAGACACATTGGAGATGAGATCCACCTTCATCTGCCTGCTCTTAAGCTCCTCGTCAACGGCAAGGGACACCGCTTCCGAAATCTCGTTCACCTTTTCGGAAAGCCTGTCCAGCTCTCCGTCGTCGGTTATTTCTATCTTATAGTCGATGTTTCCCTCTGCGATTTCCTCTATGCCTTTTCTGAGGGCTATGTACTTGTTCACCCACTTCGGCACGAATATGAACACGCATACCAGCACCGGAATTATTCCAAACCACGTAGCCGAAAGTATGCATGCTCCCAGGCAAACGCCCATGACCTTCCAGAACACATCGCGGCTTGCCTTTGCGGCATCGTAGACGTATACCACCAGCTTGCCTATTATGGTATGACGGAAGAAGGTTCCCGTCTTAAGTTTCTTGACGAGGCACTGATAGAATATGACGCCTCCCGTCACTATTGCGGCCTCGACTGCGGTAATTCCAAGATCCTTTACCCAGGAAGGCTCGAATCCGCTGAGAGGATAAATTCCGTCCCAGTAGTAGTGAAGCCACTCGCCTTCCGGGTCCACGGCCACTATGTTGTTTATAACATTATCAAGCCACCCGGACGTGGTCACCGCCGACATAATAAGGCCTATGCTCCATATGGCAAACACAATAAGGCATGCGAAGGCCGCCACCTGAATGTCCGTAGGCAGCCTGTCGAACCTGTTTAAGACCACCTTTCCGCTCTCGTCCTTCCTTCCGCATGTTACGGTCATCAGAACGAGAAACAGCAGGGCCGCTCCCGCGGAAATCGCTATACCCACCCAGGCGGACGAGTAGTAGCTGTCTGCCACGGCCCATGCCGCATCTGCGGAGCTGACCAGGTTGTAACTTATGTCCATCATCGTGTACATGGCCCCCATAAAAGCCATGAAGGCCAGAACCGATACGATGAACCCGACGGACGAAACTATGTTCACGCCCAGTCTCAGTCTATATTTTTTCGATTTTGTATCCAATTCCCCACACCACCTTTAAGTATCTCGGATTTTTCGGGTTAATCTCTATTTTTTCCCTTATCCTTCTTATGTGAACGGCGACAGTATTATTGGAGTCGTAGGAAGGTTCGTTCCAGACCTCCTCGTATATCTGATCGATGGAAAAAACTCTTCCCGGCTCCCGGGCGAGAAGTCTTATTATGCCGTACTCTGTCGGCGTCATAACAACTTCTTCTCCGTCCACGGTCACTATCTTTTTCTCGTCATCGACCTTTAATCCTCCGGTAGTATACACATTTCCGGAATGCTTCTCTATGCTTCCCAGTCTCGTGTATCTCCGCAGCTGGGATTTTACCCGCGCTATGAGCTCCATTGGATTGAAAGGTTTTGTAATGTAGTCGTCAGCGCCTATATTCAATCCGGTAATCTTGTCGTAGTCCTCAGACTTTGCGCTAAGCATGATGATGGGAATGTTCTTTTCCTCCCTTATTCTCATCGTCGCCTGAATACCGTCCATCTTCGGCATCATAACGTCCATAATTATAAGGTGAATCTTCTCCCTGCTGCATATGTCGAGGGCCTGCATTCCGTCAAAGGCCTTAAATACTTCGTAGCCTTCATTTCTCATATATATCTCTACGGCTCCGGCTATTTCCCTGTCGTCGTCACACACCAGAATGTTCATGAACCTTCCTCCTTATCGCTGACTATATATTAAACTGAAATTCTTACAAAATAGTTATCAAATTTCTTAAGATTTTCTTACGATACTGCGATACTATATCATATTGAGGTGATGTCGGCCTGTAGATGGGCCGGGGTCTCAGTGGCGGCGTGGGCCGTAATGGACAAAAGACACTGTTGTGGCCGATGAAATCTGTGCCACTTCCCCTGATTATCGGTGCTGTGGCCAAGAAATCGATGTCAATAACATGAAAATACTGCAAAAATCTCGGCCACTAGACGGGATTTTGCAGTTTTTGCAGTAAAATTCGTGGGCCGCTGACCGAAAAAACGCAGCAAACGGCCCAGTCACGATAAAATCACCCGCAGCAAATTCACCTGCGGACAAAATCGGACGCCGGCAAAGCTGCCGCTCACCGGCACACGATGTCATCTGCGAGCCTCTTATTCCGAAGCCTTTACCGCCGCCTGGAGCACCTTGTTGGCAGCCGGCGCAGCAACCTGGCTTCCGAATCCGCCGTCCTCTATGCAGACGATAAACGCATAAGGGGCGTTTTCATTTTCTATAAATCCTGCAAACCACGCCGTAGGATTCTTTCCGGCAACTTCGGCGGTTCCTGATTTCGCATATATATCAAGGCCCGGGAAATTGCCCTCACCGTACGTCTTCACAACATTGTTTTTCATCACGCTGCGAAGCTGCATGGCCGTGCTTTCCTCTATCATGCTGTCTGTTCTTTCCGTAATGGAAAGGGCCGAATAGAGAATGTTCGGCACAGCGCCTCTTCCGCCTTCGGCAATGGCTCCCATGTATACCATCATGGAGCACGGATTCAGCTGATCGTTGTACTGTCCAATTCCCGCCCAGGCAAGGTTAAGAGGCGTCTCCGGAAACTCAAACGAACCTTTCACGTTGAATATGCCGTCAATGTCGTATGAATCCGTGAGACCGCACTTCACCGCATACTCGGTCATGGTATTTGCACCTATCCGCTGGGTAAGGTCGGCGAAGGCACAGTTGCATGAATTGGCAAGGGCGGCTTCAAAATCCTGCACACCGTGAGCCGTCCCGTTTGCGCACCTTATCTTCTCCCCGTTTATCTCCGTCTCTCCCGTACAGTTATATGTCCAGCTGTCGAGATCCGAAAGATTTTCTATGGCAGCTGCAGACGTAACCAGTTTGAATATGGAGCCCGGCGCATAAGTGGCGGAAAGAAATCTGTTTATGTAAAGTCCCGAGCTGTCGTCAGGTGATATTTCGGGAGGGTTGGCAGGGTCAAAGCCCGGAGAGCTTACCATGCACAGAATATCTCCTGTCTCATAATTGTACACACCTATACAGCCGCTCTTTCCTCCCAGGGCTTCATATGCCGCTTTCGATACGTCGGCATCTATGGTCAGGCGTATGTTGTTCCCCCGCCCCGTCATGCTGTAGGTTCCCGTAAGAAGGCTGTATCCCACTATATCATCCTTAAATGCGCTCAAAGCCGACGTGGAAATATTCCCGTCCATATCTCCCACAGCATGGAGAGTTCCTCTGCGGATTCCTTCATCGCTGTTATATTTGACTGTACCGCCGCCGTTTTCCGCAAGGAGCACACCGTTTACATCGTACACGCTTCCTATGGCAAGCCGGCCGTCCCGGTACACGCTCTGATTGGCATAAAATGTGGCCCAGTCTCCGCCGTATCTGACAAACCTGTATGTGAACACCATCAGTCCCAAAATCAGAACTGCCGCCAGAGCGAGACAGATTACCGCACGCTTTTCGAGCTTCTTCACTCCCGTATGCCCCCTTTCGTCCTGTCCTTAAGGCTGACCGCTATGCTGGCGTTCTGCCTTGTGTCGGCAGCCTTAAGAAACGCAAGCATTCCCCACGATGAAATCATACTGGTTCCTCCGTTGGATACGAACGGGAATGTCACTCCGGTAAGCGGAAACAGGTCTACCGAACCGAACACATTGAGTATAGTCTGGAACAAAAACATGGACATGGCCGAACAGGCTCCTATAGTGTAGAATGTGGATCTGCCCGCCCATATCGATTTTATGGCAAAAAGTGAAAGGGTTATTATGGATATCACGGCCATAAGAGCTATTATGAGGCCCCATTCTTCTGTCAGGAATCCAAACACCAAATCCGTAGAAGCTGCAGGTATGCCCTTAAGCCATCCTTCCCCTGCGCCCACTCCGACAAGACCTCCGCTTGCCGCTGCAGACATGGTTCTGGTCTGCTGGTAACCGGTGGTTTCCGCGAACTCCCATACGTGCCCCCAGGCTGCAAATCTGTCGGCAACGTAGGATTTAAACTTCAGCACCAGAAGCCCTCCGACAAAAGCGACTCCCACTATCACGATGAGTTTAGTGAAATCTCCCGTTCTCAGGAATGATATCACCAGGAATGTTACGAAGAATATTATCGCCGTTCCGAAGTCTCCCATAAGGGCAAGGCAGCAGAAGCAGAATCCGGCAAAAATCATGAATATGAGTGAATTCTTCTTCTCAAAGAGTTCATCCAGCGACGCTGCTCCGACCCATATAAACGCAAGCTTGACAATCTCTGAAGGCTGAAATGATATTCCTCCTATCATAATCCAGTTGGCGGCTCCGAACTTGGTTATTCCGAATATGAGATTAATTGCCAGAAGAAAAGCAGCTCCGGCATACATATATATTCTCAGTTTCTTCGCCGTCTGTATGTTTCGCAGAATCGTGCACATTGCCACGAATACACATATTCCCAGCAAAGCCGCTATAAACTGCTTCATAACCGATTCCGGATATGTGCTCGCGGTAACCGCCAGACTCAGGGTGGACAGGAAAAAGGCTATGGTTTCCATTTCAAAGCCCCTGCGCTTCAGCGACCTCATGGCGAAAACGTACACCCACATGACGATGCAGAGACCTATAAATCCTACCGTTATTCCGGAAGTATACTTTTCGCCCAGAGCAATCTTAAGCTGCCCTGCCGTCATCAGCTGAAATATGGTTATGGCGATAAGCGATGTCCACGGTGACAGTAGTATGGTCTCTTTTTTCCTAATCTGAGTGTTGTTTCTCTTTTCTTCAAGACTTACAGGGAAAATGGTGCAGACCGAACTGCCTATGGAGATCTCGTCTCCTGGCTTTACCGCAACACTTTTCCTTCTCCTTATCTGCTCTCCGTTTATCTGTGTTCCGTTGCTGGAACCCAGATCGCTGTACAGCCAGTTTCCGTCTGCATCCCTTATAAGGGTTCCGTGATTCCTCGACACGCCGTCATCGTTTATCACTATGTCGCAGCTTTTTGACCGGCCTATTACGTTTTCCCAGTGAGTAACAGGATGGCTGATTATTCCGTCCACGTTAAAATACGCCCATACTTCCGACGGATTCCGTGAAAGAAGCAGGGACGCTATGGATTTTACCAATATAAAGAGAGCGAGAATGATGAAAATCCATCTCGCTGCCGCAGTGTACAGCAAACCGCCGCTGTTTTCCATTTCACTTACAGCGGATATGCCGTCCGATATTTCGTTGAAAAATCCCTGTATGCTCTCCCATATCCCCTGCAAAGTACTCATTGTGCCTCCTGCAAACGTCTAAGATACTTAATTCTAACACATAAAAAGCTATATGTAAAATCCTCCGTTTACGCCGAGAACCTGTCCCGTAATAAACGATGCCCCTTCCGATGCCATAAAATATACGGCTTCGGCAACCTCATCAGGTTTTCCTATTCTGCCCAGAGGCGTCTCCTCCTTCAGCGCATTCATATCTTCCACGGAATACTTCCTGTTCATGTCCGTATCTATAACGCCGGGACATACGCTGTTAACCCGGATTCCCGACGGGCCCAGTTCCTTGGCCAGACTCATGACAAAAGCGTTCACTGCTCCCTTTGACGCCGAATATACCGACTCACACGAGGCGCCCGCCTGCCCCCACACGGACGACAGAGCTACTATCGCACCTTCGCCGGCACTTATCATGGCAGGAACGACCGCCCTGACGGCATTTATCACGCCTCCCAGGTTCACTTCCATCGTTCTTTTCATCTCATCACGGCTGAAATCCGAAACAAGACCATCCAAAGATATTCCGGCCGCACACACGAGAACGTCAAACGCTCTGACCCCGAAATACACGGCAGCGTCTTTTGCCGCCGCCGCGACCTGATTTTCCTCAGCCACGTCGCACCTGAGCGCCAGAGCTCCGTTTTCCTCTGCGGTTTTTTTCGCCGCTTCGTCGTCTCTTTCGTAGAGGAAGGCAACATTGTATCCTCCTGCTGCGAATTTTTTCACGCAGGCGGCTCCTATACCTCTGGATCCGCCTGTAATCAGTACCGTCTTCTTCATTTTACCTCCGGAACACGCCTCCCGTTAGAGAAGCGTTCCCATGTGCTTTAACGTTCTTATCATCTGGCAGGTGTAGCTCATTTCATTGTCGTACCATGCGACTACCCTGACCTCGTATATCTTCGTACCGCACCTCTGGGCCAGAGTCTGGGTGGCGTCAAAGAGCGAGCCGTAGCTCATTCCTATTATGTCGCTTGAAACCAGCTCCTCCTCGGTATAGCCGAAGGACTCGTTTGCAGCATTTTTCATTGCCGCGTTTATTCCCTCCACCGATACGGTCTCCGTGTCGTCCTTAAGGGTCGCATCAAGTATGGTTATGGAGCCGCTTGGAACGGGAACTCGCTGAGCCGAGCCTATGAGCTTTCCGTCAAGCTCAGGTATTACAAGTCCTATTGCCTTGGCGGCGCCCGTGCTGTTAGGCACGATGTTTATCGCACCCGCTCTCGCCCTTCTGAAATCGTTTTTCCTGTGCGGTCCGTCCAGAATCATCTGGTCTCCCGTGTATGCGTGGATGGTGGTCATAAAGCCCGTCCTCAGCTCTCTGTAATCGTTGAGAGCCTTCGCCATCGGAGCCAGACAGTTAGTGGTGCAGCTGGCGGCGGAAACAACATTATCCTCCTTCTTGAGAGTCTCATGATTTACCCCGTATACTATGGTCGGAAGGTCGTTTCCCGCAGGGGCGGAAATGAGTACCTTCTTTGCTCCTGCCTTAAGATGAACGGCCGCCTTATCCTTTCCGGCAAATCTTCCCGTGCACTCGAGAACGATGTCTACGCCCAGATCGCCCCATGGCAGCTTCCCGGGATCGGGTTCTGCGAAAACCTTTACCTTCCTGCCGTCCACTGTTATGAGGTTTTCGCCCGCCCTGACCTCGTGGTCGAACCTCCCCTGCACGCTGTCGTACTTCAGAAGGTGGGCAAGCATTTCGGGCTTTGCCAGATCGTTAATGGCAACAACCTCTATATCCGGGTCCGTGAAAACCCTTCTGAATGTCATTCTTCCTATTCTTCCAAAACCGTTAATGGCTATTTTAATACTCATGTCCTGAACCTCCTTCGGATTTTTCTCGTGTTTACTGGTATTCATAATATCACTGCATCATCCAAAGTCAAGGCTGACGCGGCAATTTCACATTTCTATTATACCCCCTTAACAGAAAAAAACGTCGAAAATTTTACATTCGACGTTCATTGTTTTTCAGATAGCAGAAATATCTCTGTTTCGTTCTGACGAAATTTTCTCTCCCCAGAGAATAGGACGTCCCGTTTTCAAAATACATCTGCTGATTATCCATGCACGATATCTTACCCAGATTGACGTAGCATCCTTTCAGACAGGGATAGAATCTTTCATCCAGAAGCTCTGCTATACTATCCAGTTTCTCATAGAAAATGAACTCTCCGCTGTCCGTCATGACACGGAGTTTCCTGCCCTCCCGTGCAAGATACACGATTTCCTCAAGGGGAACCTTCCTCACACTTCCCCGAACTGTCACGGTTATGTACCTGTTCCTCATATTCCATACCTTTTCCTCTCCCTTATTCTCAATATTGTTTCAAACAATAAACCTACTATATCACGGCATTCCTTAAGACGACAGCTAAAAAACTGTACCGAATGTCTCGATTTCAGTCACCATGCCTGTATCCTCGTCAAAGTGACGGTCTCATATCATACTGCAAAGGTGCCTTACATATCTGCTCACGTCCCCGAAAGCAACAAAAAACCGGTCTTTCTCAAGGCTTTTACGCCGTAAGACCGGTTGTTTTCTTATTTAAATGCGAGCAGTTTTCAGTTCTCTCTTCTATAGGTGATGAGATCCTCAGCAATCTCTGCGGCAGCAATGGATACCGGCTTATTCACCTTGTAGTCCCGTGCAAGAATCGGCTTGCCTTCGATAATGTCCCTCGCACGCTTTGCGGCCATTATTACAATGGTGTATCTGCTGTCCGCTTTCTTTCTGATCTCGTTTATAGATGGATATAACATTACAATTCCTCCTCATATTTCTCAATCAGGGCGGAAACGTCCTCTGTGACTCTCGAATGCTCCGCCGTAATAATGGATTTCACTCTGGATACCGCTTCTTCAAGTACTCCGTTTACCACACAGTAATCGTACTTATCGATATAGGAGATTTCGGAAAGTGTCTTGGAAAGCCTCAAGTTTATGGCATCCTCGGTCTCGGTGCCTCTTCCCGTTATACGCTTTCTCAGCTCCGCCATAGACGGCGGAAGTATGAAAATAAATATTCCGTCGGGGTAGTTTTCCTTAACCTTCATTGCCCCCTGAATATCAATTTCCAGAATCACGTCGATTCCCTCTCTGAGCCTGTCTATAACCGGCTCCTTAGGGGTTCCGTAGTAATTCTCGTACACCTCGGCATACTCCAGAAATCCTCCGGCTCTCACCTTTTCGATAAATGTCTCCCTGTCGGTGAAAAAATAACTTACTCCTTCGATTTCTCCGTTTCTCGGCGCTCTCGTGGTCATCGACACGGAAAGCTCTATGTCAGCCTCCTCGAGCAGCCTCTTGCAGATGGTTCCTTTTCCTGCTCCGGAAGGCCCCGAAATCACGAAAAGCTTGCCGGGATGATTCGGATTCAGGTCGTATTTCCTTTCCATAAAAACTCCTGTCTTTTACTTGGTAAGTATGAATTATATCACCTTTAGGATGCCTTTTCAAGTCTACTCTATGTTCTGAACCTGTTCCCTTATCTTCTCTACTTCAGCTTTCACCATCAGCATGAGATTGGTCACTTCGATATCGTTAGCCTTGGAGCCTATGGTGTTGGCCTCCCTGTTCATCTCCTGAACCAGGAAATCCAGCTTCTTGCCCTCAGGGCCTGACGCTTTTTCTATTATGTCCGCCATCTGATCGATGTGGCTTCTCAGCCTTGTAAGTTCCTCCGCTATACTGCATTTATCCGCAAAAATCGCAGCTTCCGTCAGTATTCTTTCCTCGGGAACCTCAATACTGCTTCCTATAAGCTCGCTTATTCTCTCCCTTAATTTTTCCATGTATATGGCCGGAACCTTTTCGGCGCGCTCCTCGATTTTATCGGCAAGCTCTCTCACTGTCTTTCCACGTCCCAGAAGGTCGGCAGCCAGTTTCCTGCCTTCCGTCTCACGCATTGCCGTCATGTTGTCAACGGCCTCTCTTACTGGAATCAGCACGGCTTCCGTAATTTCCGCCTCGTCCTCCACATCCGGCACAGACTTCAGAACGTCAGGCAGGGATGCCAGATATTCAAGGGAGATATCTCCGCTGACGTTGAATTCCTTGGAAAGAAGCACAAGGTTATCGTAATACTGCCGGGCAACCATGGTATTCAGCCTTACTTCGGCGTCGCTTTCGGTTATGTTTTCAACCATCACCGACACCTCTATCTTTCCTCGCTTTATTTTCTCTTTCACCGCATTCTTAATCTTATCCTCGGCAAAGGAGTATCTTCTCGGCATTCTTACCGATATATCGCAGTATCTGTGATTTACGCCCCTTATTTCCACGGTAATGTTTCTCTTTCCGTCATCTCTCTCGGCTCTTCCGAATCCCGTCATGCTTCTGATCATCAGCGGTCTCCTTTCCTTTTCAGAAATGTTATACGGGTATTTTACCACATCCCGCACTCATTGACAAATTCAGCATTTTATAGGAAAATATCATTGTTTTGCAGATTATGACGAATACGGGGGTTAGGAAATGGCATTTGATGCAGTTATGACGAGAGCAGTGACCCGGGAACTGAGGGAAAAGCTTCTCCTTGGAAAAATAGAAAAGGTATACCAGCCGGAAAGCGACGAGCTGGTATTTAACATACACACCAGGAACGGCAATCTCATTCTGTTCTCTTCGGTAAGCAGCCAGAACCCGAGATTATGCCTGACGTCCGACCGTCCCGACAACCCTCCGGCACCGCTGCCATTCTGCATGCTCCTGCGGAAACATCTGCAGGGAGGGCGTATCGTTTCAATCGATCAGAAGGATGCGGAGAGAATCATAGAAATATCTCTTGAAACCCTTAATGAACTGGGATTTACCGTGTCAAAGAAGCTCATATTTGAAATCATGGGCAAGCACAGCAATGTGATTTTAGTAGATATGACGACGGGAAAAATAATCGACAGCATAAAGCGCATATCCATCGACGCAAGCCGTGTAAGACAGATTCTTCCCGGTAAGATCTACGCATATCCGCCTTCACAGGATAAAATCCCGTATGACAGAATTTCAGAAGAGGAACTTGCCGCATGCGACGGAGACAAAAAGGTCATCCTTTCAAAAGTGGGCGGCATTTCCCCGGCGGCTGCACAGGAACTTGCGGAAATACCTCCTCACGAGAGAAAAAAGTGGCTCGACAGGGTGATATCAGACATAGATTCAGGCCGTGCGGTGTTCAGAATATATTCCGACTCCGAAGGTCATCCCGGAGATTTCTATGCAGCCGATCTTAAAGATTTTGAAGACTGCTGCGTCCGCACAGATTACCCGTCGGCAAGCAGCTGCATATGTGCGTTCTTTGACAGAAGAGATTCGTCGAACAGGACGAAGCAGCGTGCAAGATCTGCAGTAAAGATCGTGTCCTCTCACCTTGAAAAGCTGAATCTGAAGAAACAGAGACTTTCCGAGGATCTCCTCAAAGCCGAAAACTCCGACAATCTCAGGATTTTCGGCGAGCTGTTAAACGCCAATATACACGCCGTTCCCCCCGGAGCGGACTCCGTGACCGTCTTTAACTACTACGATGGAAGCGAAGTGAAAATTCCCCTGGACGCCAGATATTCCGCTGCAAAAAATGCACAGCTTTACTTTAAGCGATACGGTAAATCCAAGACCGCAGTAAAAGAAAAAACACTGCAGCTTGAGGAAACGGAAAGCGAAATTCTCTACCTTGAATCGGTGCTTACATACCTCGAAAATGCTGAAAATGAAAGTGAAATTGAAAGCATAAGAAACGAACTCATAGAAACCGGTTACATCAGGAGACGCAAATCCGGATTTAAAGAAAAGAAGTTCAAAGCTTCGCCCGTTAAATATCACACTTCTTCCAGCCTTGAAATCCTTGTCGGAAAAAACAACAGGGAAAATGACATTCTCACAACCAAGACAGCATCAAAGAAGGATATATGGCTTCACACGAAAGATATACCCGGGTCACATGTTATCCTCCGTACAGACGGAATTCAGCCGTCGGCGGCAGATATATATGAAGCGGCGTCAGTGGCGGCATATCACAGCAAGGCCAGATCATCGGAAAATGTACCCGTGGATTACGTTCCCGTTAAAAACGTGAAAAAACCTGCCGGTGCGAAACCGGGAATGGTCATATTCACCGGGAACAGAACCGTGTGGGTCAACCCGAAGCTTCCGGAAAATATAAACAAATAAGAGGACCTGTGCCGGTCCTCTTTTTTATGATTCTTTCTACTTTGTCACCTGCTGCAGCTGGGCTTCAATAAGCTCTCTGGCCTCCCGTGCGGCTTTACTCTTTTCTATTTTCGTGCGAATCTCCAGCATCTTCATGTCCGTAGCTGCTATGGTGTCCGCGCACTGCTTAAGCTCGCCGATAATCTCATCGGCGTTTTCCACATCCTGCTTATACTTCATCTGATGTTCCAGACTGGCCCAGAAGTCCATGGCTGTAGTTCTTATCTGAACCTCGCATCGCATAGGACGCTTCTCGTTTGAAAAGAATACAGGCACCTCGATAATCATGTGGTAGCTTCTGTATCCGTTAGGCTTCGGATTCTGTATGTAGTCCTTTATCTGTATCAGAGATATATCGTCCTGCTGAACGAGCATCCTTGCAACCTTGTAGATATCATCCACGAAAGAGCATATTACTCTTACTCCCGCAACGTCGTTGAGATTATCCTCTATTGACTTCAGCGACAGCTCGTCTCCCTGCCTCTTAAGCTTCTCGAATATGCTCGATGCCTTTTTACGCCTTGATGTTACGGATGCGATAGGACTCTGCGGGCTCGTCATGGAAAGCTCATCGTTGAGTATCTCCAGCTTCGTTCTGACTTCCCTGATTGCGGAATCATACCTCATCAGAAGTATATTCAGTTCCTCCAGAAGCTTTACCGCATCCTCCGGATTTTCCGGCAGCAGCTCGTCAAGCAGTTCCTTTGCAATTTCATCTCTACCCTGCATTCTTCTCTCCTCCTGACTCAATTTTTAATATAATCTCTTATCGCCTCTATGACCCTGTCTCCACTGGCAGAAGGCCCGCCGTTGTGGATTTCGTGATAATACCCCTTCCACTCTATGTAGGTAAATGAGCTGTTGTCTCTGTTCTGTCCTGCCATGGCTCTGGAACCCTCAACCGCACAGATTCTGTCCGCATCGCCGTGCATGAGAAGAGTCGGCGTACCGTCTGCTCTGCCGTTGCTTTCCAGCGTACCGTCAAAGATTGCCCTGCCTGTATCATAGCACTCCACTGCACACCTTAAGGTGATTTTACCGTGTACAAGCTCATCTCTGTCATATCCGTCCACATCCGGATTTCCCGAATTCCCCAGATACTCCTTCGGACAGCCCGAGGAAAGGGCGAATTTCGGCATAATCTTCTCCAGTCCCTTCACAATCACATAGAGGGGTCCCGGTACGGACCTTACAAGCTTTATCCACGGCGCGGATATAATGTACTTCGCCGGGACGTCGTTCTTCCCGCCCCTGGCTCTGTAATCTATGCAGATATTTCCGCCCATGCTGTGTCCGTAAAGGGTTATGGGAAGTCCCGGATATTTCTCCTCCGCATAGCTTATCAGAGCGTCTATGTCAGCCAGAATCTCGTTTCTGGGGGCGGTATCTCCCCTCTTTCCTTCCGACCTTCCGTGTCCCCTCAGATCGATTCCCAGAACCGCAATTCCGGCTTTGTTCATTTCGCATGCCATTCGGTCATACCTTCCGTCGTGTTCACCTATTCCGTGAATTATGCACATGACATACCCGGGATTTTCACATTCCCAGCTGTATCCCGTGATTCCGAAGTCCCTTCCGGGCAGTTCAAAGTTGGTAAACATGATTTTCTCCTTTTGCAAAAAACGACTGAATTATAACATAAAAGAGCTTAAATCCGACATCTGAAAAAGTCCTGTATTGATTAAACTTTCCGCCTGAAGTATCATCGACTGAGACATTCACCTTTAAGGTGCAGGAATCGCCGTCCACGGTTTCAGGAGGTGCGGTAATGAAAAAGAACTGTTCTCTGTGCGGGAACATATACCACAACACTACTTTTCGGGGAGGCTTCATATGTGAAGACTGTCTCAACTATATCAAAGAGACCGAGTTTTCCTACGTGAGTAAACCGGCTTCGCCCGAAGCATCCATAACATCTGACATCTGATTACATGAATCGGGACTCAGGCGGCAAAATCAGGAAATATTCACATTCTGTGGCGGCGATGATGTCTCTGACGGAATCCGGCTATCTTTCCGTCTTCGACTTTTTTCTGCTTTTTTCGGGGCTGCGGTTTTCTCTTCCGTCCCCGCGCCTGGTCTTCCGATGTCTGCCCGATACGGCCTTTTCCCTTCTCTGCTTTTCCAGGCGTTTTCTCGTCTTCGGCTTCATTACCGAAAATCCGAACTTCCCTATGGGATGCTTTTTAAGTCCGAAGTACTCGCCGTGGCAGTATGCCAGCATTCCGGCTCCGTCAAGGCGTATTCTTCCATCTTCATCGAACAGATTCTCACTCACGTGTACCTTTACTATTTCAGCGATGAACATGTCATGAGACGGAAATTCCTTTATCTCTTTTACGACGCACTCCAGATTCACCGGCGCCTCTTTCACGAGCGGGCAGCCGACTTCTTCACAGCTTCCCGCAGTAAGGCCGGTTTCCTTGAATTTATCGAAATCTCTCCCGGATTTTACTCCGCACCAGTCAGTTGCACGGGCAAGATCCTCAGTGGTAAGATTAATCACAAACTCTCCGGTTTTCTCTATTATGTGATGGGAAAACCGGGACTTTCTCACCGATATATACGTCATCGGCGGCTGGGAATTGATAATGCCGGTCCAGGCCACCGTTATAAGATTCTTTTCATCTTCAGTTCCGCAGGATACGAGAGCCGCCGGTACCGGCGACATCATTGCGGATCCTTTAAGAGTTACTTTCTCCATATTTCTTCCTCAGTTCGTCGAGAACGGCCGTGAATTCCTCCGGAAGCTCCGCCGTAAACTCCATGTATCTTCCGTCCTCTGGATGTCTGAATCCGAGAACTCCTGCGTGGAGAAGCTGTCCCGACACGCTGAACGGCTGGTTCTTCGAGCCGTACAGCGGGTCCCCGGCCAAAGGGTGCTTTATGTAGCTCATGTGAACCCTGATCTGGTGTGTCCTTCCCGTTTCGAGAACGGCCTCTATAAGGGTGAATCTGCCGAACCTTTCCAGCACACGCCAGTGAGTAACAGCACGCTTTCCGTTTCTGTATGTGACGGCCCTCTTAAAGCGGTCCCCAGGGTCTCTTCCTATGGGAGCATCCACGGTTCCCTCGTCCTCTTTAAAGTTGTTATAAACCAGCGCGGTATACCTTCTCGTAACGCTGTGCTCAGCAAGCTGTGCAGAAAGGCACTCGTGAGCCCTGTCGCTCTTTGCCACAGCCAGAAGGCCGCTGGTATCCTTATCTATTCTGTGCACTATTCCCGGTCTGAGAACGCCGTTTATCGCAGACAGATTCTCTCCGCAGTGATACATGAGAGCATTCACCAGAGTTCCGCCGTAATTCCCGGGCGCCGGATGAACAACCATTCCGCGCGGCTTATTCACCACCAGCAGATCGTCGTCTTCGTACACTATATCAAGGGGGATGTTTTCCGGCTCCGCAGTCAGCAGCTCAGGTTCCGGAATATCAACCTCTATTTCGTCTCCTTCTGCGACCTTCTGCTTTTTTGAAATCTGAACCACGCCGTTTACAGAAACGGCCCCCGATTCTATGAGTCTGGCCGCAAAGCTTCGGGATACGGTCTCAGCCCTTTCTCCTATCAGGCTGTCCAGCCTCTTTCCCGCGTCTTCCTTTCCCGCTGCAAAAACCAGTCTGTCCCCGTAATCAGTCATTTTTCCCCTCTAATTTCTCGTACATGAAAATATATATAACCAGCAGTCCGCATCCGATTACCACGAATATGTCCGCAACATTGAAAATCGGTGGAAAAATGCTGAAATCAAACATGTCCGTCACACTTCCGAAGAATGTCCTGTCAATGAGGTTTCCCGCTCCTCCTGCGACTATGAACGATATGGAAACGTGGAGGAGAGGATGGGCATTTCTGTTTTTATACATGTAAATCAGCCCCGCAATTATAGCTATTGCGGGGATCATTATGAGTATTACGCGCTGGCCGCTTAAGGTGCTGAATGCGGCCCCATCGTTTTCATAATATGTAAGTCTGAAAAAATCGCCTATGACGTTTATGCTCTCACCTTCGCTCATAAAGGTGCGTACCGTGTATTTTGAAATCTGGTCCGCAACGAGAACCGCAGCCATCAGAAAAATATACGCCATATATAAACTGAGGGGCAGCCGGCTGCCCCTGTCACCTTTCGTCTTAAATTATACGACTGTGCGTCGCGAATTACAGGCCGCCCGCAGCTATTTACCTATCATCTCATCTATAGCTTTGGAATCCAGAACCACTGTCTCCTTTGGAGCGTGGGCGGTTCCTACGTATCCCGGTTCTCCATCCGGAGCAGAAATGCCCTCCGTAAGTTCTGCAAGCTGCTGGTCGTAAGTCAGCTCTTCGGTATCAGGTGAATCCGCACTCTTTGACACTGCAGGTACAGTCCTGGTGTCTGAGCCGGAGCAGAATTCGCCGAAGCCCGATGATTTTTCAAGTTCTCTCTCGAGATCTCTGAACAGTTCCTCACTGGAACCGCCTTTGACTCTTTCAAGCTCGTCTTCCAGCATCTGGCGATATCTGCCCTTGAACATCTTCACTCTCTCCAGGAGCTGGCTGTTTTCTTCAGTAAGTCTGTCAATGGAATCCCTGGCGTCCTTTACGATAGCGTCGGCTTCCATGCGGGCATTCTTTATGATGATTTCGGCACGCTTTTCGGCGCTCTCCGAAATATCCTTCATGAGTTTTTTTGCAGATTCAAGCGTGTTCATAACGGACGTCTCTGATTTCTTATGGCTGAGAATCTCCTCTCTGAGCTCATCCACCGTGTCTGCAAGCATTTTGTTGTCCTTGAGAAGCTTCTCCATGTCAACGATTATCTCATCGAGAAACTCATCCACCTCTTCCATCTTATAGCCTCTTACGGCTCTGGAAAATTCTTTGGTTTCAATTTCTGCCGGTGTAATCATTTTTCATCACCTCATCGTGAAATCTCGCCCCATGACTCGAGGCGGCTTAATATGCAATCAGCAGAACCGCATAAATAAGTATCCGCTCTGCAATCTGAACAAAAATCATAGCAAGAAGCACCGAAAAGTCAAACATTCCGGTGTTGAATCTTGCAAGTATTTTTCTGCACGGCGTGACTATAGGCTCCGTAAACCGGCGAATTATCCAGTAGGCCTTTCCGAGACCCGAATACGGATTCCCGGCAAACCAGCTGAGAAAAGCCTCCGCCAGAAGTGCAAACGTCAAAAGCCTGCAGAATATCTGTATTGCGTAAATCAGTACAGCTGCCAATTCGCTCTACCTCCACGGGCTGCTGTTTTCTGCTGCCGGCGCCTCCGCCATTGTCTGTCTGTCCTGGGAAGCCGCAATGGACACGTTCTCCGGCGCAAAGATGAAGATGTTGTTGGTTATCTTCTGAACGTTACCGTTGAGAGCATAAGTAGCTCCGCTGAGGAAGTCGAATATCTTCTTTGCAGTTTCAGTTTCCAGCTTTTCAAGATTGATGATGACCGGTTTTCTGGATTTAAGGCTGTCAACAAGCTTAGGGCACTCCTCGAATCCCTTAGGCTCGATGAGCACCAGCTTCAGTGAATTAGTGTTAGCCACGGAATACCTCTTTTCTGACGTCTTGGATACGATTGGCTTTCTTTCGGCAGCCGCTGCGAAATCTCCCGAAAACGACGACTGCGAAGCGCCCGATGTCTGAGCCGGTGTAAATCTGCTCTCTCTGGAGATTTTCTCCTTAGCAGCAGACAGCTCTTCTTCGGTGACCACCTCGTCCTCTTCTATGTCCTCAATTCCAATAACTTTCTTAAGTGAGTCGGTAAATCCCATTGCAGTTGTTTTCCTCCTAAATAAAATTATTTTTCTTCGCTTCTGTAATCTCTGTTCCCGAATATGGCCGTTCCTACCCTTATGAGGTTGGACCCTTCTTCCACTGCCACCTCAAAATCGTGAGTCATACCCATGGAAAGGTATTTAAAATCTATTCTCTCCCTCGGATCGCCAACGTATCTGTCGTATATCTCCTTTGCCTCTCTGAAGAAAGGTGCGGCGTCCTCAGGTTCAAGTTCAAAAGGCGCTATGCACATGATTCCCCTTATTCTTATGTTAGGGCACTCCTCAGCTATGGCCGAAATGAGTCCGTCAGCCTCTTCAGAGCTGCTTCCGAACTTGGATTCCTCGTTTGCCGTGTTGACCTGAACCAGAATATCCATGGTCAGATTGTGCTGCGCCGCACGCTTATCAATCTCGTGAGCCAGCTTCAGGGAATCCACAGAGTGAATCATGCAGACTTTGTCGATTATGTATTTTACCTTATTAGTCTGAAGGTGTCCGATAAGATGCCATCTGACCGGCTTAACCTTCTCGTATTTATCCATTATTTCCTGGACCTTGTTCTCGCCGATATCGGTGATTCCGGCGTCTATGGCCTCATTTATCTCTTCAGGAGAATGAAGTTTAGTAACCGCCACCAGAAGAACATCGTCCGGATTTCTTCCTGATTTAACGGCCGCCTCGCCTTTTCGTCTCTGAATCTCTTCAATGTTGGCTGCAATAGACATTTTAAATCATCTCCTTATTTTAAACTGGCAGGATCCTTAAGCACATCGTCATGAGGTCCTACAGTTGCCGTCCGCTCTCCTTCAGAATCGTAGAAGTACGAATCCGCAATCACCGAACTGGTGCCGTCTGTGAGAAGCACGCTTACGGGGGTGAATTCATAGCGGTCTTTTTTATCTTTTACGTATACGCCTTTAACGCCGTCCTCCTCAGTAATGCTGGAGTTATCTATAATAAGCCCGGCAGCGTCCGCAGTTATTATTCTCACCGATGCCCTTCTCAGGCCTCCGTATTTTTCATAGTATGCCGTAGTCTCGAACAGCAGCCTGTAAAGGTCGCCGGACTTTGAAACATCGGTCACAGTCATGGATATGACTGAATCCCCCAGCTCCACATCAACCTGTTTTCCGGCCGCATATCTGTCCTTGCTCTCCGCAGGAACAAAAGCCACAGCATACCATTTGCTCTTATCTATGATTTTATAAACCGGGTCTCCCGCAGCTACCGCACCGTTTGAAAGCTCCTTTGCCGCGTCCTGGGAAATAGCCGAGTAATACTCGTAATTCTTTTCTCCCATGTTCTCAGGCGTAAGTTCTGACTCGTAACCGTCGACAAAGTATGATACGACGCCGCCGTCCGTAACGGTAAAATCAGATGTCGGCAGCGCAGCATCCCCCAGTTTCTCCAGAATGGAGGAGTACTCGCCCGAAGAAGAACCTCCGGCTCCTCCTGTCACCTCCATGACCGTAGTATGACCTCTTACGAGTCTGCCTTCGTCTACAAGCCGGTTGGCGGTACCCGATACCCCGGATGTATATACAGTTTCATTTCTTACGAAAAACATATCCGTGTCGTCTACAGTCCTCAGCTCGCCGTATTCTGCGGCGTAGGTGGCTTTAAAGAAACCCGATACCTGAGGCACGACGTATATCACTACATAAAGAGCCGCAACTGCGAGGATAAACAGCAGCCCGACTTTCTTTTTTAATCTTCCCATACTGATATTTTACTTCATTTCAGGAATTTTTCCAATACCTCTCGCTCATCTTTTGCCAAATCCCCGTGATTCTTCACATATTCTTCAAACATTTCCGGCCTTCGCTCTCTGGTTACCGCAAGGGACTGCTCCAGCTGCCAGAGGTATACGAGTCTGTGATTTCCTCCCGTGAGAACCTCCGGAACCTCCATGCCTCTGAACTCCCTTGGCCTGGTATACTGAGGATATTCCAGAAGTCCCGAGTATACCGACTCCTCCAGGGCAGCCTCACGGCTCGCAAGAACTCCCGGTACCATTCTGGCCACCGAATCCATTAAGACCATGGCTGCAAGTTCTCCTCCCGTAAGGATGTAGTCACCTATGGAAAGCTCCTCCATGTCGTACATGTCGATAACCCTCTGGTCCACCCCTTCGTAGTGGCCGCAGAGAACGGTAAATTCCTCTTCTCCTGCCAGGTTTTCAATGATGTCTCTGTCTATGATTTTCCCTCTTGGAGACATGTAGATTATCCTGTGCGCCTTTGCGTTTACGGAATCCAGGGCGTCGCATATGGGCTGGGCCATCATGACCATGCCCTGACCGCCTCCGAATGGGTAGTCGTCGGCCTTTTTATGCTTGTCAAGGCTGAAGTCCCTTATATTTATGAAGCTGAAATCCAGTATATCCTTTTCCGCAGCTTTGCCTAAAATGCTGCTGGTCACAGCCGGAAACATCTCCGGAAAGAGGGTGAGTACGTTTACCTTCATGTCCTTACAGCATCCCCTCTATAAACTTTATGTAAACTCTTTTTTCTTCTAAGTTTACATCTTTTACAAACTCCGAAACGGCCGGAACCATGGTCTCCCGGCTCCCTTTGCCGCCGGACTCTTCCGGGCCGCACCCTTTGTCAGAGAGGCGTATGCGGTATACATCCTGAGCCGCACCCTGAATGACGTCGACTATCTCTCCAGCCTCTTTTCCGGTCTCGGCATTTATCACCTTAAGGCCTATGAGGTCGCGGATGTAGAAGGTATCCTCGGGAAGCTCCCCGAGATCGTCCTCGGTTATGTACACGTCCAGATTTTTCATGGCCTCGGCGGCGTTTCTGTCGTCCACGCCCCTGAGCTTTAGAATCACCATGTTTCCCTGGGTTCTCACGCCCTCCACCGGATATTCCTTTCCTCCGGCTATCACGCGCCCGACATCCCTGTATCTTTTCGCGCCGTCCGAGTAGTTATACACCTTTACCTCTCCCTTAAGAGCTACGGCGTTTACAATTTTACCTATTTTAATCTTTTCCATGCCTTCTCCGAATACCACGTTAGGCACATGGAAAATGCCATGTGCCTAATACGATTTCCTTATCTATTCGTTTTCGGAAACAATCTCCACGGAGACTTTCCTGTTCTCCCTGGTGGCTGCAGCCTTGACCACGGTACGCAGAGCTTTGGCTATACGGCCCTGCTTTCCGATGACCTTGCCCATGTCGTCGGATGCGACACGAAGCTGCACAACACTTTCTGATCCGGCTTTTTCCTCGGTAACCTCCACCTTATCCGGATTATCCACCAGCGATTTTGCGATGAGTTCAACTAAACTGGTCATTTCCCTATCACCGCTTTCTTATTCAATGATGCCGGATTTCTTAAGAAGCCCCTTCACAACATCAGTAGCCTGTGCGCCGTTGTCCAGCCACTTCTTTGCCTTCTCTCCGTCGATTTTGATTACAGGCGGCTCGGTGAGCGGATTGTAGTATCCAAGCTCCTCGATGAATTTTCCGTCTCTTGCTCTTCTGGAGTCAGCAACTACTACTCTGTAAAAAGGTCTCTTGTGAGCTCCCATTCTCTTAAGTCTGATCTTTACCATTTTCTTTTCCTCCTTATGGTTACGTGTTGATTATCTTTTAGAAAAGTCCGCGGAATTTTCCCCGCTTCAGAGCGCCGGGGTTTGAAAGCCGCTTCATCATCTTTTTAGCTTCCTCATATTTCTTTATGAGATTATTTATCTTGCTCACCGGAAGTCCGCAGCCTGCGGAAATTCTCTTTCTCCGGCTCGCATTAAGAAGTGACGGGTCCCGCCTCTCCTCAATGGTCATCGACTGGATAATGGCTTCCATCTGGCGAAATTCTCTCTCGCCGGCTTCCAGATCCACGTTCTTCATCTGAGCGCTGTTCATTCCCGGAAGCATCTCCATTATCTTTCCCAATCCTCCCATGTTCTTCACCTGACCCATCTGGTCCAGGAAGTCCTCAAGGGTGAACTGGTTTTTCTTTATCTTCTTCTCTAACTTCTCGGCCTGCTCCTTATCAAAGGCTGCTTCAGCCTTTTCTATAAGGCTTAGCATGTCGCCCATTCCCAGGATTCGGCCTGCCATTCTCTCCGGATGGAAAGGCTCGAGGGCGTCGGATTTCTCTCCCGTACCTATGAATTTAATAGGCTTTCCCGTGACCTTTCTCGCAGACAGGGCCGCACCGCCTCTGGAGTCGCCGTCCATCTTCGTCATGATTATGCCGTCGATTCCAAGCTTTTCGTCAAAGCCTGCAGCCACGTTTACGGCATCCTGACCTGTAAGTGCGTCCACCACCAGAAGTATTTCGTGAGGCTTTACAGCCTTCTTTATGTCCTCAAGCTCGTCCATGAGAGCTTCGTCTATCTGAAGTCGTCCGGCAGTATCTATTATGAGGACGTCATAGCCCTTCTTCTCGGCTTCCTTCTTTGCTTCAACTGCAATCTTCGCGGCGTCCCTGCAGTCTCTCATGGTGAATACCGGAGTGTTCACGGCCTTTCCCACGATTTCCAGCTGATCTATGGCAGCCGGTCTGTATATGTCGCATGCCGCAAGATACGGCTTCTTTCCGCTCTGCTTAAGGTATGCAGCCAGCTTTCCGCAGGTGGTGGTCTTACCGGTACCCTGAAGTCCCGTCATCATTATGGTGGTAAATCCCGACGGCGAGAATGTCAGCTTGGTGCCGGATCCTCCCATGAGCTCCGTAAGCTCGGCGTTTACTATTTTAATAATCTGCTGCGCCGGAGTCAGGCTTTCCATGACCTCTGCGCCCATGCATTTTTCCTTGACCGAAGCGATAAACTCCTTTACGACTTTGAAGTTTACGTCGGCCTCCAGAAGCGCCAGCTTTACCTCCCTCATGGCCTCGTTTATATCGGCCTCGGTAAGGACTCCCTTTCCTCTCAGCTTCCTAAACGCATTCTGCAGTTTATCCGATAAGCTCTCAAATGCCATTTACTACCTCTTACTCGCCTTATTCACCGTATTCAATCCGGCGGGCGATAGTCTCTATCTCTTCTATGGCTTCGGCAAGCTCACCGTCGCCGGCATACCTTCTCTTAAGTCCGTCCAGCTTCTGTGTAATCTCTCCGAAAGCCTCTTCCGTTTTCAAAAATCTCTCCACCAGGCTCAGCTTTTCTTCGTAATTCTCAAGAGCCCTCTCCGCCGACTTCAGCGAGTCGTGAACGGCCGCCCTGGTGATTCCAAGCTCCGACGCAATCTCCGACAGGGACATATCCTCCTCGTGATAGAGCTCTATGACCTGTCTCTTCTTCTCCGTCAAAAGCTGCCCGTAGAAGTCGTAAAGCAGGCTCACCCTGGCGCTGGCATCGAGGCCCGTTTTCAGTATTTCAGCCATTTCTCCACCTGCTTTCCGTGTAAGGTAAAACTCCTTGACACCGTCATAGGATAACACATCCCGGCGGCGCTGTCAAGTATTTTTACGATACAGGGTTGCAGCTTTTTGCCGGAGAATCTGTATTCACCGTAATTTTGAAAACTGAAGAATCTATGCCAAGTTGATTTCACTTATTATGGGTTGCGAATATGACGCACACCGATGCGGTTTTGGGTTTCAAGAAAAATCTGCAGTTTCCCAAAACCCGGTTTTGGGTTTTATCGAAAAAGCGTGTTTTCCCAATAACCATGCGGCAGTACTTATGCCTACATCTAAACTGAATGCCCTTCGGGGTTTTGGGAAAATAAAAAAACGATGCGATTTCCCGATAACTTTTGGGATTTCACATCGTTTTACGTATTTGATCATTAAAGTGCGTTATTGGGAAAACGGCGTTTTTACCGGAAACCCACTAACCGGTTATCGGGAAATCGGCATAATACCACATATACCCAAAACTCACGCTCTACGCAGCGTTCTGTGCCTACATCTAATCCATCACCAGTATGGTTATGAGCGCTATTACGCAGAGGATTGCCAGCACGTGAACCATCTCGCCGATGGAGCGGGCGTTTTCTTCTTTTGAATCGGTGGTCCGAAGTCCGAACACTCTGCCCGGCGACCTTAAGGCGTCGCCTACGGAGCGGTAGAAGTTATCGAAGATGACGGCGTATTTTGCGAAGAACAGGTGAACCACATCGGACAGGGCGAATATCCCGCGGTAAAGGGTGATCCTGTAGAACCTGTCAACGTCCAGATTGATTCCCTCATGAGGCGCCATGAATGTTCTCAGCAGAACGAACGGCACGGTGGCTCCGGCGAAAAGTCCTATGTATTCCAGCACGTGATCCGCGGCGAACAGATGAGATGCATCCATGGAAAGCATATCGTAGCATATCTCCGGTCTGATGCCGGTTATCACAACCAGAACCGTCGCCGCCGCCATGGCGAGAACCTTGCAGGCGGGCACACGCCCCGTCGCAGCTCCCGCAGGCAGCTTTCTTTCCGGTTTCTTTATAAACACGAAGTAGTTTATCTTCATCGTTATGGAAAGCCACGTGCCCACTCCCGCCATGGTGACGAGGATATAGGACATGTTATAGCCTCCGGTGTGAAGGGCGTCCATGATGAGGGCTTTGCTGGCAAAGCCTGAAAAGTACGGAACTCCCGCTATTGCAAAGGACGCAATGAACGCGCAGACGGCGGTAACCGGCATCTTCCGCACGAGGCCGCCCATGTCGGTTATGTACCTGAGTCCCAGAGCGGTGAAAATATTTCCCGCCGCCATGAGCAGAACGCCCTTATACAGGATGTTGAAGGCGGCGTGCATTGCCGCTCCTGCCGCTCCGACATCTCCTCCTGCTGCAAGACCTGCCACCATCATGGCAACCTGGCTGACGATATGGTACGAAAGGAGCTTTCTGAGATCGTTTTCTATAAGAGCCATGCAGGCCGCGAGGACAGCAGTCACTGCGGCGAAGATGACCAGCCACTCTGTTCCCGCGAAAAACCTTATCATCGCGTATACGGCAACCTTTGTGGTGTATGAACCCATGAAAAGCTGGGATTCAGGCGTGGCCTGAGGATATGAATCGGCCACCCACGTGTGAAACGGCGGAAGGGCGCAGTTCACGCCTGTGCCGATGAACATGAGCCAATATGGCAGACTGTCCGTATCGGTAACCGGTCCCACTGCCGCCGTGATGCCCGCAGGAAGGAGCATGACTCCCGCAAGGAGCATATTGCCGCCGAACAGGTGCATCACCATGTATCTGTAGGACGACCGCCTTGCGTCGGGGCCGTTACCCTGAAATACCATATATATGGAAGCTACCGCCATTACCTCCCAGAAGATGATGAAGGTAAGCATGTTGCCTGCGAACACGGTCATAAGCGCGCTTCCCGCGTACACGGCGGAAGCCGCCTTCTCTCCCCGTCTGCCTTTGTCCATGGAATACACCGAACCGATGACGCCGATTACCGCGAACACCAGTCCGAAGAACCAGGATATCTCGTCGCAGACAAAAAGTGAAAGCTTTAATTCTCCCGCAAAAGGCACTTCGACCGAAAGACCTTTGTCCGTTCCGAGAATGGCGGCCAGAGCCGCCAGCGCACCCAGAGGGAGAAGGTACCTTGAAGCGGCCTTCGGCAGAAGCGCGATAACCGCCCCCGCCAGAATCAGCACGATTCCCGGGTGAAGGAGAACGCCGGCTAAATCATACATCTTCTCCACCCCCTTCTTCGTCCTCGTGGACTATGCCGGGGATATTTGAAAGATCCCGGATGTCCTTATCCGCATCGGAGTCCGCACCCACGGAAGCCCCGTCCTCCGAAATTCCGCTTAAGGAAGCCCTGTCCAGCTCCCCGTATTTTCTCTCGTAATAGTCCCCGTCTCTGTGGGCGATTCCGTAAAGGAGAACCTTTGCTATGAATATGAGAATACCGGAGGCCAGAATTCCGTACATGAAGTATTTTAAAAGTATCATATTCCACCTCCGTACACAGACGATGCGGCAGCCTTTGCGAAAGCGTAGAAGTGAGCGCCGAAGTCAGGGAAGAATCCCATGACGAAGGCAAGAGCCAGAGCCGTCAGAAGAGGAATCAGCATCAGCTTTGACGCCTCGCCCCGGTTTCCCGGGCCGTAAGCCAGATATTCCTCCCGGATCTTTGTTCCCGCAAAGGCGATATAGGAAACGGGTATCAGGTACGCCAGACTGAGAAGTGCGCTGGCAACCAGAATAAGCGCGAACACCGGCTGTCCCGCCTGTCTTGCCCCCTCCATAATGGTCATCTTGGAGAGGAATCCCGGAAGGAACGGAAGTCCCGCTATTCCCAGCGAAGCTGCGGTAAAGGCCGCCATGGTCACCGGCATTCTTCTTCCGATTCCCCGCATCTCCGTAATGTCAGCCTTGTGAGCCGTAACGAAAATCGCGCCGGCGCACATGAACAGGGTTATCTTCAGAAATGCGTGGGCAACCATGTGGTACATGGCTCCCGTCATTCCCGCAGGAGTCAGGAGACAGACTCCCATGACTATGTATGAAAGCTGCCCCACCGTTGAAAACGCCAGCCTTGCCTTGAGATTGGTCTTCTGAATGGCAATGAGGGACGACAGGATGACAGTTACCCCTGCCAGCCAGAGGAGAACCTCGGCTCCCATGCACTCCCTTAGAACTTCAGGCCCGAAGGTGTAGCATGCAAGTCTTATGACGCAGAACGCGCCGGCCTTTACAACCGCTACGGCGTGAAGAAGGGCGCTGACCGGAGTCGGCGCAACCATTGCCGCAGGCAGCCAGCTGTGAAGAGGCATTACGCCGGCTTTGACGGCTCCGGCGGATACCATCAGCAGAAAGATTCCCAGGGTGAGCATTTTGTCGGAGCCAGCAAAATCCACGAATCCTCCCGGTGTGAACGCGAGAGTTCCACAGGTGGCGTACACGTACACCATTCCCGCAAAGAAGAGCTGTCCGCTCACGAGAGTGTAAATAAGATACTTCCTTCCCGAGTATTTTCCCTTGGCGTCGCGGTAGTGGACTACCAGAGGGTACGTGGAGACCGTAAGTATTTCGTAAAATATGAAAAAGGTGAAAAGGTCCGCGGCAAAGCACACTCCTATGGCTCCGCACAGGCAGCCTGCAAAGGCCGCAAAGTAGCCCGTCTGGTTTTTCTCGCCATGGCCCCTCATATATCCTATGGAGTAAAAAGAGGTTATCACCCAGAGGCTGCTTGCAATGCAGGCGAATATCATGCCTGCGCTGTCCGCCTTAAAGGACAGAGTAAGCCCGTCGGCAATCTCCATGACCGTAATACTTACCTCACGCCCTGCAAGGACTGCAGGAACCAGGGAGAACACACATGTCGCCATGGCAAAGGCTGCAATTAAGGTGACCGCCTCTCTCACGTTTCTGTGAACGCGGTCTCCGACTGCGATGATTATAATTCCCGCCGCTGCCGGAATCAATACGGCCGAAAGGAGCAGTCCTGAAAGCATCGTTTCGCTCACTCAGACCACCTCCCTTATGGCAGGCCCCAGTATCTCGACGAGCTGGGCGTTAAAAAGTCCCGCAAGTATGATCCCCAGAGCGCTCACTATTACCGCAAACAGCATCGCAGGCGGAATTTCAAGTCTGCCTTTATAGCCTTCCTTCGTCGCCGCCGTCTCTTTGAAAGGAACGCTGTCGCGCTCCGCCTTTTTCTCGGCTTTGACGGCAAGATAGGCGCCTATGCCTTTTGAGCCGTCGGCCACGTTCTTATTCATAAACATATTCTCAAACAGCCTGAAGAAGTAAACGGCGTTTAACAGGCTGCTTATAACCAGCACGAAGATGAAAATATACTCTCCCGTGTTCGCTGCGCCGAGAGCCAGATACCACTTGCTGAAAAATCCCGCAAGAGGCGGCACTCCGACCATTGAGAGGGCCGCGATAACTATGGCGGCGCATGTCACGGGCATCTTCCTGTAAATCTGCCCGAACCTTTCCATGGCCGTCTCGCCGTACCTGTATCTGATGGCCCCCGAGCAGAAGAAGAGACAGCTCTTCATCATTGAGTGACCTATAATGTGGATTACGGCGCCCATGAGCCCGTAATATCCGGTAATAGCGATACCCAGTCCCACGTATCCTATCTGGGCGATGCTGGAATATGCCAGCATGCTGCGAAAATCCGTCTGACGTATGGCCTTAAGCGACCCGTATATCATGCCGAGAGCTGACATTATTCCCACTACCACCAGGAACCTTTCCACGTACTGGGTGTTGGCGTTGAACACGTAGAAGAAAAATCTCAACATGGCGTAGGCAGGCACTTTGCCCATGACTCCCGCAATGAGAGGAGCCGCGCCGGGATGAGCGTTGGTATAGGCGGCAGGCTGCCAGCCGTGCAGAGGAAAGAGAGCCATCTTTATGCCGAATCCTACCACGAAAAAGGCCATTGCAACCATGGTGGTGCCCGAGCTTAATACAGGCCCTACAAGTCCCGACATATCGTACATGTTAAGGGTTCCCGTCTCGCCGTATATAAAGGCGATCCCCAGAAGATAGAAAGACGCTCCTATGGTTCCTATCATCAGGTATCTGAACGAAGAGAGGACGCCTTTGTCCCCGCCCATGGCTATGAGAGCGTATCCCGAAAGAGACGTAATCTCCAGGAACACGTACAGGTTGAAAACGTCTCCCGTAGACGTCATACCCAGAAGTCCGCATATGAGAAGGGACAGAACCGAGTAGTAGCCGAAGCTTCTGAAGCGGCTCTTTCCCCGGAAAAACGGCAGGCTGTATATGGTGCTGACAAAACCCGTTCCGCTTATGAGTACGAGAAGAACGGCGCTGAGTGAGTCCAGGGAGAACTCTATGCCGAAAGGCGGCTCCCACCCTCCGAAGTGGTAGCTTATCTTGCCCACGTCGGTTATTCTTAAAAGCTGCACGACGGAGAGGACAAAGGATGTGCCCGCAAAGGCGATAACCGTAAGCCTTCCCGCCCTTCTGCTGAAATACGAGATTACCGGACAGAAAAGGGCTCCCGCCAGCGGCAGCAGTACCACCAGAACGGGCAGGTTACTGATAATCATGTTGCTCATCTGCTTCCTCCCCCTTTTCCTTTTCTATGATGTCCTCTTCCTCGATGGAGCCGAACTTCTCCTTGATTCGCATGAGAAGGGCAAGACCCACTCCGCTGGTGCCCAGGCTTACGACTATGGCAGTAAGCATGAGGGCGTGAGGCAGAGGATTGACGTAGTCGTCCGCTCCCGCCGCGCCTTCCATGGCGACCGGTATGGTTCCTCCGTCCTTTTCGCCCAGGCAGAGAAAGAAGAAGATAACCGCCACCTGCATTATGTTCATGCAGATGAGCTTCTTCATGTAGTTTCCGCATACCGCCATTCCGAACATGCCGAGAAAGAACAGTATGACCGTAAGCATGTATATTCCCTTTTCGGCAAGAAAAATATTAACTGCGTCCATTTAGACTGTTCCTTTCGACTACCGCTTCCAAAATGGTTATTATGGTCGCCATTACTCCGATGGTGACCCCCGTCTCTATCATGAGAATTCCCGTGGCATGAAGTTCCGCTCCGTGTTCCGCCGAAAACGGCAGAGCCTCGTACTCCAGGAATCTTCCGCCGTTAATCATGCACAGGAATCCCGTCAGGAAGTATATGAAAACACCGCAGGCCGCGACGCACACGGAAAAGTGCTGGGTGATGCGGAATTTGTTCTTCCCCAGATCCGCAAACATTATGTAAAGCATAAACGCCATGGCAAGGAGAGCTCCCGCCTGAAATCCTCCGCCCAGGGAAACCTCCCCGTGCATGAGAACGTAAAAGGCGTAAACTATGATTACGGGAATGAGGATAGGCATTATTACCTTCACCTCATAGCCGCCGAAGTTTTCGTCCTTTCTGAATATCCCCGCGTCCCAGTGTCTCTTCAGCCTGTTTGATAAAATCATGGCAACTGACACTCCCGCCAGGAACATTACCGTGGTCTCAAGAAGGGTGTCAAAGCCTCTGAAATCGGCCAGAACTCCCGTCACCAGGTTTGGCGAGTGGGTCAGCCCCGGTCCTTCCTCTATGTAATAGTCTGAAACGTGTCTGTTAGGCGCGGAATCGGGATTCCCTATGACCGGAAGCCTGTCCACGATGGTGAACATGAGTCCCACCAGAACCATGAGCAGGACGATTCCCACGATTTTAAAGATTGACTTTTCTCTGAGCCTTTTGCTTCTGCCGCCGTTCATCACTTGCACCACCTGTCAGTCGTCCTTAATGATACGACAAAATACGTAGTGGAGATTACTCCTATGACGGCCTCGGTAAACGCCACGTCCGGCGCGCCCACCATGATGTAGAGCACCATGGCGCAAAAGCTGAAGGCGCAGTAGATTATGGACGACGAAAGAAGATCCTTGTCCAGAATTATCACTATGGTTATGGCTATGAGAAAGAGAAGCAGCACGGCTTCAATCAGTAAAATGTCCATCTATTCCGTCCTTTCTTTTTTGCCCGCGGTTTCGGCTTCTCCGGCCCTTAAGGCCGACTTTCCGATAAGGTGGGTTCCCACCGGGTTTGCTATCATTACCGCTATGATTATGAGAACTATCTTTGCCGACACCAGATCGAGACCCTGAAAGATAATGAGTCCGATACAGGTAAAGGCGATTCCCACAGTCTCTCCCACGCTGGAGGCGTGAAGCCTTGAGAGAAAGTCCGGGAATCTGAGAATTCCCAGAGCGGAGAGGAACATGAAAATGAACCCCGCGCCCATAAATGCTATGGCAAATACCAGCCTTACGGTAGAAATGTCATTCATCTCTCGTCCTCCTCGTCCTTATCGCTTACGTCAAGTCTCGCTCCCAGGTACCTTGCGATTATTACCGTACTGAGAAAGCCGAGAATTCCGTAGGACAGAGCTATGTCCACGTACATGTCCTGCCTGCCGCTGGCGAATCCCACGAAGAGCAGTATGACTATGACGTTTATTCCTATGGCGAATATTCCGTTGAGCCTGTCGAAGACTCCCGGCCCTTTAAACACTCTTATGAGCATCATTCCCACTATCACTATTACGCCCCAGAAAAGGAGCTTGAAAAAAGCATCCATCAGCGCTTCACTCCTTTCGGTTCCTCCCCGTAAAGCCGGGCTATTCTTCTCATCATTTCACCTTCCAAAAGTCCCTCAGCCGCTCCGTCTGTCAGGGCGTGAACGAGAAATTCGTCGTCGTCCGAAACGTCAACGGTCACCGTCCCCGGCGTCAGTATTATGGAGTTTACAAGCATAACCGTCGCCGAAGGATTCTCGAAGCTGCACCTGAACCGAACCAGCTGAGGTGAAATGTGCCTATTCGATAATATGGCTCTGCACACGTCGATGGCGGAAAAGAATATCTCCTTCACCAGCCACAGGAAGTATCCGAAAAGCTTCAGCGGGTTCACGGACACGACAAAATACGACCTTTCGCCTTTTTTCACTCTCATTATAGGAAGACACAGGGCCGCCACAACCATGGAGCAGACCGCTCCGGATATGATGAATTTCGCCTCGAACTTGCCGGAAAGTATCACCCACAGAAAAAAAAGCAGGGCCGACATGCAGATCCATCTCTTCGCCATAACCTTTACCTTTCAAAAAACCGGTGCAAGTAGTCCTTCCAAGCCTGCCGCACCGGTCAAAAATCTTTACTCATACTCAGATTTTACAGGAATTTGAGTTTTCTGTCAATGAAAAAAGCCACGGAATCTAACATTCTGTGGCTTTACTTCTGATACGAAAATGTATAGTTCTGTATAAAAAATGTATGCTTTCAGGAAGTTACTTCCTAACGTCGCTGAGGTAGGTCACAGTAAAGGCGCTGTTCTCCTCCATGAGCTCGAAGAGCTTTTCGTACTGACCGGCGTCACTCTTTGACGACTCGAGGCTTTCCGCAAGTCCCAGCAGCGCGTCCAGAAGGGAAGTCTCTTCTCTGTACTCCATCACATGAACGTCGCAGCCGGAAAGGTCGTACTCTTCCTCCATATCGGTGTAAGCCTCCTCAAGCTCTCCCACGGCGTCGATGAGTCCGTTTTCAAGAGCCTGTCCCGCGGTGTAGACCCTGCCGTCGGCAATCTTTCTCACCTCGGCGTCTGTCATGTCTCTTCCCTCTGCAACCACGGCGACAAACTTGTCAAAGGCGTCGTCAACGAGGCCCTGATATATGTCCTTCTGCTCGTCGGTCAGAGGCTGGGTGGCGTCTCCCATGCCCTTGTTTTCTCCCGATGTGATGTTGATGGCCTTAATTCCCAGGTTTTCGAGGAGCTCCGAAAAATCGTACACCGTTCCCACGATTACTCCTATGGAGCCGGTCCAGCAGTTTTCGTTGGCGTAAATCCTGTCGGCATTGGCCGAAACGTAGTATCCGCCCGATGCCGCCATGGAACCCATGTAAACGTAGACAGGGTTTTCGGTGTATTCCTGGTAGTACTTCAGGGCCTTGTACACCTCGGCCGTGGCGTATACGCTTCCTCCCGGCGAGTCGACGTAGAGCATTATGCCTCTGTTGAACTCGTCGCAGGTCAGGTCCTCAATTCTGTCCATTATCCAGTCCTGACTGTAGCCGTCGCCGCTGTTGCCGTCGGTTATGGTACCCTCAAGGTGAAGCTCCGCAATGTAGTCGCTGTCGTATATATACGTCTCCTCGTCCGCCGGGCTTAAGAATCCCGTCACGGCTCTGCTGCAGGAAACTCCGGCAACCACGACCACAAGGGCTATTATAAGGAATATGACAAATCCCTTTTTCCAGCCTCCAGATTTTCCCGGCTTTCCGCTTTCATACGCCGCGCCGGTCTGCGCCGCGCAGACAGTCTTAGTCTCATCCGCACCGGCTTTGTCGTAGGTGTATACGGTTCTTCCCCCATCCCCTTCAACAGGCGGTTTATTTTCGTTCAAATTCCTGTCGTCCATGTTATATCTCTCTCCCTTATGCCTGAAACTCCTTTATCTTCGCAATCCTGTCAAAGGCTTCTTTCAAAGTGTCAACGTTTACGGTGCAGGCTATGCGCACATACCCTTCGCCGCAGTTTCCGAAGGCGTTGCCCGGAAGCATGAGAACATGGGCCTCTTTCAGAATCAGGTCGCACGCCTCCACAGACGTCAGCCCGCTCTCCTTAATGTTCATAAAGAGATAGAAGCTTCCCTTTGGCGGGTAGATTACCGATAGCTTAGGAATTTCGTTGATCCGTTCGGCAGCGTAGAACATTCTCTTTCTGTACTCCTCTATCATCGGCGGCTGAATTACGTCCCGGTTTCTCAGAGCGTAGATGGCCGCTCTCTGAGAGATGGACGGCGCTGTGAAAACCACGTTTTCGTTTATCTGCTGTATAGTTCTGATTATATAATCGGGGGCAATGATGTTTCCGATTCTCCATCCCGTCATGGTGAAGTTCTTCGAGAAGGAGTTCAGTATTATGGTTCTCTCCCTCATTCCCGCAAGAGATGCAATGGGCACGAACGGGTTCTGATAGCTGAAGGACGTGTAGATATCGTCCGAAATCACTATGAGATCGTGCTTTTTAGCTATTGCTGCAATCTTTTCCATGGTTTCCACCGTCAGGCAGTTTCCCGTAGGATTGCTCGGAGAGTTTATGACTACAGCCTTTGTCCTCTCGTTTATAAGGCTCTCAAGTCTTCCCGTATCTATCTGAAAGTCTTCTTCTTCGTAGGTGGGAAGTTCCACCGGAATTCCCCTGGCAAGCTCCACCTGCTGCGGATACGGCGTGAAATACGGCGCCTGGAGAATCACTTCGTCTCCGTCATCCAGAATCGCCTCCAGCGCAAGGTACATTCCCAGACAGGCGGAAGTGCTCACAAACACCTCTTCATCCTTCACGTCCATGCCGTACTCTTCTTTATAGTACCTGCAGATTTCCTTCCTCAGCTCCGGGTCTCCCCTGAAGTCGGTATATTTGGTGTGTCCGGCCTTTGCGTCCTTAAACGCGCCTTCGATGATTATATCGTCGGTTATCAGATCCGGATCTCCCAGACTTAGATTAATCACATCGTCAAAGGATTTAGCCAGTACGTCGGACTGACCCATGGCCGTGCTCTGATCCTTCCAGTATCTCTTAGCTATAAATTTATGCTTCAAAATCATCACGCTCCTTTATCTTAATATGATTTTCTATTATACTATATCGTAAGGATTTTGGGATGTAAAAACATTTTTCATACGAGGTTTCAATGGTTTACGACGTAATAATTGCAGGCGGCGGCGCAGCCGGACTCTACTGCGCCTGCGGAATGGACAGAAAAGTCAACGGGCTCATACTGGAGGGCTCTTCATCTCCGGGCCAAAAGCTGCTTATCTCGGGAGGCGGCATGTGCAATCTCTCCCACGGCGGCTCCGTCAAAGACTTCATTCCCTGCTACTTTGAGGCGGGCCCGAAAATTCGTTCCTGCCTCTATAAATACGGCAATCTGAAGCTTATGGAATTTTTCCGTGACCGCGGCCTTCCCCTGTATACCCGCGACGACGGCAAAATCTTTCCCGAAAGCGAAAGGGCAAAAGACGTCCTTGACGCGCTGGTTCGCGGCGCAGGGGAAAAGGGTTTTGAAATTATGACAGGCCATAAAGTAGACAGGATTACCCCGCTCGACAAATGCTCTCTATGGGAAGTCACTGCCGGCGGCAGAACTTTCAGATGCAGAAATCTGGTCATCGCCTGCGGCGGTTCTTCTTTTCCAAAAACCGGCTCTGACGGCTCTGTTTTAGGCGTCCTGTCCCGCGACATTCCCGGACTTTCGGAAAACATTGTAAAGCCGCAGCCTGCGCTGGCTCCGGTCTACGTGGAAGGCTACCCCTATGGCGGTCTGAGAGGAGTTTCGTTTTCCCGCGTCTCGGCTGAAGCCTTTGCGCCTGACGGAAAGCCCCTTGCAAAGATCGCGGGCCCTCTTCTCCTCGCGGAAAAATTCTTCTCGGGCCCCGTTATTCTTCACATTTCCCGATACCTTAAGCCCGGCTGTAAACTTTCCATAAACTACCTGCCGGATGCGAAGATTACCGCGAAGGAAATAAACGGGCTCCTGTCGGAAAGCAGAAAATCTCCGGCAAACACCGCGGCCGAGATTTTCGGACTTCCCAAGAGCTTTACCCAGCTTCTGGAGGACGAGTCCTGCGGAAAGCTTTCGGCCATCTCCCGGCGGCTTATGGCGGATACATTTACGGTTTTGAAAGTTGCAGGTTTTGACGCAGCAATGGCAACCCGGGGCGGAGTGAGCCTTGACGCCGTGAGCACGAAAACATTTGAGGTGAAATCCTGTCCGGGGCTCTTTATCATCGGCGAGACTCTCGATGTGGACGGCATGACCGGAGGATACAATCTCCAGTTCGCCTTTTCCTCCGCAATGGCCGCGGCAGCCAGAATCGGCGGAACCTGCCCGACCCTTCCCTTTACAAGCCTCTCTGCGACGAGCTTGGAATAACCCTCGCCGAGTTTTTCAGCGGCGAAAGAATTCCGGAAGAAAAAATGAAAGAAAGAACCGATGATATTCTCATAAAGATCGTTTCCGAAAACAGAGCGGCCGGATTCGCCGGAATGATTTCGTACATTCTGATTGTCTGCGGAGTCATGTGCGCGTTTCTCTCTGCCCTGCGGCACTTTTCACAGACCTCTTCAATCGTGCTTGTTTCTGTCGGAATGTTCCTCTGCTTTTCCGGCATATGCATAAAGGCAATCCTGTTTCAACAGAGCACCGGCAAAAAAATAAACAACACGGGAATGGGCTTCTGCAGCAGTCTCACCCTCGTGTTCATCATCCTGAAACTGACCGGAAACATCAGCTGGTCGTGGCTTTGGGTGCTTTCGCCGGCTTGGCTCGGTGTATGTGCAGCCATTGCCGCCATCGCCGTCCTTCTAATAGCCGGTGCAGTGGTATCCCGCAGGAAAAAGAAGCGGTGAAACGGGATTATCTGTGGTTTATGCCGTGACTTTGACAAAGTCTGCTCCCCAGACAAAAATGTCAAGGCGTTTCTTGACATTCAGGCTGTATTAACGACAAAAGGTCAAGGAAATCGGCTCAATGCCGCGATAATTCCTTGACCTTTCACTGTCTCCGTATTTATTTTGTCAAATTTCGCCTTGACCTGAGTGCCGTATTCGCAGCCTTTGGTCAAACCTCAGTAAATCAAACATCATCGAAGTAAACCTCAGCTATTCAACCCCTCCGGCTATTCAGCCGTGAAGGTTTCGCTGTAAAGCTCGCTGCCGTCGCCGTTCTGGTAGATAACCACAACCGTGATTCCGGATATGCCCGTCTCCTCCTCAAGGTCAGCGGCAATTCCACTGAAAGTGCTGTTCATGGATCCCATTGCACTTTCAAGCTCACCGGCCAGCATTTCAGCAAGATCAGCATCAAAGGTTTCATCATATTTATACGTGTATGTAAGCTCATTTCCCACTATGGAAATAGCGAGATCGTTGGCTTCAGCCATCTCTTCTATTTCAGCCTTTGCCTCTTCATCCGAAGCTATGTAGCTTTCCAGAGTAGGATCTTCTTTCTCTCCACAGGACGCCATGGCAAAGGACATAGACAGAATCATCACCATCGCAAGCACCATTAAAACGACACTTTTCTTTTTCATTTTACATTCCTCCTTAATACGGCTCCGGCTTAATTTTGTCACCGCTTTATCCCGAAAAATTCCAGGGCATTATCGCACGTTGCCTTTGCCGCTTCTTCAAAGGTTATACCTTTTATATCGGCTATCCTGCGCACGGTATGCTCCACGTACCACGGGCGGTTTTTCTTCCCCCGCAGCGGCTCCGGCGTAAGATAGGGCGAATCTGTTTCTGCCGTCAGATAGCAGAGAGGAATCTCCTCTACCACCCTGACCGTTTTCTTATTGTTCTTATACGTCACGGGGCCACATATGGAAATGGTCGCGCCCTTTTTGACGTATTCTTTCGCAAGCTCTGCGCTTCCCGAATAGCAGTGAAGCAGGACGGCCGCATGGCTTTCCGGCGTTCCGTCAGGACCTTTTCTCTCCGGGAACCAGGTCTTTCTCTCTTCGGAAAAAGCGCCCTCCTCGCAGAGTATGTTGAAAGTCTCCTCGTCCGCTTCCCTCGTATGTATCATTATAGGCATTTTCAGGCTATTTGCAAGCTGTATCTGTCTGCGGAACCACTTTCTCTGGTTCTCCCGGTCGGAAAAATCGTAGTGAAAATCCAGTCCGATCTCGCCTATTGCAACGGCTTTCGGGTGAGCGGCCAGCTTTTCTATCTCTCCTAAAATTTCTTCCGTCATGGAATCGGTATCGTGAGGATGCACTCCTACCGCAGCGTATATCCACGGGTTCTCCTCGGCGTCTTTTACTGCCTGCTTTGACGAAGGAAAGTCAAAGCCTGCGTCGAGGACGTAGGACAAAAGCTGCGATTGTTCGGCTTCCCTTACAATCTCAGCCCTTTCCTCATCGGTGAAGGTATCCTGATTTATATGTGCATGTGCGTCAAATAACATATTTTTCTCCGTTTTTATGAAAAGTCCCCCGAAGGCGCAGATTCGCTCCGGGGGATTGGCTTTAGCTTACGGAATTTCCGTCCTCCGCATCGGTGGACACGAGGGCCAGCTTTTCGCCGTTGTCAGCAAAGATAATCATCCCCTTCGACTCCAGACCGCGAAGCTTTCTCGGCTTCAGGTTTGCAACGACGATGACCTTCTTTCCCACCATCTCCTCCGGCGTGAAGTGCTCTGCCACTCCGGATATAATCTGGCGTTTCTCGGTTCCCATCTTAACCTGGAAAACCAGGAGCTTATCTGCCTTCGGATGCTTTTCGGCGCTTTCTATGGTGCCGACTCTGAAGTCTATCTTATCAAAATCGTCAAACTCGATTTCAGGCTTCAGCTCCAGAGGAATGTTCTCCTCCTTATGGCCGTTCATCGCCTCCAGCTCTTCAAGCTCCTTTTCTATGTCCAGGCGCGGGAAGATGTTCTCGCCCTTCTTCACCTGTTCTCCGTTCATCATATCGAAGGTGAATGCGTCCTCCCATACGATATCGGCATACCACAGACCCATCTGCTTTCTTATCTTCTGAGCCGTCTCGTTCATGAACGGGCTTATGAGTATGGATACGATTCTTAAGGATTCCGCAAGGTTATGCATGCAGGTGTCGAGCTCGGCCTTCCTGGACTCGTCCTTTGCAAGAACCCAAGGCATCTCCTCGTCGATGTATTTATTGGCGCGGCGCACGAGGACCCATATCTCCTCGAGAGCCATGTTGAAAGCGAACTTATCCATCTGATCTTCAACCTTTGACGCAGCTCCCGTTGCGATTCTTTTAAGGTCTCTGTCCGTGTCGTCTTCTGTGGCGGCCTCCGGAACATAGCCTCCGCAGTACTTTTCTATCATGGAGGCGGTTCTGGAAACCAGATTTCCAAGGTCGTTGGCAAGGTCGAAGTTTATCCTCTTCAGCATAACCTCGTTGGTGTAGACTCCGTCCTGTCCGAAGGTGTATTCTCTGAGAAGGAAATACTTCAGGGCGTCTATGCCGTATCTTTCTATGAGCTTAACAGGGTCTACCACGTTGCCCTTGGATTTGCTCATTTTGCCGCCTTCAAGGAGAAGCCAGCCGTGGCCCAGAACGTGCTTGGGAAGAGGCAGATCCATGGACATGAGCATTGCAGGCCAGATTACGGTGTGGAATCTTACGATTTCCTTTCCCACCAGATGGAAATCCGCCGGCCAGTATTTGTCGTAAAGCTCCGGCTCGTCGGGATAGCCCAGAGCGGTTATGTAGTTTGAAAGAGCGTCCAGCCATACGTAGATGACGTGCTTTTCGTCGATAGGAACAGGGATTCCCCAGTCAAAGGTAGACCTGGAAATGCAGAGATCTTCAAGGCCCTGCTTTACGAAGGAAATCATCTCGTTCCTTCTGCTCTCCGGCTGGAGAAACTCCGGGTTGTTCTCAAAGAGATCCAGGAGTCTGTCCTGATACTTGGAAAGTCTGAAGAAGTAGGCCTCCTCTTTAGCCTTCTGAACCGGTCTTCCGCAGTCCGGGCAGCAGCCGTCCACCAGCTGACTCTCAGTCCAGAATGACTCGCAAGGTGTGCAGTACATTCCTTCGTACTCGCCTTTATATATGTCGCCCTTTTCGTACATCTTCATGAAAATGGCCTGAACACGCTTCACGTGTCTTTCTTCCGTAGTTCTGATAAAGTCGTCGTAGGAAATCTCCATGGTCTTCCAGAGTTCCTTGATTCCCGCAACGACCTCATCCACGTATTCCTGCGGAGTCACGCCCTTCTCCTGGGCTATGGTCTGTATCTTCTGTCCGTGCTCGTCGGTACCCGTTAAAAATCTCACGTCGTAGCCGCAAAGCCTTTTAAATCTGGCCATGGCGTCCGCCATAACGGTGCAGTAGGTGTGACCTATGTGCAGATTGGAGCTCGGATAGTAAATTGGTGTAGTGATATAAAATTTTCCCTTTGATTCTGACATTTAGGGTTCTCCTTTCATCTCCGCATCGAATGGGACGCGGTAGTCTCGGCGCGGACAAAATCAGCAATGACCTGAAATTCACGCCTTTTTCAGTATATCACAAAGCCGCGGCATTAAGCAATACCGCGGCCCGTAAAGTTTACGTAAACTGCTTACAGTCCTATGACTTCTTTTATCAGCGCAGGCTTGTTCACCTTTTCGCCGGTTATTACAAAGGCTGAAGCGGCCTCCGCATCGGCGTTTGCCACCTTCTTTTTATCGTTTCCGTAGAAGGTGGCGAGAACATCGCCCCTGCTCACTTTGTCGCCTACCTTCTTATGAAGGATTACTCCTGCCGAAAGGTCGATGGAATCCTCCTTGGTGGCTCTGCCTGCCCCCGTATGCTGGGAGGCAAGACCGATGGAGCGGGCCGTTATCGCGCTTACGTAGCCGCCGGTCTGAGCGATCAGGTTTTTCTTCTCCTTTGCCTGAGGGAACAGGGAGTAGTCGTCCGTAACGTCCGGATTTCCGCCCTGGGCGGCAATGAACTTCCTGAACTTGGCGAGGGCCATGCCGCTCTTTACGGCGTGTGCAGCCATAACCTTTCCCTCGTCGGCAGTCTTTGCCCGGCCGCCTAAGTATATCATTATTCCTGCAAGGCGCATGGTCAGCTCTGTAATATCCTCGGGACCGTTTCCCTTGAGGGTTTCAATGGCCTCTATCACCTCTATGGCGTTTCCTACACCGTGGCCCAGAGGCTGGCTCATATCGGTTACGGCCGCCACGGTTTTCTTTCCCGCAGCCTCCCCTATGCCGCACATGAGCTCGGCAAGCTTTACCGCGTCGGATTCGCTTTCCATGAACGCGCCGTTTCCGCACTTTACGTCAAGGAGTATGGCGTCGCTTCCCGCGGCCAGTTTCTTGCTCATTATGCTGGAGGCTATGAGGCTGAAATTGTCAACGGTTCCCGTCACATCTCGGAGAGCGTAGAGCTTTTTGTCCGCAGGGGCAACGTGGGCGGTCTGACCGATTATGGCTATTCCTATATCGTTTACCTGCTTCGTGAAGTCATCAGGCTCCATGGAAGTCTGAAATCCCGGAACGGACTCAAGCTTGTCTATGGTGCCTCCCGTAAAGCCGAGACCCCGTCCGCTCATCTTCGCAACGGGAACTCCGCAGGCTGCGGCTATAGGGGCCACTATTAGGGAAACCTTGTCTCCGACTCCGCCGGTGGAGTGCTTGTCTACCTTAATACCCCGGATTTCCGAAAGGTCTATGGTATCTCCGGAGTAGCGCATGGCGTCGGTCAGCTGGAATGTCTCTTCTCTGTCCATCTTCTGAAAGTAAATGGCCATGAGAAGCGCGGACGCCTGATAGTCGGGAATTTCCCCCTTCGTGTATCCGTCAACGAAGTATTTTATTTCCTCCTGAGTAAGCTTTCCTCCGTTTCGCTTTTTCAGGATAACGTCGTTCATGTTCATCATTTTAAAATCTCCTTAGCAAAGCTTTCGCCTATGGATGTGGTTTCCGCGCCCAGCATTTCCGCTATGGTCGCTCCGATGTCGGCAAAGGATTTTCTCGTTCCCAGGTTCACTCCCGCCTTGATTTCCTCTCCGTAAACCACCAGAGGAATGTGCTCTCTCGTGTGGTCCGTGCCCGAATGTACCGGATCGTTTCCGTGGTCGGCGCAGAGCATGAGAACGTCGCCCGGCTTCATCGCCGCCTTTATTTCAGGGAGGCGTCCGTCAAAATCCATGATCGCCTGTCCGTATCCTTCCGGATTTCTCCTGTGTCCGTACATGGAATCAAAGTCCACCAGATTGGTGAAGATAAATCCTTCGAAGTCCCTTTCCATGGCCTCGACGGTCTTATCCACGCCGTCCATGTTGCTTACGGTGTGGACGGACTCGGTCACGCCTTTGCCGTCGAAGATGTCTCTTATCTTTCCCACCGCATACACGGTCTTTCCCGCCTTTTCAACCTTGTCTAAGAGGGTGTCCTCAGGCGGCGCAACGGCGTAGTCGTGCCTGTCCGAGGTCCTTACTCTCTTTCCGTTTTCCTTAACGTAAGGCCTTGCGATTACCCTGCCGCATGCCCAGTCTCCCTTAAGGAGAGCTCTGGCCTTTTCGCATATTTCATAGAGCTCTGCAAGAGGAATCACGTCGGTGTTTGCGGCAATCTGAAGCACGCTGTCGGCGGACGTGTAGATTATAGGTTTTCCCGTCGCTTCATGCTCGTCGCCTAAGGTCTCTATGATTTCCGTTCCGGAGGCCGGGTAGTTACCGATGACCTCTCTTCCTATCTCCTTCTCAAACTCTGCGATGAACTCCTTCGGGAATCCGTCGGGATAGGTTTTGAAAGGAATCTTCGTCTCGATTCCGGCTATTTCCCAGTGTCCCGTTATGGTGTCCTTTCCTGCGGATTTTTCCATAAGTCTACAGAAGGAGCCTTCCGGTTTTTCCGTCCTGAATCTGCCCCCTGCTGCAGCCTCTATGTTTCCGAAGCCCAGCTTTGAAAGTTCAGGAATCTTAAAGCCGTCTCCCATTCTGTCCGCAATATGTCCCAGAGTGTCGGCCCCTTTGTCGCCGTACTTTTCGGCATCGGGAAGAGCCCCCACTCCGAGGCTGTCCATCACCATGAGTATAACTCTTTTAACTTCTGCCATTTTACAGTCCCCCCTGTCTAATATATCTTTTTCACCTGTCCCCCCAGGTAATCAAGGGATACAAGAGAATATTCCACTGAGTTTAATATACCCTTTATTCCGTTTTTGAAAGCGTCCGCCCCGTGAAGATGACCGTATACGCACTTTTTTACGCCGTAAGATGTGAGCATCTCCGTGAACCGGCTGACCTGATGGGAGTCTCCCGTGGGCGGGTAGTGGAGGCTTGCTATTATTGTTTCACACCCCGTCTTCTTTCCCGCGTCCAGGGACATTTTGAGCCTCAAAAGTTCTCTCTCGTAAATCTTCCTGTCGTGGTCGGTGAATTCGCTGTTATCGGGAGTTATCCACCCCCGGCTTCCGCATATGCAAAACCCTTCGTCTACGACGTATGCGTCGTTCTGAAGGAAGTATATGTCGTCAAAGAGCGCATTCATCTTCGATATGGAGGTCCACCACAGGTCGTGATTCCCCTTGGTTATGACCTTTTTCCCGGGAAGATAGTGAATCCACTCAAAATCGGCCATGGCCTCATCCAGCTTAAGTCCCCACGAGACGTCGCCGCATATTATGACCGTGTCCTCTTTCCTTACGGTTTTTGTCCAGTAATCCTTCACCTTTTCGTGATGGTTCTCCCAGGCCGTTCCGAAAACGTCCATGGGTTTTTCTATTCTCTCATCCATGGAAAGATGAAGGTCTCCTATGGCAAAAATGCTCAAATTCCGTTACTCCTCTATTCCGAGTACCTTGCCGCTGCTCTCTTCGTCGAGAGCCTCTACGGCGGAAAGTCTCCTCTTCATTACGTTGGTTCTGGTTCCTATGAGCTTGTCCAGATCTCCGTCGGCTGCCCGTATCTTCTTCTGCGCCGCTTCCAGAGCATTGGAAAACTTTCCGAACTCCGTCTTAACCGCGCCCAGAACCTCCCAGACCTCGCCGGATCTCTTCTGAATGGCAAGGGTCTTAAAGCCCATCTGGAGGCTGTTCAAAAGGGCGGCCATAGTCGTAGGGCCTGCCACGTTTACCTTGTAGTCTCTCTGAAGAACCTCTAAGAGCCCTCTGTTTACGATCTCCGCATAGAGTCCCTCGAAAGGAAGGAACATGATTCCGAAGTCGGTAGTGTAAGGGGGCTCCAGGTACTTGTCCCGTATATCCTTTGCCTCCGTCTTAAGCACCGTTTCCAGAGCCTTGTACGCGGCTTCGATTTCTCCCTTATCCCCCGCGTTATACGCGTCCTGAAGTCTTCCGTAGGCGTCTCCCGGAAATTTCGAGTCTATGGGAAGATATACGGGAGTCTCTCCCGCCCCCGGAAGCTTTACGGCAAACTCCACACGGCCGTTTCCGGACGGCTTCGTCTTTACGTTGGTCTCATACTGCTCGGGGCTCAAAATCTGCTCCAGTATGGCTCCCAGCTGAACCTCTCCCAGAATTCCCCTCGTCTTTACGTTGGTCAGGACCTTTTTAAGGTCTCCTACCCCGGAAGCCAGATTCTGCATTTCTCCGAGACCTTTGTAAACCTGTTCCAGACGTTCGTTTACAAGTCTGAAGGACTGGCTTATCCTGTCCTCAAGGGTCTTCTGAAGCTTCTCGTCCACGGTCTGACGCATCTTCTCTATCTGCCTGTTGTTGTCCTCCGTCAGCTCTCTTATCTGCCTGGACATGGACGTTCTTATCTGCTCCAGCTTCTGCTCGTTTTCCATGGACATCTTGGAAAAATCCTCGCCCAGAGCCTTAAGCCTCTTATCCTGAGCGTCGCTTATCATGTCGCCCATGTTCTTAACGGTTCCTCCCACGCCTCTTACGATGTCGCTCTGGGCGGACGAAAAGCCGCCGTTTACCGTCTCCTTTATGGCGTCTGTCTGTCTCTTAACCGCTTCGTCTATACTCTTTGCAGTCTTTTCCTCCATGGCTCTGACCCTGACAAAAACCATCAGGCTGACTATGAGGCATACGACTGAAACCGCAAGTATCGCTATTGTAAATAAATCCATATTTCTCCTCGAAAACTATTCCTCTCTGTCTTTTTTCTTCTTTGCAAGCCGCTCGATGGCTTCTGCCAGAGCTCCGTCGTAATCCTGGCCGTAATTATTAAGAGGCACAGGTTCATCCGACTTCAGAGCCTCGGCCAGCGGCACGAGAGATGACCTGTCCACGTAGTCCGCTCCGTTTATGATTGCATCCAGAAGTTCTCCCTCTTCTCTGGTTCTCTCATGCTCGGGCTTCTTGCTTATGGCCTTTTTCACAAACTTCATAAGGCTTTTGTCAAATCCTTTAACTTTCTCCGGATCGTATGCTCCTCTGAGAAAGAAGCACGGAATGTCCGTCATCGCCTTTCTGAAGTTTATCTCTCTGCATTCTCTCCTCTCGGCATCTCCCAGATTGAGTCCTACCGCAAAGGCCACGTATTCCTTTTCAGGCATGGCTTTAAATATTTTTCTGTATTTCGCTATACCTTCTATTCCTCCTGCGTGAATGCCTCCTCCAAAGACTATGCGTTCATATCCTGAAAGGGCTTCTGTCTGCACGTCGCTTTTATATAGATCCGATCCTGTCTCTTCCGCCAGCCACTGGGCATATCTTTCGGCCGAGCCGTACTTGCTGGTGTATATGATAGCCGTCTTCTTCATTTGCTGAGTACCTCCACTAAATCGTAAAGCTCGCTGTCTATCTCCCTCTTCTGCTCAAGGGCTTCCTCAAGATCAAAGGCCGTAATTATGCCTCCCGCAGTTCCTATGGCCCTGCTGTCCGATTCCTCGGCCAGCAGCTTAACCGCCTTGGCCCCGCAAAGGGTCGCAAGGGTCCTGTCGCTTAACGTAGGGGTTCCGCCTCTCTGAAGGTATGAAAGAACCACGAGTCTGGTATCCCTTCCCGTCTTTTCCGTAATCTGGTCCACCAGCTCCTGAGAGGAAATTCCCGAGCCTTCGGCGTTTATGATGATGCTGTGCTCCTTGCCCTTGTTGGCGCTCATCAGTATCTTCATGCAGATGTCGTTTACGCTGCTCCTGACTTCTGGTATGAGCACGGCCTCTGCGCCGCCTGCAAGACCCGAATAAAGGGCGATATCTCCGCACCGTCTTCCCATTACCTCTATGACGGTGGTTCTCTCATGAGACGAGGACGTATCCCTTATCTTGGAAACGGCTTCTAAAACCGTGTTTACAGCCGTATCAAAGCCTATGGTGAAATCGGTGTATCCCAGATCGTTGTCGATGGTTCCGGGAAGACCCATTACCTTTATTCCGCGCTTTGAAATGTCAAGTCCTCCTCTCAGGGAACCGTCGCCTCCGATTATGACGAGACCATCTATTCCGAAGGTCCTGAGTACTGTCTCGGCCCTTTCAAGTCCTTCGGGCGTCTTGAATCTCTCGCTTCTTGCGGTCTTAAGTATAGTTCCGCCGCGATGAAGGATGTCGCCTACGCTGCGCCTGTCAAGCTCTTCTATCTCTCCGTCGAGAAGTCCTTCGTATCCTCTGTATATTCCGTAAACCTCAAGACCCGCGTCGATGCCGCACCTTACGACAGCTCTCACCGCAGCGTTCATTCCCGGCGAATCGCCTCCGCTGGTCAGGACTCCTATTCTTCTCATCTCGCTATCACCTCTATCTTCACATTGGCATTACCCACGATGTCCGCCACCTCTTCCGCAAAGGCAAGGGTCGGTCTCACGCCTCCCTTTTCTCCTGTCCTTACTATTTTCCCGGACTGAAGGTAGATGAGGACGGGAACGTCTCCTCTGTGTTCTTTAAATATCCGGGAAAGCTCTGACAAAATCTGCTTTTCATCGCCCTCTCCGGGTATCCTCACTTTGACAGGACTGGTTCCGCCTGTGCTCTTCGGCACGGCTGAAGCCTTTGTCCCTGCTGCACGCTTTGTATAACCGCCCGTTCGTCCCGAAGGCTCCCTTAAAAGCTCCTCCACCCGGTTTATGTCGACGACGGAATCGGCAAGAAGCTTAGGAGCCTCCTCCTCTTTCACGTCCACCTTTCCCCGGATAGCCACTACTCTGTCCTCGCTGACGTCCTGAAGGCATCTTTCATAGACGTTAGGGAATACGACCACCTCCACGGCGCCGTACATGTCCTCCACGTCCACGAAGGCCATGAGTTTCCCGCTCTTCGTCACAAGGGTCTTCTTTCCCGTAATCATTCCGGCGACGATGACTGTCTGGCCGTCTTTTATCCTGTGGTCGCCCTCCTCCTGAAGCCTTGAAAGCTCCTCGCTGGTGACGGTGGCCGCCTTCCTTATCCTGTCCGCGTATTTATTCAGCGGGTGATCGGTTATATATACTCCCGTCATTTCCTTTTCCATGGCAAGAAGGTCATCCTTGTCAAAGTTTGCAACGTCAGGAAGATTTCCGGCCACATCGCCGGTGCTCATGGCATCGCTGCTGGTCTGAAACAGCGAAATCTGCCCGTCTATATTCTTTCTCGCTGAATTCTGGGCCGATTCCATGAGCATCTCGTATACCGCCAGGTGAGCCGCCCTGTTAGGGTTAAAGCAGTCGAGGGCTCCTGCCTTTATGAGGCTTTCCACGGCCTTTTTGTTCACAAGACCCGTATCAATGCCGTTTATGAAGGAGAATATATCCTTAGGCATGCCCTTTTCTTCTCTGGCCTTTATGATGGCGTCTATGGCTCCCTCTCCCACATTCTTTACGCCTAAAAGGCCGAAGCGAATCTTCCCGTCTTTCACGGTGAATTTCTTATCGCTTTCGTTTACTGAAGGAGGCAGAACCTCTATGCCCATATCGGTGCAGTTTCTTATGTACTTTGCAATCTGTCCCGCGTCTCCCATTACGCTTGTCATAAGAGCCGCCATAAACTCAACCGGATAGTACTTCTTAAGGTATCCCGTCTCGTAGGCCACCACGGCGTAGGCCGCGGCGTGAGACTTATTGAAGGCGTACTGGGCGAAGGTCTCCATGTCCGCAAAAATCGCCTCGGCTGCGGAGGCCGATATTCCGTTCCTTACGCAGCCCGGAATTTCCACGTTTCCGTTCTCGTCCTCCCTGCCGTAGATGAAGTATCCCTTTTCCTCCATCATGACGTCACTCTTTTTCTTACTCATGGCGCGGCGGACGATATCCGACCTTCCGTAGCTGTAGCCTGCAAGCTCTCTTACTATCTGCATTACCTGCTCCTGATATATGAGACAGCCGTAGGTAACGTCGAGAATAGGCGCAAGCTCCGGGGTGACGTAGCTTATGTGCTCCGGATTCTTCTTATTCTCTATGTATTTGGGAATGGAGTCCATAGGACCCGGTCTGTAAAGGGCTATTCCGGCCACTATGTCCTCAAAACACGTCGGCTTCAGGTTTTTCATGAACTGGGTCATGCCTGCGCTTTCAAGCTGGAATACGCCTTCCGTATTTCCGGAGGCTATCATGTCGTAGACGGCTCTGTCATCGTAGCCCATCTTCGCAAAATCTATTTCCACTCCGTGATTTTTCCTTATGAGCTCCAGGGCGTCCCTTATGACCGTAAGGTTTCTCAGACCAAGGAAGTCCATCTTCAGAAGTCCCAGCTCCTCGATGGTGGTCATGTTGAACTGGGTCGCGACTCCTTTATCCGACATGTAAAGAGGCACGTATTCGTCCAGAGGAAGCTTTGATATCACGACTCCCGCCGCATGGGTGGAGGCGTGTCTCGGCATTCCCTCTATGGCCCGGCTCATGTCGACGACCTTTGCCACCTTCGGATCCTCGTCATACATCTTCCTAAGCTCCGGACTGGTTTCAAGAGCCCTGTCAAGGGTCATCTTAAGGTCAAAAGGCACAGCCTTGGCTATCCTGTCGGCTTCGGCGTAGGTCAGGTTAAGAGCCCTTCCCACGTCGCGGATCGCAGCCTTTGCCTTCATGGTACCGAAGGTTATTATCTGTGATACGTTTTCCTTCCCGTACTTTTTCTTTACGTATTCTATAACCTCTCCGCGTCTTTCGATGCAGAAGTCGATGTCTATATCCGGCATGCTCACCCTCTCAGGATTTAAGAATCTCTCGAAGATGAGGCTGTACTTTATCGGGTCTATGTCGGTGATTCTCAGGCTGTAGGCCACAAGGCTCCCTGCGGCGCTTCCCCTGCCCGGCCCCACCATTATGCCGTTTTCTTTGGCGTAATTGATGAAGTCCCAGACTATGAGAAAGTACTCCACGTAGCCCATGGACTCTATTACGCCCATTTCGTATTCCAGCCTTTCCGTAAGCTCCGGCGTGACGGGGTCATACCTTTCGGAAAGCCCCTTACGGCACAGCTCCCTCAGGTACTCTCTGTTGGTGTATCCTTCCGGCGGAATGAACTCAGGCAGGTGATACTCTCCGAAGGTGAACTCCACGTTGCACCTTTCGGCTATCTTCTGGGTGTTATCCACCGCTTCCGGACAAAATGCGAAAATCCTGCGCATCTCGTCCTCGCTCTTAAGGTAGAACTGATCGTTTGGAAAGCGCATCCTGTTTTCGTCGTCAACGGTGGTCGCGGTCTGAATGGCCAGAAGCACGTCGTGAGCCTCGGCGTCGGATCTGTTCACATAGTGGACGTCGTTGGTGGCCGCAAGGGGAATGTCAAGCTCTCCAGAAAGCCTTACCAGCTCCGGATTTATGAGCGCTTCCTCATCCAGTCCCTGGTCCTGAATCTCAAGAAAGAAGTTTCCGTGACCGAATATGTCGTCAAGCTCCATGGCCTCACGCTTCGCCCCTTCATAGTCCCTGTTCAGAAGGCAGTTCTGCACCTTTCCCGCAAGGCAGCCGGAAAGTGCTATGATTCCATCGCTGTACGCCCTGAGAAGGTCCTTGTCCACCCGGGGCTTATAGTAGTAGCCTTCAGTGAAGCCGCGGGAAACTATCTTGATAAGGTTTCTGTACCCGTCGTTGTTTTCCGCAAGGAGAATCAGGTGACCGTGGTACTTGTCCCTGTCGCTGTCCTTGTCAAAGCGCGTCCTGGCGGCGGTATACACCTCGCAGCCTATTACGGGCCTTATGCCCTGCTTTCTGCACTCTTTGTAGAAATCTATGACGCCGAACATGACTCCGTGGTCGGTGATGGCAAGAGAGTCCATGCCCAGCTCTTTCGCCCGGGCTACCACCTTCGGAATCCTCGACGCGCCGTCGAGAAGGCTGTATTCGGTATGTACATGTAAATGTGTGAATGCCATGTTTTCTCCGCTTGAAGTAAATCAAAAAATACTGTATCATGATAATTGTACCATAAAAGGCATATAAAATAAACTTTACGGAGGCATATACCGATGACATTTTTCCTTCAGGGCCTTACCATGGGTCTGGCATACGTTGCGCCCATCGGACTTCAGAATCTGTTCGTCATAAACACGGCGCTTACACAGAAGAAGAGCAGAGTATATCTTACCGCTCTCATCGTGGTTTTCTTCGACGTATCCCTTGCCCTCGCCTGCTTTTTCGGCGTCGGCGCCATCATGCAGGCATCGGACATACTTCAGATGGTAATCCTTCTGGCGGGAAGCCTTATCGTAATATGGATAGGAATCGGCCTTCTGAGGGCTCACGACACCATGGACACGTCCACAAAGGTCGACGTTCCCATACTGAAGGTCATCTCAACGGCCTGCGTCGTAACCTGGTTCAATCCCCAGGCTCTCATAGACGGCTCCATGATGCTGGGCGCGTTCCACGCCACCCTGCCTGCAGACCAGTCCACGAAATTCATAATCGGAGTTGCCTGCGCGTCCTGCTGCTGGTTCTTCGGAATTTCAACCATACTGTCCCTGTTCTCGGCAAGGTTCACCGATAAAATCCTGAGAGTTATAAACGTGGTGTGCGGCTGCGTCATCATATTCTACGGCATCAAGCTGTTCGTCAACTTCGTGCAGCTTTTGATGGCATAAATTAACATTTAAAAAATCGATTTGTGTGTTGACAACAAATATCCCTCCGTGATATTATACGTCCATACTAAATATTTAAACCTTTGAGGGAGAGTAGTAGACTCTGATACTTCATCACAGAGAGCCGCCGGCGGTGGAATGGCGGTATGAAAGTCAGGCTTGAATGGACTCCTGAGGGCAAACCGAAAGCCCGCGTCTAAAGCGTGTGAGTAGGGGCGACGGAGAGGATACTCCGTTAAGAAACCGGCATATTATCAGTATGCGCAGAGCGGGCGCTTTAAGCGTCAAGCCGGGTGGCACCGCAGGAGATTATTACACTCCTGTCCCAGCAATATCAACTGGGACAGGAGTTTTTTCTTACCGCAGCTCCTGTCCGGACAAAGAGAAAGGAGCTAAAAACCATGGCAGAAAGTAAAATCCCTTACAAAATCTATCTTCACGAAAACGAAATGCCTACCCACTACTACAACGTAAGGGCGGACATGAAGAAGAAACCGGCGCCGATAATCAATCCGGCAACCATGAAGCCGGCAACGGCGGAAGACCTGGAACCTGTGTTCTGCAAGGAACTGGTTAAGCAGGAACTTGACGATGAGACGGCATATTTTGAAATCCCGGAAGAAGTACGGAATTTCTATAAGATGTACAGACCTTCTCCTCTTGTAAGGGCATACTGCCTGGAGGAGAAGCTTGGAACCCCGGCTAAGATATATTACAAATTCGAAGGGAACAACACCAGCGGAAGCCATAAGCTGAACTCCGCCATCGCTCAGGCCTACTACGCCAAGCAGCAGGGTCTCAAAGGAGTCACCACCGAGACCGGAGCAGGTCAGTGGGGTACGGCCCTTTCCATGGCCTGCGCATACCTGGGTCTTGACTGCAAGGTCTACATGGTAAAATGCTCTTACGAGCAGAAGCCTTTCAGACGGGAAGTTATGAAAACCTACGGCGCATCCGTAACCCCTTCCCCATCCATGGATACGGAAACGGGAAGAAAAATAAACGTCGAGCATCCCGGAACTACGGGAAGCCTGGGCTGCGCCATCTCGGAAGCCGTTGAGACCGCCCTCACCTCGGAAGGATACCGCTACGTTCTGGGAAGCGTTCTCAATCAGGTTCTCCTTCACCAGAGCATCATAGGCCTTGAGACAAAGACCGCAATGGATAAATACGGCATAGTTCCGGATATCATCATCGGCTGCGCCGGCGGCGGCTCCAACCTTGGCGGCCTCATTTCACCGTTTATGGGAGAAAAGCTGAGAGGCGAAAGAGACTACAGATTCATCGCCGTAGAACCGGCGTCGTGTCCGAGCCTGACCCGCGGAAAGTACGCTTACGACTACTGCGATACCGGCAAAATCTGCCCTCTGTCCAAGATGTACACCCTCGGAAGCGGATTCATCCCTTCCGCAAACCACGCAGGAGGCCTTCGCTACCACGGCATGAGCTCGACCCTTTCCGAACTTTACGATCAGGGACTCATGGAAGCGAGAAGCGAAGTTCAGACAGACGTTTTCAAGGCCGCCGTAGAATTCGCAAGAGTTGAGGGAATCCTCCCTGCCCCTGAGAGCAGCCACGCCATCAAAGTCGCCATGGACGAAGCCCTTAAGTGCAAGGAAACCGGCGAAGAAAAAACCATCCTCTTCGGACTTACGGGAACCGGCTACTTCGATCTGAAGGCATACGAGCAGTTCAACAATGGCACCATGAGCGATTACATACCTACTGACGAAGACCTGGCAGCAGGCTTTGCAGGCCTTCCTGACGTAGAGTAAGAAATATGATGAATCATTAAAACAGGAGTAAACCATGCATCCGCAGAACCCGCAGTACACCATCACGCCCGTCGCCCGCATCCACACGGACTATCAGAGCAAATTCGGAATTCCCCGTCAGAGCGGAATGACCGACTCGAAAGGAATAATAGTTTTCGAACCCGGATTCAGGAATCCTGACGCCGTACGTGGAATAGAAGAGTTTTCGCACCTGTGGCTGCTGTGGGTTTTTTCCGAAAACGTGGACAAAGAGTTCACTCCCACAGTAAGGCCGCCCCGCCTCGGAGGAAACGAGCGCCGGGGCGTCTTTGCAACCCGTGCCCCCTTCAGGCCAAACCACATTGGAATGTCCTGCGTAAGACTGGAATCCGTGGATTACGACACTCCTGACGGACCCGTTCTGATAGTTTCCGGCGCAGATATGCTGGACGGAACTCCGATAATAGACATTAAACCCTACGTTTCAATGGACTGCATTCCGGACGCCGCATGCGGTTTTTCCGATGCAGCCTTAGGCTACAGGCTCGAGGTTTCGATTCCCGACGAATCCGTTCTTTCCCCGGTTCCCCTCGAAAAGCGGCAGGCTCTGTCAGATATCCTTGCCCTCGATCCCCGGCCTTCATACCACGACGACCCGGAGCGGGTCTACGGCTTTCTGTTCGCAGGCTTCGAGGTAAAGTTCACTGTTTCCGGTGATGTGCTGACCGTGGTAAGCTGCGAAAAAGCGGAATAACGTAATTATGTGAATCGGGAGTTAGTCAACGTACCTATATGCTTAGATTTTTACGGCTTCAAAGACCGGTTTTTCAGGTTTTGCCGAAGATTCACCGGTCAAAACCTGCGCGACCGGTTATTGTTTTGAAAAAGCCTTCGACAACTTCACGGAAAAACCGCTTCGTTGCCGAAGACTTCCTTAAAATCTAAAATCCGACAAATATTAATTTCCGCCTGCAGTGCGCGGCCGCCAAACGTGACCCGCCGCCTATTCTTCCTTTTCCCCGTTGAGAATGCTGCAGCTCAGTACCAGCGACGAGACGCGGCCCTTTATGGTGGAATCTCTGGACGTCATGGAGATCGGGCATCTTCCGCCCAGTATCACGCCGCCCATGGTTGCTCCGCCGAAGGTGTAGATGGATTTAACAAGCATGTTGCCTGCGGCTATTCCCGGTACCAGAATTATGTCGGCATCTCCGGCCACGGGACTTGCGAATTTCTTTACCTTTGAGGCTTCCGGGATCATGGCGAGGTCGAAGGAGATAGGTCCTTCCACTATGCAGCCTCCGATTTCCCCTCTTTCGCTCATTCCCTTAAGGGCTGCGGCCTCCACCGTCTCAGGCATCTTCGGGTTTATCTCCTCTACCGCGCACATGCACGCCACCTTAGGCTTCTTCACGCCGAAGCTGTGGAAGAGCTCCACGGTGCTCTCTATAATTTCCTTCTTCTGAGCAAGATTAGGGGCTATCTGCATTCCGCCGTCGGTAATTGCGAAAAGTTTATGGTAGTAGTCCGACTCAAAGACGGCGACGTAGTTCATCATCTTTCCCGTTCTGAGCCCGTGCTCCCTGTTGACAACGGCCTTCAGCATGGTAGACGTGTGAAGAAGTCCCTTCTGCAGAAAATCGGCGTCTCCGCTTCTGATAAGTTCCACCGCCTTTACTGCAGATTCGTGATCGCTTTCGGCGTCTATTATCCTCGACCTGTCTACGGTTCTGCCTATCTCATCAGCCGTCTTAAGTATCTCATCCTTCGGGCCAGTCAGAATGTAGTCCACAAGTCCCATGTCGTGAGCCTCTAAAACAGCTTCGAGGGTTTTGTCCTCGATGGCCGAAGCCACGGCTACGGTACGCTTTGTGTCCGACTTCATATTTTGTCTGATGTCATCAAAATTTTTCAGAACCATATCAATCCCTTCCTTTCGTCAATCATAACCTGACGCTTAACCAAGCGCCTTTATTATTCTCTCTATTACGTCCTCCACCGTGCCGCCATCGGCTTTTACCCTGACGTCGCACCTGGATTCGTAAAGAGGAGTCCTCGCGTTGTAGAGATCTTCGAGGGTCTGGCCCTTTTCCAGCGTCACCCCTCTGGTCTTAATGTTTCTCAGTCTATCCAGCACCGATTCAAGACTTACGTCCAGATATACAACGACGCCGGTCTTTTTGAACTTCTCCAGAGCATCGGGAAAATACACGGCGCTTCCTCCCGTGGCTATTACAGTGTTTTCAGCCTCCACGCCGAGAAGAACCGCTTCCTCTACCATGTGGAAGTAATCGTTTCCATTTTCGTCGATTATCTCCTGAAGGGTCTTCCCCTCCCTCTGCTGAATGAGAAGATCCGTGTCAATGAACGCTTTGCCGAGGGTCTTGGCGAGTATTACGCCTACGGTGCTCTTTCCCGACGAAGGCATTCCAATGAGTATTATATTTCCGCTCTTTCCGCAAGCCATAGGCTGTCCACCTCCGCGTATTTTCCGGCGGGAATCCTGAGGGCATATCCGTAGTCGTCCTCCAGCCTTTTGTACAGTCCGTCGTCCAGGAGAACCGTAAGCTTCTCGTCTCCCGGCGCCGTACTCTCGTCCCAGATTATGAGATATTCCTCGCCGTCATTGGCATAGTAGATGAGATCCACCGGCGTCACGTCCGGCCAGTCCTCTCTGATGCTTTCGGTCACTACAGCCTTGTAAAGTTCCATGACTCTGTCGTCTCTGCCGTTATCGAATATCATAATCTTTTCCAGAAGCTGAGAACTGAAGCTTACGACTCTGAACACGGCTTCCTCGTCCACCTCTTCGTCGGGTATTTCAAGGCTGTTAAGCTGATCCACCAGGCCCGGCTCGTGATCCGGCGCAAGGTAAATAGTCAGCTTTTTCCCCGGGTCCATGTACATGACCGGATACTCCACCAGGGTCTCATCGCCGCAGGCGGGGCATTTCACCATGAAAAAGCTGCCGTCCAGAATTGCATCCTTGTATTTCGGGTCCTCGGAGACGTCGACGAACTCCGTCATCGGCACGTTCATCTCTTCTCCGCAGTTTTCACAAATAAGTTTAAACGTGTTCATCGTTAACCTCCGGGAACTTCATCTGCTCGCTTCCGTCATCCTCGTACTCATCGTCCCCCGAGGCAAGAACCCCCTCAAGGTCGTTTATTTCGGGAAGCTCCTTTATGGAGCTGAATCCGAAATGCTTTAAAAACTCGTCGGTGGTTCCGTAGAGAATCGGCCTTCCAACCGCTTCGGATCTTCCCTTCTCCTCCACGAGCCCCTTTGCGGCAAGGCCCTCCATGACCCTGTCGCATTTTACCCCTCTGATAGAGTCGATTTCAGCCTTTGTCACAGGCTGCTTGTAGGCGACTATGGCGAGAACCTCAAGGGCCGACTGGGACAGCTTTCTCACCCTTACCGGTGTGCAGAGCCTCTCTATGAATTCCGCGTTTTCCGGCCTGGTGGCAAACTGAAAGCTCTTTCCTATCTGTCTTATCATTATGCCCCGGCCCTCTTTGTCGTACTCTTCCCTAAGCTCCGTAAGGTACGTCAGAGCGTCTTCTTTTGATATATTGCAGACCTCCGCCGCCGTCTTCACCTCCAGAGGCTGTCCCCAGACGTACATCATGGACTCCAGGGCGGATTTTATGGTTTTCTTACTGTTCAATTTCTCTATCCTCCTCGTCCGCAAGGGAAATGGATATGTCGCCGTACAGAGACTTCTGCTCGGCGGTTATCTCGTGGTCTCTCATCATCTGCAGCACGGAGACAAAGCTTACGGCTATGTCGTATTTATCCTTCCTGTCCGGCACCGTCTCCTTAAAGCTTATGCGCCTGCTTCCGCCTTTCAGGGCTCTCGTCAGGTGCTCTCTGATGAAGGTCATTCTGTCCTCCATGGTAGCCCTGTCCCTTTCGATGCGGGTGTATCTGGCCCGGACCTCGTCGGCCCGCTGCTTTTTCGTAAGGAAAAGGTCAAAAGCTGCCGCGAACTGATCCAGGTTAAGCCTTAAAAGCTCGTCAGGGCTGTCCGTATACTCGGAGATGTCCTCCTGAGGCTTCTCGTATATCAAAGCCGTCAGCTCCTCGCGTTCTTTAAGCATCTCGGCGCACTCTTTGAACCTTCTGTATTCAAGAAGCTTTTCCACGAGAGCGCTTCTCGGATCCGCCTCGTAATCTCCGCCTTCAAGAGGCTTCGGTCTCGGAAGTATCATTCTGGACTTTATATCTATGAGAGTCGCCGCCAGAACCATGAACTCCGTGGCCGCGGCAACGTCGGTTTTCTTTATTTCGTTTACGTACTCGATGTACTGCTCCGTGATTTCGGAAATGCGTATGTCGTATATGTCCATCCGGGCGTTCTCAATGAGGTACACCAGCAGGTCGAAAGGCCCCTCAAAGCTGTGAAGTCTTACTTTATAGCTCATTTACTTCCTCCCTGATTTTTAAGAGCTTCCTTCTCGGCGATGCCCGTGTGGTAGTTATAGTAGAGAAGTCCCGTAACGACTACGGCGCAGCCCACTATCTCCCAGCCTTCCGGAATCTGTCCCAGGAATATTATGCCCAGGACTATGGCAAATACCGATTCTCCCGACTCCCATGCCGAAACGTAGAGGGAATCCACGTAGCCGAAGCAGAGGTTGAACACGGCGTGAGCCCCGATCTGGCACACAAAGGTCATCGCCACTATGAGCAGGTAGTCGTGAGCGCTGTATCCTAAGATCGGCGTCTTTGTCGCTATGATTCCTATGACGAAGCAAATCCAGCAGGACGCAAACACGAGAAAAACGTATACGCTTCCTGCTACGGTCTTTCTCACTTCGTTTCCTATGGCAAAATATATGCCCATGCAGATTGCTGCGCCCAAAGCCAGCATATCGCCGGTGAAGTTTCCCGATGAAAGCTGTCTGTAATCAAAGCCTGCAACCATGCAGCAGCCCAAAAGAGCCAGGACTATTCCCATTACCGGCCTTATTCCCACCTTCCTGCGGAGAAGGAAAACCGTTATAACGAGAACCACCAGAGGGTGCATTGCGGCGAGCACCACGGCGCTTGCCACGTTAGTCAGTTTCACCGCGTTAAACCAGGTGAAATAGTGGCCGAACAGAAAAGCTCCGGCTATGAATGTCCAGATAAGTTCCTTCGGCTTAACCGCCTTAAGCTGCTCCTTTTGTTTAAGGAAAACCGGAATGGCGCAGAAAGGAACGCCCACCGTAAGCCTCCAGAACCCTATGGCAAGGGACGGAGCCGCAATGGCGCTTCCGAATATTCCCGACGACGAGCTTGCGACCACCGCCAGAACCACCACTATCTTCACGTATTTTTTTAAGAAAGCGTTTTCGTTGTTCATCTACTTATCTTCTCCTGTTACGAGCTTCCTGAGGCTCTCGGAATAAGGCGGATACGCTATTCCCTTTTCCGTAACCACGGCCGTAATGTCGTCAGCCGCCGTCACATCAAATGCCGGATTGAAGGTTTTGATTCCCGCGGGAGCCATAGGCCTTTCGTACCACATCTCATATATCTCTTTTCCGTCTCTTTCCTCTATGACGATGTCCTCACCCGTGGCCGTTTCAAGGTCGATGGTGGACGTGGGCACGAACATATAAAACGGAATGTTATACCTTTTCGCAAGGATTGCCACTGCCGACGTTCCTATCTTGTTGGCTCCGTCGCCGTTTGCCGCCATTCGGTCGCAGCCCACCACAACGGCGTCGATTTTTCCCTGCTTCATGACGGTTGCCGCCATGTTGTCGCAAATCAGGGTCACGTCGACTCCGGCTTTGTTAAGCTCCCAGGACGTAAGCCTTGCCCCCTGAAGGAGAGGCCTGGTCTCATCGGCAAACACCCTGAAGTCATAGCCCTTTTCCATTCCCAGATAGATCGGTGAAAGGCAGGTTCCGTATCTGCTGGTTGCCAGGGCTCCGGCGTTGCAGTGGGTGAGAATTCCCATGCCCGGTTTAAGGAGGGTCAGGCCGTACTCTCCCATGGCCCTGCATGCCGCCTCGTCCTCGGCATGAATGGCGGCAGCCTCATCTCTGATGAGGTCGAGAGCCTGATTTACGGAGGTTACGGCAGTATTATCAACCTTGTTTTTAATCCGGTTTACGGCCCACATCAGGTTTACCGCCGTAGGTCTTGCCCCTTTTATGTACTCGCAGACTTTGTCAAAGACTGCTCTGAATTCCTCCACCGTCTCCGGCGCCTCGTGCTTCACCGCAACGTAGACTCCATAGCCTGCGGCAACCCCGATGGCAGGGGCTCCCCGCACCTTCAGCTTATATATGGCGTCCCAGATGTCGTCCGCCGTCTCCGGCTCCAGCCACTCCTCCGCGCCGGGAAGTCTGGTCTGGTCCAGTATGTAAAGCCTGTCGCCCTCAAACTTCAGAGGCGTTATATCAGAATAATGTCCCATGGATTTTTCTCCTCTTGTCCGTCCTTCTATTCTTCGGCGCCCATAAACGCCAGCTTTTCTCCAATCCACACTCCGGCAAGGCACGCCGCGAGACTTATCACGCAGTAAAATCCCGCCAGCAGCGTCCTGCCCTCCTGGTTCATGTTATATGCCTCCAGGGACAAAGCCGACAGTGTGCTGAAGCCGCCGCAGAATCCCGTCTGCACGAAAAGCCTCAGCTCCTCAGGCATATTCTTTCTCACCGTCAGTCCGGCAAAGAAGCCTATTATGACGGCCGCAGTTATATTGATAAGAAGGGTCCAGACCGGAAAGTCGGTTTTTACCGGAATAGATGAAATCCCGTATCTCAAAGCCGCTCCCAGGGCTCCGCCGACTCCCACAAACAGAAAGTTCATTTCTCAATTCTCCGCTGATTATAAGTGTAATACGAGTAAACGCTGCCGGCGCATTACGAAAAATTCGGTGTCCGTCAAAGCTTCGGCGAACACCGATTTAATTGTATTTTATATTTTTCGGTCCGCAGGCATTACCCCGTCGGAACTCTGCCGCCTCGGGGCTTTGCGGCTCTTTCGCCGCCGGGCTCTACAGTCCGAAGAGCTCCTTTACCGCGTCCTCTTCAAGGTCCGCGCCTATTACGCAAATCTTACCCGTAACGTCGGCGCTTCCGTACCGTACGTCAGGCTCGCCGGGAACGTAGTCGAAGTGGATCCATCTTCCGTCCTCGCCCTCGACGATTCCCTTGGCTCTGAGCACCTGTCCGTACTCGGTGAAGTTCCCCAGCTTTCCGAGAGCTTCTTCTATGCCCTCCGCAGTGAACTTCTTCGCCGTCTCCACACCGAAGCTGGTGAACACTTCGTCGGCATGGTGATGATGGTGTTCATGATCGTGGTCATGGTGGTGATCATGATCATGGTGATGGTGGCCGCAGCCGCACTCATCGTCGTGGTCGTGATGGTCGTGGCCGCAGCCGCACTCGTCGTCATGGTCGTGATGATCGTGTTCGTGATGATGCTCGTGGTCGTGTTCCGCCACCTCGGCCGCAAGCTTTTCTATCTCTATCTGAATGGTATTCTTTCGCTCCATGGTCTCGAGGATCTGCGCCCCGGTAAGCTCATCCCACGGCGTGGTTATGAGGGAAGCCTTGTCGTTATGTCCCTTTATCAGCTCGACGCACTGGTCAAGCTTCTCCTGGGAAAGTCCGGAAGTGTGGCTCAAAACTATGGTGCTGGCGTTTTCTATCTGATTATTGAAAAATTCACCGAAATTCTTCATGTACATTTTGCACTTTTTGGCGTCTACCACGGTGGTAAATCCGTTCAGCGCGATCTTCTCGTTGTGAAGTCCCTCCACAGCCAGGATAACGTCGCTGAGCTTGCCTACTCCCGACGGCTCGATGAGAATTCTGTCAGGGTCGTAGTCTGCAATTACCTGATCCAGCGCCCGACCGAAATCCCCCACGAGAGAGCAGCAGATGCACCCCGAATTCATCTCGTTGATCTTCACTCCGGCATCTTTCAGAAAGCCGCCGTCTATGCCGATTTCGCCGAACTCGTTCTCTATGAGAACCACCTGCTCGCCCTTATAGGCCTCCTCGATGAGCTTCTTTATAAGAGTCGTCTTCCCCGCTCCGAGGAATCCCGAAAAAATATCTACCTTAGCCATTTATATCATCTCTTTCCTGAAAAATTATTACAAAACTGCCCTTCTATTATACCACTTTTTTCGCCTTTTGCACTATGTATTGCGCGGAAAAGTAACCGGCTTTGAGCAGGCGACTTTTGCACGGGAGGTGTTGAGCGGGCGGTTTTGACCTTCATGCCGAAATCAGGCTCGCATGTCAAGGCGTTTTTTTGCAAAACGTGTACTGCCGCGCAAAAAGGTCAAGGTTTTTACCTCGTTCCGCTCTGATTTTCTTGACCTCACAGCTTAAATGCCCGCCGAAGGTCAAGAATCGCCTTGACCTCGACCCCATATAGCCGGGAACAGGTCAAACGCCGCTAAGGCACACGGATTAAACCCCACTAAGGCACACAGGTCAAACGCCGCTAAAACACCCCACTAAACAGCACCGCTACTCTCCTTCGCCGTACACAGTAAACCGGCTCTTTCTGTAATCTATTAGCCCGTCCCTCTTCATCCGGGAAAGTTCCGCGCTCATGGCGCTTCTGTCCACGGAAAGGTAATCGGCAAGGCCCTGCCTGTCAAAAGGTATATCGAAGGTGCGGCTTCCTTTGCGCCTCATCTCATAAGTCAGGTACGACAAAAGCTTCTCCCTGGTGCTGCGCCTGGACAGGTGCTCAATCTTTCTGTTCAGCATCAGATTCTTTCCGGCGATGACTCCGAGAAGGCTTGTCACCAGCTTTTCTCCGCCGTTTTCCAAAATCTCCCGAACCTTTATCCATATTACCCGGCTGTCCGCCTCCGCCTCCACGTCCACGGAGATCACGGCTCCCTTTACGCTGGCAAAGACCTCGGCGAACAGCTCCCCCGGCTCGATTTCGGAGATGATGTTTCTGTTTCCCGCAAAATCTTCCGTGACTATCCGCAGAGCGCCCTCCGTCAGAATCCCCAGACTGTCCGTAATATCTCCCTGCCTCAGCACAAAGCTTCCCTTCGGGTATCTTCTATCCGCCGCGTGAAGATTTTCCAGCAGATTTTCAATATCTTCATCCTTTGTCCTCCGAAAAAGGCTGCACTTTTCAAGAATCTCGTATTTTTTCTCCATATTTTTTCCTTTCGTTGTAAAAACAACGTACTTTTCTTCCATAGTAGCCTATACTGTGACCATAGTCAACAGCGATTCGAGGTTTAACGAAAGGAAGTGCAACATGATAAGAAAGATAATACACATAGATCAGGACAAATGTAACGGGTGCGGACTTTGCGCCAAAGCCTGCCACGAGGGGGCCATCGGAATGGTAGACGGAAAGGCGACCCTCCTGAGAGACGACTACTGCGACGGCCTGGGAGACTGCCTGCCGACATGCCCTACCGGAGCCATCACTTTTGTTGAGAGAGAAGCCCTCGCATACGATGAGGCTGCGGTTAAAGCCAACATGGCCGCCCGTGCAAAGGCTGCAGACGATGCAGGCCATTCAGGAACCGGAGCCGAAGAGCCCCTTGCCTGCGGCTGTCCCGGTTCCCACAGCAGAGCCATAAACCGCGCCTGTGAAGGTACGGGAGCCTCACCGGCAGCGTCAGGAGCTTCAGCTGCGCCGACAGCGCCTTCGGCATCCCCGTCCTTCAGGCAGAACACCAGCCGCCTTTCCCAGTGGCCTGTTCAGATAAAACTTGCTCCTGTAAACGCACCGTACTTTAACGGCGCTAACCTTCTCGTAGCCGCAGACTGCACCGCCTACGCCTACGGCAGTTTCCACGAGGACTTCATCAGAAATAAGGTTACTCTGATAGGCTGCCCGAAGCTGGACAGCGTGGACTACTCCGAAAAGCTCACCGAAATCATAAGGAACAACGATATTAAGAGCGTCACCGTGGTGAGAATGGAGGTTCCATGCTGCGGAGGCATAGAGATGGCCGTGAAGAAAGCTCTTCAGGACAGCGGAAAGTTTATCCCGTGGCAGGTGGTTACCATCTCCACGGAAGGTGAAATACTGGAACAGTAAACAGCACTTTGCACTGCAGGAGGCAGTATCACCTCCTGACAGTGTATTTTTTTCTACTATGAGAAGCAGTTCTGCCTCTCACAGTTCATTTTTCAGCCTTATGTCACGGATTTAAACTATACACGTAATATACGTGAAAGGAATCCTGTGAATATGGCAGCCAGAATTTATATAAAGCCCGAACTTAAAGAATTTAACCGCAAACACATGGGCAGACGCATCAGAGCCCAGCGTGAGCTTCTGGAGATGACCAGAGAAGACCTTGCTTTTGCTACAGATCTCTCTCCTAAGTTTATTGCTGAAATAGAATACGGAAACAGAGGGCTATCTCTCAGTAATCTCTATAAGATAAGTCAGGTTCTCGATGTAACATGCGACTACCTGATATCCGGCTCCTATACCGGAGTGGAGCTTGAAGAGCACGTAAACAGAATTGCCGAGGATGTTCTCGAACCTATGGTTGACTTCTCTCCGGACGAAGTAAAATTCATGGAGAGCATCGCCAATTCATATAAAATCCTCCGCAGGAAACTTAACAATCACGACAGGTAACACTCAGGAACTCTTCCCGCCCTTTCCTCTGAACGCCGACATGAACACGCCGATGATACACAAAACTATGAACACGGTAAATGATATTTTCATCGTTCTCACAAGGTCGGCAGCCTGTGACTCCTCAAGAGCCATCGTCCCTATGGTTATGCCCATTACAACGCTTACTGTGCCCATGCTTGCAGACTGTCCGTAGGTTCTCATGGTCGCCACTATCGAGTTTGCCACGCTGTAGTCCTCCGGTCCGACGCAGTCCATGATGGCATTGGTGTTAGGGGACGCGAACATGGAGAATCCGAAGCCGGCGGTCATGAGAGATGCGATGACATACCACAGGCCGGTCGTCTCGTTGAGCCTTGAGAACATTAAGAGAGCCAGAACGCACAGGAGCATTCCGCAGGTGGCAAGCTTGTACGGCTTTATCCGGTCCGAAAGGGCTCCCATTGCAGGCGAGAACAAAGCCTGCATCAGCGGCATCACGATGAGGATAAGTCCTGCCGTCTGTGAGGTGAAATCCATTACAACCTGCAGATAGATGCTCACGAGATAGCTTATGGCGTAAGTGGCGCCGTAGTTTAAGAGAGCCGCCAGGCTGGAAAGTGTGAAAGGAGCGCTCTCCGTGAACATCGTTATCTTCATCACCGGATTTGTCTTTTTTCTCTCTATCAGTACGAAAATAACTCCCAGGATTATTCCTGCAGCAAAAATAAACGGTCCCGCATTCATGGCCGTCAGATTTCCGAGTCCGTACAGGCTCACTGCGACGGCCCCTACGTAGAACAGGTTCCCCGCAACGTCAGGCCCTGCCTCAGGCGCATTTTTCGTATCCTTCGGAATGCTTCTGTATCCCTCAAAAAACGCAACGGCTGCCGCTATTGCTGCGGCTCCGAACACCGCATGCCAGCTCATATAGTGATTCAGGAAGCCTCCGATTACAGGCCCTGCCGAAAGGCCCACGTAGGTGGCGGCTGTGGACAGGCCCAGAACCCTGCCCCTCTCGCTGTCGGGATACGCGCTGATTAAAATTGCGTTATTTGTCGAAAAGATCATGGCCGCGCTTGCCCCCTGAAGAGCGCGCAAAAAAAGCAGAACCCAGATGTTCCAGGCAAATACGCACAGCACGGATATCGCTAAAAATCCGCCTACACCTGCCAGAAACACCCGCCTTCTGCCTGATATGTCCGCAACACTTCCGAAAGGCACGCTGAGAGCAGCTACGGATATGGTGTACGCCGTCACTATCCATCCGGCCATGGCCCCTCCCACGTTAAAGTCTCCTTCCATAGCCGGAATGGACAGATTAAGGGCGCTGCCCATAAAAGTAGTTATAAACGCCGTTATCATAGCCGCCTTGAGGACGGCCTTCCTGCTCTTCTCTTCGCCTTCCATTTTCCTTTTAATCGGCTAATCTACATAGAGCTGTCCGTGACGGCCGCTCTCCATTCCGGTAATCTGCCCGAAACCGCCGACCTCTATGTTGTACCACATATCGCCGCTCTGAATGACGAATTCGTACTCGTTCCAGAGGCCCTCGTTTTCGTAGGTGGCCTGAATCACCTCTCCGCCTCCTGCCGCATCAAGGGCTATGGCTCTTGCGTGATTTCCGTCCACCCTGAATGTAAAGATCAGCGCCAGCGCGATGACGGCCGCCGCAGCGACGGCTCCTGCGATTATGCCGATTATTCCTCCTGTCGATAACTTTTTCTTTTTCTTCACCGGCTCCGCCGCCGTGTTTTCTTCCTTTATCTCAGCTACAGCCGTAACGTTAGTTCTTTCTTCTGTATTCATGATAATGCCTCCTCCGTTAAGTATGGCCCTATGATACACGGGAAACATTAAAACTACATTAAGAAACCGGAATTAAATTCTGCTGAAGCGGATTTTTCCGCCGACTATGGTCATTGCGGCCTTTATGTCCTTTATATGCGCAGGCTCCGCCTCGAAAAGGTTCTCTTCGAGAACGGTTATGTCCGCATCAAAACCTTCAGCTATCATACCGCGGTGATTTTCCGCATTGCAGGCAAAGGCTGAAGTCTTTGTGTAATCCTCCACCGACTCTTCCACGGTCAGGCCCTCTTCAGGATACCATCCGCCTTCAGGAAATCCGTCGTAATCCTTTCTTGTCACCGCCGTATAGATGTTCGGCATAGGATTGAAGGTCTCCACAGGGCAGTCCGTTCCGAAAGGCGTCTTTATGCCCATATCTCTGAGAGTCCGCCAGTTATAGCTTGTCTTCATCCGCTCTTTTCCGACTCTGCTTTCGGCCACGTGAAGATCGTACTCTATGAATACCGGCTGGATGTAGGCGATTATTCCGCCCTTTCTCATCCTCTCCATTATATCCTCATTGAGAATCTGAGCATGAACGATTCCGTCTCTCGTCGAAACGTCCGGATACTCGGCGCGGGCAGATTCTATGGCCGTCACCGCCTGTTCCGCCGCCGCGTCTCCTATGCAGTGAATAGCCACCGCCATGCCCTCCTTACGGGCTTTCATGACGTCGTGAGCAAGGTCTTCTGCCGTCTTATATATTCCGATTCCTCTGTTTCCCGGATCGTCGGAATAATCCTCCTTAAGCCACGCCGTCCTTGCGCCAAGAGAACCGTCGGCAAACAGCTTTCTCGGTCCGAATGTGAAGTTCCCGAAGGACATTCCCGTCCTGTATCCCAAAGCCTTAAATTCGTCAAAGGTTTCATCGCCGCTTAAGGAACACTGCTCATATACTCTTATCGGCAGCCTGTCCTCCTCGCAGAGCTCTTTAAAGGCCTGAATGACAGCCTTGAAGTTTTTGCCCGGAAGAGTTGTCATATCGTCGCTCTGAACCTGGGTCAGTCCCGCTTCCGCAGCCGCCTGCGCCGCAGAGACTATCATTTCCTTTATCTCTTCTACAGACGGTTCAGGCAGCTTTTCGAAAATGGCTCCGAACATCTCCTGCATGACTCCCGTCGGCTCGCCGCTTTCGTCGACCTTGAATGCTCCCGACTCAGGCTGAGGGATTCCCTTGCCTATTCCTATCTTCTGAAGAGCCGCAGAGTTCAGCGATGCCACGTGACAGCATATTCTGAGGGCGATTATCGGGTGCTTCTCCGATGCCTTATCCAGGTCGTATCTGTCTATGTGCCTTTTATCTTCCCAGTTATCGTCGTTCCAGCCGTAGCACATAACCCAGCTTCCTTCAGGAATGTTCTTCTCTGCTATGTACGACTTTACTGCTTTTACTGCTTCGTCTATGTTCTTAGTCCCGGAAAGGTCCAGCTGAGACATGTTGTATCCCACGTTGAGAAGGTGCATGTGGCTGTCGTTAAATCCGGGCAAAACAAGCCGTCCGCCCAGGTCTGCCTTTTCGGCATCTTCAGGCGCAAAGGCTGTAACCTCGCTGTCCGAACCGACTTTTTTTATCACGCCGTCCTCAATGTACACGGCCTGTTCAAGCTTTCCGTTTCCCGTATATACCTTTCCCCCTGTAATAAGCAATCCTTTCATATTCTCATCTGCCTTTCTTCCTGCGACATTTGATATATTTTATCCAACATAAAAAGGGTATCACAAAGATACCCTTTTTTCAAGTTTCACATTTTGTCCGGGGACCGGCGCCGGCTACGCCTCGCACTGCCAGATCCCTTCCGTTTCGATGTCTCCCGCCTCCGCAGCGGCTCGGATCTTTTCCTCTTCGGAGAGAGGGGAAGCCCACGCCATGCCGCATCCGGCAGACAGAACTCTCGGAACCGGGATAAGGCGGCCCTCTATGCCCAGCTCTTTGCATCGCTTTTCAAAAGCGATTGCGTCTGCAGTAACGTGAAATGTAACTACTGTTTTAATTTCTTTTTTCCTCATCTGATGATTACCTCAAAGCCATCTTCTGTCTCATTAGAAGTATAGCTGAGGCCTTTGCTCTTTGCAAGCTTTTCTACGTTCATTTTCTGATGAGGTTCGGTTACGAGAACCTTCACCTGCTCGTTCGACTCCTTGAGAGCCTGATCTGTAAGCATGATAGGTTCCGGGCAGGAGAGTCCTCTTGCGTCTACTGTTTTCATTCTATCTCCCTCCTTATTTTCCTTCGCTTCTCTTATTGCCGAACGCTATTATGAAGCATGCGATTATGCAGATGATAACGGCAACCTTTCCGTAGAAAGGAACTGCTCCGGCAACGATTTCGCCTGTCTCGGCATTGGCAGCGGTACCGCTTGCGGCAAGACCGAAGTTATGAGCAAGCGCTGCGCCGATGAACATTCCGGCTACGGTAAATGCGGAGTCGGAAGATCCCTGGCCTGCGAGAATGAGCTGTCTCAGCGGGCATCCGCCTGCCAGAACTGCAGCAAATCCTACGGTGTACATTCCCAGGATGTTCCACAGATGCTCGGAGTGAGCGATAACTCCCGGGGTATCAAATGCAAGCTTGAAGTTGCCCATAGCGATGTTGTAGATAAGCATTACTACAAACAGGCCTGCGATAACGCAGAGAAGGTCGAAGTTCTTCATCAGGAATACGTCTCTCAGGCTTCCCGCAAAGCACATTCTGGACTTCTGCGCAAACGCTCCGAAGAGAAGTCCTCCTACGAGGGAAAGCACCAGTGGAGCGTGCATGCTTCCCGGACCGGTTTCGCTGAACTTCAGGATAGACGGTACGAAGATGAGCAGCGCAAGGATTCCCAGCATGAGTACAGGGAGCACTCCGCCTGCCATTCTGTTGGTAACGTGAGCGCGGCCCAGGGTGAATCCCTTCTTGAGAGCCACAACGCCCGTTGCAACGCCACCTGCAAAACCGATAAGAGCAACCCATGCGTTAAGGTCGCCTGCGGACATTCTGATAACCATTCTCAGCGGGCATCCCAGGAATACCAGAGAACCGATAACGATAATAATTCCCAGTACAAATCTTATTGCAGGGGAAGATCCTGCCGTTGAACGGTACTCTTTCGTTGCCACGGAGATAGCGAACGCTCCGAGAACCAGACCTATGATTTCAGGTCTTGCATACTGTACCGTAGCCGTGGTCTGAAGACCGAGAGCTCCTGCCGTATCTCTGATGAAGCAGGCGATACAGAATGCCATGTTGGCAGGGTTACCGAAGTAGGCAAGCGCCGCAGCGATAGCTCCGCAGAGAACTCCGGCGAGAGCAAGCCACTTCTTAGATGATGACATGTTCATATAGATAAGTTCCTCCTATAATATATTTACGGCAGTCAGTTTTCCTCGGATAATTCCTCGGATATTTCTCTTACCGCACATATCGCAGAATCTATCTCTTCTCCCGTATTAAAGTACGACATGCTGAATCGTACCGCCCCCTGCTCCACGGTTCCCAGGCTCTCGTGCATCTCAGGCGCGCAGTGAGCTCCAGGCCTCGTGGCTATATCGTAATCCATGCTGAGTATATCGCTTATTTCCGATGAATCGGCGTTTCCGATGTTAAGAGCCACCACAGGGCACCTGACTTCCGCGTCAAAATCCCCGTAAAGCTTGACTCCAGGAATGTCCCTTACGCCATCCACAAAGCGCTTCATCAGGCTTTGTTCCTTCTCCCTGATTTCATTGATCCCGGTCTTTTCTATAAAATCTATGGCCGCCGAAAGTCCCGCTATACCGTGACCGTTAAGGGTTCCCGCCTCAAGGGCCGTAGGCATTTCCGACGGGTGGCGATGATTATACGTATCCACGCCGCTTCCGCCTCTCTTAAGAGGCTCTATCTCAAGTCCCTCTCTCACGCACATTCCTCCCGTACCCTGAGGCCCCAGAAGGCTCTTGTGTCCCGTGAAGCAGAGAACGTCTATATTCATTTTCTCAACGTCTATAGGAAGGACTCCAGCCGTCTGGGAGGCGTCCACTATGAAAAGCAGCCCATGGGCTTTGGCGATTCTCCCAACCTTCTCTATATCGTTTACGTTTCCCGTAAGATTGGAACCGTGGGTCAGCACGATGGCTCTGGTGTTGTCTCTAATGTTTTTTTCTATGTCGCCGGTAAGGAGCCTTCCCTTCTCGTCGCACTCTATCAAAGTCAGTTCGGCTCCCGCCTCTTCTCTCTCATACAAAGGCCGCAGCACCGAATTGTGCTCCATTACGCTGGAAATCACGTGATCGCCCGGCTTTATGAGTCCGTGTATGGCGATATTAAGGCTCTCCGTGGAATTGGAGGTAAATACCACCTGTTTCGGATTCTTCACACCGAAAAAACCGGCTATCTTCTCCCGGGCTCCGTATATGGTTCTGGCCGCATCAAGAGCGGCCTCAGTCGTTCCTCTTCCCGCATTTCCGAGAGAAGTCATGGCAAAAACCACAGCGTCTATAACCTCCTGCGGTTTCCTTCTGCTCGTAGCGGCATTATCCAAGTAAATCATTGAAATTTCCCCGTTTCTCTACCCTGTAATTATATCATTTCAAGGGTTTTTCGGTCTAATTGATATTGCATATGAACGCCGTCTGAAGCATTGAAAAAATCTATAAAAAAACGCTTCAGTATCACCATTTACAGGTTTACTGAAGCGTTCGGTACTATTTCAGATATATCAGCTTTTCACCCTTTGGCAAGGCGCGTCCTGCAATGCATGCTCCGCCGTCAGGCTCTGCCTCCTTAAGTTCTCCGAGAAAGGCTTCCGCCTCTTCCTCCGGCACCGCAAACAGAAGGCCTCCCGACGTCTGAGGATCGTAGAGAAGGTCCTCGTATACGTCCTCGATACCGCCCTTTTCGACCTGGTCCTGTCTGTGGCCCATGTTGCTGTAGGCTCCCGCAGGAACCAGTCCCATGGACGCATACTCAACGGCCCCTTCTATGTAGTTTATGGACTTGGTGTAAATCTCAAGGGATACGTCGCTTGCCTCTGCCATTTCGCAGCAGTGGCCTATTACGCCAAAGCCCGTAATGTCGGTGCAGGCGTGAACGGTGTACTTCTCCGAAACGCGCTTTGCGGTCTTATTCAACATGCTCATTACGGCTACTGCCGCCGCTTCGGCTTCGGCAGAGGCCATGCCTCCCTTGACGGCCGTGTTAATGACGCCGCTTCCCACCTTCTTAGTTAAGATGAGAACGTCACCTGCTGCGGCTCCGTGATTCTTATATACCTTATCCGGGTGAACAAAACCCGAAACGCACAGGCCGTACTTAGGCTCGTCGTCCTGAACGGAGTGACCGCCTACCAGCACTGCCCCCGTCTCCTTCACCTTATCCGCTCCGCCCCGGAGGATTTCGCCCAGAATCTCAACGTCAAGGCAGTTCGGAAAGCAAACTATGTTGAGGGCAACCTTAGGTTCCCCACCCATGGCGTATACGTCGCTTAAGGCATTGGCCGCGGCTATCTGTCCGAAGGTGTAAGGGTCGTCCACCACGGGAGTAAAAAAGTCAACAGTCTGAATCATGGCCGTCTCATCGTTTATTTTGTATATGGCTGCATCGTCTGAAGTTTCGATGCCCACGAGAAGATTGTCGTCGTGGAATTTCGGCAGCTTGCCCAGAACCTGAGCAAGGGTCTCGGGACCTATCTTCGCCGCTCAGCCGCTGGTCTTCGACATCTGAGTCAGCTTAATTTTCTCAGCCATGGGGACACCTTCTTTCTCTTTAAATTTCTGCGTTATGAATGACGTATTTGCCGTATATGCCGTATGTGTCGGCGTTCGACTTAAAGCCCCATTTTCAACAAAAAAGTCGAAGGTTTTTCGACCTTAAAGGGCAAATTCAGACAAAACGTCGAACATTTCGGGCTTCTACGGGACAAAATCGGCGATTTTGTTCGACTTCAAAGCCCAAAATCTGCATTTTTGTCGAAAAAGCCTTCGACTTAAACGACAAAAATCGCACATTTTGTCGAACACCCGCCGTGTAAGCCGTCAAAGTGCAGGCCGTAACACACAGGCCGCGCGCCGTAAAGCGCAGACGCCGGACTTAAAACGGCCCGGCGTCAACAATTCACACCGGGCCGCCTACTCATTAAATTTTAACCTATGAAGTCCTTTTCAGCAAGTATCTGTCTCGCTTTTTCTTCATTGGCGTCGCTTATCAGGATTACAGGGCCTGTGCAGCCCATTCCCGTTTCGGCGTAGATGCCTTCAGCCCAGAGGGCTTTTGCGGCATCGTCAAGGTCGATAACCTCGATTCCGTGGATCTCTGCGGTTACGACCTCCTTAGGCGGGCACTTGACCTCGGCGGGTTCCGCCTCGCCGCCCTTCTTCTCTTTAACGCCCTCTAAGATGGCGTTAAGACCTGCGGCCTCGGCAGCGGCAAACTCCGCCTTTGATACCTCGTATACCTTTCCCGCAAGAAGCTGTGAAGCGTATTCGATGGCGCCTGCTATAACCGGAGCGCCGGAAGCGCGGGACACAATCATGATTACCTTGTCGTAGTCCTTGCCGATTCCCGGGCCGTAGCCGTAGCCTAAAGACTCATAGCTTCCGCCGGTAGTGTAGGCGGAGAATATCTTCATCATGAGATTTCCGGTGAGGGAATCCATGACCATTACGTCAGCCGTTCCTTCGAGAAGGTCGTTTCCTCTCATTACGATTCCGCCGTCCGCTCTCGAGGAGGTTGCGAACGTAATGTCGTATCCTCCCTCCTTAAGCTTCAGGAGAGCCTTTTCCGTTTGGCGCGCGCCGTCCACGTTGGCGATGCCTACGGTAGGATTCTCAACTCCGGAAGCCTTTGCGGCTATGATGCCGTAAATGGCGTTCTTAACCATTCCTTCCACTCTGTCGGTGGAGGAAGTTCCGGTAGTTGCGGCAATGTACATTTCCCTGCCCATTCCCGGCGTGATTACTCTTCCGATGGTGGACACGCCGATAGGGAACGGATAGTGCATGGTAACGGCGCCGTCTATTTCTCCCGCATCCAGCATTGCCTCCATCTTCTTATGAGCGTCTTCACCTTCGATTACAACCGCCTTGCAGCCTTTTTTCTCCGCAAGTCTGACGCCGGCGTAGATGTTGTCCATTCCGTGCTCAGTGCCGGAAACGGCAACTCCTATGACAGGCTGCTTTCCGAAGGAGCCCGTCTCGATGGCGTCTGCGATTTCCACGAAGGTCTTCGCTATCATTTCTTTTATCTGCTTATCTGCCATATTGCGTCCTCCCGTCCTATTCCGACAAAAGGGACTCAGCAAAATTTCTCATAGCCTCTCCGATGAGGGACTTAACCTGCTCCTCGGAAACGCCTGCAGTCTCGCCTGTCTTGCCGTCGTTAGCCTCTACTATGAAGGAAACTCCGTCAAAGAGGTTAGTCATTCTTCCGAGGAAGAGACTTCCCTTACCTATAATCATGGCTCTCTTGATGTCGCCTGCCAGGATCTGGTCTCTTGCAAATGCCAGGTAAGGAACTCCGGAAGGAATGTGTCCCTGGGTAGGAGCCCAGCCCGTCATTCCGTGATCCTTTACAAAGTTTGCAAGTTCCTTTCTCTCCAGGTCGCCTCTCTTAACGCCGAGAGCCGCAATCATCTTGTAGTTCGCCTCAGGAACGTCGCCTGCGCCTGCCGGCTTGGTGATGTCAGGGTTCTGAAGCTCAGGGGAATACTTATCCACGTCGGTGATCTTAAGACCTGCCTTGTCCAGCGGGTCGGTAACCAGAGAACCTATTACGTTCTGCGGCGCGGAACCGGTTCCTACGGTGTGTCTTCCCACGATATCGTTTCTGATAACAGGGCTTACACCGTCGTTGGCGCTGATTAAAACAGCGAATCCGCCCAGGCAGTCCTCTAAGATTGGCATACCCTTCTTAACGTGGTCTTTTCCGTTCATTCCAAGCTTTGCGGTGCATCCTCCGGCAGTTACTACTACGTTCTTGAAAGTTCCCGCCTTAACAAGAGAAGCCGCATCAAGGAGAGCGTGGGAAGGTCCTGCGCAGAAGCCTCTCACGTCGGAGCCTGAAGCGTTGACAAAGCCTGCAACCTCTGCGGCAGCCTTTGCGAAGTTTCCGCCGCCTCTCTGGTTCATATCTCCGCACGCTTCTTCGCAGCAGTCAACCACGTACTCTACCTCTGCAGGATCGATTCCGGTAACCTTTATCAGGTTCAGAAGGGCAAGCACGCTGGAAGCCTTGGAAACGATGTTTTCAAGCATTACGTGTGCAGAAAGATTAACGTCAACGTCGTGAGCTCTCTTCACTGCGCCTACCAGCTTTCCGTTGTTGTAAAGACCTTCGGAGTGCTCCTCGTCTACCAGTCTCTTGATCTCAGCCTCATCGTCCTCGTTCTTGTCGAGGATTGCAACCTGCTCGTCAGTGAGAAGGTGATGAGCTGCAAGCTTTGCCTTAACGTCGGCGGCAAAGCCCTTCTCCAGCTTTACAAGGTCGAACACGTCGCAGATCTGCATGAGTCCCAGGAACTCGTCCTGAGGCATAATCTCGCCGTACTTTCCTTCCTTCTTTCCTTCTACCTTCTTGTCGTACCAAGGGAACTCCATAGCGCCCAGCTCATCGCTGGTCATGTTTCCGATGTATACCTGGTTAGGAGCGTAGTTTACCGCGTCCTCGAAACTTCTGATGTGGTTCGGAAGCTCCTTCAGATACTCGGAATCAGGATTTACGACCATTTCGGTGGTCTGAGTGGTTCCGTTATGTAAAACCATATCGGGAGTGTGAACCAGAATATAGCTCGCACCCTTTAAAACTGCGTAATTACTCATTCCTTATATGTCTCCTTATATAGAACTATACGTACTTCTGAACCATAGCTTCTACAGCTTCTTTTGTAGCGTCGTCCTTAACCAGCTCTTCTACCTTCTCGCCGTCCTTGTAGATAGCGATTACAGGAAGACCCATAACCTTCTGTCCGATTGCTACTCTTCTTGCCTTGGTGGTGTTGAGAGCGGTAAACTTCAGCTTGTCGCCGTATTTGTCGGCAAGAGCGTGCACGTGCGGCATGAGAGCCTGGCAAGGAACGCATCCGTCACCGTAAAAATCTACTAAAACATATCCTTCAGCCTTAAGTACTTCAGCCTCAAAAGTGGTCTTGTCCAGTTCTAACATTTCTAAATCCTCCTTATGAATTATTCGTGTTCTTCAATATACTTTCCTGCCTGAACTGCGGCGATTGCGCCGTCAGCGGCGGCAGTTACTACCTGTCTTAAGCTCTTTGCCCTGATGTCTCCTGCGGCAAATACACCCGGGATGTTGGTCTTCATGTCTGCGTCGGTCAGAATGTAGCCTCTCTCCATGTCAACCTTTCCCTCAAAGAGTGCAGACTGCGGCTTGTAACCGATGAATACGAAGATGCCGAAGGTTCCGTCCTCTTCGTCTGCGGTAACCTCAGTAAGCTCGCCGGTCTTAACGTTCTTTACGACCATGGACTCGACGATTCCGTCTCCCTTGATCTCCTCAACGACGGAGTCCCACATGAATTCAATCTTGTCGTTCTTGAACGCCTTTTCCTGAATGGACTTGGCTGCTCTCAGCTCGTCTCTTCTGTGGATGATGGTTACCTTTCTCGCAAACTTTGTGAGATAGAGGGCCTCCTCAACCGCGGAATCTCCGCCTCCCACTACGTAAACCTCGAAATCCTCGAAGAATCCGGCATCGCAGGTAGCGCAGTAGGATACGCCTTTTCCGGTAAGCTCTTTCTCGCCCGGGCATCCTATAGGCATAGGATTAGCGCCTGCCGCAATTATAACTGTCTTAGCTCTATATTCATCGTTGATGCCCTTGAGCACCTTAACGTCGCCTTCAAGTTCTACTTCCTGAATGGTATCGAACACCTTTTCGCATCCGAAATGCTCGGTTTGCTTAACCATTCTCTCGATAAGTGACGGACCGGTTTCTCCTTCGGTTCCGCCCGGATAGTTTTCAATCTCAGATGTGATTACGATCTGTCCGCCGTACTTCTGCTTTTCGATAATCAGTGTGTCAAGCTTTGCTCTTCCTGCATAGAGACCTGCGGAAAGTCCTGCCGGGCCTGCACCGATTACGATTACGTCATAAACTTTCATTTTAAGCATCTCTCCTTACAATCATTTTCTTTTGGCAAACAAAGAGGCGAAGGTCGGGAGACCCCGCCCCTTTATTTTGACTTATTAAAGCTGTTCTCTGATTGCATTCATTTCGCTGCAGATGTCGTCTACATCCAGCACCATTTCCATCATGCTGATCTGCTCGTCATATACAGCCTCATCGATTTCTGCTTTAACCTCAGGTTCACAGATGTGATATACTGCGAGTTTCAACGAAACTCCTGCCAGTGGCCCTGCAAACGTTGGATCGCCGAGAGTTACAGTCTCAGCAGCAAGTCCTGCTGCCTCTCCCTCTGCAGCACCGAGAAGAACTACGATGTTCTCTGCTCCGTACTCTTCGGTAAATTCCTTTACTCTCTTCTGGTTCTCCAGGTCCATTGCCCCGGCGGCTGTTCAGACAAAGCACTCAGTAGAAGAAAATACTACTTCTGCGCCTGCTGATTCTGCACACGCGGCAATTGCTGGACCAGGTATACCGTCTCTGTCACCTATGATGATAGCTTTCTTACCCTGAAGAATTGCCATATCTGTGTCCTCCTTTCTCATTAATAAGTCTCATTGCCTGTTGACAATCTATAGCAGGGGCGGGACTCCGCCCCGTACTAACATTTAATTAGTCTTCGAAGATGGTCTGATCTTCTACTTCGGTAGTGAGAGCTCTGAGAGCCTTTTCTACCAGCTTTCTTCTCAGCTTCTTCTCTTCCTCGTGGTTGAGAGCCGGATTGCCCAGCGGATGAGGAATAGCGATAGCCGGAACGATTCTGTTAGCTCCTACAGTCATGGAAATAGGAGTTACAGTACAGATGTGGACAACAGGAAGTCCTGCTCTCTCAATCTCTTTAACCATCGTTGCACCGCAACGAGTACAGGTTCCTCATGTGCTGGTGAGGATTACAGCGTCTACTCCGTCAGCTATAAGCCTCTTGGCGATCTCTGCAGCGTATGCCTTTGCGGATGCTACTGCAGTTCCGTTACCTACTGTAGCGTAGTATTTGTTATGAAGCTCTCCGATAACGCCTTCCTTCTCCAGGTCTCTCATTACGTCAACCGGAAGAACTCTGTCAGCGTCTGCGTTAGCGTATACAGGGTCGTATCCGCCGTGAGCCGTTTCATATGTATCTGCCGTAAGATCGGTAACTCCCGTAATGTCGTACTCGCCGAACTTGGAAGCGCTGGAGCTTTCGATGTGGTCCGGATTTCCCTTAGGTACGATACCGCCGGAGGTTACGAGAGCAATCTTAGCCTTGGACAGATCCTTAACCGCAGGGTTAGGTGCAACTCTGTCAAAAGCAGGCATAGGATACTCTGTGGTGTAAGCCTTTCCTGCAAGCTTCTTAAGGAGCATGTCAACTGCACGCTTTGATCCTCTTTCCTCTTCGAAGAAGTTTACTCTCACTCCGTTAGGAATGTATCCCTCCTCGCAGGAAGCGCCGATTGCTTCACCCTTTGCAAGCTTAAGAGCGAGAGGAGCCATCTTCTTAACGGCATCCCTCATGCCTGCAGCGCTGTTCTTGGTGGAAATCATGTAAACCTTGGATGCGAACATGTCAACGCCAGGGTTTTCAATATACATTCCGGTCAGGGAAGGGATTCCCAGCTTTTCCTGAACAGCGGAAGCGATAGTTCCGCAGGCAACGCCGTAACGTCCCGCGTTAAATGCAGGTCCTGCGATGAACAGGTCAGGCTGCATCTCTTTTACCATTTCCAGAATGTCTGCAGTAGCCTTGTCTACGTTCTCGTTGAAGTAGGTGTCTCCGCAGACGATAGTTCCGATTATCTCAGCTTCATCACCGAAGGCTGCATTGAAGGCCATACCAGGTCCTACAACCTCTCCCGGTCTCTTTTCGGCAGGATAATCGGCTTTTTCCTCTCCGCCTATGTTGGCGAAGAACTGGTTTATATAATGTACAACTTTAATTTTGGACATTTTCCGAACTCCTCCTTCTATCTGGCGCTTAACGTAGTGAATCCTACTTCGTTGGTAGCGCCGGTAATTACCTGAATCTCAACCTCAAGACCGCCGTCTTCTCTGAGGGTGTTCTCGCTGGCACCTGCAATCTTGGTGATGTAGTCCAGAGTTCCTATAACCTTGTCAAGCTTAGGGAGAACTACTACCTGATTAGCGTTTCCTGCAGTTACAACAGCGTCTGCCGCAGCGTCTGCGTCTGCCAGTGACTGGGATTTTCCGTCACGTCCCGCATACTCGTCGGTGATGATAACGGTCTTGATTCCCTCTGCCTCGATCTTCTTGCAGTTCATGATAAGGTCGGTATCAGGGTTTCCGAAGCCTTCCTGAGATACGATTACTCCGTCAAGGTCGAGCATCTTGCAGAGCTTTGCAGTCCAGTCGGAAGATCTCTGCTTGTCGGCCAGGTATACGTTTTCGTTGGTCACGATGTGGCATACGAAGTTGATGGTCTTGCCGTGCTCCTCCAGAAGGTCGTGAACTACAGGGTTGTTCTGATGAACGTAGGTTGGATTCTTATCGCATGCGGATACGCAGTTTCCGGAAACGATAGCTCCGTCCATGCACTCTGTAGGGTTGAGCATGGTAGGAAGAATCTGCTTCGCGTCTACGCCGTATACGTAGGTGTCGTGCAGAAGTCCCTGGCTCTGGAGCATGTGAACGTATGCAACTCTCGGAAGATCAGGATATTTCGCCATTCCTTCCTTAATGGTTTCGGTCTCGTAAACTTTGGTCTCATCCGGAGTAAGGCTCTTAGCCAGCTCTCCGATGTATGCGGCGGCCTTGAATCCTGCGATTCTTACTGCCTTCTCATACTCATGAGGCTCGATTTCGTCTACAGGCTCGCAAACCATTACCAGGTTGATGAGCTTGGAGAACGGTGTGTAATCTGCTCCCGGACCTGTCATGTCGATAACTCCCTCCTGGAAGCCGACAATCTTTCCTGCAGTTACTACGGCCATTCCCTTAAGAGCATAGGTCTTGCCGCTTCCAACGGTGTCGACCTTGGAAATAATTCCCGGGAATACGCCTCCCTTTCCTTCTACCTTAACTCTTGGCTCGATGACATCCTTAACCGGCGTGATTCTTACGCTCTCTCCCGGTCTTGCGATGTCAAAGGAAACATCCTTAAGCTTTTCGTCCTCTAAGACCAAAGCCTTCAGGGCGTCTGTCGATACATACAGCTTTCCGTTTTCAATCTTGGATTCAGATGAAAACTCAATATCGCTGATATGAATGTATCCCATTTCCAATTTCAAAATAACTACCTCCTCACTTTATTAAAATGAATCTGCTGATTCCAGCGCACTGCTTATAAGGGTCCAGTCGATGATTCTGAAGTCTCTCATGGCTCTCTCGTCGTACTCTTCGCTTTTAAAGCTGAACTTTCCGCACGCCTCTATGGCGCTCTGAATGAGCTCTACCGACATCAGGTCGACAGGTTCCTTTCCCCGGGTCATGAGCACCGATTTATACGGCGTCTCTCCCGGCTTCACACTTCCCGACAGAGGGTGGGTCAAAAGGCGCTGCCCGACGTGTACCTTGTTTCTGATGATCTCCAGAATCTCACGGATACCCGTCTCGTGGTACTCCACGGCGTGCCTGCTTTCCTCCCTGTCGCGGACCAGAGGATTGTTGGTTACTATGATGTAATCTTCCAGTCTCACCACCTCCTCCATAACAATAAAAGGACGACAGCCGAAAACCATATCCGGCATAATCGTCCTTTCTGTCCTTCGCTTAAAGCCCGGCGTCACATAGATTAGTCATTCGGCCGGAACAAAATTCAGAATCCAGTACGTTTCCCGATCCTTCTGCCTGAAAGTTTCACCGCTTCAGCTTAAAATGCGGCTTGCCTCTTCGGCGGCCGGAGTGTCCGGCTCTCTCTCGGGAAGTTTCATCCTGCATATTAAATTACCGATAAATTTTTTCTATAGAAGCGGCGATTTACACGTCCCCGCGTCTATAGATATCATATAATAAAAAGGTCATAAATGCAAGCAGAAAAACTCGCATTCCGACCTTTTTGTTCAAAAATTATCAATAGCCTTTCACGGCTTCATTTCAACCTGCGCAGCCTGCGTCTGAAAAGCACTTTTCCGCGTTATATGCACGCTTTTACATACTTAATAAAATCAGCCGCAGCAGGCGAGAGGACTCCGCTCTTTCTGTAGATCATGTAAAACTCTCTGGTGAACTCGTCGCTCACCTCGAAAGTCTTAAGCCTCCCTGAGGCGCTGTCTCCTTCGTCGAGGGCTGCTGCGGAAACAACCGATATTCCGAGCCCGGCAGCCACGCACTGCTTTATGGCCTCAACGTCGTTTAACGTGGCGACGGCCTTAAGGCTCTTTCCCGTTTCCTTTCTGTATTTTTCCTCGAAAAGCTCTCTGGTGGCGGAACCGTCCTCTCTCCAGATGAACCGTTCGTCGCTTAGCCTTTCAAGGATCACCTTCCCGTCATCTCCTGCAATCCCCTCATGCTCGGGAAGATCAGGTGTTATCAGCAGAGCCTTCTCCTTTCCTATGAGAGTGTACTCCAGTCTGTTGTTTCTGCGGTTTTCGCCGATAAATCCCACCTCTCCTTTGTGATTTATTATGTTTTCCGCAGCCTCCCTGCTGTCGGATATCTCCATATAAAACCTGACATTAGGATGGTTCTTTGAAAACCCGGCTATAAGCTTCGGCACTATAAACTGCCCCGGTATACCCGACGCATGAATCTCCAAAACGGCTCCCGCCTTTTCTCCGCCTCTGCCTATTGCGCTTATGGCAGCCTCCCTGGTGTTTACCATGTCGACGGCATATCTGTACAGCTCTTTGCCCGCTTTGGTGGGAACGGATTCCCTTCCTCTTCTCTCTATGAGAGCGCATCCCAGTTCCTTTTCCAGGGCGCTTATGTGAGCGCTTATGGTAGGCTGGGTGAGGAAAGTCGCGTCTGCCGCCTTTGAAAAGCTCCTATGCTTCACCACGTTTACAAAAGCTTCAATCTGCTTGAATTCCATCGTCTCTTTCTCCGTCCTTTCCCTAATACAATACCCGCGAGTCGCCGACCTTCTTCGTCAGCTTCACCTTATCGAAGTGCTCCAGTATCTCCACCGCAAATTTTCTGGAGACTCCTATGGCGTCTCTAAACTCGGCAAGAGTTATCTCGCCCTTCGATGCGATTTTCGATTTTACGATACAGGCGGCGTCGTCGTACTTCTCCCTGTCCAGGCAGTACTGGTAGCTGATTCTGGCAAGTATACCCCCGGCGCAGAGAGCTTCTATTATGTGACCTGCCGAAACGCCGTCATTAAACGCGGCCGTCACGTCCTCGGTTTTAGGCATCTCGTAGCCGGCGGACTTATACGTTCCGATAATCTCCTCACGCATTTTAAGGTGTTCCGGGGTGTATTTCACGTCAAAGTCTGCAAGGGCGACGCTTACCTCAGATATTTTCAGCTTACCGTCATCTGCCAGCATGGAAATCATCGCTTCCGCCGTCTTAGACTCCCCTATGCGAAGGGTACGTATGAGCCTGCTCCTGAATTCCTCTCTGTCCATGCCCACCGACAGCGGATTCTCATCGTGATAGGCTTTGAGTATGTTTTCCGCAGTTTCCTTCACCCTTTCGATGTAATCCCTGTGTATATAAGCTCCGTCAAAGGCCTGTATGCGATGAAGCACGCCTTCTTTTTCCAGCTCCTCTGCCGCCTTTGTCACATCGGCTAAAAGCGATGAAAGTCTGACGGCTGCAGTTTTCAGGGTTATGAGGTTCTGCCCCGCCTCTTTCGCCTCCACGGCGAGAATATCCTTAAGACTTCCCGTCTCCCTGATTTTCATATCGGCTATGACCGATTTATCGTTTCTCTTATGCTTTGCGGGACAGGCGTCCAGAATCACTCCTCCGCCGATGGATTCCACCGGGGAGTAGAACCTTATTATGAACCTGTCTCCCTTCTTTACGGCTACAGGGGTCTCAAGGCGGAGCTGGGCGTACCCGTGACTGCCTTTGTCGAGAAACTCCCTGTCCATGAGAACAACCTTGGCAAGGCTTTCCGACGATCCGCAGTAGAAGTGAACCCTGCTTCCGTCAAGAAGAGTTCTGGTCGTATCGTCAAACATCTCCACCGCCGCGTCTACCATGAGAGAATTCTCAAGGGATCCCGGGGCGGCAAGAACGTCTCCCCTGTTCACGTCGCTCTTTTTTATTCCGGCAAGGTTTATGGCTGTTCTCTGCCCCGCGTAGGCCCTGTCCGTGTTTTCTCCGTGAACCTGGACGTTTCTCACTTTGACCGGAGTTTCCTCCGGATATATCTCAATCTCGTCTCCAACGGCGACACTTCCCTCCATCAAGGTTCCCGTTATGACCGTTCCGTGACCTTCTATGGTGAACACCCTGTCCACCGGAAGTCTGAAGGCACCCGGGAGAATATCCCTTTCGGGAATCTTTTCAAGCTCCTCGCCTATGAGCTTTTTCAGCTCCTCAATGTTCTTTCCCGTATATGACGAAACCCGGATTATCGGGGCGTCCTCCATGAAGGACCCTCTGAGGAATTCCTTCACGTCCTCCTCCACGAGAGCCTTCCAGTCCTCGTCCTCCACCAGATCGTCCTTTGTCAGAACCACGATGCCCCGCTTTATCTTCAGCATCTTCAGAATGTCAAAGTGCTCCGCAGTCTGAGGCATGATCCCCTCGTCGAGACCAACGATGAGAAGAACCAGGTCGATTCCACCGATTCCTGCCAGCATGTTCCTGACGAACTTCTCGTGTCCCGGAACGTCGATGATGCTTATGTTGTAATCACCGTAGAGCATGTCCGCAAAGCCGTTTTCTATGGTGATGCCTCGCTTTTTCTCTTCCTTCAGCCTGTCGGTGTCCATACCCGTGAGGGCCTTGATAAGGCAGGTTTTACCGTGATCAACGTGTCCCGCCGTTCCGATTATGACGTTCTTCATCTCTTTTCACCGACCTTTTCGAAAATGGTTACCAGGTGGTTTTTCAGGGTAACGAGGTCTTCGTCCCTCAAAGTGCGCACGTCAAAATACGCCTTGTCGTGGCCCATCCTTATAATTGCCGCAGGCTCCTGCTTTCTTAAAAGCCTTTCCAGCTTTTCAGGCTTTATCAAGCCGGATTCCAGGCTTACTGCCCAGCCCCGCAGCTTTACCGTAGGAGCAGAACCGCCGCCCACCTGATCCTCTATGGCTTCCACGTCTACCTCGCCGTCTATGGCCTCTTCGTCCCTGAGGCTCTGCGCAAAGGCTTCAGCCTTCATCTTGAGCTCAGCAGGGGAAACGGTGATGTCTCTCAGCACCGGGATTTCCTTCAGGGCCTTTTCCCTGTCGTAATAGGCTCTGAAGGTCATCTCCAGAGCTGCAAGAGTCATCTTGTCCACTCTGAAAGCTCTGGCCAGTGGATGGCGTTTCATTCTCTCCACGTACTCTTTCTTTCCCGCGATGATTCCGCACTGAGGGCCTCCAAGGAGCTTGTCGCCGCTGAACAGTATCACGTCTATTCCCGTTTTCAGGCTGGTCTCAACGTTAGGCTCGTCAATGCCGTACTCCGAAAGGTCTACTATGAGGCCGTTTCCCATGTCGAATATTACGGGAAGCTCCTTTTCCCTTCCCAGCCCGACCAGCTGAGCGAGATTCACATCCTCAGTAAATCCCAGAATCCTGTAGTTGCTGGTGTGAACCTTCATCAGAGCAGCAGTCTCCTCGTTCACTGCTCTCTCATAATCGGATATTTTGGTCTTATTGGTGGTGCCCACCTCTCTCAGGGAGCATCCGCTTTCCTCCATAATTTCGGGAACCCTGAAGGAGCCTCCTATCTCGACAAGCTCTCCTCTGGAAACTATTACTTCCTTTCCGCGTCCGAGAGCCGAAAGGCACAGCATGGTAGCCGCCGCGTTGTTGTTTACTGCCATGGCGGCCTCCGCCCCTGTTATCCGGCAGATTATCTTCTCCACCAGATCGTGGCGGTGTCCCCGCCTGCCCTTTTCTATGTCATATTCCAGGTTACAGTAAGCCGAAGCCACCCTGTCTACCGCCGTCCGCGCGGCTTCTGAGAGCCTCGCTCTTCCCAGGTTGGTGTGAAGAACCACCCCGGTTGCGTTTATTACGGGCTTAAGGTTTCCCGCGGACTTTGACGAAAGCCTTGCGGCAGCGTCCTCCGCTATATGATTCAGGTCAACAAAAAAAGGCTCCCTTTCGCATCCTGCGAGTATGGCCGTCCTTCTCTCATCTAAAGCCTCCCTTACTGTGTCCAGTATAAGGCCATGAGGAAGAACGCCTTCGAATTCCGCAACCTGCGCCGTTCCTAAGACCTCGTCCACCTTGGGAAGCTTTCTTATTATTTCTCTGTTCATAATTTCCTCCATGAGTAAAATGGCGGGAGTATGTGGGAATCGAACCCACCTAAGAGGCTCCTAACCCCTCAAACTGGTTTTGAAGACCAGAGGGCACACCAGCACCCATCTACCCCCATAGAAAAAATTATTCGTGTTATTATGTTATGCTTTCCGGCGGCCCGTATACGCGCTTCCTGCCGGCCGCCTAAGCTATTATACACTAAAACAAAGCGCCTTACAATTACTTTCTATTGTAAGACGCTTATCTCTACCTGTTCACTATTTTTCCCACGTTCTTAATCTTTATGGAAATGGTTCCGTCGTAGTTGTTCTCAAACTCCACGTACCTGTCGTTTTCCATAAACTCCACGGGAATTTTTATCTCTATCCCCGTGTCCGTCTTTATCTTGTGGCTCCTTATGGAATCCACCACCTTTGGTATATCCACCGTTACGGCAGCGGGTATGTCGGCTTCAAGGGCTTTCTCGCGGAAGGCGCGCTTTGCCTCCTCGTTTTCACGGAAAACCTCTTCCCCCAGCTCAAGAGGCGAAAAAGGCCTGTGTTCCTCGGAGCTTTCTATTATGTAGTTCTTGGCTCGTCCCGCCGCTATGGCGCTGTTTATTCCGAACTCCTCGGCGGCCTTTACCACGGTTTTCTTGATCCTGTTCACCGAATCCTTAGGCGGCTGATCCCATACGCACTGAAGGAGGCGGTCTGCTATGACCTCCACGTCGTCTCCGGCGATGCTGCGCTTTTTGTCTCCGAGAGAAACCGACAGATCTGAAACGTCTATGACGGCGTAGGAGCTTATTCTCTGGCTCAAAGCCGGCAGCATGGCGTAGAACCTTGTAATCACGTTTTCCGCCCCTTCACTGCCGTTTATGACCTTGTGGGTGAAAGCGGTCTTGTGCGGCAGCAGCAGAAGTCCGATGTACTCTCCGGCTTCGTCAGTGAACCTTGCCGCCAGAAAGTCCATGGATTCCGGCTCGTCGGCCTTTGATAGAATGTCCCGCAGAAGCTCCGCCGCAGCCTTTGAGAAATCCACGAAGGATATTTCATCTCCCAGGTATTTTTCCAGAACCTGCTTAAGGGAACTGAACTGACTGAACTCCGCCTTTCGAGCCCCTCCGTCCGCCATGATCTTCTCAAGGTGCCTGTCTATGAATTCGCTTATTCCGTCCCCCTGAATATCAAGCTCCTTTTCGGAAAAAACGTAGACGTCGGAGACCATATCCATTATGTGAAGAACGGCGTTTTTCAGAATCATAACCGTCCTCCCTTTCTGGAGAACTCATTGTATATGGCCTGAATCGCCATATCCGCATCCTCGTCGGAAACTCCCACCATCATGTTCATCTTTCCCGAACCGTGGTCGATAAGCTTTATGTTTATCTTTTTATTGGCAAGGGCCTGAAGCACTCTGACGGCTATGGCAGGAACCGTCGAAAGGTCGCGTCCTATGATGGCAACTATGGAAAGTCCTTCGTTTACGGTTATGCTGTCAGGCTCCACCGCTTTCTTTATGTCGGCGGTAAGCTCCCCGGCGCATTCAGGGGTGAGCCTGTCGCCTACGATTATGTTAAGAGAATCTATGCCGGACAGAAGGTTTCTTATCCTTATGCCCCTGCCCGCAAAAATTCTCAGTATGTCGGTCCTGTATTTCGGATTGTCGTTAAGGCCGGTCTTTTCAAGGGCGATGGCCGTGTATCCGGATTTTCCCGATATTCCCGAAATGTCCAGAGGGCTGTTGTAGTAGTCGGCGTTCTTTACTATCATGGTGCCGTTATCGGCCGGTCTGTTGGTGTTCCTTATGTTTATCGGAACTTCCACTCTGGCCGCCGGCTTTATGGCGTCCTCGTGCATTACAGCAGCTCCCATGTAGGCCATCTCTCTCAGTTCCTTATATGTGATTACGGGAACGGTGAGAGGGTCTTTCACTATGGAAGGGTCGGCCATGAGAAGTCCGGAAACGTCCGTCCAGTTCTCGTAAAGGTCTGCTCCCGCTGCCGCCGCCACTATGGCTCCCGTAATGTCCGAGCCTCCTCTGGAAAATGTCTTTACGTTGCCGCTTTCGTCGCAGCCGTAAAATCCCGGAATGACGGCTTTATCGTGACCCGAAAGCTCGTCTGCAACAGCCGCCTCGCTTTTCTTCTCGTCGTAAGCTCCGTCTTCGTCGAAGAAAATCATTCCCGCCGCGTCGACAAAATCGTATCCGGAGGCTGCGGCAAACATCTTTGCGGCAAGGTATTCTCCCCTGCTTGCGATGTAGTCTCTTCCCGCTCCGTCTTCTACGGCTTCCTTTATCCTTGCAAACTCGCTTTCCGTGTCAAAGGCTGCAGACTTTGTCAGGCCGTAGCTTTCCGCCGTATCGTCGAATCTTTTCTTTACGTCTTCGAGAATCCCGTCCGCCTCCGACAAATCGCCCTTTTCCGCCGCAGCGGCGCAGGAAAGAAGCATATCGGTAACCTTTACGTCCTCTGGAAATCTCTTTCCCGGAGCGGAAACGACGACGTAGCGCCTTGACGGATCGCCGGTAACGATATCGACGGCCTTTTTCAGCTGGCCTCCGTCGGCAAGGGACGAGCCGCCGAATTTGGCTACCTTAAGTCCGGCCCTCTCCTGGTAGATGTCCGCCGGAGCGTCCGCCTGCAGCTTGGTGAGGTCGTAAGGAGTGGACTGGTATACGAAGTAGTTCAGCCAGTTGGAATAGAGAAGGTTGGCGCAGGAACGCCACTTGACAACCGGTTCCTTCGTATCGTCGTCTCCCGGGAAGTAATTGCACGGCACCTCAGGATTAAGCCCCGCATTCTTATCCCTTATGTATTCCTTATAGAGGGTGTTGGCATCGTATTCCGAGTGACCCATTATGAATATCTGACGGTCGTTTTTCGACTTCACCGCGTAGAGTCCCGCCTCGTCGGAACTGGATATGATGCGAAGGTCTTCTATCTTTTCCACGTCCTCTCTCCTAACTTCCGTGTTTCTTGAATGAGGAACGTAGAACTCGTCGTCAAAGCCTCTGAAGAGCATTCCCTTGCTGTAGTCAAGGTGGTGTTTATACACTCCGGAAAGCTTCTTCGGCAGAATGTGTTTCCTTATTCCGTAATGGTAGTAAAGGCCGGCCTGAGCTCCCCAGCATATGTGGAATGTACTGTGGACGTGGCTTTTGGACCACTCCATTATCTCGCAAAGCTCGTCCCAGTACTCTACCTCTTCGAACTCCATAAGCTCCACCGGAGCGCCGGTGATGATGAGTCCGTCGTAGAACTTATGCTTTATCTGGTCAAAAGTCTTATAGAAGGCAAGCATATGCTCCTCAGACGTGTTCTGAGCCTTGTGGCTGCTGGTCTGAAGAAGCTCCAGCTCCACCTGAAGGGGTGTGTTTCCCAGAAGCCTCGTAAGCTGCGTCTCCGTGTCTATCTTGGTAGGCATGAGATTTAAAATGAGAATCTGCAGCGGTCTTATGTCCTGGGTCATGGCGCGGGTGTCGGTCATGACGAATACGTTTTCTTCCGTCAGAGTCTTTACCGCAGGCAGATTGTTAGGTACTTTGATAGGCATATATGTTATCTCCTTTGTCTGAAGCGTTCTCTAAACCGCGTTACCACTTATTATATCCTCGGTGTCGTTTTTTTTCAACGAACAATCTCAGACTTTGAAAAAGAGCAGGCTGTTTGGTTAATTCTCGTATATCATACTTAAAAACCAAAATTCCTTGGCTTTTTCACGGATATGGGGCGTAAAAACCAAGCGGAGAATAAGCGGATGGGCGTAAATACGGTCATAAAAGTAATTATATACCAAAATATGTAAAAATCAGGCAAATAAGATTGGTTTTTATGTCTCGGAAACGCGATTTGACCAAGAAAAATTGGTTTTTTCGGCCATAAAAACCAATATGGCCAAAATAAAATTGGCTATCAGACTGCAAAGCCGCATTTTGACCAAAACTTGCACAGCCCGGCGGCCAAAACCGAATACCGAATACAGAAAAAGACTGCCCGGCGTAATCAGGCCGGGCAGCCTCTTTTAACCCGTGTTTTTCAAACTGAGGGTTATAAACCTTATCTATTCCATCTCCAGGTGACACGCCGCGAAGTGGTTCGGTCTCACCTCTTTAAGCTGAGGAGATTCCGTGCGGCACTTCTCCATGGCATGAGGACATCTTCCCGCAAACGGGCAGCCCGGCTTAGGATTGATAGGACTCGGCACGTCCCCTTTCAGGACCACCGTTTTCTTTCCAGCCTCCCTGTCCGGATCCGGAATCGGAACAGACGCCAGAAGAGCCTGGCTGTACGGATGCAGCGTGTGGGCGTAAATTTCCTCGCTGTCCGCAAGCTCCACCAGATTTCCCAGATACATTACGGCGATTCTGTCGGAAATGTACTTCACGATGTTCAGGTCGTGTGCAATGAACATATAGGTGAAGCCGTGATCCTTCTGAAGGTCTTTGAGCAGGTTTATTATCTGGCTCTGTATGGATACGTCGAGGGCGGAAATAGGCTCGTCACAGACGATGAACTCAGGTTCAACGGCAAGGGCTCTCGCTATGCCGATTCTCTGACGCTGCCCTCCGGAAAACTCGTGAGGAAACCTGTTAGCGTGCTCCCTGTTAAGACCTACGGTCTCAAGAAGCTCGTACACCCTTTCCTGCCTCTTCTCCCTGTCATACATGTTGTGAATCTCCATGCCCTCTGCGATTATGCTGCCTACCAGCATTCTCGGATTCAGGGAGGCATACGGATCCTGGAATACTATCTGAGCTTTTCTCGCGTATTCCATCTTGTCTTTCGCTCTTCTGAGGTCGAGCTTTTTGCCTTCAAAGGTTATGGTACCCTTTGTCGCCTCGTATATTCCCATAACGACTCTTCCCAGCGTGGACTTTCCACAGCCGGACTCTCCTACGATTCCGAGGGTCTCGCCCTTATATATGTCCAGGGAAATGTCGTTTACGGCAACCAGGGTCTGCCCCTTTCCCACGTGGAAATGTTTGGACACGTGATCTAAGGTTATGAGTTTTTCTCTTTCCATCTACTTCACGTCTCCTTTCTCTCCCGGAAAGTCGGGATGCAGTCTCCAGCAGGACGCTTCGTGGCCTTCTCCCACCTCAAACGTCGGCGGCTGGTACTCCTTGCATATCTTCATGCAGCTTTCGCAGCGGCTTGCAAACCCGCAGCCCTTAGGCGGCGCAAAGAGGTCAGGGGGAGTTCCCGGAATGGAAACAAGCTTCTCATCCTTCTTCGTGTCCACGGTCGGCAGACTCTTAAGAAGCGCCTTCGTGTAAGGGTGCTGAGTGTTGTAGAAAATATCTCTGGCGCTGCCCTTTTCCACAATCTTTCCAGCATACATTACGGCCACCCTGTCCGCAAGGTTTGCCACGACGCCCAGGTCGTGGGTTATGAGGATTATCGCCGTCTGAGTCTCTTCCTTTATCTTTACGAGAAGCTCCATTATCTGCGCCTGCACCGTAACGTCGAGAGCCGTGGTAGGCTCGTCGGCTATGAGAAGGTGCGGCCCGCACGCAAGAGCCATGGCAATCATGGCGCGCTGTCTCATACCTCCCGAATACTCGTGAGGATACTGCTTTGCTCTTTCCTCCGCATTAGGTATCTGGACAAGCTTGAGAAGTCTTACGGCCTCGCCTTCGGCGTCCTTCTTCTCTATCTTTTTCTTCTTGATTAGAGTTTCAGTAAGCTGTCTGCCCACTCTCATGGTAGGGTTCATACATGTCATAGGGTCCTGGAAAATCATGCTCACCAGTTCGCCCCTTATATCCTGCATTTCCTTTTCGGACGCAGCCACTATATCCCTGCCGCAGAGGTCTATGCTTCCCGTCTTTATTCTTGCGGGAGGCATCGGGTTAAGCTTCATTACGGTCTGGGCGGTCACGCTCTTTCCGCAGCCCGACTCTCCCACTATTGCTACGACCTCGCCTTTGTTCACCGTAAGATCCACGCCGCGAACGGCCTGAACCTCGCCGGCATAGGTATCGAATGAAACCCGGAGGTCTTTTATTTCAAGTACTTTTTCCATTTCCTTACCTCCTGAGTTTAGGGTCAAAGGCGTCTCTTAACTGATCGCCCAAAAGATTAAACGAAAGCATCGTCACGCAGATGAACGTTGCCGCAACGGCAAGCTGCGTAGGATACATCTGGAACATCTTTATGCCGTCGTTGGCCATAACTCCCCACGACGACATAGGCGCCGGCATACCCAGTCCTAAAAGAGAGAGGAAGGCTTCAGTGAATATTACGGACGGAATATCCAAAGTTATATTTACTATTATTACGCTGAGTATGTTAGGTACCAGATGTCTCTTTATTATGCGCGATGAGCTTGCGCCCATGGTCTGAGCCGCAATTACGAACTCCTGCTCCTTGAGGCCTATGACCTGGCCGCGGACCAGTCTTGCCATTCCCGTCCAGCCGGTGAGGGAATATGCCACGATTATGGTCGTCAGTCCAGGGTTCATAACGGTCATGAGAAGGATTACTATGATAAGGTAAGGAATTCCGCTTATTATCTCGAGAATTCTCATCATCACCGTATCCGTCCTGCCTCCGAAGTATCCGGAAATACCTCCGTATACGACTCCCACAAAACAGTCAATGAGGGCTACCGATACGGCAACCGTCATGGAAGTTCTGGCTCCGTACCAGACTCTCGTGAATATGTCTCTTCCAAGCTCATCGGTGCCGAACAGGTAGAAGTTGCCCGTAATAGGGTCCGTGGAGAACATAGGCTTGTTGGAAAAGCCCGTGTTCTGCTCTGAATACGAGTAAGGGGTTAACATAGGAATGAAGATCGCTCCCAATATGATTATGAGCAGAACGATCGTGCACACTATGGCCACCTTGCTCTTTTTAAGTCTGTTGAATGCGTCCTTTGTAAAGCTTATGGACGGTCTTGCGATAGCCTCCATGCTTCCGGCATCGGTGCCGATGACGCTGAACATTTCGGTAGGAACGGGAACACTCATATCGTAAGATACATCGGATATTTTTTCGATTACCGTTTTCTGTTTTGTCTTCACGATTTAGTCCCTCCTTCCCGTAAGCTTTATTCTCGGATCTATAAATCCGTATATGATGTCCACCACCAGGTTGGCGAATATGAGGAATGCGCCGTAAAAGGCCGTGGTTCCGGCTATCATGGTGTAGTTTCTCGTCTGTATCGCCTGGACAAAATATTTTCCCATACCCGGTATCGAGAAGATATTCTCGACAACGAAGGCTCCGGTGAGCACCGCGGCTACCAGCGGACCCATTACGGTAACTACGGGCATGATGGCGTTTTTAACGGAATGTCTCCAGACTATCTCTCTCTGATTCAGTCCCTTGGACTTTGCCGTCTTTATGTAGTCCTGGCTCAGAACGTCCAGCATGCTGGTACGCATAAGTCTGCTTATGGTCGCCATGGACCCGAAGGCCAGGGCAAACGCAGGCAGTATCTTGCTGTTAAGTCCGTTCCAGCCGATTATGGCAAATATCTGCATCCCCGTAGCCTGCATGAGCTTAAGTCCGAGGAAGTACTGGAGAATCGATCCCATGATGAAGGACGGTACCGATACTCCTATGAGGGCGAAAAACATCGCCGTGCTGTCCCAGGCCGTTCCGCGCTTTACGGCGGCAACGACTCCGAGAAGGATTCCCATTATGAATGCAAATATAAGCGCTCTGATTCCCAGGTCAAAGGATACGGGAAATGCCTCGCCTATTACATCGGATACGGCTCTTCCGTCAGGAATGGAAATTCCGAAATCTCCCTGTACAAAGTTGGTGAGATACATAATCAGCTGTTCCGGCACCGATTTATCAAGGCCGTATTTTGCCTTAACCGCTTCTTCCACGGCAGGCGGCAGTGCTTTCCCCGATATGAACGGGTCTCCCGGCAGAAGCTGCATCAGAAGAAACGTAACCACTACCAGAACCAGAATGGTGATAAGGGAAATTACCACCCGCTTCAGTATATACTTGATCTGATTCGACAAATTATATCAACTCCTTGTTTCAGGCTTTCGCCTTTCTTTCCTCAAAACCCCTCTCAATTAAGGCTCAAAAGCAGCAGCCCCGCCTCAGTCGGCGGAACTGCTGCCGATATAACCGCATATAAGCCTTATACGCTTAACCTTTCAACCGTTATTCTCTGATATCGGTGAAGTCGAATTCCTGGAATCCTGTTCTGGTCATATTCTTAACCTTGTCGGAAACCGCATAGGAAGTGGACTGGAAGTAAATAGGCGCCACTACTACATCCTCTGCGATTCCAAGCTGCTCTGCCTGTACGAGGAGGCTTACGCGCTCGTCAAAATCGGATTCCTTCATAGCCTGGGTCAGAAGGCTGTCGTACTGCTCGTTGGAATACTTACCGTAGTTGTTTCCGTTGGTAGTCATGAACATATCCAGATATGTCATAGGGTCGTTGTAGTCAGGAACCCATCCTGCCAGTACTACGTCAAAGTTTCCGGTCTGCATAGCGTCAAGTCTGTTCTTGAACGGCTGCTGGTTAATGGTAACTTCGATTCCGAGGTTGGCCTTCCACTGCTCCTGAAGGAACTGGCACGTTCTGCGGGCTCCGTCGGTATCGTCGGTGAGGAGCGAAATCTTGTTCAGATCCTCAACGGTAAGTCCTGTTTCTTCAAGACCCTTTTCCAGAAGCGTCTTTGCCTCTTCCACATTAGGCTCTATGATATCGCCGGCAGTGTCTCTGTAAAGCTCTCCGTTACCGCCGTTGATGCTGGTCGGAACGTAACCGGTAGCAGGTACGGAACCGTCCTTAAGCACGTTGTCGCAAAGCTCCTTGGTGTCTACAGCCATCATCAGAGCTTTTCTGATGTTGACATTGTCCATTCCGGTTTCCTTGTGCTGGAGGTTGTACTGGAGATACCATACGCTGTTGTCAACGTAGCTTTCGGTGTGGATACCAAGCTCTTCAGCCTGAGCCATCTGATCTCCCGTAAGGTTTACGACGTCAACCTCTCCGCCCTGGAATGCGTTGAGTCTTGCGTTGGAATCCTTCAGCATGAGGTACTTAACGTTCTTGATCGCGCATCTGTCAGGATCGTAGAAGTTCTCGTTAGCGGTAAGGGTGATGTGGTCTTCGTGTACCCACTCGGAAATGGTGTATGCTCCGTTGGTCACAATCTTGTCTGCCTCATCGCCGTATACGTCCGCACCGATTTCGTTATAGGCCTTCTCGTTCAGCGGATAGTATGATGCGAACGAGAACAGATGCTCTGCATAAGGAAGCGGGTTCTCAAAGGTAACTTCCAGAGTATAGTCGTCAAGAGCCTTTACACCCAGCTCGGAAGGATCCATGGTTCCCTCATATACCTCGTTTCCGTGAAGCAGGTTGTCGTATACTATGTAAGCGTATACGGAACCGGTCTTAGGGTTACAGATAGTCTGATATGCGAACACAAAGTCGTGGGCGGTTACAGGCTCGCCGTTGGACCAGGTTGCGTCCTCTCTCAGCTTCATGGTGTAGGTGCATCCGTCATCGCTGACCGTGGTTTCTTCTGCCAGATCAGGTACAGGCTGGTCGTTTTCGTCCAGTCTGTAGAGTCCGGAGATAACCATTCTCAGTACGTCGCCGGAGGTTACGTCAGAAGTAAGTAAGCTGTTAAGCTCAGGTGGTTCAGCTCTGAAGTCCACAACATAGGTGTCCTCGTCAGCCGTTCCCGGATAAGCCGTTCCGGCCGCTTCGCCTTCGGTTCCCTTGTCGCCGCCGCATGCTGCGAGGGAAAGAACCATTACTGCCGAAACAACCAGGGCCAATAATTTCTTGCTCTTCATTGTTCACCTTCTCCTCTCTCTTAATTGTCAGGTTCAAAACACAATATTTTGAATTCGCAAGTGTTAGTCCATTGTACCTTTTTTACCCCCCCTCGTCAAACATTTTTTATGTTTTTTTATCATCGGCTTTATCCTGTAAAGCAGTATTTATGTTTTTCAGTATCCCGGCAAGCCTTAATAACATCTGCTCAAATCCGCACAGTTGCACACTTTGATTGACACTTTTCTGCCGGATGATATAATTATTGATTGACCGGTTTTGTTTCGGCATGAGAATCACTTTATTTTTTAAGTTTTTAACCGCGCATCGCTTAAACGGAGATGACAAGATGAAGCTTCTGGATAAACTTACCACATCGAAAGAAACAGACCTGGGATCGGAACCGGTGGGTAGGCTTCTCGCCACGCTGGCCGTTCCTGCCATAGCGTCTCAGATCGTAAACGCTCTCTACAACATGGTGGACAGAATGTACATAGGACACATACCGGAAACGGGGCCTATGGCTCTTACGGGACTCGGAGTGTGCTTCCCTCTGATTATGATAGTCTCGGCCTTTGCGTGTCTCGTGGGAATGGGAGGCGCGCCGAAAGCCAGCATATACATGGGCAGACGCGACAACGCCCACGCTGAAAAGATTCTCGGGAACTGCACCACCGCCCTTATTTTCCTTTCGGTTACGCTGACGGTTCTGGTGCTTTTATTTAAGCGTCCGCTCCTCTATCTCTTCGGCGCTTCGGAAAATACCATAGAGTACGCCGAAAGCTACATGACCATATACGCTCTGGGAACGGTTTTCGTCCAGCTTACTCTGGGGCTGAACTCCTTCATATCCGCTCAGGGCTTTTCCAAAATCAGCATGTTCACCGTAATCATCGGAGCGGTCACAAACATTATTCTCGACCCGATTTTCATATTCGGCTTCGGTATGGGAGTCAAAGGCGCAGCTCTCGCCACCGTCATATCCCAGGCGTTAAGCGCTTTATGGGCGGTAAAGTTTCTCACGGGGAACGTCACCGTTCTTCGCATTAAGAAAAAGTATCTTAAGGTGGAAAGACATATTCTCTCGCCCTGCCTTGCTCTCGGCGTTGCTCCCTTCATCATGCAGTCCACCGAAAGCCTGCTGGTGCTCTGCTTCAACTCCTCCCTGCTGAAATACGGCGGCGACACCGCCGTGGGGGCCATGACCATTTTGTCCAGCGTCATGCAGTTCGCCCTTCTCCCTCTTCAGGGGCTTACTCAGGGCGGACAGCCTATAATCAGCTTCAACTACGGCGCGGGAAATCTCGATCGCGTAAAGAAAGGCTTCACCCTTCTCCTGAAATGCTGCCTGACATACGCCACTCTGCTCTGGGCCGTCTGCATGTTCCTTCCGCAGCTTCCGGTCATGATATTCACCTCGGAGCCGGAGCTTACGGACCTGTCCGTGTGGGCTCTCAGAATATACATGGCGTCGGTTTTCCTCATGGGCGCTCAAAACGCCTGTCAGCAGAGCTTCATCGCCCTCGGCAACGCAAAGGTCTCCACCTTCCTTGCAATTTTCAGGAAGATAATCCTGCTCATACCTCTCATATACATACTTCCTCACTTTTTCACCGACAAAGTCTTTGCGGTATTTCTCGCAGAGCCCGTCGCCGATGCAGTCGCCGTTGCAACCACCTGCACCATGTTCAGCATCGAATTCAGGAAGCTGATGAAAAAGCGGTAATAAAGTCGATAAGGTGTTGTTGCGGGGTAATGCTCTATAAGGCAGCGGGTTAAAACATTTTAGCAATGTCGAACTGAGTGCCGCCGTCGTAATGTCATCATAAGATAAAACCGCTATAACTATTGATTTTTCAACAGTCATAGCGGTTTTTGTCAACACTTTTTGTCCTATAGCCCTCTAATCTATGTGGTAAGCGAACTGCTTGCCTGCAGGGGTCTTTTCCAGCGCCGTATACAGAGCCGTAGCGAGAACCACTCCAACAGCGAACTGAAGTATATTCATCGGAACAGATGCCAGCGGCGTCAGAAAGTTTCCGTACAGAATTCCTTCTGCCACGTAATAGCCTGCCACCATGACAAATCCTGCAATTATCATGGACGCTATTTCCATCACTTTCATCTTTCCCTTCGATAATCCCTTCTTCACGGCAAACTCCAGAGCAAGTCCCATAATAAGTCCCATAAGTCCCTTCACGATGAGCGTAATCGGAACGTACTGCATATATCCGGCAAAGAAGTCAGCCATGGCGGAACCGAGTCCTGCGGCCACGGCGCCCCACTTCCATCCGAGAAGCAGCACAGAGAAGAAAATCATACAGTCTCCCAGGTGAATATACCCTTGAGTTGCGGGAATAGGAATCCTTATAATCATGGTCATAACCACGACCATGCACATCATCATCGCCGTCAGCACCATTGTGGCCACGCCGTTTCTTTCAACAGAATTTCTCATTTCGGGTCGTCCTCCTCGTAAGTATATAATCCATATTTCTATCTACGGTGCCATTATATCTCCAAAATGTACCTGTTGAAATAGACAGTTTCAGGATTTTTTATATATACAGTTTGGCGCCCGCGAAACGCAGCCTTCTACAGATTGAATTTTCCGTCCCTGAATATCATAACCTTTCTTCCGTCGCTGCACGTTGCTTCACACGAGAGATCCCCGGTTCCGAACATGAAATCAACATGCAGAGCCGATGAGTTCAGTCCTTTCTTCTGAAGAGCCTCAAGACTTCTGTCCTCTCCTCCTATCATGTCGGAATATCCGGCTCCCAGAGCAAGATGGCAGGCCGCATTTTCGTCAAGCAGCGTATTGTAGAACAGGACTCCCATCTGGTTTATCGGAGAATCATAAGGGACGAGAGCAACCTCACCCAGATAGCGGGCTCCTTCGTCTGTCTCCAGTATTCCCTGCAGCACGTCCTTACCTACTTCAGCATCGTATTCCACGACTTTTCCGTCCTCAAATCTGAGCATCATCCCGTCAACGATGTTTCCGACATGTACAAAAGGCATGGAACTGTAAACTGTTCCGTTCACCTTGAAGCGGTGTGGTGTGGTCAGGATTTCCTCTGTCGGGATGTTAGGTGCAAAGAGTTCTCCGTCCGGTTCCGGACAGTGACATATTCCTCCGGCAAAAGATGCGTCGTCGCATATATCCATGGTTATATCCGTTCCCAGAGAGTTGGTAAAATGCAGAGTTCTTATGTTCAGGCGGTTAAGCTTCGCCACGTTTTCCGTCATTTCACGGATGTGTTCGTCCCAGCCGTCTGTTCCGCTCTCTTCGGTCACATAACATGATTTAAACAGAGCCCGCCACAGGGCCTCAACCGCTTCCTCCTCTGAAAGATCAGGAAATACCTTCTTTGCCCATTTCGTTCCGGGAATCGCCGAAGCGCTCCACTTAACCTTGTTATCTTTTTTTATAAAGCTGAATTCTTTAAGCGGAACGGTCATAGCAGCCTTCCACGCAGCGATTCTTTCATCGTCGATTCCTGCAAGACCGTCCGGTGAATCGTTGTTCAGTCTGAGGAAGCATGCGTCCTTGTCTGCATAGCCCGCCCTGGCGTCAACCCACCAGTCCGGCGTGGACCTGAGGGTCTCCATTGAAGCATTCTCCAGACGTATTCGCGTAAGCTCCTGGTCGGAGAAGTGGATTACCACGTCCTTTGCACCCAGCTTGTATGCTCTTTCCGCCAGAATTCTCAAAAACTCCACGGCGGTAACCGATGTTTCCTCAACTACGAGAATCTGCCCTTTTCTGAGTCCCACTCCGCGGGTAAGAATCAGATCGGCGTAATTCTCAAGCCATTTGTTCATGTTATTCATTGCCAATCTCTCCTGTCTGCTCCAGAACACATGCCGAATAATGGTTTTCTGAAACCTGCTTCAGCTCATACTCATGCTCCCTGCACTTCTCACATGCATAGCGGCATCGCGTGTAGAATCTGCAGTAGTTTACCGGATTTACAGGGGATGATACCTCTCCCTTCAGCAGCTCCGGCTCCCTGTCTCTGGCTGTAATGTCTATGACAGGTATAGCTGCGAGAAGAGCCTTTGTGTACGGATGTCTCGGATTATTGAAAAGTTCCTCTTTTTCGGCCAGTTCTACGCACTGTCCCAGATACATTACTGCAATCTCATCGGAAATATGCCGCACAACGCTCATGTCATGAGTTATAAACATATACGCCAGTTTTCTCTCCTCCTGAAGATCCATCATCAGGTTCAGTATCTGTGCCTGAATCGACACGTCAAGAGCCGACACAGGTTCGTCACACACGATAAATTCAGGGTCTGTAGCCAGCGCTCTGGCGACACCTATTCTCTGTCTCCTTCCTCCGTCCAGTTCGTGAGGATATGCGTTTACAAAACGTCTTGCCAGACCTACTGTATCCATCAGTTCCCGGGCCCGCTCGTCAGCTTCTTTCCTGCTGTACATTTTATTTACAAGCATAGGCTCTTTGATTATTTCTGCGACTGAAAGCCGCGGATCCAGAGACGCATAAGGATCCTGGAAGATAAGCTGCATCTGCTTTCTCAGATGCTTCATCTTATCCTTCTTATAGTCAAGAATGTTTTCTCCGTTGAATATTATTTCCCCCGACGTAGGCTCAGTCAGTCTGAGGACGGTTCTTCCCAGAGTGGTTTTGCCGCATCCAGACTCTCCTACAACTCCCAGAGTATGGCCTCTTTCAATGGAAAGTGTCACGTCATCTACGGCGTGAAGCTCTCCTGCCGGAGTGTGGAAGTACTTCTTCAGATGTTTTATCTCAAGCATTGGTCTTTCACTCATTTTCGGCTTCCTCCTTATTCGGGTTCCTGTCGTCAAACAGATGACAGCATATCATGTGACTTCCGTCAAGAATCTTGTTTTTCGGCGCTTCCGTTCTGCAGATATCCATGCAGTGCGGACATCTCGGATTGAACACACATCCTTCAGGCAGGTTAAGGGGATCGGGCATAAGTCCGTCTATAGGGGAAAGCCTGTCAGTCGGTTTGTTCATATCCGGTATCGAACCGAAAAGTCCCGTAGTGTACGGATGATGCTGAGTCTGCCCGAATATTTCTTCCGCCGTACCTGATTCCAGAATAGTTCCGGCATACATTACGGCCACTTTCTCACAGTTCTGTGATACGATGCCCAGATCATGAGTGATGAGAATCATAGACGTACCCAGGTTTCGCTTGAGTTCTCTCATCATATGGAGCACCTGCGCCTGTATGGTCACATCCAGCGCCGTAGTCGGCTCATCGGCAATGAGCAGTTCCGGTTCGCACGAAAGAGCCATGGCTATGACAACTCTCTGTTTCATTCCTCCTGAAAACTGATGCGGATACTCGTTTTTTCGAGAAGCCGGTATGCCTACCATTTCAAGCATATCGTCCACTTTTTTATCCATCTCATCTCCGGTCAGGTCCGGAAAATGTATCTTAAATGATTCCTTTATCTGATCTCCAACTCTGATTACAGGGTTCAGACTCGTCATCGGATCCTGGAAAATCATGGAGATACGGTGTCCGCGGATTGCTCTCATTTCCGCTTCACTTTTTTCCAGAAGATTTCCTTCCTCCTCGAACTCGATAGTCCCGCCCGTAATAAATCCTGTCTTTTTCGGCATGAGCCTCATAACCGAAAGTGCGGTTGTGGTCTTACCTGCACCGGTTTCTCCTACAAGACCCAGAGTTTCACCTTTTTCAAGGGAAAGATTTATGCCGTTTATTACCGAAGACGTTCCTTCATCTGTGCGGTATTCTGCATGAAGATCATTTATTTTCAATACTGTATCGTTCATCTTTCCCTCCTAGTTCTTAAGTCTCGGGTCGAGAGCATCTCTGAGGCCGTCACCCAGAAGATTAAGCGAAATAACCGCAAGGGTTATAGCCGTTCCCGGGAACAGCACCAGATAAGGAGCCTGCCTCAGATAGTCACGGCCTTCATAAAGCATGGTACCCCATTCGGATTCAGGAGGCTGAACACCCAATCCCATAAATGACAGGGATGCGATAATCAGTATGGTTGAGCCCATTGCCAGCGTAGCCTGAACTATAATAGGCCCTATGGCATTGGGTATTATATGCTTGAATATAATATGCCTGTCACTGCTTCCGCAACACTTCGCCGCCTCTATAAACTCCTGGTCCTTTATAGAGAGAATAGACGATCTTATAACTCGGGCAAATACCGGTATATACGCGATGGAAAGCGCTATGAGCAGATTTACCATGCTCTGTCCCAGCGCCGCAACGATGGAAATAGACATGAGCATCGGCGGAATTGCAAGCAGAATATCCATTATACGCATGAGAATATTGTCTCTGAATCCGCCGTAGAATCCGGCTATCGCGCCTATAATGGCGCCTATGGCCACGGCGATTAGCATGGCTATGATGCTCATGGTCAGAGAGATTCTCGCTCCGTATACTATTCTTGCAAAAACGTCACGCCCGAACTGGTCTGTTCCGAACCAGTGCTCGGCCGACGGTCCCTGTAGTCTGTTTGCCGTGTCCTGACCTATAACGTCCTTGTCGTAATCCGCAATGAAACCTGCGCAGAGCGCCACGGCAGCCATTATAAGAAGGACTGCGAGTCCCAGCATGGCAAGGCGGTTCTTCTTAAGTCTGTAGAGCACGGATACGAACTGGCTTCTGGCTTTGTATTCTATGTTTTCATTCATATCATCACGCCCTTTCATACTGAGATTTTATACGTGGATCGATGTAGGCATAAACTATGTCGACGATCAGGTTGACAAGGCTGTATGCCAGAGTAACGAACATAATCGCAGCCATTACAACCGGCGTATCTTTCATTCTTATGCTTGTGATGAGAAGGGAACCAAGACCCGGAATTGCGAATACCGACTCGATTACAACCGTACCGCCGAGAAGATAACCGAAGTCGACTCCGATTACCGTTATTATAGGAAGAAGCGCGTTGCGCAGAGAGTGGTGAAGAACAACACTTTTCTCCTCTGCACCTTTTGCGCGGGCAGTGCGGATATAGTCCTGCTTGAGAACTTCCAGCATAGTTGACCTTGTCATACGTACAAGAGTCGCCATGGTTGCCGTGCAAAGCGTGACTGCAGGCAGAACATAGCTGGACGGATTGTTGAGAAAAGTCGCAGGGAACCATCCCAGATTCAGGCTGAATACCAGCATGAGAATAAGTCCCAGCACGAAGTTCGGAATCGATGCGAAAATCAGCGCCGCCACGGTGCTTGCCGCATCCATGAACGAATACTGTCTTACAGCGGATATGACTCCGATAGGCACTCCTACCAGTGCCGCTATGAACATTGCAACGGCCGCCAGAGTCAGTGTCGTAGGGAATCTGCTGAGTATTTCTTCAAACACAGGAAGTCCTGTCTGATAGGATTCTCCAAAATCTCCGCGGACCATATCTGTTATGTAATTAAAGTACCGCACAAAGAACGGGTCGTTTAGTCCCAGTTCCTCCTCCAGCTTTGCCACCTGTTCCGGCGGCGCGCTCTGGCCCAGAATCAGCTGTGCCGGATTTCCCGGCGTCAGATTCATAATGGTATATACGATGAAGGAAATTCCCAGCACGACGACAATCATCATTGCCAGACGCTGAAGAATATATTTAATCATAAGTGAATTCCTTTCTTAAAAACTGAAGGAGACATCCGGAAAAAGATGTCTCCACAGCTTAATCCGTTCTAAAGTCTGAATTAGACCGGAACATTACATTCTGTTATTTCCACGAGAAGTTCTTCACCTGATAGATTCCGAGAGCATCCGCCTCCACACCTTCAAGATCTGCGCTTGCAGTGATAGTGGTAGGTTCGAATACCAGCGGTGCAACGTAGGCATTATCCATGATGCTCTGTGCAACTTCCGTATATGCTGCAGTCTTCTCATCTTCTCCTGCCTGTGCTGCGGAATCCAGCATGGATGAAAGTTCATCTGATGTTACGTGAGTGATATTTCCCGTTCCGCCGTAGCAGTCCTTATGGAACTGGCTGTAAAGCAGTGAATATGCGTCTGTGAACATGGCGCACCATGCGGATATGGTCATTTCATAGTCGCCGTTGGAATATACGTCCGTAGTATATGCTCCAGCTTCGAGAATCTGGATTTCCACATCGATTCCCACAGCCTTAAGGTCAGACTGAATAACCTGAGCAACCTTCTGATTCTTGGAGTCTTCCTTTATTTTGATGGTTAAGGAAAGTCCGTCTTCATAGCCTGCTTCTTTCAGCAGTTCTCTTGCCTTATCAGGGTCATACTCATATCCCTTTACATCTTCGGAATATCCGTCGCATGTAGGCGGAACCGGCGAATTGGCCGCCGTACCCTGTCCTTCCAGCGCACCCTGAATGATATTGTCACGGTTTATGGCATAATTTACAGCCTGTCTTACTCTGACGTCACTTAAGATCTCGTTTTCAATGTTCATGTTCAGCGAGAGCACTGCGGCAAGATCAGTGCTGTAGAAAGCGAGGCTTTCGTCTTCCTCTACAGCCGGTATGTCGGAATAGTTCACATTGAGGAATGCATCAGCTTCTCCTGCCTGAAGCGCTATGAGTCCGGTGTTCTTATCGGTAATAGGTTTGAAAGTGACGGTTTTGATGGAAGGCGCGCCCTTGAAGTAGTCTTCGTTAGCTTCGAGGGTGATATGGTCGCCGCTGACCCATTCAACGAACTTATATGCGCCGGTTCCCATAGGCTTACGCTCTACGATATCGTCACCGTTCTCTTCCAGGTAAGCTTTGCTCATTATAGAGAAATACGGTGATGCAAGGCTTCCTATCATACCTCCGAAAGGTCTCGACAAAGTGAGCACCACGGTATAATCGTCAGTTGCCTCTACGCTTTCAATGGCGGCAACCATATCTGCAGCCCATCCCTTTTCTATGGTTCTGTTGATAGAGAAGGCAACATCTTCTGCCGTCATCTGAGTCCCGTCATGGAATTTCACATCATCTCTGATTTTAAACGTGTAAACCAGTCCGTCGTCAGTTACATCATAGTCTTCGCAGATAGAAGGATCATAACCTCCGTCCGCATTTTTCTCAAAGAGGTTGTCATAGATAGCATATGTAATGGTGAACGTACTCATCATTGCGATTGCCATCGGATCAAGGGAGTTAGGCTCGGCACTTACAGCAAAATTCAGATCAGTTCTTCCTTCGCTGCTTCCGCCGTCATTTCCGCCTCCGCCGCACGATGTGAACGACATTGCAGTCATGGCGAGAATCAGTCCCAGAGCCACGATACGCATTTTTTTACTTTTCATTTTCTGTTCCTCCATTTTGGCCTGTCCGGTGTGACGAACCGAACCTCTGCTCATTTTGAAACTAAGTTTCAAAAATATTTGTTTCATTGTACTCCCCTACTTCTGATTCGTCAAGCACTAACCGGCTCAAAACTTGTCAGATTTGACATTTTGTATTATCGTTGTTAAAATAGTGTACCCGCTGAATTTCAGTATAATCCTGAATTCGGCCCATGAACTGTTATTCTGTACAGGAGATATTTAAATTGAGTGATACCGGCTTATCTAAAGAATCTTGCCGACAGCCCAATACGATGAACGCCATCGAAAAGACTGTGAGCGTCATCGATTACCTTTCGGCAAAAGAGGCGGCGTTTACCGAAATTCAAAGGGATCTGGGTGTTCCCAAGGCTACGCTGCACCGTATTCTCCAGGCTCTGGAGGCGCACGAATTTATTGAAAAAGACAGAGTGACCGACACGTACAGACTGGGGCTCAAGTTTATCTACTACGGCGAATCCGTAAAGGGAAAAACGGACCTGCCCTGCGTCGTAAACGACTATCTCAGAGGGCTTTCCAGAGAGATAGGAGAAACGTGCTGTCTCAGTGTTCTTTACCAGAACACCGTGCTCAATCTTTCATCATTTGAGGGAGATGAATCCGCCCTCACGTCCCGGCTTCTGCCGCTTTCACCGTTAAACTGCTCCGCCAGCGGGAAAATATACCTTACTCATTTTTCCGATGACGCACTGAGAGAGTATTTTTCCGGGGGCGGGCCTGTGAAAAAAACATCCAACTCTATTTGCACCTATGAAGAGTTCCTTGAAGAAAAGCAGAAAATCATAGAGAGCGGAGTTTCCCGGGATAATGAAGAATATGAATACGGACTCTACTGTATGAGCGTCCCTCTTCACAATCATCTGGGGCCTATGGACGCAACCCTTGGTGTTACCGGACCGAAAGCCCGTATTTTTATGAAGGGTGTAGACGACATCGAGGCCAGACTTAAGGACATCGCTGCAGTTATAAGCGAAAAGCTCATAAAGATAAAATACATCCCTGAATACTGATTAAATAAGCGCAGGAGGTTTATTCCTGCGCTTTGTTAATTTTCTTTCTTCCTTTAGGCAGACACCCGCACGATTTTTTATGATTGCTTCTGAGATCTCCTCCGGCAGCTGAAATAATATTTCCACAGTCACACCGGCAGATCCACATGACCCGCCCGTACTTATCACGCTGCGGTTCCTCACGCAATACCGTCAGTCGTCCGAAACGCTGTCCGGTCAAGTCCAGCTTCTTTCTGCCTGCCATAGTTCATTCTCCTTTGCCGGGCTGCCTGTGAGCGCAAAAAGCGGCATGACGGGTTATTGGCCCGCCTTGCCGCCCTGACAGTTATCTGATGCGCTTTGTGTTATACCGTCTCCTCTTTGAAAACAGTATTATCGTTATGCAACCCGTTAACGATGCCGTCAGCAGACCAATCCAGATAAATATTCCGGTAGTGGCTTCAGGCGGAGGGCAAGACGTAAAAGCCAAAGCCAAAACGCAAAACCCACGACATGGAACGATAGCTTTCACATCGAAAACAACACCGCAGGTTTCCTGCGGTGCATACATAGAAAATGCGCCCCGTGGTTTCATTCCACAGGGCGCATGGTTATATATGGATTTATCTGCTGTATTTTCTCTTGCGGCTGTAAACGGCTGTGCCGGTCAGGACAGCGCCCGCAGCTAACATCAACGCCATCCAAAGAGCGATATTGCTGTCGTCGCCGGTCTGCGGAGAAGTGGTATCGCCGGTCTGGTCGCCGCTTGGCTTATCGGTATCCGTCGGCGGCTCGGACGGATCTGTTGTCCCCGTTGCGGGGATTTCCACCGCCGCTTCCTCATAGCCGCAAACGGTGCATTCCTTGTGCCGAGAGCCTGCTTCTGTGGCAGTCGCTTCCTTATCCGTTACCCACTCAAAAGTGTGGGCGGCTTCGTTCAGCTTCTCGCCGCACTCGCAGGTGTTCCAATGGTTCGTTTCATCGGAATGCCAGCCGGTGTTGTCCGGGGTGTGTTCCGCGAGCTTCGGAATCACAGTCTCGGACAAGTCTGCGATTTCTTCCGTTCCGGCCTGATCTCTGAAATACTTATCGCAGCCGTCACAGTACCAGTACTCGATGTTGCCCTCGGTCAGGTGCGTCGCCGCTTTCGCTTCGGTTTTCACGAGGTTCGCGTGGTTTGCGGGGTCAACTGCGCCGTATGTGCCGCCGCACACTGCACAGAGCGCCTGCGCGGTGCAGGTCGCCGTGCCGCCGGAGCATTCGGCTTCGTCGAGATGGGTATCGCAGCCATACTCGCATTTATGGTAATGCTTTCCGTTTTCCTGCGTCCATGCGCTTACTGCCTTATGATTATCAGCGTCATAGTCTCCGTACTGGCTTCCGCAAATATCGCATACCGCAAGCTGTGAGCAGGTCGCTGTGCCGCCTGTGTGCTGACACGGATACTGGCAGATTGTGCAAGTGCCGTTTTCCCAGTTGTGTTCTTCTTCAGCTTCGATAACCGCCTGACAGCAGCGCCATACCTTGGTGTGCATCGTGTCCGTTGTTATCCATGCTTCGGTGCCGGTGTGGTTTGTGGGGTCAACTGCGCCGTGTTCGGCGTTGCACACACTGCAGATGGCCTTGTTCACACAGGTCGCCGTACCGCCTGTGCAATTCTCTGTCTCTTTCACAGCACAAATTTGGCAGGTGCGGGTGTGCGTGTCGTCTCCATTGCTCTGCCAGCTACCCCAGCTATGGCCAAGAGCATCTCCGTTTTCAAAGGTTTCTGTTCCTTTTTCACCACAAACACACGACATATAATATACAGCAACATTTATGCAAGTGGCAGGTGTTTTCAAATATTTGTCATTTACTACTTTTTGGTCATAAATATGAGAAGCCTCTGTGGTTCCATTTCCGCTTGCTGCAGCAGGAATTGATGTATCTTGACAAAAATACTTTATTACCCCATCATTTTGTAAAGTTCCGCCACTGCTTACTGTCAACTTTGTCCCATTTGCGAATATCATTGTTTGCCCAGAAGGAATAATGAATGTTGCGTTTTCAGGAATAATAAGGGATGAATTAATTGTAGTTTGACCATTAAATCGGATAGCTTTTGTAACATCAAATGTGCCTGCGTTATATTGCAAATTGGTAAAAGAGAATTCCTTGTCCTGCCTCAATTTTAAAATACCGCCGTCCATTTTTAGACGACAATTCCCAAATTCTCCGTCATAATTAAATTGTAACTCTCCGTTTTTCAATTCTATAGACGGATTATCACTAAATACTTTTCCTCTTACTTCGTCGGCAACAAGCACCGTACCACCGTCAACTACTAATTTACCTGATCCGCCAACGGTATGCGGATTTCGACTAGAATTGGAGTTTTGCCCACCTTTGAACTGTACAGAACCACTCTTAATGATAAATTCCGCTGTATCTGATAAATATAATTTAGGATAACCGTAATTCCTCTCACAGATCAGTGAACCGTTTCCGCTTACAGTTACTTTGGCGTTATTGTCCAAATAGACGGAATAATCGTGAATGTCATCCCAACCGCGACAAAACTTGTTTTCTCCAGCGAGTACAAGGTTTACCGTCGCATTTGCGCCGATTTTTAATCCGGGGCCTCCATTAGTAACGGAAGACACGGGACTAACATCGCATATCGTCAATTTCAAAACCGAATTCGGAGCTACTTCTATATAAGCTTGATCCGAATTATTCGGTGTACCGGATACCGACAATGTTCCGCTATACAGCGTAAGTTTTTGACTTGTAACATCATAAACATAGCTTTCTCCATAACTGCCTCCGGTAACTGTATATGGACATTGTGACATGATCTCCTCAATTTCTTCGTCACTATATTGAGAGCTTATTCCACTTGTAGCAAACGCGTTAACAGGAAACAAACTTATCGTTAAGCACACTACCAGCACTAAACAGCATAATCTTTTCTTTACTTTCATTTCTTCAACCTCTTTCTTTGGCAATTCGATTTGGAATGAACGCAAAGAGGCGCACTCCGCCCGTAAAAACGGGCAGAGTACGTCTCTAAAATTTGTGCAGCTTTGGAGTTGACAGGAAAAAAGGGCAGAGTTACGCTTTGCTTGCTACCAGTGTTGCGCCTGCCGCCATTTTTGTCAAGCCCCTTTCTGAACATAAATATACATATAAATTTTTATCACAAATCCCGCTGATTTTCAACCTCTATTCGAGAAAAAATGGGGTGCGCTATCAACAATTCAGGTCGAATCATCTATTCCGCCGTGTAGACATTTAGAGGTCAAAAAGGCGTGATTTTAAGCCGTTTCCAGAGCCTAAACTTTGAGGGGCAA
>CASEFA010000004.1 GCA_949287095.1 uncultured Bacillota bacterium
AATATCGTCAGCTGTTTCGATATCATATTCTTCGATTAGAGCTGCGATGATATTTTTCTTGTTTTCATTGAGTGGTTTAACGTGGTAAACTTCTTTTTTCTTATTAGCCATAAAAATATCCTCCTATGGTTGATTAGATTTTACCATAGAAGGATAATCTCATGTGGTATTTACAGACTTTTTTTCACAGACTCCTTATTTTATTGATTTAATTTTAGCATCGCTGATGCTGTCGGCCGCTTTGCCGATTTTGTTGGCCAGACTGTTCAGGTCCTTGGAAAACTCCCGCATTACGATAACATCCTTAAGGGTTTCCTTGCATCTGTCCAGATCGCTGATATTTTCCCAGTACAGCCGTTTAACCTGATTCTCGTTTTTTTTCGCTCTTACAATATCGTCCCAGAAGTTCTCAATCCTGTCGTCGGCCCACTCACTCATGGCATCGGTAAGAGAATAGATGGACGAATCTATCAGCCTTATCATTTCAATATTTTTCCGCGTAGGACTGTAGTGGAAAAACAGAATGAAATCCTTAAGGTCTTTAATCTTATCTGTAACGTCGTCTATGGACCGGGACAGAGAAAAGAGGTCGTGACGGTCCAGAGGCGTTATAAAGGAGTTTTCAACGTAGTCGATAAGATCTCTGCGGACTTTGTCGGCTTTCTTTTCACAGGCTTCAATTTCTTCTGCCAGATCCTCCTCGTTATTTTCAGCAAGACGAAGAAGAAGCATACTGCTTCGCATCGTTATTTCACACTGCCGTTTCAGCATATGATAAAAATTTGGGCGCTCGCCCTTTTTAAAGAAACTCTTTTTCATTTTTTCAGCTCCTGTCATATCAGAATAAGTATTTTAAACATGACGGCTCCAATCAGAGCCGATGCGGGAATTGTGATGAGCCATGCGGCTGCGATGCGGCCGGTTATCGTCCAGTTGACGCCCTTTGGCGTCTTTTCGGTACCCACGCCCATTACCGATGAGGTAACAACTTGGGTTGCGCTTATGGGAAGACCTGTCACGTTCGCTGCGGATATGACGAAAATAGTCGCCATCTGGGATGCGAAAGAATTTTGGATATTGATTTTAGTTATGTCCATGCCGACGGTTTTAATCATATTGTATCCGCCTGTGACCGTACCCAGGGCCAGAGCAGCCGAGCAGGAAAGTACCAGCCAGAAAGGCACTGAGATTTCAGAACCGGAAAAGGACGCGAGTCCTATGGCGATAAGCCCCATCACCTTCTGAGCATCGTTGCTGCCGTAGCTGAACGCCAGGAAAAAACTGCTGAGCTTATGGAGAAACATGATCCTGCGGCTCCATACTATGGTGGCGTTTTTCAGCATACGGTTCTGAAGCATCAGGAAAATATATCCCATAAAAAAACCAGCGACGGGCGATATGAACATGGCCAGAATCACTTTCACAAAGATAGAATGCCACATTATGTATACTGTGCCGTAGCCGGCTATGCCGCTTCCGATCATGGAGCCTATCATGGAATGAGAAGCGCTGGATGGAAGTCTGACTATCCATGTGAATATGTTCCACACGAGACTTCCGGCAAAGGCTGCCGTTACAAAGGTGAAGCAGCCGTCACGATTGCCTGTAAGAAGGGGAACCGGATCCACGATGTTTTCCGATATGGTAAAAGCCACTGCAGTTCCAAGAAGGACGGAACCCAGAAAGTTGGCAATTCCGGCTGTGCCAACGGCTCGTCCTGCCGAAAGAAGGCGGGAAGATATAGAGGTGGCGACGACTGTGCCGCCGTCATGCATTCCGTTTATATATGCGAAAATCAGACCGATAAAAATCATAAAATAGAACATGGTATCACTCCTGAATTGTATACCATAAATTATATATGTGTAACAAATGTGTGCGCTTTTAAAACTTACAAAATTTTGCCATCAAATTAGGAATAATACCAAAACATCTGTTTATCGAATAGTTATAAAATTTATCCATAAGTAAAATGCTTCTGTACAAAGGAGAGTGTACGATGAAAGATAAGAAAGAAAAAAAGAAAGAGAAACCCGAAAGAGCAAAAAGAAAGCCTAACATGATTGAAGCGCTGTCTGCAGTAGTGGTGCTTCTCGTAATCTTCTTTTTCGGTTCCCTGGGAGATCTGCCTGCGCCGGCTCTTATAGGAATCGCCCTTTGCTACATAGTATTCCTCGGATGGAGATGCGGATACACGTGGAGCGAAATGGAAGACTACACGGCCGAAAAAATCAAGTCTGCCGCCCCGGCAATGTCCGTACTCATAGCGGTAGGATTTCTTCTTGGAGCATGGATGTACTCAGGAACAATCCCGATGTTCATATACTACGGGGTTCAGCTGGTATCTGAAAAGTGGATACTGGTTTCGGCCTTTGTACTGTGTGCGATATTTTCAACATGCACGGGAACATCATGGGGTTCTGCAGCCACGGCCGGAGTTGCGATGATGGGAATAGCAACTGCCATGCCTAATGTGAACATTGCCGCAGTGGCTGGAGCATGCTACACAGGCGCCATATTCGGAGATAAACTGTCACCGCTGTCTGATACGACAATCTTAGCGTCATTATCAACGAAAAACGACATATTCGACCACATCAGACATATGTCGAAGACGGTAATACCCGGAGCAGTAATCGGACTTATCGTATATATTATAATGGGAATAAGGACTACTGCCAGCGGCGTGGGACTGCCGGAGAACACGCTGAGACTTCTCGACACCCTGGATACGGCGTACAACTGGAATATAATTGTGCTCATACCTCTGGCAATCGTTGTATACGGTGCAATTACAAAGAAACCTTCTACAGTCGTAATGATGATTTCTGCAGTGGTGGCTATGCTTATAGGAGTTTTCTATCAGGGATTTACACTTTCTGACGGAGTAACTGCGCTGTACAACGGATTCGACCTTGAAATGGTGGAACATGCAAAGGAAGGCTTTATCGCAGCAGATGCAGGTGATGATGCAATGGAGCTTCTGAACAGAGGCGGACTTGCATCCATGATGAAATCATTTATCCTGATTTATATATGCTTCTACTTTGCAGGAATCATGGAGCAGATAGGTGCGATAGATGTGCTGCTCGGAAAAGTTCTCGCTTCCGTAAAGACGCGGTTCGGGCTCATATTTGCCACGTCCGTATCCTGTGTAATTCTGGTAGCCATAGGAGGAAGTTCATCTCTGGCTCTTCTGCTTACAGGCGAAATGTACAGTGAGAAGTATAAGAAGATGGGACTTTCAACACTTAATCTTTCCAGAACCATGGAGGACTTCTGTACAGGTATGGCCGGATTTATTCCGTGGTCGGGTTCCGGTGTATACTACCCTTCGGTTCTCGGTGTAGGAATAGCTCAGTACTTCCCTTACTGCTTCATGAGCTACAGCATCTGGATTATAGCGTACATCTATGCGGCAACAGGCATATGCATCAAGCCGCTTGAGAATAAGGAGGAGAAATAATGATTCCCGATATGCACGTCCACACCAGGTGGTCAAGCGATTCATCGGTACCTGTCAGAGAGCAGATAGAGAGGGCCGCTGCGCTGGGAATGAAGCAGATATGCATAACGGATCATCAGGATTTTGATGCACCGAAGTTCCCGCCGGATTATTTCACATTCCTCATCGATGATAAGGGAGACGATGACACTGTTAAAAAGTATGTTGACGACATACTGGAGATTAAAGATGAATATGCCGGCAGAATAGAAGTACTGGCCGGAATCGAGCTTGGAATACAGCCTCACCTCACGGAAAAACTTAACGCATTTGCAGACAGATTTCCCTTCGATTTCATAATCGGATCGACTCATACGTTCTGCGGAATGGATGCGGAAGATAAAAGACATTACGAGAATGTCGATGTAGAGGAAGCCGTAAGACAATATTTCATGGACGAACTTGTCAACGTGAAGGGATTTAAAAAATTCGACGTTGCAGGACACATGGATTTTGTTCTCAGATACGGTCCGGGTGCGGCAGAAACATTCACATACGGAAAATATGCGGATGTTATAGACGAGATACTTAAAGAACTCATTCAGTCGGGCAGAGGAATAGAATGCAACACCTCCAAGTTCAAAGCGAAGAACATGATAAATCCCGACAGGGAAATTATCAGACGTTACGCAGAGCTGGGCGGTGAGATAATAACATTCGGCTCGGATTCTCACGTATCTGAAAGGCTGGGTGAAGGATTTAAGGAAGCAGGAGAAATCGTCAGGGAATGTGGATTGAAATATTATGCTGTTTTCCGTCAGCATAAGCCGGAATTCTATCCGATTTAGGCGAATGTTTCTCGCGGAAGTAAGAGTCGGTATTAACTTTTAAGGTGATACCGACTCTTTTCCATAAAAGAATATTGTAGTAGAATTGTAAACGGGGAGGAAATGATATGAAAATGAAAGTTCTGAGCAGAAACGACATATTATCTGCTATCGACATGAAGAAGATGATGGAGACGGTGGAGAATGTATATCGGGCTAAGGCGGAAGGAAAGACGGAAGTCTGGCCTACGGTATTCTATGACTTTAAAACCGGAGAGCAGGATATGGATATAAAGTCCGGATATCTGAAGAGCGAGGGAATTCACGGCCTTAAAGTCATCAACTGGACTGCTGCGAACGAGACAAAGGGACTTCCGTCTCTTGTGGGCATCATCACAGTGTTTGAGACGAAGACAGGCATGCCTCTGGGCGTTCTCGACGGAAGTGTTATAACCGGTTTGAGAACCGGGTGCGCCGGAGCCATAGGAGCCGGATACCTTGCGGGAAAGAAAAGAGATACGCTGTTCGTTCTGGGGGCCGGAAACCAGGCGCTGTATCAGATAGGCGCTTTTATCCTCAGGTTTCCGGAGCTCAGGAAGATATACGTTGCGGATCCTGTGGTTCCGGAGAAAGCTGCAGCCTTTGTCGGAACCGTTAAGGAAAGACTTATGTCAGAGCTTAAGATAGATGCAGACAGAGTGGAATTTAAAAACGTAAGCTCGGAAGAGGATATGGCGGCAGGCGTCAGAGATACCCGCATGATAGTTACGGTTACACCTGCGAGAAATCCCGTTATTAAGAAGGACTGGATACGGCCGGGAACTCACCTCAGCTGTATAGGCTCAGACATGAGCGGAAAAGAAGAGATAGAAGCTGAAATCTTCAGGGGAGCAAGAGTTTACGCCGATGACCTGCAGCACTGCATAGAAGTGGGAGAGATGGAGATTCCGCTGAAGACCGGGGTCATTTCCGAAGCTGACATATGCGGCGAAATAGGAGAACTGATTCTTGGGAAAAAACAGGGCCGCAGGGACGATGATGAAATAACGATTTACGATGCTACAGGAATGGCGCTTCTGGATATTGCGGCAGCAAAGGCAGCCCTTGATATGGCAGAAAAGACAGGCGCAGGACAGACTGTAGAAATTTAGTACAGATATTAAGGAGACGGTTATGGCAGGACAGTTCGGTATTAAAGATGTCAGGGAAGCTTATGAAAGAATAAAGCCCTATGTTTACAAAACACCTCTGGAAGAGTCACTTTATCTTGGAAAGAACGGAAGGAGATATTTCTTCAAGCTGGAGTGTGCGCAGACGGTCAAAAGCTTTAAAATCCGCGGCGCCATAAGCAAAATGTCAACTCTGACTGAAGAGGAGAGAAAGCGGGGCGCAGCCACTATTTCATCGGGCAATCACGGCGCATCGGTAAGCTACGGCGCAAAACTTCTGGGAATAGAAAAGGCGGTTGTAATTGTTCCGGAGACTACGCCGAAGGCAAAGGTGGACAAGATACGCTTTTATGGAGCTGAAGCTCTGCTTATGGGAAAGGATTATGACGAAGCTCATAAACTGGGCATGGAATACATAGAAGAAAATAAAATGACGTACATCGACGCCTATTATGACGACCCTAAAATATACGGCGGTCAGGGCACGATAGGGCTTGAAATCCTGGAACAGCGTTCTGAAATCGATACTATAGTAGTTCCGATAGGCGGAGGGGGACTCATTACGGGAATTGCCGCAGCGGCTAAGAGCATAAAACCTGAAATACGCATAATAGGCGTGCAGACCGAAGCGTGTCCTGCCATGATACGCGCTCTGAAGGATAAAGTGTTTTATGACGAATATCCTGTAACCGGCAGCACGATCTGTGATGCTCTGGTAGGCGGAGTAGGGAAACTGTCCTATGAAATTCTTGGAGATTATGTAGACGACATCATAATGGTCAGAGAAAAAACCATCAGGAAAGCAGTCAGATATATGATAAAGGAGGAGAAATTCATCGCCGAGGGCGCATCTGCATCGACGGTCGCCGCGGTTATGGATGAGCCGGAAAGAGTTGGCGGAAAAAACGTCGCACTGGTGATAAGCGGCGGAAACATTGACGGAGAACTCATGATGGAAATCCTGAACGAGCGGGAGGTTTGACGGACATGATCCTAAATGCAAACGACGAGCTTAAGGAAAAGATTAAAAAGACAGTTTCGGATAATATGAGTGAACTCATAAAAATCAGGAACTACCTGTATGAAAACCCCGAGGTGGGCGGCGAGGAGGAAAAAGCCTGCGCTGTGATCACTGAATCCCTTGAAAAGCATGGGTTCAGTCTGACAAGGGAGTTTCATGGAATCCCGTACTGCTTCAGAGCTGAAGCCGACAGCGGCCGGCCCGGGCCATGCGTAGGGCTTACGGCGGAGTTCGACGCCCTTCCCGGAATGGGACACGGCTGCGGACATAATATCATTGCGACGGCAGCTATGGGAGCGGCTTTCGCCATTCAGGCAATTATAGACAAAACGGGCGGCAGGGTAGTGCTTTTCGGCACGCCCGGCGAGGAATGTATCTGCAGCAAGGTGCAGCTTACTGAAGAGGGCGCTTTCGACGAGTGTGACGTGGTAATGACGGTTCATCCTAACCCCGTAAATCTATCCAGTGGAAAAACTCTTGCAATAGACTCATGGCAGGTAGATTTTTACGGAAAGTCGTCCCATGCCGGAGCAAATCCCGAGGGCGGGATAAACGCACTTGATGCGGCCGTTCATTTTTATACACTTATAGGATTTGAAAAGCAGTATATCGCCGGGACGAATATCTATGGCGTATTTGCAGACGGTGGTGAAAAATGCAGCGTTATCCCTGACCATGCAGCGGTAAAATATCTCGTCAGAGCAAAGAACACGGCTGAGATAAAGAAGATAAGAGCAATGTTCGAGAGGTGTGCGCAGGCTGCGTCGGAAGCTGTAGGCGCAACGTACAGGATATGGAGAAATGAGCCGGCAAACAGAGATATGGTTACCAATCAGGCACTGTCTGATACTTTTAACAGGTATTATTCCGGCCTGGGCGGTGGAGATATGCCTCACATCGACAGTACGGGCTCTACAGATATGGGAAATGTCAGCTATTCAGTTCCTTCCATTCATCCGTGGATAGGGCTTGACTGCCCGGAATTTCAGCTTCATTCAAAGGAATTTGCAGATATGACTGTAACTGAAGCCGGGGACAGAACTTTAAGACTTGGGGCGGAGGCTCTTGCACTTACAGGGATGGAAGTTTTGACTTCTCCTGACCTTCTCCGCAGGATAAAAGAGGAATATGAAGAGACAAAGAAGAAGCTGGAGATACAGGCTGACTGAAAAGAAAGCGGCTGCCCGCGTGATGCAGGCAGCCGCTTTGTATCTGCTGATATATCTTTCAGCTGATTTTGAGAGACAGATTAAATTTCCTTTAAGAGCTCCGTTATCTTAGAAAGACCGTCTTCAAGGGTCTTTGAATCGAAGGCATACCCGATGCGGAGGGCGCCTTCAATTTCAAATGCAGCTCCCGGTGTGACAAGGACGCCTTTTTCTTTTATGAGCCGGATTGCAAGGTCGTATGAAGGGATATCCTTATCGTAGTATACGAGAGCTGTGGTTCCCGCCACCGGTTTAAGGTAGTGGACGCCTTCGGTTTCGTTTACCCATTTATCGAGGATGGCTCTGTTTTTCAGGAGAATCTGACGGTTTCTGTCGAAAATCTTATCTTTATGTTTTAATGCAAGGGAAGCAAACATATCATCAAGGGTTCCGCAGCTGATGGTGTCATAATCCCTTCTGGTATGACAAGCTTTAAGAACTTCCTCGCTTCTCGTTGCAATCCAGCCTATTCTCAGACCTGCCATGGAGAATATCTTCGACATGCTTCCTACGGAAATTCCTTTGTCGTAAAGATCTACGATGGAATGCATGTAACTTCCGTCTTCAGATATTCCACGGTACACTTCGTCGCTGAGTATAAACGCACCGACTTCTTCGGCAATCTTGACAATTTCCATCATGGTGTCTTTAGGAATCCATGAACCTGTAGGATTGTCCGGGTTATTCACTGTAATCATCCGGGTGTTTTCGTCCACCTGACTTCTTAAAAGATCCAGGTCAGGCAGGAAATTGTTCTCCAGAGTGAGCTGATGTATGCGGACTTCGGCTCCGATGGATTCCGGGATGGAATAATGCTGCTGATAAGTAGGCATTACCGAAACCATATTGTCGGTAGGTCTTATCATAGACATTATTACCTGGTGATTTGCACCGATAGCGCCGTGGGTAGGTATAACCTGCTCGGGCGTTATGCTCTCATACATGGAAGCGATTCCGCTGAGAAGATCAGGAGAACCGAAAATGTACCCGTATGTAAGACGCTTGTCCTTAAGACCGATAAGGTATTTATCGGCGTCTTCACCGGCCATATCCAGAAGTTCTCCCACTGTTATGGAATCAATGCATGTTTCACCTAAGTTATATACTGCTTCATCTTCGTAGTCGTTCATCCAGCGCTCTACTTTAAAAGTCTTTATATCCATACTATCTGTCCTTTCTTTCGCGGCTGCAAAAGAACCGCACATCTTTACTGATATTATACTATCGGTATGACTGCAGAGCTTTATTTATTTTGAGAAAAATACAGGACTTTTTTGTAAAAAATAAAAAGGGACGTCTTCGGTTAAGAAAATCTGTCTGCCCGGGTTCCGGGGACAAAGAGTTCAATTCTTTTCTTGAAGTGGAAGTTTTCATAACGTATAATTAAACGAGAACAGGAAGCTTTCGGGAGAAATCAGAAATGAGATATTCAAGGGACTTTGACGATTTAGGAGAAAACATAAGAAGAACCGTTCAGGAGGCGTGTGACACTATGGACTTTTCCAGCCTCAGCCGTAATATTTCCAACACGGTGAACGGAGCCATGAATTCCATATTCGGGGGAAAGGACAGGGAACCGGACCTGAAGGATATTCACCCGGAACCGTTTGCGGGAAAGGAAACGCCCGGCGGTTATACTTCGGAGCGGAAGTACATAAAGACATACGGAAAGAAAGTCCTGGGGATGATTCTGTCCATAGGAGGTTTTATCGTAGGAGGCGTGTTCACGGCCGGGGCGCTTATAGTTACGGCTGCGCTGCCTCTTATAGGAGCCAGTGTTACCGCTACGGCAGCCGGTACCCTGGGAGTTATGGCAATTCCATTTCTTGGAGCAGGAATTTACGGAACGGGCCTTCTGGGAAAAATAAGGAGATATAACGGATATCTTTCTGTTTTAGGCGACCGGGATTACGGTAACATCAGGGATTTTGCCGAGAGGGTAAGAAAGCCTGAACAGAAAGTTCTTAAGGATGTAGAGTACATGCTTGAGAAGAGGTGGTTCCTCCAGGGTCATCTGGACAGCATGAACGCGTGCCTTATGACTACCGATAAAGCATATAGAGAATACATGTCCATCATGAGGCAGAAGGAAGAGGCCAAGGCTGCCGAGAAAGCCTCTGCCGAGGAAAAAGCGGCCCGATACGGTTCAGCCGCCCCAGAAGTCAGAGAAACGCTTGAAAAGGGTGAAGAGTTTATTTCTAAGATCAAGGCGTGCAACGATGCGATTCCGGGGGAGGAAGTGTCGGAGAAGATATTCCGGATGGAGGTTCTGACCCGGAGAATCTTTGAGAGAGTTAAAGAGGAACCGGATACGGTGGATGACATTCGCAGGCTGATGGATTACTATCTTCCTACGGCAATAAAGCTTCTGGAAGCCTATGAAGAGCTGGACAGGCAGCCTGTGCAGGGTGAGAATATCGTAACGTCAAAGAAAGAAATTGAGGACACCCTTGACACTCTCAACGGAGCTTTTGAAAAGCTTCTGGACAATCTGTTCCAGGACACCGCATGGGACGTGTCTTCGGATGTCTCTGTCCTCAAGACGATGCTTGCCCAGGAGGGACTTACAGGAAAAGATTTTAAATCACATAACACGGAGGTAGACAGATGACGCAGGATATTAAAGATATGAACACATCACCGGAACTTACTCTCGACCCGTTTAAAAACGAAGCGCCTCCGGAAGCTCCGGCACCGGCAGTGAAGGAGGAGACGGCCATGGACGAAACCGTTCTCTCTGAGGAGGAAAGAAAGATAGCCGACAGCTTCGCACAGCAGATAGACCTGACCGACTCGGCTGTTATTCTGCAGTACGGCGCGGGGACGCAGAAGAAGATGGCCGATTTTTCCGAGACGGCTCTTGAAAATGTGAGAACCAAGGATCTGGGTGAAGTGGGCGACCTGCTCAGCGGTGTGGTTACAGAGCTTAAGAGCTTTGATGAAGAGGAGGAAAAGGGTTTCCTCGGATTTTTCAAAAAGCAGGGAAATAAAATCCAGGCGCTTAAGGCAAAGTACGCAAAAGCTGAAGCAAATATAAACACAATCTGCAAAGCGTTAGAGAGCCATCAGATTCAGCTTCTGAAAGATATTGCGCTTCTCGATAAAATGTATGAACTTAACCTGACATACTTTAAAGAGCTGACTATGTACATAATCGCAGGAAAGAAAAAGCTGGAGGAGGTACGCGTGGGACAGCTCAGAGAGCTTACGGAAAAGGCCCGGCGGACCGGACTTGCTGAGGATGCTCAGGCGGCAAAGGAACTTGGGTCCATGTGTGAAAGGTTCGAGAAAAAGATACACGATCTGGAACTCACCAGGATGATTTCAATTCAGACGGCTCCGCAGATCCGTCTCGTTCAGAACAACGATACTGTGATGACGGAAAAGATTCAGTCCACTCTGGTGAATACCATCCCTCTCTGGAAGAGCCAGATGGTACTCGCTCTGGGTGTGGAGCATTCGGCCCAGGCGGCCAAAGCTCAGCGTGAAGTGTCTGATATGACCAATGAGCTTCTCCGGAAAAACGCTGAAAAGCTCAAGATGGCAACTACGGAGACTGCAAAGGAATCCGAGCGCGGAATAGTGGATATTGAAACTCTCAGGGCTACCAATGAAACTCTTATATCCACTCTTGATGAAATGATTGTCATTCAGGAGGAAGGCCGCAGGAAGAGGCAGGAGGCCGAGACTGAAATCGCACGTATGGAGCAGGAACTGAAGAGTAAGATGCTGGAAATTACTCAGAGATAGATAAAAAAATCTTGCATACCTGAGATTTGCATGTTATACTAATACCTGTTCTGCAGTGAAACTGCGGGGCAGGAATATGCGGTCATGGCGGAATTGGCAGACGCGCACGGTTCAGGTCCGTGTGGGAGACCATGGGGGTTCGAATCCCTTTGACCGCACCATTTTCTTTGAAGCCGAGACTATCGGCTTCTTTTGCTATGTTATAATATTTTCAATACAAGTTTTCGGGTGAATTTTATGAAAACCAGAGAATTTCTCTTTGACAATTACAGAGCGTTTCTCATAGTCCTCGTTGTACTCGGACACTTCATAGAACCGTCCTATACGGAAACGGCATATCTGACGAATCTTAAATATTTCATCTTCGCATTTCATATGCCGGCATTTATCTTTATTTCGGGCTATTTCGCCGTGAAAAAATCAAGTCCGGGTAAACTGGTACAGAAACTGCTGGTACCGTATCTCATCTTCGAAGTTATTTACTATTTCACCTATGAGAATATAATTCACAAGGAAACGGAGCTGGATCTTCTTTATCCTAAGTTCTCACTCTGGTTTCTCCTTGCGATTTTCTGTTACAAGCTGGTGATACACTTTGCTGTAAGGATTCCGTATCACCTGCCTTTGGCCGTACTGGGGGGGCTGGCCATCGGATTTTCCGGAATGGCAAGCAACTTCATCAGCATTCCGAGAATAGTGTATTTCTTTCCGTTCTTCATTCTCGGTTATAACTTCAGGGAAAAGGACATTCTCGGCAGGGTGAGAAGAAGCAGGTACGCCAAAGGGTTTACGGCTGCGGCCATGCTGGTAATTGCAGCCTTTATCCTCTATCTGGCGCTAGATACGGCGCATCTTGACGTCACGCCGAAAATCTTCTACGGAAGATACAACTACGACTTTCTGGAGCAGACTCCTCTGACGGGAATTGCTGTCCGCATAGTCGCATATTTTGTCGGCGCACTGCTGACTTTGGCCCTCCTCTTCGTTATGCCAAAGGGTGAAACGCCGTTTTCAAAGCTGGGAAGGGACACAATGAGCGTCTATCTTTTCCACGGACTCGTCTATAATTACCTGAAGGACGCCACGGAGCTTCTGGACGACGTGACCACGGCCGGAAATTTTGTCCTTCTGTTTATGGGAGTGCTGGCGACGGTGTACCTTTTCAGCCGGAAACCTTTTGTGGAGTTTACGAACAGAATTTCATCCCTGGATCCGGCCCCGGCGCTTCGAAGAGATACGTCGGCGTAGAATAGGCCTCGCAATATTTGTTATTGCAGCGGTGCTGGATATCGCAGAAATAATTTTGAAAAATCCTTCCATGGCCACGGCTGTTTGCCAAAAGAGTGCGTTACAGGTTTTTCTGGCAAAAAAGTTTGCCGTAAGAATCCCGAGATGCAGTATATGGGCAAACCCTGTTTGCCAGAACAGCACTCTAATGGACATATTTGGCAAACATCTATGGCCGGAATCACTTGAAAACGTCATTCTTCTCCGCTAAAAGCGGGAGCCGCAAAAATCAACGCCTACACCAAAAGAACCGTTCAATCCGAACGGTTCTTTTAATGTGTGGTACCGCCTAGGGGAGTCGAACCCCTGATTCAGCCGTGAGAGGGCTGCGTCTTGACCACTTGACCAAGGCGGCATATTCTGTTTTCCGGTGAGAATAAAAAAGTGATATTGAAATCTCACCTGTGTTATTATATACTTAATGGCAACGGTTGTCCAGTAAAATTTTTATTTTTGATGAAAAAAAGGAGAGTTCCACATTATGAAGTACAGAAGCACCAGAGGAGGAGGCGCCGAACTTACTGGCGCTAAGGCGATAATTAAAGGTATAGCGGACGATAAAGGGCTTTTTGTGCCTGCATGTATTCCGGAGCTTCCTTTCAAGATAGAAGATATGACAGATGCCGGCTACAGAGATGTGGCAAAGGCCGTAATCGGCGCATTCTTTGACGATTACACCGAAGAAGAGATGGCAGCCTGCGTGAACGGAGCCTACGATAAGAAATTCACCGCGTCAGACATAGTGGAGATAAGCGAGGCGGGAGGAGCGTATTTTCTGGAGCTGTTCCACGGAAAGACGGCGGCCTTTAAGGACATGGCCCTGTCCATTCTTCCTTACCTTCTGACCGCTGCGGTCAAGAAGGAAAAGGAGGAGGCGAAGATCTGCATACTCACAGCAACTTCGGGAGATACCGGAAAGGCGGCTCTTGAAGGCTTTGCGGACGTTCCGGGAACAGAGATAATAGTGTTCTTCCCGGACAGCGGAGTGAGCCAGGTTCAGGAAAGACAGATGATAACCCAGGAGGGAGCCAACACTCACGTCTTTGCCATAAGAGGAAACTTCGACGACGCTCAGACGGGTGTGAAGAAAATATTCGGCGATGACGACTTTGCGAAGGAGCTTAAGGCAAAGGGCGTAAGGCTGTCTTCAGCAAATTCCATCAACATAGGAAGGCTGGTTCCTCAGGTCGCATACTACGTCTACAGCTACATCAAGCTGGTGAAATCGGGAGCGGTAAAGAATGGAGAGCCGATGAACGTGGTGGTTCCGACGGGCAACTTCGGAAACATTCTGGCCGCATACTACGCGGGGCTTATGGGCGTGCCTGTGGGAAGACTTATATGCGCGTCCAACGAGAACAAAGTCCTCACGGATTTCATAAATACAGGAGTGTACGATACGAGAAGAGAGTTCCATCTGACCAATTCCCCGTCCATGGACATTCTGGTGTCCAGCAATCTTGAGAGACTTCTCTGGCACCTTTCGGGCGGAGACGGAGCCGAGATAGGAAGGCTCATGGAAAAGCTGGAAAAGGACAAGGTGTACGAGGTAAACGATAAAATCAGAGCCGGTATGAAGAAGTTTTACGGCGGCTTTGCGACGGTGGAGGAGACAGAGGAGACCATAGGAAGAATGTACTCAGAAAACGGATATCTTCTCGACACTCACACGGCGGTCGCATACAAGGTATACGAAAACTATGTGAAGGAGACGGGAGACATAACTCCGACGGTCATAGCCGCAACGGCCAGCGCGTATAAATTTGCGGAAAGCGTGGCGGAGGCAATCGGAATCAGGGACGGAAAGGACGGCTTTGATTACCTGGAAAAGGTATATGAAAAGACGGGAGTAGAGGTGCCTTACGGACTTAAGAATCTGGATAAAAAGGAGATTCGCCACAGGGGAGTCATAGATACGGCGGAAATGAAGGATGCGGTAAGAAAATCCTTGCAGTAGAGACACCTTTGTGGTATCATAAATTGTCAATGTGTTTACTTTCACTTAGTTCGTCGAAACTCCGACGCGGACCCGGTGAAAGCGTATTAAGAAAACAGGAGGAAAACAGAAATGATCACTAAAGAACAGAAAGCAGCTATCATTAAGGACTATGCAACCAGGGAAGGAGACACCGGATCCCCTGAGGTTCAGGTTGCCGTGCTTACTGCGAGAATCAACGACCTTAACGAGCACCTTAAGGTTCATAAGAAGGACCATCACTCCAGAAGAGGTCTTCTGAAGATGGTTGGTAAGAGAAGAAACCTTCTTAACTACCTGAAGGAAGTTGATATCGAAAGATACAGAACTCTTATCGCTCGTTTAGGATTAAGAAAGTAGTTCATACTGCAAAATTTTGGCGGGGTCTTTCATGAACCTCCGCCTTTTGTTTTTATAAAACGGTAGTGAATAAACAGGAAGGAGTTGTTTATTAGAAGATGGGAAGATTTACAGATTACAGAACGTTCAAGACGGCCGTGGGAGGAAGACTTCTCCAGCTGGAAATCGGCAAGGTCTGTGAGCAGGCCAACGGGCAGGTTATGGTAAGATACGGTGAATCCGTAGTAAACGTAACGGCTTGCGCGTCCAAGGAGCCGAGACCTGACATCGACTTCTTTCCTCTCAGCTGTGACTATGAGGAGAGAATGTATGCGGCAGGAAAGATTCCGGGCGGCTTTATAAAGAGAGAGGGAAGACCGAGCGAAGGCGCGATTTTAAAGTCCAGACTTATGGACAGACCTTTAAGACCGCTTTTCCCGAAGGGATATTTTAACGACGTCGTTGTAGTTGCAACGGTTATGTCCGTGGACCCTGACTGCGAAACGGACATCATGGCCATGATAGGATCGTCGGTTGCCCTTGCCACATCTGACATTCCGTGGGAGGGACCTACGGGCTCCGTCCGCGTGGGAATGGTTGACGGCCAGTTCATCATAAACCCTACTCTGGAGCAGAGAGAGCGTTCCGAGATGAACCTTACCGTAGCAGGAACCAAGGACGCCATAATGATGGTAGAAGCCGGAGCTAACGAGGTTCCGGAAAGCGTAATGCTGGACGCTATCCTCTTTGCACACGAAGAGATAAAGAAGATAGTCGAGTTCATAGACGAAATAGTCGCCGAGGTAGGAAAACCTAAACAGGAGACCAACCTCTACAAGATTCCTGAGGACATCGACGCGGCAGTAAGAGCTTATGCTGTAGATAAGATGAAAACGGCCATAAAGACCGTTGAAAAGCAGGAAAGACTGGATAATATGGACGCCGTTGAAGTGGAAACAAAAGAACACTTTGCGGAAATATACCCTGATAACGAGAAGGACATAGCTAACGTACTCTACAACATCACCAAGGAGTGCGTAAGATCCATGATACTTGACGACGGTATCAGACCTGACAACAGAAAGCTGGAGGAAATAAGACCTATATGGTGCGAGACCGGACTTCTTCCGAGAGTACACGGAAGCGGACTTTTCAAGCGCGGACAGACTCAGGTTCTCTCCGCCTGCACCCTTGCTCCTTACAGCGAGGCTCAGGTCATAGACGGAATCACCGAGCAGACTGAAAAGAGATACATGCACCACTATAACTTCCCGGGATATTCCGTAGGCGAAGCTAAATCGCCGAGATCGCCGGGAAGAAGAGAAATCGGACACGGCGCTCTTGCAGAGCGCGCCCTTCTTCCGGTGCTTCCTTCCGTTGAAGAGTTCCCTTACGCCATCAGAGTGGTATCTGAGGTTCTCTCCTCCAACGGTTCCACCTCCATGGGCTCCACCTGCGGTTCCTGCATGGCTCTCATGGACGCCGGAGTTCCTATTAAAAGACCTGTAGCGGGTATAGCCATGGGTCTCATAGAGAGAGTTGAGGAGGACGGCTCCAGCAAAATGGCAATCCTCTCCGACATTCAGGGAATGGAGGACTTCCTGGGAGACATGGACTTTAAGGTAACGGGAACGGAAGTCGGCGTTACCGCTATCCAGATGGATATAAAGGTTCACGGACTCTCCAGAGAGATTCTGGAAAAGGCTCTGGAGCAGGCGAGAAAGGGACGTATGTACATCATGGAGCAGATGCTTGAGGAGATTCCTGAGCCGAGAGCAGAGCTTTCCAAGTACGCTCCGAGAAGCCTCACCATGATGATCGACCCTGACAAGATAAGAATCGTCATCGGACCGGGAGGAAAGACCATAAACAGAATCATAGACGAGACCGGCGTAAAGATCGACATCGCAGAGGATCAGTCGGGACTTATCAGCATATACAGCTCGGATATGGAAGGAGCAGAGGCTGCGAAGAAGGAAATCGAGCTTCTGACAAAGGATGTAGAGGTAGGCGAAATCTACGAAGGAACCGTAATGCGCATTATGCCGTTCGGAGCTTTCATAGAGATTCTGCCGGGCAAGGAAGGACTTCTGCACATATCCAAGATGGCTAAGCACAGAGTCGAAAAGGTAGAGGATGAGATGAACATCGGCGACAAGGTTACCGTAAAAGTTACGGAAATCGACAGCCAGAACAGGATCAACCTCTCCAGAAAAGAGCTTCTGTAAGACGAAGCGGACATTTTAAAAGATTAAAAAAAGCGCCTGCTCTTCGCGTATCGGACCCATTGATACGTAAAGGGACAGGCGCTTTTGCGCTATCTGAAGTGGGCTTCCGCCAGCAGATTCAAGTATTTCATATCGATCCTGCCGTCCGCTTCCTCAAATGTGAAGAAAACGTCTCTGAAGGGAACAAAGCCTGCCTTCATATATTTTTCGATTTTCCACAAAAACGTGCTCACACATCCGGCGCTCTCCGGGCTTCCGCAGTGCTCTAAAAGTCTGAAACACTTATCGCTCTTTACCGCTATGCAGAAGGTCGGGTAGAGAATCGTGCTGCAGGTTTCTATCTGCTCCCGGTAGTGATAAGAGATTTTCTTCTCATACAGAAGGTCCGCGATCAGAGCCTCTGCCTCGGATCTCACAAGCTCGCCCTTAACTGTTTCAAAGGCAAGGAGATTTTCGAACCGTTCGTCCCTTACATACGGGGAATACTCCCATCCGCGGTAATCAACGAAATACGGTTCGTCGAAATTCTCCTCTCCCTCCGGTCTGTACGCCCGGGGCAGCGAAGTGACGATTGTCTCCGGGTCCGGTGAAAGAAATCCCTCGCACAGGTCAGTGATAAGCTTCTTATTATTTTCTATGGCTGAAATGGATACCTCGAGAAATTTTCTCAGCTTCAGGCTCCTGACCATTTCGGAGGCCTCGCTGCCGATGTATTCGTAACTGCCGTTATACATGCGCTTGTAATAATATCTTCCGTTCTTAAGATTGGCTGTAAGTCCCCCTGACGGCAGACCTGACAGCATGGCTTCATATCTGTTCTCCAGGAGAACTTCATCGTTCAGCTCCATCATTGCCAGATGTTTGATATTCATGACTTTCCTTTCTGCAGGTCTTTTGCCGCGGGGGACTTTAGAAGAGATATGCTCCAAGATTACCACGCCTAGGGTCGAATGAAAAGCAAGAACCGCCCGGCATGTCGGAAAAAAGTCATTTTATGTAAGAAATCAGTTATTTTTTGTAAAAGGGGATTTCAGGCAAAAGAAAAAGACCGCTTCCCTTACGGTCTTTTCCTGTGACGTTTTTTTTCTCTTTCCAGATCATCCGAAAGAAAGATTACGTTATCGCCTGAGGCAGAGCCCGAATCGCCGTCGCTCTTTTCTGCAGCCTTTGTCCGTCTTTCGCTTTCTATTCTCTTATCTTCTTCGGCTATGGCCCTTGAGGCGAAAAACGCATAAATCCCGAGGGCCACCGCAAAGATTGCACCTAATATTACCAGCGGCATACAATACCTCCTTCTACTTAAGTCTATTCTACCACGAAATCGGTTCATGTCAAAGGAAAACACCGGAGGAACGGGGAATTGTCTGAATTGAATAATTGTTACCGCGTACAAAAAACGTGCAATTTAATTATTGACAAAAACAAAAGTAGTGCTATATTTTTATTTGGCAGTATTAAAAAGCGAGGAAAAGATATGACAGAAGGAACACTATTGAAGACGGCCTTGAACAATTCGGCCGAGGTTACGGAAATCAGAAGAACGATTCACAGACATCCCGAAATAGGGAGAAACGAATTTAAAACTTCCGAGCTCATAAGAAAAAAGCTTACCGAGTACGGTGTGGACGAGATAAAGTCCTACACGCCTACATCGGTAGTTGCCATCATAAAGGGCGGCATGGGCGAGGGCAGATGCCTTGCCATAAGAGCCGACATCGACGCGCTTCCTGTCACGGAAGATACGGGACTACCCTTCGCAAGTGAAGTTGAAGGCATGATGCACGCCTGCGGTCACGACATGCATGCGGCCATGCTTTTGGGAGTTGCCAAAATGCTCTGCGGTATGAGAGACCGGTTTAAGGGAACCGTAAAGCTCATATTCCAGCACAGCGAGGACACCCTTCCCGGCGGAGCCAAGGAGCTTACGGAAAAGGGCGTAATGGAAGACCCTAAGGTAGATGCGATCTTCGGAATGCATATAATGCCTGACGAGAAGGAATGCGGAAAGCTTGCCTTCATCAAGGGACCTATAACCACGTCGGTGGACTTATACGATTTTACGGTGAAGGGAAAGAGCGGTCACGGCTCTGCGCCTCACACCACCAACGACCCGATTCTTGCGGCGTGCCAGACTGTGGTTCTCCTTCAGCAGATTCCGTCAAGATACGTGGATCCCATGGAGACCGTGGTATTTCCGGTATGCAGCATACACTCCGGAGATGCGCCTAACGTAATTCCTGAGGAGGCCAAGTTCAGCGGAATCGCCAGAGGCTACAGCGAGGAAGTGAGGAAGGTCGTAGACGAACAGGTATATAAGATTGCAAAGGGAGTAGAGGAGATTTCGGGCTGTAAGATAGACATCAATCACTATGAAGGATATCCTGCATGTGTGAACGATGCGGTACTTACGGAAGATGCCATGAAGGCTGTGGAAAGGGAGCTGGGCGAGGGAAGCACAGTGCTTCTGGACAAGCCTATGAGCTTCAGCGAGGACTTCAGCTATTACACCAATATGACGGGCACGCCGGGAATGTACATGTTCCTCTATGCGGGCCACGAAGGTGAACTGGTTCCTCTCCACAACCCTAAGATGCATGTGAAGGAGGAGGCAATGCCTTACGGCTGCGCCGCCATGACGGCAGCGGCTTTGGACTATCTTAACAGGTAGACTTGAGACAGGGCTCACTCTTTGACATAAAAAAATAACAAGAAAGGACTTATGAAAGAAAATGTACAATTTCGCGCTAGCATTTGTCATCTGTGCCATAGCTTACATCATAGGCGAATATGTATCGACTATCACCAAGGCATGGATACCATCCGTATTCGTTACGGCAGTAGTGCTCCTCTTAGGATACTGGACAGTAATTCCTAAGGAAGTGGTTACCGACGCAGGACTTATTCCTTTTGCCAACACAATCGGCATTTATCTCCTGATTACCCACATGGGTACCGTAATAAGCGTAAAACAGCTCATCGAGCAGTGGAGGACCATAGTAATCTGTCTTACGGGACTTGCGGGTATGTGTATCATAGGATACTTCGTAGGCTCCATGTTCATGGACAAAGAGCTCGTTATCGCAGGACTTCCGCCTCTGACCGGAGGTATAGTTGCAGCTACCACCATGCAGACTGCAGCACAGGAGGCAGGTCTCGAGCTGGCAGCCCTGTTTGCAATCGCCATGTACTGCGTACAGGGTTTTGCAGGATATCCTCTCACCGCTATATGTCTTCAGAAGTACGGCCGTGACCTTCTTAAGGATCTCAGTTCCGGAAAGACCGTTCTCACCGAGCAGCAAAAGGAAGAGATGTACAAGGTAGGTATGACCGTAGTTGCCGATGACAGTAAGACCAAGAAGCTTCTTCCGAGAATTCCGGACAAGTGGAACACCCCTATTGTAATGCTCGGTAAGCTGGGACTTATCGCGTACCTTGCGTCCATACTCGGAACTGTGGTTCCTGTTGCGAACAACCTGAGCGGAGTAATATGGGCGTTGCTCCTTGGCATCATTTTCACATATATCGGATTCCTTGATACCAACCTTCTGAACAGAGCAAACTCCTATCAGATAACCATGTTCGCTCTGATGATGTACGTGTTCGACGGACTTAAGGACTGCACTCCGGATATGCTGAAGGCTATAATCGGACCTATGGTAATCCTCATCGTAGTCGGCGTTATAGGTATGGCAATATTCTCGTTCATAATTTCCAAGATTCTGAAGATGCACTTTGCTCTTGCATTTGCCAATGGCCTTACAGCCCTCTACGGATTCCCGTGCGACGCTATCATCACCGAATCCACCTGCAAGGCGCTGGGCGCTAACGACGAGGAGAGAGCGTACCTGATGAGCAAGATGTTCCCATCTATGATTACGGGAGGATTTATCACGGTAACAATCACATCCGTAATCATTGCAGGTCAGTTCGCAAAACTGCTCTAATCTCTGACTATACAAAATATGAAATACAGGCGGGCACGGCGTAAGACGCGCAGTGTCCGCCAAAAATTTGACTTTACGAGGTGAAAACCATGAACTACGAAGAAGTAGCCAAAAATTACAACGAGTATCAGGTAACCATGAGAAGATATTTCCATGAAAATCCTGAAATCAGCACTAAGGAATACAACACCAGCAAGGTTGTAAAGGACGAGCTTACCAAGATGGGCGTCGAGTGGGTTCCGTGCGGACTTGAGACCGGCGTTCTTGCTACAATCAAAGGAGCAAAGCCGGGAAAGACCATTCTCTTAAGAGGAGACATGGACGCTCTTTCCGTAACGGAGGAGTCCGGCGTTGAGTATGCCAGCAAGAATGAAGGCGTCATGCACGCCTGCGGCCACGACTGCCACACTTCTATGATGCTCACCGCGGCAAAGATTTTAAACGGCCATAAGGACGAGCTCTGCGGAACCGTAAAGCTTGCCTTCCAGCCTGCCGAGGAAGTCGCCATGGGAGCGAAATCCATGGTTGAAAACGGAGCTATGGAAGGAGTTGACGGCTGCTTTGCCATTCACGTATGGGCCGACGTAGAGACGGGACACATTTCCTGCGATGCCGGTCCAAGAATGGGCGCGGCATATCAGTACGCCATCAACGTAAAGGGTAAGGGCGGTCACGGCGCGGCTCCTCATCAGTGCGTGGACGCCGCCGTTGTAACATCTGCCATAGTAAGCGACCTTCAGACCATAGTAAGCCGTGAAATCGACCCGATGGATCCTGCAGTAGTTACCGTAGGCGTTATAAACGTAGGTGAGAGATGGAACGTCGTTCCTGAAAAGGGCAGGATCGAGGGAACCATGAGATGCTTCAGCGACTACCTCTGGGAAAACCTTCCTAAGATGGTGGACCGCATTGCAGAAAACGCCGCAAAAGCGTTCAGAGCCGAGGTTACGACGGAGTATGTCCGCCTGGTTCCTCCTACCAATAACAATCCAGTCATGGCTGATATCGCAAAGAATGCGGCAAAGAAGATAATGGGAGAAGACGCTCCCGTAGCTCTGCCTGCAACCATGGGCGGCGAGGATTTTGCGTTCTTCATGGAGAAGGCTCCCGGCGCAGTAGCGCTCCTCGGCGTAAGAAACGAAGAGTGCGGAGCGATCTGGCCTCAGCATTCCAGCCACTATAGAGTGGACGAGAACGCTCTCGTAAAGGGCGCGATGCTCTACGTTCAGACGGCAATGGATTTCAATGCCTCTAAATAAAAAGCAACCTGAAAAACCGGGCGTTAAGCCCAAAGAAAACCCGCATGAGCGTCAAACCGTGCGGGTTTTACAATTTCGGAGATATTTTTCTTGAAAATCCCCCGCCGAAGTGATAGACTAACAGGGTACATGAAAAATCAATAACGCTTCGGATTTTGACGGAAGACAAAGTAGCCCCGGACTAAAACCCTTACAGAGAGGTAATCGCCTGCTGAGAGATTACCGGTGAACCCGGACGTGAATATCACTTCCCGAGTCCGACACTTTAATGAGAGGCACCTTGACAGAGGTAAGCAACTAGGGTGGTACCGCGGTTCCTGAGAATCGTCCCTAATCACGGCGAAAGCCGGCAGATGAGGGATTTTTTTATACCTGAAAATCTGCGGCCGCCGCTTTGACATAACCGATAAATTATAATGAAAGGGAGAGACTAAATGTTCGAAAAGCTTTCGGAAAAGCCTGTTGCAGAGGTACAGAACGAACAGGTTGAGAAATGGAAGGAAGAAGATCTTCTTCACAAGTGCGTGACGGCAAGGGAGGGAAGCCCCGAGTTCGTATTTTACGAGGGACCGCCTACGGCCAACGGAAAACCGGGAATTCATCACGTAATGGCGAGAACCCTTAAGGATTCCGTATGCCGCTACAAGACCATGAAGGGATACCAGGTAAACAGAAAGGCCGGCTGGGACACCCACGGACTTCCCGTTGAAATTGAGGTGGAAAAGCAGCTGGGCATGAGCGGCAAGCAGGACATAGAAAAGTACGGCATCAAAGAGTTCAACGAAAAGTGCCGCGAGTCCGTATTCAAGTACACCGGAATGTGGCGCGAGATGAGTGAGAGAATGGGATATCTGGTAGACCTGGATAACCCGTACATCACTTTAGACAATAACTATATAGAGACCGGCTGGTGGATTCTCAAGGAATTCTTCAAGGCCGGAAAAATCTACGAAGGACACAAGATTCTTCCTTACTGCCCTCGCTGCGGAACGGGACTTGCTTCCCACGAAGTGGCTCAGGGATATAAGGAAGTAAAGGTAAACACCCTTGTAGCCAAGTTTAAGAGAAAGGATGCGGAAAACGAGTACTTCCTGGCATGGACCACTACGCCTTGGACTCTCGCTTCCAACACCGTTCTTACAGTAGGCCCTGACATCGACTACATAAAGGCGAGAATGAACGAAGGCGACGAGGAAGGAAATGTGTTCTACGTTGCGAAGGCTCTCGCGGACAAAGTCCTGGGCGAGGGAAAATACACGGTTATAGATGAGATGAAGGGCGCGGACCTGGAGTACGTCGAGTACGAGCAGCTGATGCCTTTCGTGAAGGCCGACAAGAAAGCGTTCTTTGTAACCTGCATGGACTACGTTTCCGTTGAAGACGGTACTGGAATCGTACACACTGCTCCGGCTTTCGGTGAGGACGACTACCAGTGCGGAAGAAAGTACGATCTTCCTATGCTTCAGCCTGTAGACGAGAGAGGCTGCTACACTGAGACTCCATGGAAGGGCCACTTCGTAATGGAGGAAGGCCTCGATGTCGAGATTATAAAGTGGCTGGCTTCCGAGGACAAAATCTTCTCCAAGGAAAAGATGGAGCATAACTACCCTCACTGCTGGAGATGCGGAACTCCTCTCGTTTACTACGCAAAGCCGAGCTGGTACATAAAGATGAGCGACTTCAAGGATCAGCTGGTTGCAAACAACAACACCGTAAACTGGTTCCCTGAATTCGTCGGAGAAAAGCGCTTCGGAAACTGGCTTGCAGAGGTCAAGGACTGGGCCATTTCCAGAACCCGTTACTGGGGAACTCCTATTCCTATCTGGCGCTGCGAATGCGGACACCTTGAGTGCATAGGAAGCAGAGCCGAGCTTGTGGAAAAGGCTATAGAGGATATAGACGAAAACGTAGAACTTCACAGACCTTACGTTGACGACATACATATAAAGTGCCCTCACTGCGGAAAGCCTATGACAAGGGTTCCGGAGGTCATGGACTGCTGGTTCGACTCGGGAGCCATGCCTTTCGCCCAGTGGCACTATCCGTTTGAGAATAAGGAGCACTTCGACGACAGGCTCTTCCCGGCAGACTTCATCTGCGAAGGTATCGATCAGACCAGAGGATGGTTCTACTCTCTAATGGCAATATCCACCTTTATAAAGGGAAAGGCTCCGTATAAGAACGTTCTGGTAAACGACCTGATCCTGGACAAAGACGGCAAGAAGATGAGCAAATCCAGGGGCAACACCGTTTCACCTTTTGACCTCTTTGATAAATACGGCGCAGACGCCACCAGATGGTACCTCCTTTCCGTATCCCCGGCATGGTCGCCGACGAAGTTCGACGAGGACGGCCTTAAGGACGTTGTGAGCAAGTTCCTGGGAACCCTGAGGAACGTGTACAACTTCTTCGTCCTCTACTCCAACCAGGACGACGTGGACATGTCCGAAATGAAGGTCGACTACGACAAGAGACCGGAGCTTGACAGATGGATACTCTCCAAGTACAACCGCCTCATAAGAGACGTCACGGAGTACATGGATAACTACGATCACATGAAGACCGTAAGAGCCATAACCGAATTCGTATCCGAAGACCTCTCCAACTGGTACATCAGAAGGGCGAGAAGAAGATTCTACTCCGAGGAGATGACCGAGGATAAGATGAGCGTATACGCCACCACCTACGAGGTTTTGGTGGGAACCGCTAAGCTGATAGCTCCTGTTGCTCCGTTCATTTCCGATGAAATCTACACAAAGCTTACGGGAGAGGATACGGTTCACACCGCGTACTTCCCTGAGTGCAACGAATCCCTTCTCAATGAAAAGGTGGAGGAGAGAATGGATCTGGTAAGATCCCTCGTGGCTCTGGGACGCGGAACGAGAGAAAAGGAGAGAATCAAGGTTAGACAGCCGCTTTCCGAAATCATGGTAGACGGCAAGTACAGACCTGTGATAGAAGACCTTGCAGACCTTATCAAGGAGGAGCTGAACGTTCGCGAAGTGGTATTCGCGGACAAGCTGGACGAGTTCATGAACTTCAGCCTGAAGCCTGATTTCAAGGTTGCGGGACCTGTTCTGGGCTCTAAGATAAAGCTCCTTGCCGGAGCTCTCGCAAAGGCTGATGCGGCGGCGCTCACCGCAGAGCTTGAGGCAAAGGGCAGCGTGGAAATGGACCTTGACGGCGAGAAGTTCGACATAAAGAGAGAATACGTTGACGTGAGAATCAGCGCAAAGGAAGGCTTTGCCGTTGCCATGGAAAACAACGTATTCACCATTTTAGACACCACCATCACTCCTGAGCTTGCAAGAGAAGGTCTGGCAAGAGAGCTTATCTCCAAGGTTCAGCAGATGCGTAAGCAGGAAGACTTTGAGATGATGGACAACATCAGGATCTTTGTCGATGCCGACGATGATGTAAAGGCCGCTATAGATGTCTACGGCGACTACATCAGAAAGGAGACCCTTGCGGTTTCAATAGAAGAGAGAGACGGTCTTGAGAAGTACGACCTTAACGGCCACAAGACCGGTATCGGCGTAGAAAGGATTTAACATGGTAGATCTGAAAAGCCTGACTCTGCCCGAGATGACGGAATTCGTAAAGAGTCTGGGGGAGCCCGCCTTCAGGGCGAAACAGGTTTTCGGCTGGATTTACAAGGGAATAACCGACTTCCGGGGGATGAAAAATCTCCCGGAAGTTTTTCGCCTGAAGCTTTCGGAGGTTTCCCGCATAGGAAGGCTTGAAATTCTGGACGAGCAGGTATCAAAATCCGACGGAACGAGAAAGTTTCTCTTCGGGCTTGCGGACGGAAACGCCGTCGAGAGCGTGTTCATGAAGTACAGGTACGGCAATTCCATATGCCTTTCGTCCCAGGCGGGATGTAGAATGGGCTGCCGCTTCTGCGCGTCTACCCGGGCGGGCCTTGTGAGAGACCTGACCGCGGGAGAGATAGTGTCCCAGCTTCTGGAGGCCGAGGCCGCAACGGGAGAGAAGATAAATCACATAGTGGTGATGGGAACCGGCGAACCCTTTGACAACTACGAAAATCTTGCCGGGTTTATCCGCATTGTGACGGATTCTACCGGCCGCGGAATGAGCATGCGGAATATCACCGTATCCACCTGCGGTATAGTGCCGGCCATAGAGAGGTTCGGAGATGACTTCCCTCAGGTGAATCTGGCCGTGTCCCTTCACGGCGCCACGGACGGGGTGAGAGGCTCCATGATGCCCGTAAACGGTAAATGGCCTGTAGCGGAACTTATATCGGCGTGCAGGGATTATACGGAAAAGACCCACAGGCGCATCACCTTTGAATACACTCTGGTAAACGGAGTCAACGATTCGGACGGGGACGCGGAAAACCTCTGCCGCCTTCTCCGGGGAATGCTCTGCCACGTGAACCTTATTCCCCTTAACAGGGTGGACGGCACGGGCTTTGACACGGTGAGCAGAAAGCGGGCCGGGGAGTTTAAGGAAATCCTTGAAAACGCAGGGGTTCCCGCCACGGTCAGAAGGGAGCTGGGCGCCGACATAGACGGAGCCTGCGGACAGCTGAGACTTAACAGTATTAAGAGGAGTGGGGCCAATAACTAACATAAAACTCATTGAAAACAGTTGAATATGAAAAATTCATAGTGTATAATACCTATAAACCAAAAGAACGGAGGAAATCATCATGGTCAAAATATTAGTCGGACATAAGGGTACCGGTAAAACTAAACAGATGATAGATCTTGCTAACCAGGAGGTGGAAACCAGCAAGGGAAGCGTAATCTTCATCAATAAGAACTCCAGGCTGATGTATGATTTGAAATATAGAATCAGAGTAGTATGCATGGAAGAGTACGAGCACATCACCAACTGCGACGAGTACATCGGATTTATTTATGGAATCATCAGTTCCGATCACGACATCGAAACCATTTACATCGACAGCATTCTTAAGCATGCGGATTTCTCACTGGGAGACATTCCTGAGTTTCTTTCCCGTCTTAAGAAGATTTCCAAGAACTACGGCATGGACTTCGTAGTAAGCCTGTCCGCAGAGAAGGAAGAGATGATCGGAGTAGACTTCAGCGAGTACGAAGTGCTGAACTAAATTTATATGAGAACTGGACGTCCTTTCGGAATATATCCGTCAGGGCGTCTTTTACTATTATTTCAGTAATCCGGAAGAATGGAGAAAATTAAAATGATAATAGGGGTGTATCAGTTTGCCAGTACCGGCGATATTACTTCAAACTTGAAAAAAATAACATACGCCATTAATTCTGCAGCCGAAAAAGGAATTGACTTAATTGCCTTTCATGAATGCGCACTTTGCGGTTATCCTCCGATAGAATCAGAAATTGAAAAAGTAAATAAGCAAGATGTTGACAGTGCATTGAAAACAATTTCAGATATCGCTGGAAGACTTTCAATAAATGTTGCTGTTGGTACAATCAGGTTTGAATCTAATAAAAAATACAATTCGGTGATTCTGTTTGGCAGAGATGGAAGCGTCAGAGGAACATACGACAAAAAAGCTTTATGGGGATGGGACGTTGATAATTTCGAACGTGGATCCAAGGGAGGCATATTTGATATAGAAGGTGTAAAGACTGGCTTTAGAATTTGTTTCGACGTGCGTTTTCCCGAACTTTTCAGAGAACTCTATTCAGAGAAGGCGGATCTGTGCATTGTCTGCCTTTCTGACACATCAAAAGAAGAGAAGATGGAGAGGTACAGCATAATAAAATCCCATCTTATATCGAGAGCGGTGGAGAACGTAATGACTGTAATATCTGTAAATAGCACTACGGATATTCAGACGGCACCGACTGCTGTATTCGACTGCAATGGCGAAACGATTATGGAAGCTGAGGCTGGTAAAGAAATGATGCTGGTTTATGATTTTGAGAAACCGGAGATTACCTTCGGGATGAGGGGCAGAATAGAAAACAACAAAAGATTTATAAAATGATTGAAAAGTATTCTTTGCAGCGACAAGCAGAGGCCTCTCCAACTTGTATTGAGATGTATAATCTTTTTTCATCCTATTATTTTGTGAAAATTACCTATTTTGCAAACGAAAAAGTTGAAAAAACGGGAAATAAAAGGACGAAATAGGATTGTTTTGAAAACAATACATTACCGGGGCCATTGTAACCAATTTTACGGAAAATAATGTTGCTGACGTGACGATATAGAGAAGAAGAGAAGAATACGGTATGACGGCCGAAGGGTTTGAACGGTGTCTGAACAGGTTGAAAATCTCGGGATGAGAGCCTGTCTGAAATCCACCGAAGGAACCCTGTGGGCATGATGCCGTTTTTTCTTAGTAATGGCACGGGAATTGCTTAAATATATGCCTGATGGGTATTGCGGATGAAGCAGATATAAATGTTTGAATATTATGAAATAATGGAGACGAATAAGCAGTATGAAATATGACGTTCAGAAATTCGAGCAGTTTTTCAAAAAGAAGTTTGAAGAAAAAGGATATTCGGGTATGGCGGTTACCATTCGCGGACCGGAAGGAAAGATTTTCGAAAAGGGCTTCGGAAAAAGAAGCATCTCCAGAGATCTGGCTCCGGACGGAGATACGGTTTTCGGTATCGCCTCGATGAGCAAATCCTTTACCACTCTGGCATGTGCCATTCTGCAGACGGAAGGAAAGCTGAATTTTTCCGATCCTGTCTGTAAGTACTTCCCGGATTTTCACATTCCGGGAACGCCGGACGAATGCGTGACCCTGAGAAATCTGGCAATGCACAATGCCGGCATACCTCCTATTCCGCCTCTGGAATGGTCCATCGCCATGAACAGTATTGAAAGAGACAGCGAGTGGTACAGAGAAATGCTGAAGACTGCTCCTAATAAGATGGAAACCATTGAAGAGGTCATTGAGTATATTTCCAAAGGGGATTACAGGGTAATCGGAGCACCGGGAGAGTACATGAGTTATTCCAACGAAGGATATGCCATTCTCTCCTACGTGGTCGATAAAGCATCGGGGATGACCCTGGAAGAGTTCCTTAAGAAGAGAATCTTTGAACCGCTGGGTATGACCAGAACGGTTCTGGATCTTGACGGTTCGGAAGCGAGAGAACTTGCCGGTGATAACATGACGAGCCTTTTCGAAAGAGATGACGACGGGAATCTCCTGGAGGATGACAACTGGTCGGTTCTGCCTCCGTTCAGAGGCTGCGCCTGCGTGAAGTCTACATCGTCTGACGTGACCAGATACTATAAGATGCTGTCAGACAAAGGGGTGTGGGAAGGAAAGCAGGTCATACCTAGCGAGGCTGTCGAAATACTTGTGGGAAGAGAATTCCCGGAAAGAGAGAGGCCGTTTTACTGTTTCGGCCTTGAGAAAAGACTCATAGACGGCAAAGTTGTATGTGAGCATACGGGAGGACTTCACGGTGTTTCCACCTGCGGAGGCTTTGTTGAAGGCGGATATTCCGCAGCGGTTCTCTGCAATGAAGGAGATCTTGACGTACAGGACTTCCAGTGGGTGTGCTACAATTTAATACTCGGTCTGCCTCTGGAGACGACTCATTACTGGGCAGAACCTTCCGGCGGGGAGTTCAGCAGTCCGGGGATGCTTTTCGGAGACTTCTGCTCTCAGGAAGGAATGCCTGCACATTTCATTGTGACCATGGAGGACGGACGTCTTAAAGCTGACCTCGGATGGGTAAAGACGGAGCTGAAGTACTGCTACGGCAGCGTGTTTGTAGCCTGCGACGAAGAGACCGGAAGAAGAGTCAGAGTAGTTGAATTCTACATAAGAGACGGCCGTGCGTGGGGCGTGCTGTGTGGAAACAGAATTTACCAGAGGGTGGAGGAGTAAAGGCGCTCACTCTCTGATAAATGATAGAGCATACTGAAGAAGGGAGACGATTATTATCAGAAGTTATGTAATCAAGAGACTCGTACAGGGTATTCTCCTGGTAATCGTGGTATCATTTCTGGTTTTCAGCCTGATGTACATGATGCCTGGAGACCCTATCGACATGGTGGTAGACCGTAAGGTCTCCCAGGAAAAGAAAGCTGAGATTGCTCACGAAATGGGCTATGACCAGCCGTTCCTGACCCAGTACAAGAACTGGGTGGACGACACCATACACGGTGATTTTGGTACTTCTACCAGATATAAGACCGACGTATGGGGTCTGATGAAAGAAAGAATTCCGTACAGTCTTCAGCTTTGCGGATGGTCGCTGATTTTCGAGCTTATAATAGCTCTTCCGCTGGGACTTTTATGTGCCATTAAGAAGGATACGCTGTTCGACCGGTTCACGGTAAACTTCTCGTTGTTTTTGACGGCAGTACCGGGATTCTGGCTGGGAGCGCTGTTCATAATAATATTCGCGGTGGAGCTGGGATGGTTCCCGATAAGCGGATACGCGGGGCCGGAGTACTTCGTGCTGCCGATAGCCACCTGCGTACTTACCGGTATGGGAGGAACCCTCCGTATTACAAAATCTGAGGTACTCGACGTAATAAATGAAAAATACGTAACGACAGCTTACGCCAAGGGACTTCCTAAGAGAACGGTAATGATAAAGCACGTTCTCAGAAATTCCCTGATTCTGGTAACCACACTGGTGTTCATGTCCATTCCATGGCTCATTTCCGGAGCGGTTATCATCGAGAAGGTATTCGGACTTCCTGGAATGGGAAATCTCCTTCTTAACTCCATTACCGTACAGGATATGCCGGTAGTTCAGGCAGTACTGCTTCTCATAGCAATTCTGACGGTATTATGCAACCTTGCAAGCGATCTGATTATGGGTGTTCTCGACCCTAGAATCAGACTTTCTATGGCAGGAGGTGACAACTAAAATGAGTACAAATACGGCAGCTGCAAAAGGTCCTTCCATAGACAGCAAGACTAAGAGAAAGCTCAAGGAAACAGCTTATGCATGCTGGAAGAATAAGAACTTCATGATAGGTTTCTTCATTCTCCTGAGCGTAATACTCGTCGCTATATTTGCGGATTTCCTCGCACCTTACGCTTACACTGAACAGAGCGTCGGAGGAAGACTCGAGGCTCCGAGCGCAGACTTCTGGTTCGGAACCGACCAGCTTGGAAGAGACGTTTTCTCCAGAACAATATACGGTTCCAGAATAGCTCTCTGGGTTGCATTCCTGGGAGGTATCATCCAGCTGGCAATAGGTATCGTAGTAGGACTGGCTTCCGGTTATTTCGGAAAGTGGACAGACAGAGTTCTGTCGTTCCTTACTGACCTGACATGGATTATACCGGGAACAATCCTTGCTCTTGCAGTGGTTACCATCATCGGTAAAGGTCTGACAAATACTGTAATCGCTATTTCCTTTGTAGCATGGGCAGGATATGCGCGTCCGGTAAGAGCAAAGACCATGTCCCTGAAGCACATGGCATTCCTTGAAACAGGTAAGGCATTTGGAGAATCCAACTTCTCTCTCATGGCAAGATACATACTGCCGAACGTAATTCCGTCACTGGTAGTAATGGTATCCCTGAATCTTCCGGGAACCATAATGTCCACCACGACACTGTCCTTCCTGGGACTCGGTTCTCAGCCGCCTTCACCTGACTGGGGACTTGCAATATCCGACGGACTTTCCAACATAACCAGAGCTCCTTGGCTCAGCCTTTTCCCGGGCATTGCACTTGTATATACTACATTCGGATTTAACCTCATAGGCGAAGGTCTCAGAGATCTCCTTGACCCGCATATGAAGTCACAGTAGAAAGGAGTGCGAATATGAGCGAAGAACTGCTTAGATTAGAAAATCTGTCAATAGATTATAAAGTAAAAGAGGGCTACCTTTCTGCTGTAAAGGATGTAAATTTCTCCATCAATAAAGGCGAGATTTTCGCCGTGGTAGGAGAATCCGGATGCGGAAAGTCCACAGTGGCTCACAGCATAATGAATCTTCTTCCGGGAGGAAACGAGACAATTACCGGAAAGGTCATATTCAAGGGCAGAGATCTGAGAGAAGTGACCGAAAAGGAGATGGAGAAGATCAGAGGTAAGGAAATCGGAATGATTTTCCAGAACCCGCTGGATTCTCTGAACCCTGTATACACCGTAGGAAGTCAGGTGGCGGAGGCCATAGAACTTGACAAGGTGGATAAGCAGGAAGCATGGAACAGAGTAATAGAACTGTTTAAGGACGTAAAGATGCCGGATGCAGAGGAAAGAGCAAAGAGCTTCCCACACGAGCTTTCCGGAGGAATGCGTCAGCGTGTAATGATAGCAATGATGATTTCGAGAAATCCGGAGCTGCTGATTGCCGACGAGCCTACCACGGCTCTTGACGTAACCATCGAGGCTCAGATTCTGGCAATCATCAAGGACCTGAAGGAACAGTTCAATACCGCGGTAATGCTTATTACACATAACTTCGGTCTCGTAGCCGAAGTTGCGGATAAAATCGGTGTAATGTACGCAGGAGAGATGGTGGAAACAGGCGACGTATTTGAGATTTTCAAAAACCCTGTTCACCCATACACCAGACTCCTCATGGCCGCCCTTCCAAGAAAGACGAAGGATGAAGGAAGACTTCAGACTATTGAAGGCAACGTACCGAGAATCACCGAAAAGAAGCCGGGCTGCCGCTTTGCAAACAGATGTCCTTACGCAACGGAGAAATGTAAGACAGAAGATCCTCCTATGACAATGGTGGGAGAAGATCACATGGTAAGATGTCACGAAATAGGAAAGGAGGAAAAGTAATATGGAAGAAAGAGCTATGATAGAACTTGACGGACTGAAGAAGTACTTTTCCATTTCCAAGGGTCTCGTAAAGAAGACGAAGAGCTATGTAAAGGCAGTTGATGACATCACCATGACCATAAACGAAGGTGAAATCGTCGGACTGGTAGGAGAATCAGGAAGCGGTAAGACCACTCTTGCACGTACCCTTCTCTCCCTGACGAAGATGACCGGAGGAGATGTCTACATCGATGGCGTAAACCTTGCGAAAGCCACCAGAGCCGATATGAAGAAGCTTCATAGCGACATAGCGGTAGTATTCCAGGATCCTGCTTCCAATCTGAACCCGAGACAGACAGTGGAAAGTTCCATTATGAGACCTATGATAGTTCACGGTGCGTCAAAGGCAGAGGCGAGACAGAAAGCAAAGGAAGTACTCGACCTGGTAAAGATGGACGAAAGGTATCTGGACAGCTATCCTCATCAGCTTTCCGGAGGACAGCTCCAGAGAATAGCCATAGCAAGAGCCCTTGCGCTGAATCCTAAGATTATGATTCTGGACGAGCCTACGTCGGCGCTGGATATTTCCGTACAGGCGCAGATTCTCAATCTGCTTCTCGACCTGCAGGAAACACTCCACCTGACTTATCTGGTAATAACTCACGACCTTAACGTTATAAAGTATCTCAGCGATAAGATTGCGGTAATGTACCTTGGCAAGCTGGTTGAGTTCGGACCGACGGCTGAAGTTTCAAATAACCCTAAGCACCCTTATACGTGGGGACTTATGAGTTCCGCACCTATTCTGGACCCTACTCTCAGAGACAGAGAAAAGCAGCTTCTGTCAGGAGATCCGGGAAGCCTGATAAAGATAGGCGCCGGCTGCAGGTTCTGTGACAGATGTCAGTATGCTACCGAGGAATGTAAGAATTCCCAGCCGGAAACGGAGGAGGTATCCCCGGGTCATCAGGTTGCATGTTACCACCCATTACACATATAGTAACAGTATGCGGACAGATTCGCTTCAGGCAGAGCGTCAGCGCCTGCCTGAGGGGAAGTTCGCAGAAAACATTTAACGCCGTATTGTAAAACATTTTACAATAAATTAAAGAACTTCAAATTTGATTGGAGGAGGAAGAAATGAAAAAGAAATTATTGACCCTCGGCCTCATTGCAGCCATGACATTCTCAATGGCAGCATGCGGAGGCGGCGGCGATGAGGCGGCAGATCCTGCTGAGAAGACAGAATTTGTCATGACCGACAGCGAATGGTACGGAATCGATACCATGCAGCTTGACTCCACAAGCACCGGTACTGCTCTGATCGCTGAGCCTATGTTCAGCTGGGACGAGGAGAACGGAACTCTTACTGACAACATCTGCACAGACTGGACAGTAAGCGAAGACGGTCTTACCGTTACTTTCAACGTTCCTGAGGGAATGACATTCTCCACAGGAGAAACTCTCGATGCAGGCGACGTAGTTGCATCCATTCAGCACGGACTCGATTCGTCTCCATATGCTGACGGATACTCCAACATCGAAAGCATGGACTATGAAGGAAACACTGTAACCCTTCATCTGAGCCACTTCACTTCCGACATGATGTACTATTTCAGCTCCGGATTCCTTACCATCATCGACAGCGGTGAGCTGGAGTCCATGTCCAACGAAGAACTCATGTGGGGAGCACATCCTTACGGACCTTACTACATCGCAAACCCTGAAGACTATGTATCCGGTTCAGAACTCACTCTTACCAGATTCGACGACTTCAAGTGCGAGAACCCTGAGGTAGAGAACCACGGACCTATGGCATTCGAAACCATCAGACTCAGATTCAACGTAGAAGAGTTCACTGAGATCGAAGAGCTGAAGAACGGTACCATCGATATGCTGGGAACTGTAACTGCAGACGGCAAGATGGAGCTTGAAGGTGCAGAGGGAATAACTCTCGAAGAGGCTACTTACCCAAGCATCTACTACTGCGAACTCAACACTGACTCCCCTGTATTCTCCGACATCAATGTAAGAAAGGCATTCGCTCTTGCACTTGACAGAGAAGGATGGGTTGACATCGTAGACGGAACCATTACTCCTGCATACTCCATGATCTTTGACACTATGCAGAACTTCAACCAGGACGCAAAGGACTACTTTGAAGAAAATCTCGCAAACGACGTTGATGAAGCAAACAAGCTTCTCGACGAGGCCGGATGGGAGATGAACGATGACGGATTCCGTTACAAGGACGGAGAAAAGCTTGCATTCACATGGTATGCATGGACTGACGACACTGCAATCGCTGAAAGAATGGCTGAACAGCTTTCAGCAGTTGGATTCGAAATGAGCATCGAAGCTATCGACTGGAACTACGTATATGAGAACATCAACAGCGATGACTATGACGCAGGTATCGAATATCTGTCATGGGCAGAGCCTATCCTCATCTTCAACAGCTGCTACTATGACCAGAACGCACCTGGAAACAACGATGAGTATCGTGAAATGGTAGCTAAGACGGCTGCAACTATCGACGGTGAGGAAAGAACTGAGATGGTTGGCGAAGTTCAGATGATGCTGTTCGAAAACGTTAACATGATTCCGCTGTTCTCCGACCAGAGCTTTATCGCTTACAACTCCGATCTTAAGGGTGTAAACGTACAGCCTGACGGAACTATGGCACTGAATGATTTATCATACTAATACGGACATATTCCTTATTATCTGTATGCTTTATCTAGTAAAGACCGGGAGCTTTCCGCTTCCGGTTTTTACGTTGCAATAAAACGTAAAGTAATGTAAAATATGCTTATCTGTTCCGCCGGGGGAAGGCGGACGGAAAAGAAGGAAGACCCATGAAGATAAAGCGTTTTACAGGCGGAAACCTTCAGAGTAACGGCTATGTTATATATGTAAGGCCGAAGGGGGACTGCTACATTATAGATCCGGGATATAACCACAGAGTGTTTGCGGATTTTGTCAGAGAGAACGGACTTAGTGCTAAAGGAATAATACTGACCCACCTTCACCACGACCACACGGGAGCTTCGGATGCCGCGGCGGACGTGCTGGGATGTCCTGTGTACATGCATGAGGCAGATGCGGCGGTATACCGGGGAAGAGTGGATGTGACCCTGACGGACAGAGACGTTCTTGAATTTGAGGGTGAGGAACTTAAAATACTGAACACTCCCGGCCACACTGAAGGCAGCATATGCGTCATGAGTGAAAGGAGCAGGGTCTGCTTCACGGGAGATACGGTTTTTGATACGGACCTCGGAAGAACCGACCTTGAGGGAGGAAGCGAAGAAAAGATGAAGGCCTCCATAAGAGATATTGTCGATAAATGGGATAACGACATACATATATACCCGGGTCACGATGACGGATGCACCATGAAGCAGGTGAGGAAGTACAATACGGAATTTATCGCCATTACGGAAGGAAGGAACAGATAAAACATGAGGAAGCCTGTTAAAATGGTGGCTTTGGACCTTGACGGCACGGCGCTGGATCCTTTTGGAAGAATAACGGAAAGAGAAGAGCTGGCCTTTAAAAGGGCCATGGACATGGGAGTTCACATAGTTGTGGCGACGGGAAGAGCTTTTCATTCCCTGCCAGATAACGTGTTTTCCATAGGCGGCATAGAGTATGCCGTAACTTCCAACGGCGCTCAGGTTACGAGGCTTAAGGACAGAACTCTCATCTATGAAAACTGTATAGAAGCAGCCTCGGTGACGGAAATTGCGGATATTCTGGAGAAGGCCGGAGTGAGGGCGGAGGCATTTACGGATGGAAGGGCGTATATAGACGTCAGCGAATTTAACGCCATAAAATCGGGAGAGATAATGACAAGAGACAGCGTATACGTGCTTTCTACGAGAAATCCCGTCGATGATATTTTTGCGTTCATGCGAGAACACAGAGACAGGATAGAGAACATATCCATAAACTATCCTTCCAATGAAGCGAAAGAGAAATTCTCGAGGGTGCTCAGGGAAATTCCCGGCGTGACGGTGACTACGTCATTTGCCCTGAACAACGAAATCGGAGGAGCCACCACAAGCAAGGCCGACGGACTTCTTCATCTTATGGGAGAACTGGGCGTGAAAAAAAGTGAGCTTATGGCATGCGGAGACAGTCCCAACGACGGGGCTATGATTGAGATGGCTGCTGTGGGAATTGCCATGGGAAATGCTACACCGGATGTCAGAGCCATGGCGGATTTTGTAACGGATTCCAACGCCGAAGACGGCGTGGCAAAGGCTATTGAAAAGTTTGTTATAGATGGAATGCATGACGGGAGAAAGGCAGGTGAAAGGGAATGGAAATAGAACTCAAATATATTTTAGAAAGTGAAGATGACGTAGACAGAATCTTTTCCGACAGCTTCATAAGAAGTATAACCGATGAGAATTCTGAGGAAGAGGATGATTACCGGGCAGTATATTATGATACGGAAGACCGGCGCTTCTCCCGTGAAAATATGGTTTTCAGACTGAGGCAGGAAGGAAGAAGATGTTTTGCGACTCTGAAATGGAACGGCTCCAGCGAGTCCGGATTTCACCAGAGGGAAGAGATAAACGTGCCTGTTGCAGATCCTGGAGATATTGCAAATCCTACAGTAGAGGTGTTCAGCCAGAGTCAGATGATAGGTGAACTCAGAAAGCTCTTAGGTGACAGGAAGCTTATTCCGGTGATGGAGATGAGGTTCAGGAGAAGGCAGATGAGACTGGATACGGGGAAATCCATATGCGAGCTTTCCGCCGACATAGGAAGGATAATATGCGGTGAAAAGACGGCGCCTGTTTCGGAGCTGGAATTGGAGCTTTATTCGGGAAGCAGAGAGGATATGGAGGCTTTAGGAGCTAAAATTTCATCTAAATTCGGCCTTAAACCGGGAGAAAAGAGTAAATTCAGACAGGGACTTGACCTGTTGGATTAGTTTTTTGCGAAAAATGACTGTTTTACAGTCATTTTTCTTGGTTTTTCTTTACTTTAGATGGGTATAAGTGTATAATAATAGCTATTCGTGCCGTACCTGACGGACGTATTTTATCATTATAAGTTAATCAATGCAGGAGGACATATATCTAAATGAAGACTACATTTATTTCCAAAGAAAACAACGAAGTGAAGTTCAAAATGGAGTTCACTAAGGAAGAATTTAACGACGCCATAGTAGAAGCATATAAGGCGACTAAAAATCAGTTCGTAATCGACGGCTTCAGAAGAGGAAAGGCTCCGAGAAGCATTATTGAAAAGCACTACGGAGAAGGCGTATTCTTCGAAGACGCTATAAACAGCATGCTTGATACCGGATACCCCCAGGCAATCAAGGAACTGGAGCTTGAAGTAATAGACAGACCTGACATGGATTTTGAGGAAATCGCAAAGGATAAGGACGTTGTGGTTAACGTAACCGTTGCCGTATACCCTGTTGTAGAGGTTAAGGACTACATGGGAGTCGAGGTGGAGCAGCCTGAGTTTACGGCTGACGAAGCTGATGCGGATAAAGAGCTTGAGTCCATGAGAAAGAGAAACGCCCGCATGATCGTAGCCGAAAGAGCCGCAGAGGACGGAGATACCGTTATCCTGGACTATGCAGGATTTGTCGGCGACGAACAGTTCGAAGGAGGTACCGCAGAGAGCCAGGAACTTAAGCTTGGTTCCGGAATGTTCATCCCGGGCTTTGAGGAGCAGCTTGTAGGCGTTAAGGCGGGAGAGAAGAAGGACGTTAAGGTTACCTTCCCTGAGGAGTATCACGCAGAGAACCTTGCGGGAAAGGAAGCAGTATTCCACTGCACCGTTCACGAGGTAAAGGAAGAACAGCTTCCTGAACTTGACGATGAGTTTGCAAAGGACGTAAGTGAGTACGATACCCTTAAGGAGCTTAAGGACTCCATCATCGAGAGAAATGAGAAGATGGCGGCAGACCGCTCCATGAACGCGGGCAAGGACGCCGTTATAAAGAAGGTTTACGAGCTGAACAAGCCTGAAGTTCCCCGCGTAATGGTAGAGGACGAGATGGACAGAATGATGCAGGAGATAGATCAGGAACTGAGATATCAGGGAATGAACCTCCAGCAGTACCTGGGCTTCATCGGACAGGACTACAATGCATTCAGAGAGGACGCAAGGGAGAATGCCACCGAGAAGGTGGGAACCAGACTGGTTCTCATGTCCATAGTTGACGCAGAGAATGTAGAAATCAGCGAAGAAGAGCTTGAGGCCGAACTGAAGAACCTGGCAGAGGCATATAAGAGCGACGTGGATAAGGTGAAGGAAATGATCGGCGAAGACGGCATGGTTTACTTCAAGAAGGACATGCAGCTTAAGAAGGTCATCGATCTTCTCTACGACAAGGCCAGGGTTAAGAAGGTTAAGCCGGAAGAAATCAAGCCGGAAGTTACCGAGGTGGAGAAATAATGGCGCTTGTACCATACGTAATTGAGCAGACGGGAATGGGGGAAAGATCCTATGACATATATTCCAGACTGCTTAAGGACAGAATCATATTTCTGGATCAGGAGATAGACGACCACGTGGCAAGTCTTGTGGTCGCACAGCTTCTCTTTCTTGAAGCCGAGGATCCGGATAAGGACATATGCATATATATAAACAGCCCCGGCGGTTCCGTCACCGCCGGTATGGCTATTTACGACACTATGAAATACATAAAGCCTGACGTATCTACCATCTGCGTGGGACTCGCCGCAAGCATGGGAGCCTTTCTTCTTTCATCGGGAACGAAGGGAAAGAGATTCGCTCTTCCAAACGCGGAGGTTATGATTCATCAGCCTCTGGGAGGTGCCAGAGGACAGGCGTCCGATATCAAGATTCACGCCGAGTGGATTCTGAGAACCAGAGAAAATCTGAACAGAATCCTGAGTGAGAACACGGGAAAGCCTGTGGATGTAATAGCTGTGGATACGGACAGAGATAACTTTATGACCGCGGACGAAGCCGTAGAGTACGGTCTCATAGACAAGGTCATAGAAAAAAGATAAAAAGGAGGGGAAAAGGGTCATGACAGACAGAATGAATCCTGAACATCAGCTTCACTGCTCATTCTGCGGCAAGCCCCAGAGCCAGGTGAAAAGACTCATAGCAGGGCCTGACGTTTACATATGCGATGAATGTGTAGAAATGTGCATGGATATTATCAGCGAGGCTCTTGAAGTGGAGAAGGCCGGAACCGGGACCCGATACGACCTTCCGAAGCCGAAGGATATTTTCGGTTACCTGTCGGAATATGTCATCGGACAGGACGATGCGAAGAAATCACTGGCAGTGGCAGTATATAACCACTACAAGAGAATAAACGGTCTTTCCGAAAGGGATAAGGACGAGGTGGAGCTTCAGAAGAGCAATATAGTTATGATAGGACCTACCGGATCCGGCAAGACTCTGCTTGCACAGTCCCTTGCCAAGATTCTTGACGTACCATTTGCCATAGCGGATGCTACAGCGCTGACAGAAGCCGGATACGTGGGAGAGGATGTGGAGAACATTCTCTTAAGACTTCTTCAGGCGGCCGACTGGGATATAGAAAAGGCGCAGAAGGGCATAATATATGTAGATGAGATCGATAAGATCGCAAGGAAATCGGAGAACCCGTCCATAACCAGAGATGTCAGCGGAGAAGGCGTTCAGCAGGCCCTTTTGAAGATTCTTGAAGGCACGGTCGCCAACGTTCCGCCTCAGGGAGGAAGAAAACATCCTCACCAGGAGTTTATTCCCTTTGACACCACCAACGTGCTGTTCATATGCGGCGGCGCATTCTCAGGTCTCGATAAGATAATTCAGAGACGTCAGGGAGAGAAGGTAATAGGTTTCAATTCCGACGTAAAGCCGAAAGCCGCAGAGGAGAAGGCAATACTGAAGGACGTGCGTCCTGAGGACCTTCTCAAGTTCGGTCTCATCCCCGAGTTTATCGGAAGACTTCCTGTAATAGTTACTCTTGATGAGCTGGATGAGGACGCCCTGGTCCGTATAATGAAGGAACCTAAGAACGCTCTCGTAAAGCAGTATAAGAAGCTTTTCGACCTGGACGGCGTAGAGCTTTCCGTAAGCGACGAAGCGGTGAGGGCCATAGCCAGAAAGGCAATCGAGAGAAAGACGGGAGCACGAGGCTTAAGAAGCATATTCGAGAAGGCCATGAACGACATCATGTACGAGATACCTTCAAGGCCTGACGTGACAAAGTGTGTAGTAACCAGGGACACAATAGAAAAGGGCAGACAGCCGAAACTTGTATCGGAACAGCTGCCGGAGAAGTGTTCGTAAAGTAAATACCGGGCGAAAGCCCTTTGACGGGAGGCGGCTATCAAGTCGCTCCTTGTCGTATATTGCAGGCGGATTTTCCGCACTGCGCAAAATAAGAAAGGAGGGAAAATCATGGGTGACGATATTAAAAAAGTTTTTGAGAGAATAGAAGACGCGCTCAAGGACACGGGAAGAGACTACATGGAGGAAAACGCACCTGAGTCGGAAAACGAGGATTCGGACGATAAAACTGTGGACGACGCGGCCGGCCGGACTTCGGAAAAAGTCTATCCCTGCGTACCTCTGAGAGGAGTTACCATATTTCCTAACACGGTCATTCATTTTGACATAGGAAGAGATAAATCCATAAGAGCGCTGGAAAGCGCCATGGCCAGAGACAAGATACTTTTCGTGACAAGCCAGAAAGACGATAACATACTGATTCCTACCTTTGACGACCTTTACAGTCTGGGTACTGTAGTCAGGGTAAAGCAGATGCTTAAAATAAACGGCGATGCAGTCAGAGTGCTGGTGGAGGGACTCGAAAGAGCCAGAATAAAGGAGCCTGTTACTGAGGAAAGCTTCATGACCTGCACTCTTGCGGAAATACCTGAATCCATAGAAGATGCAGGACTGACGGTGGAGGAAAAGGCTGCCGTAAGGATGGCGAGAGACCTGTTCATAGAGTACGCGGCTCTTACCGGAAGAATTTCCGACGATATGGTGGATAAGATAGTATCGACGGTAAGTCCGGGGAAATTCTGTGACAAAGCCGCCAGCGAGGTTGCGGTGACTACGGCTGTAAAGCAGCAGCTTCTCGATTCTTTCCCGTTCGGAGAGAGAATTCAGCTTCTGGTTAAGACCTTAACGGAGGAAAACCAGATAGCTGTAATGGAAAAGCAGCTGAATCAGAAGGTTAAGGAGAACGTAGACACCAACCAGAGAGAGTATTTCCTGAAGGAGAGAATGAAAGCCATTCAGGAGGAACTTGGTGATGACGAGGACCCGACCCAGGAAGCCGATCAGTGGCTGAAGAAACTGAACGAGCTTAAGCTGGATGAGACTACTGATGAGAAGATAAGAAAAGAAATAAAACGCTTTACTCGAATGATGCCGTCTTCGGCTGAAAGCAGCGTCATAAGGACTTACGTGGAGACTCTTCTGGATCTTCCGTGGAATGAAGCGTCCAAGGTGAATACCAACCTTAAGAAGGCTGAAAAGATTCTGGAAAAGGAGCATTACGGTCTTAAGAACGTCAAGGAGAGAATCATAGAGTATCTCGCGGTAATTCACCTTGCCAAAGAGCTTAAAGGACCTATCATCTGCCTCGTGGGTCCTCCGGGAGTGGGAAAGACATCTATCGCAAAATCCGTGGCGAATGCCACCGGAAGGAAGTTCATAAGGATGAGCCTGGGCGGCGTAAGAGACGAAGCGGAGATAAGAGGCCACAGAAGAACGTACATCGGAGCAATTCCGGGAAGAATTATAACCGGAATAAAGGAATCCGGTGTGAATAATCCGGTATTCCTATTTGATGAAATAGATAAAATAGGCGCAGATTTCAAAGGAGATCCTTCATCGGCGCTTCTGGAAGTGCTCGATCCGGAGCAGAACAAGACCTTTACGGATCACTATCTGGAAGTACCTTTCGACCTTTCCAAAGTTCTCTTCATAACTACGGCAAATGCCATAGACACCATTCCGCGACCGCTTCTTGACAGAATGGAGGTCATAGAGGTCAGCGGATATACCGAAGAGGACAAGGTAAAAATAGCCAGGGATTACCTGATTCCAAAGCAGGTCAGGGAGCACGGACTTAAAAAGGACAGTGTAAAGATATCCGAAAACGCCCTTCGCGACATTATAAACTACTATACCAGAGAATCGGGCGTGAGAAATCTGGAAAGAGAAATCGCATCCATATGCAGGAAAACCGCAAGGCGCATAGTAACCTCTAAAACAAAGAGCGCATCGGTTACGCCTAAGAATCTTGAAAAATATCTGGGAAAGAAGAAGTTCCACTATGATATTGTCGAAGGCGAAAGTGAAGTCGGCGTGGTTACGGGAATGGCATGGACCGCAGTTGGAGGAGACACTCTTTCCATCGAGGCGGCAATTCTTCCGGGAAGCGGAAGGCTTTCCCTAACCGGTCAGCTGGGCGACGTTATGCAGGAATCGGCAAAGGCCGGAGTAAGCTATATAAGGTCAGTTGCGGAAAAACTCGGAATAGAAGAGGATTTCTACAAGAAATACGACCTGCACATTCACGTTCCTGAAGGAGCGGTTCCGAAAGACGGCCCGTCTGCCGGTGTGACAATGTTCACTGCTGTGGTATCCGCACTCACCGGTGTTCCTGTAAGAAAGGACATTGCCATGACGGGAGAGATCACGTTAAGAGGCAAAGTTCTCCCGGTAGGCGGAATCAGGGAAAAGGTGCTTGCGGCTCACAGGGCCGGAGCGCGAACCATTCTGCTTCCGGAGGAGAATATGAAGGACGTGGAGGAAATACCTGCTTCCGTGAGAAAGCAGCTGAAATTCATACCGCTGAAAACAGCTTTTGACGCCCTGGATGAGGCGCTGGACAGGAGAGAAAATGAGGATAGTTAAATCGGAGCTTCAGGCAGTGGCTGTAAAGCCTGCCCAGTATCCGGCGGACGACATGCCGGAAATTGCCTTTGCGGGAAGATCCAACGTTGGAAAGAGCTCCCTTCTCAACCTTCTTACGGGGAGGAAGAGTCTGGCGAGAGTGAGCGCCAGCCCCGGAAAGACGAGAACGATAAATTTTTACCTCATAAATGATACTTTTCGTATAGTCGACCTTCCGGGATACGGCTATGCAAAAGCTGCAAAATCTGTAACTGAGAACTGGGGCCGGATGATGGAAAGCTATCTTTCGGGACGAGAGGGCCTTCTCAAGGTGGTCCAGCTGGTGGATATCCGCCATGAGCCTACGGCCCAGGACGTTCAGATGTACGAGTATCTCAGGCATTACGGTCTCGATGGAATAGTGGTCGCGACCAAAGCGGACAAGATTTCCGGAAGTCAGAGGTCAAAGTGTATAGGTGCCATAAGAAAGAAGCTGTGTCTTACGGCGGAGGATGTTGTAATTCCGGTATCCGCTCTTAAAAAAACCGGAAACGACACGCTTCTGGATTACATAGAAAACCTTATAAACAATAATGGGAACATTTCCGAATAATGGAAGGTTTTCGGACGAAAATATTAAAAAAAATCCGTGACAGAAGTGCCTTTCGGGGTGTAAAATCAAATAGTAGGACGGAGGTTAATAATGAAGGAAAACATAGCCGTAGGGAAGGTTCTCTATACGAGGGAGGAAATAGAAAACCGTGCCAGAGAGCTGGGAAAACAGATTTCTGAGGATTACGCCGGAGAAGAACTTATTCTTCTCGGCACCCTTAAGGGAGCGGTGATGTGGATGGCGGATCTGATGAAGGAAATAACAGTCGACACTAAAATCGACTTCATCTCAGCCAGCAGCTATGGTTCGGGAACCACCAGCAGCGGTGTAGTCAAGGTTACCAAGGATGTCGACATGGATCTGTATCGTAAGAACATACTCATAGTCGAAGATATCGTGGATACGGGGACGACTCTTAAATTCCTGAAGGAATACCTGGAGGACAGAAACCCTAAGAGCGTAAAAATCTGCACACTTCTCGACAAGCCGTCCAGAAGGAAGGCTGAAGTGTATGCCGACTATATCGGATTCACGGTGGACGACCTCTTTATTATAGGATACGGTCTGGACTACGATCAGAAGTACAGAAACCTGCCATACGTGGGGTATCTGGAGAACTGACATAATCATAATACATTAACGAAAGAAGGAGAAATAAAATGGGTTACACAGTACCAATCGGAATTTCCAACAAACACGTGCATTTAAGCCAGGAGCATCTTGAGATTCTCTTCGGAAAGGGTCATGAGCTCACTCCTACCAAGCCTTTAAAGCAGCCTAACCAGTTTGCGGCAGAGGAAAAGGTCGATATCGTAGGGCCTAAGAGAACCCTTACCGGTATCAGAGTTCTGGGACCTGTAAGAGCTGAAACTCAGGTCGAACTTGCGCTTACCGATGCCAGAACCATCGGAATCGCAGCTCCGGTAAGAGAGTCCGGAAAGCTTGAGGGAACTCCGGGATGTAAACTCATAGGACCTTGCGGAGAAATAGAACTTGATCACGGCGTTATCGCAGCTCTTCGTCACGTTCATTTAAATGACGAGCAGGCTGCAGAAGCCGGAGTAAAGGACGGCGAAATCGTAAGCATCAGAATCGGAGGAGAAAGAGGACTGGTATTCGATAACGTCCTTGCCAGAGTCGGCTCCAAGCATTTCAGAGAAGTGCATCTTGACACGGATGAGGGAAATGCAGCAGGCTGCGGAAACGACACGGTTTGCGAAATAATTAAATAAATGCACTTTAAGCGGTGGGGCTGTGCCTTTTTAGTGCAGCCCCATTTTGGATATAGAGGAGGAAGCACATGAGAAAGTTCAACTATGCGTCATCCATCCTTGCAGCAGTGTTTATACCCCTGATGATCCTGATTCTCAGCTCGAACATCGTGCTGAGAATATCCGAAACCTACGTGTACCACTTTAACGACAGCCGTGCGACGGCGGGACTTGCGTATAATGTTACCGGTTCAGAATTTGCGGATGAAATAGCCGGGTACTGGTCGTCCTTTGGCGGTGAATTTCAGGTATACGACGACAACGGCAGATTCAGAGACCCTATTTTTGACGATAAGGAAACAGAAGCCATGAGGAAGGCGAAAGTTGCGGTGAACCTCCATCTGCTCCTGGGAATCCTTTCCGGAGCCGTCGGCATTGCTTTCTATACGTATCTGTACAGAAAGGGATACCGGGAGGCATTGAGGAAGCGCGGCTTTCTGGCGGCGGGCATAACGGCCGTACTGATAATAATTCAGGATATACTCATTTCCACAGGAAGGTTCAGAGCGATGCTGTACGACAGACTGATAGGCGTGGAGCTGGATGATAAATCTGTTCTCGTCGTACTGCTGGGAAGTCCTTTTTATAAGACTTTCATCATCTTTTCCAGCGTGCTCGGTCTGGCTCTTCTGGGAATATTCATTTACATACACTACAACCTTACAAAAGCAAAGCGTATATTTTACTGATATTGGGAGAGAACGAATGATTTACGTATTTTTAGCAAACGGATTTGAAGAAGTTGAAGCCATCACTGTGGTGGATCTCTTCAGAAGAGCGGAAATGCAGGTTAAGACGGTGTCCCTCATGGAGGATAAGACCGTCTACGGATCAAAAGGTATAGGGATAGAGGCGGATGTTCTGTTCGGCGGCGTAGACTGGGAGCACTGCACCATGATGGTGCTGCCGGGAGGAATGCCGGGAACGGTGAATTTATGCAATCACTACGATTTCAACAATAAACTCAAGGCATACGACGAAAGGGGCGGCCTGATTGCCGCAATCTGCGCCGCGCCTATGGTTTTAGGAAAAGCCGGAATTCTGGGAGGACACAGAGCCACCATTTACGACGGCATGGAGGTCGAGCTTTTAAACGCAGAGTATACGGGCGAAGACGTTACCGTATCGGGAAATATCGTAACGGGAAGAGGGCCGGGTCTTGCCATGGACTTCGCCTTAAAGCTCATAGAGCTGGTAAAGGGCAGAGAGAAAATGGAGGAAGTCAAGGCCGGACTTCTCTACGAGAAGGAGCTTTAGATGAGCTACAAGACCGATATGCACATTCACAGTGTATATTCCGACGGATGGATGAGTCCTGTGGAACTGGTGAGAAAGTATAAAGACGACGATTACGACGTGGTATCGATTACCGACCACGATAACGTGAAAGGCGTTCACGATGCGCTGGTGTCAGGAGAAGCCTTGAGGATTCAGGTGGTACCGGGAATAGAACTTTCAACGGGAAAAATTCTTTCCGGAAACGATTACGTAAGCGAAATACACATTCTCGGCTATCACATAGATACGGAAAACCCGGGACTTCTTTCCCTTTCCGAAAAGCTTCTGAAAGGAAGAGAGGAGAGAAATGCCGTCGTAAGAGAAGACCTGAGAAACAGAGGCTATAATCTGGACGAGGGTATAATAAACGAGAGAAACGGCGGGAAGTACGTGGCAAAGCCTGATTTTGTCAGAGCCCTTGCAGCCTGCGGCGTCGATAAAAAGGACGCGTGGCGCATGATGGATGAAGCCGCTTTAAGGTACATGCCGGAGACTGAGGAAGGAATAGAAGTCATAAGGTCTGCGGGCGGTATGGCGGTTCTCGCCCATCCCATGAAGATTTCAGGGCTCAGACCTAATGAGGTGGGCTTTTTCGACAGACTTTCAGATTTTGTCGGAGAGCTTAAGAAGGCCGGCCTTAAAGGCATGGAATGCTTTCATCCTTCGGCTGGCGAAAAGGAGAGCCTGGAACTCGTAAAAATAGCGGGGAAATATCACCTTCACATTACGGAAGGATCGGATTTTCACGGAGACAAAGGAGAAGCTTAGTATTGACGGATACAGGATTACCTATGAAGAAGGTGGAGCTTTCGGACGACGTGGACAGAGCGGCTCTGTTCGGAACTCTGGACGCAAACCTTAAGATGATTACCGAAGCCACGGGAACCGAGATTTTTCAGCGGGACGACGGCCTGACCCTGAAGGGCGGAGATACTGACGCAGCGGAGAGGATTCTGGTAGAGATGGCCCACGTTCTCCGCGCAGGAGAAAAGCTCGACAGGCAGAAGGCCGGCTACATCATATCTCTCGGAAGCGAGGGAACTTCCTATGCGGAAAGCGGTGTAAGCAGGGACGTCATATGTTTTACGGCTGCCGGAAGACCCCTTAAGCCGAAGACCATAGGTCAGAGGAACTACGTTGAAAGCATAAGGAAAAAGGACATAGTCTTCGGGATAGGTCCCGCTGGAACGGGAAAGACGTACCTTGCCGTAGCCATGGCCGTAACGGCATTTAAGAATAAGCAGGTGCAGAAGATAATACTGACCCGCCCTGCGGTGGAAGCGGGAGAGAGCCTGGGTTTTCTGCCCGGCGACATGCAGGACAAGGTGGATCCTTATCTGAGGCCTCTCTACGATGCACTTTACGACGTTCTCGGAAGAGACAACGCTATGAGACTCAGGGAAAAGGAGGTCATAGAGGTGGTTCCTCTTGCGTATATGAGGGGAAGAACTCTTGACAATTCCTTCATCATACTTGACGAGGCTCAGAATACCACCAGAGAGCAGATGAAGATGTTCCTCACCAGAATGGGCTTCGGCTCCAAGGTGGTGGTGACGGGAGACATTACTCAGATAGACCTGCCTAAGGGAAAGAAGAGCGGCCTCGTGGAGGCGGCGAAAATCCTCAAGGCGGTCAAGGACATAGACTTCTGTTACCTTAAGGAAACGGACGTTGTGAGACACGAGCTGGTGAGAAAGATAATCGCGGCCTACGACCAGTACTATAAGAGATATCCCAGCGAATAGAGGAAACTGTCTTTATGGAAATATATTTTGACGACGAGAGAGGCGATCTCGACGAAAAAACCGAAAACTATATGAGAAAGTCTGCCGAAAAGTGCGTGACGGGAGAAGGTCTCGATGCCGGAAGGTGCGCTGTAAGCGTTACATTTACTGACAAAGACGGCATAAAGGAACTTAACCGGGACTACCGGGGAGTGGACAGCGTCACCGACGTTCTTTCATTCCCCCAGTACGACGACTTTGACGAAATATCTGAAGACGGCGAGATACTTCTTGGAGACGTAGTAATATGTAAAGAACGGGCGGCGGAGCAGGCCCGTGAGTTCGGACACTCTTTGGACAGGGAGATGATTTACCTCTTCACTCACAGCATCCTTCACCTCTTAGGCTACGACCACATGGAGGAAGAGGAAAAGAGAGAAATGCGTCTTAAAGAGGAAGAGGTAATGGATTTTCTCGGACTTTCAAGGGAGGTATGAAAAATGAACAGAGAAGTAACGGAAACCGATCTGAAGCTTTACAGGACCGCCGTGTCCATGCTTGAAAGATCATATTCACCTTTTTCGGGCTTCAGGGTCGGAGCGGCTCTTCTGACAAAGTCCGGAGAGATAATAACCGGTGTGAACATAGAAAATTCCTCTCTCGGCGCCACCATCTGCGCGGAGAGAACAGCCTTTGTAAAAGCTATATCGGAAGGGTACAGAGAGTTTGACACCATCGCCATAGCCAGCAGCGGTCAGGAGGCGTGGCCGTGCGGAATATGCAGACAGTTCATGTACGAGTTCGCTCCCGACCTGAGAGTGGTGACCGGAACGGAGGAGGATAACCTGAGGGTTCTCACCCTTAAGGAGCTTTTGCCGGAGGGATTCAGATTACAATGAAATCAGGCTTTGCAGGAATAATAGGACGCCCCAACGTGGGAAAGTCCACCCTTTTAAACAGCATACTGGGCGAGAAAATCGCCATAACCACCGATAAGCCACAGACTACGAGAAACAGCATCAGAGGAATATACACCAGGCCCGACGAGGCTCAGATAGTGTTTATCGACACGCCGGGAATCCACAAGGCTCACAGCCGCCTGGGAAGCGCCATGACGGAGATGGCGGTGAACACCTTTAAGGAAGTGGACGTTATACTTTTCCTCATAGACGGAAGCGCGAAGAAGGGCCCGGGGGACAGGTACATATTCGACATGATCAAAGACCTGGATACTCCGAAGATTCTCGTAATAAACAAGACCGACAAGACGGATTCCGAGAATTTTGCAAGGCTTTATGATGAGTACGAAAAGACCGGGGTTTTCCACGCCATATTCGGAACGTCGGCCCTTCTGGGAAAGAACGTGGACGGACTTTTAGATGAAATAGAAAAACTCATGCCGGAAGGCCCCATGTACTTTCCGGAGGATATGGTCACAGATCACCCGGAAAGATTTCTCGTAAGCGAGATAATAAGGGAAAAGATTCTCATGTATCTTAACGACGAGGTTCCCCACGGCGTTGCGGTGGAGATAGAGTCTTTCAGGGAGGAGCCGGGCCTTGCGCGGATAGGAGCCGTAATCTACTGCGAGAAGAAGTCCCATAAGGGAATAATAATCGGAAAGCAGGGAAGAAAGCTGAAGGGTATAGGCCAGAGCGCCAGAAAGGAAATCGAGGCTCTGCTGGGGACGAAGGTTTACCTTGAGACGTGGGTCAAGGTAAAGGAAAACTGGCGCGACAGCGACACGGCCATAGCCAACTTCGGATATAAGGAAAAGTAGATGTACACTGATACCGACGGAATAGTATTCAGACAGGTCAAGGCGCCCGCAGGGCGACGGATGGTTCTGATATTCACAAGAAAATACGGCAAGATCAGCGTCGGTTCATCCATAACCGAAGGCAAGGGAAGATCAAAGGCCGCCCTTGCCGTAAGGCCTTTCACCTACGGAAGGTACGATCTGTTCGTGAACAGAGGGTATTACGACCTTAACTCTGCGGAGGTGAAGAGGAGTTATTACTCTCTGGGCGAGAATCTGGACAAGTACATGTATGCGTCCTTTGTCCTTGAGCTTGCGGAGAAGATGCTGCCTGAAGAGGCGCCTCATCCGGCCATGCTGGATCTCATTCTTGCGTTTCTCGCTTCAATGGAGAGAAAGAAGACGGGGTATCTGACGACGGTGCTGGCTTTTGAGGTGAAGGCTCTTTCCATTATGGGAGCCCTGCCGGTTCTGGACTGCTGCAGCGTCTGCGGGAGGAAGAGAGACCCGTCGGCTGAAAAGGGAAAACCCGTCGCCTTCAGCATACCGGACGGAGGAATAATATGCAGGCAATGCCTGAAAAAGAAAGCTGCGGAAGAGGAGCGGAATCGGACGGGACAATTGATTTATACGCCGGAATTTGATATAGTAAATATAACAAAATACTTTTTGAAAAAGCCTGTAAGCGCTTTTGATGCTGTAGCTCTGGAGGATGGAGTCTCCAGGGAAATGCAGCGTGTAGTCAGAGAATATATCTCGTTTTACTTCGACATCGGCAGGCTGAAGAGCGAAGATATAATAGGGGCATCTGCTGATGCCGCCGGAGAAAAGAATGAGAGATTATAGGAGGCGTTATTATGGAAATTACATTGGAAAAAATTGAACTGGTAAAGGACAGAACAGGGGTAACCTATAAGGAAGCAAAGGAAGCCCTGGAGGCGGCTGACGGCAACGTTGTGGACGCCATCATCGAAATTGAGGAAAAGGTGGACTCCGGTGAGAACCGATCCACGAAGGCAAAGAAGGACGCCCTGGTAGCAAAGATGAAAGATATCGTAAAGAAGGGCAATGTCTCCAGAATCATGATAACAAGAGACGGCGACACCATCCTTAACATACCTCTGACGGCAGGACTTCTGGGAAGCATAGTGGCTCCTTACGGAATGATAGCCGGAGCTGTAGCCGCATTCGGATTCAAGTGCAAAATTGAATTTATCAGAGATGACGGAAGCGTAATAGACATCTCCGAAAAGGCCGAAGATCTGTACGAGGATACTAAAGTAAAAGGTGCGGCTCTTTATGGAGATATTAAAGAAAAGGCTCCCGGCGTTTACGAGGATGTAAAGGAAAAGAGCGGTGCAGCCCTGTCTAAGGCAAAAGAAGCCGCAATGGCCGCAAAGGAAAAAATTAAAAGAGAAAAAGATGTCTTTGAGGACGAAATAGAGGATTATTTTGATGATGCCGACATTGAAGACCTTGAAGATGTATTTGAAAAAGGCGCAGATGATGCCGATACGGAAAAAACTGAGGAAAGGGAAGCAGGTAAAGAAGAATAATGAGCAGTAAGGTAACTATGGAGAAACTCGTCGCACTTGCGAAGAACCGCGGTTACGTGTATCCGGGTTCTGAAATATACGGAGGTCTTGCCAATACGTGGGATTACGGCCCGCTGGGCGTTGAGTTCAAGAACAACGTAAAGAAAGCATGGTGGAAGAAGTTCGTTCAGGAGAATAAATACAACGTAGGCCTGGACGCAGCTATTCTCATGAACCCGAGAACATGGGAGGCGTCCGGCCATATCGGCGGATTTGCAGATCCTCTCATTGACTGTAAGGAGTGCAAGGCAAGATTCAGAGCCGACAAGCTTATCGAGGACTACATGAAGGAGAACGGCGAAGAAGTGGTGACCGTAGACGGATGGTCCAACGAGAAGCTGGAGGGATACATAAAGGAGCATCAGGTGAAATGTCCTGAGTGCGGAAAGTCCAACTTTACCGGAATCAGACAGTTCAACCTCATGTTCAAGACGTTCCAGGGCGTAACCGAGGATTCCAAGTCGGAGATTTATCTCCGTCCTGAAACTGCCCAGGGTATATTTGTTAATTTTAAAAACGTACAGAGAACTTCCAGGAAGAAGATTCCTTTCGGAATAGCTCAGATAGGCAAATCTTTCAGAAACGAGATTACGCCGGGTAATTTCACATTCAGAACCAGAGAGTTCGAGCAGATGGAACTGGAATTCTTCTGCAAGCCGGGAACTGACCTTGACTGGTTTGCATACTGGAAGAACTACTGTGAAGAGTTCCTTAAGTCTCTCGGAATGAACATGGAGAACGTCAGACTGAGAGACCATGAAAAGGAAGAACTTTCCCACTACAGCAACGCCACCACGGACATCGAGTACCTCTTCCCGTTCGGATGGGGCGAGCTCTGGGGCATTGCCGACAGAACAGATTTTGACCTGAGAAAGCACAGTGAGTTCTCGGGCCAGGAGATGACATACATCGATCCGGAGACCAACGAGAGATACATTCCGTACTGCATCGAGCCGTCGCTGGGAGCTGACAGAGTGGCTCTCGCATTCCTTGCCGATGCTTACGATGAGGAAGTTCTCACCTCGGAAGACGGAAAAGAAGACACCAGAGTCGTGCTCAGACTGCATCCTGCACTGGCTCCGTTTAAGGCTGCCGTTCTTCCTCTGGCAAAGAAGCTTTCCGGCGTTGCAGAACCTATATATGAGGAGCTTGCAAAGTACTTCAATGTGGACTACGATGCGGCAGGTTCCATAGGAAAGAGATACAGAAGAGAAGACGAAATCGGAACACCGTTCTGCATTTGCGTTGACTTCGATACTGAAACAGACGGATGCGTAACTGTAAGAGACAGAGATTCGATGGATCAGGTAAGAATCCCTGTAGCCGAAGTTCGTTCCTATATAGAAGAAAGACTAATTTTTTAAATGAGCTGAGGCACTTTCCGACGGCAGATTTAACTGTCGGAATCGGCACAAGGCAGAAGGAGAGATCAGACATGGACAAGTTTGTTTACTCGTTTAATGAAGGCTCCAAGGATATGAGGAGTCTTCTGGGAGGCAAAGGCGCCAATCTTGCCGAAATGACAAAGATTGGACTTCCTGTACCTTTCGGATTTACCGTAACCACCGAGGCCTGCACCAAGTACTACGAAGAGGGCGGTCAGATTGCGGACAGCATTAAAGATGAAATTTATGAAAAGCTGGCAGAACTTGAAAACGTAACGGGAAAGAAGTTCGGAGACCTTGAGAATCCGCTTCTCGTATCCGTTCGTTCCGGTGCAGTGTTCTCCATGCCGGGTATGATGGACACCATTCTCAACCTGGGACTTAACGACAACACTGTGGAAAGTCTGGCAAAGCTTACGGAAAACGACAGATTCGCATACGACAGCTATCGCAGATTCATCCAGATGTTCGGCGACGTTGTTATGGAAATTCCTAAAACAGAGTTTGACAAAATATTTGACGGAGTAAAAGAAAAAGCCGGAGCAAAGTACGACGTAGAGCTTACTACTGACAACCTTAAGGAAATCATCGTCGGATACAAGGCTCTCGTTAAGAAATTCATGGGAAGAGATTTCCCTCAGGAACCGGCAGAACAGCTTATGGAAGCTGTAAAAGCCGTATTCAGATCCTGGAACAACGACAGAGCTATTCTCTACAGAAAGCTGAACCACATTCCTGATTCCCTGGGAACCGCAGTTAACGTGCAGTCCATGGTATTCGGAAACATGGGAGACACTTCCGGAACAGGAGTAGCGTTTACCAGAAGCCCGGTTAACGGTGAGAACCGCATCTTCGGCGAGTTCCTCGTAAACGCGCAGGGTGAAGACGTAGTTGCGGGTATCAGAACTCCTAAGCCTATAGCAGAGATGGAGGAATCCTTCCCTGAGGTATATAAGGACTTCACCAGAATCGCAGACGTGCTGGAAAAGCACTACCACGACATGCAGGATATGGAGTTTACCGTAGAGAGAAATAAGCTCTACATGCTCCAGACCAGATCCGGAAAGCGTACCGCTGCCGCAGCCGTAAAGATTGCGGTAGATATGGTAGAAGAAGGACTTATCGACAGAGAAACGGCTGTAATGCGCGTTGACCCTGAGCAGATAGACCAGCTTCTGCATCCTAACTTTGACGAGGCGGCAGAGAAGGCTGCACAGTGCATAACCAAGGGACTTCCGGCTTCTCCGGGAGCTGCATGCGGAAGAATCTACTTCACCGCAGCGGAGGCAGAAAAGGCTGTAGCGGACGGAAACAAGGCCGTGCTTGTAAGACAGGAGACTTCTCCTGAGGACCTTGCCGGTATGGTTGCGGCAGAAGGCATCATGACTGCAAGAGGCGGAATGACCTCCCATGCCGCAGTAGTGGCAAGAGGAATGGGCAAGTGCTGCGTTGCAGGCTGCTCCGAGGTTATAGTCGACGAAGAGAACAAGGTTATGAAGGTAGGCGACCTTACATTCGGCGAAGGCGACTACATCTCCCTGAACGGAACTACAGGAAGCGTATATGCAGGAATGATAAAGACCGTTGACCCTGAATTCTCCGGAGATTTCGGAACCATTATGAGCTGGGCTGACGGAATCAGGACCATGAAGGTGAGAACCAATGCCGACAATCCTAGAGACGCGGCTCAGGCTGTTGCATTCGGTGCGGAAGGTATAGGACTTTGCCGTACTGAGCACATGTTCTTCGAGGAGGAGAGAATTCCTGCAATCAGAAGAATGATAGTTGCCGATAACGAAGAAGAAAGAAGAGCGGCTCTTGCGGATCTGCTCCCTTATCAGAAAGGCGACTTCAAGGGAATATACGAGGTTATGGAAGACAGACCTGTGACCATCAGACTTCTGGATCCGCCTCTCCATGAGTTCCTCCCTAAGACCGAAGAGGAGATAAAGCAGCTTTCCGATATTTCCGGAGTGTCTGTAGAGAAGATAAAGAAGACCGTTACGGAGCTTCACGAGTTCAACCCTATGCTGGGTCACAGAGGCTGCCGTCTTGCGGTAACATATCCTGAAATCGCAGAAATGCAGACCAGAGCCATCATGGAAGCAGCCATCGAAGTAAAGGCCGAGAAGGGCTTTGACATCGTACCTGAAATCATGATTCCGCTGGTAGGAATGAAAGACGAGCTGAAGTACGTAAAGGAAACCGTAGTGTCTACAGCTGAGGCCTGCAAGAAGGAAAAGAATTCCGACATCAAGTACATGGTAGGAACCATGGTAGAGATTCCGAGAGCAGCCCTCACTGCGGACGAGATTGCAGAGGAAGCTGAATTCTTCTCATTCGGAACCAACGACCTTACCCAGATGACCTTCGGATTCTCCAGAGACGATACCGGTAAGCTGATAAAGGAATACATGGACAAGGGTATTCTGAAGGACGACATATTCCAGTCCATCGACCAGACCGGCGTAGGCAAGCTGGTTAAGATGGCCGCCGACCTGGGACGCTCCACGAGACCTAATATCAAGCTGGGAATCTGCGGAGAACACGGAGGAGATCCTCGAAGCATCGACTTCTGCCAGAGAGTTGGACTCAACTACGTATCGTGCTCACCGTTCAGAGTACCTGTAGCGAGAATTGCGGCCGCGCACGCAGCCATCAGTGCAAAAGAAGCAAAATAAAATCAGGCGACACCCGGGAGTTTGCGACTGACTTTTCGGCGCAGCCCGGCTGAAACTGAATAGGATTTAAACCGAAGGGACATGACGGCATCGCAAGGGCCTGATGTCCCTTGGTTTTACCTTGAACTTTGAAAACCCCGGGGAAAGAGTAAAGGCAGAGAATTTGACCTGTCTGTGGAGATATGGGCATAAGGTCAAACCAGCGAATCATAAGCTGTAAACCAAGGCTCCAGGCGCTTAATAAAAGCTGTGCATAACGCGCATGGACAGGAAATAAAAAATCTCTTGCAATAACAAAGCCCCTTGACTATAATAAAGAATGTAATTATTAAGGCCTGTGCTTATGACGACGGCCTGGCTGGAAGATTTACATTGTGGAGGTTTTGAAAATGACTACTTTTGAAAAAATAAGAGAGATAATCATGGAGCAGCTTTCTGTAGATGAGTCCATGGTTACCATAGACACTAATCTCATGAAGGATCTGGAGGCAGACTCCCTCGATGCTGTAGAGATTATCATGGCTATTGAAGAGGAGTTCGGAATTGAAATTCCTGATGAAGAGGCAGAGAAATTCCAGACTGTAAACGACCTCATTAAGTATGTAGACGCGCACGTTGAATAACGGACGAGCCGCGGCTCAGATGACTTGTAAACCCGTCAGCTTCGTCTGGCGGGTTTTTGTGAATACAGAAAACCTTTAATTCAGAAAGGACAGGATCGGACTACTATGAAGAAAAATGCGAAAATCTCTAATGCTGTAATAAAGAGACTTCCGAGATACCGCCGCTACCTATACGAGCTGAGGAAAAAGGGGGTAGAAAAGATCTCATCCAAAGAGTTCAGCAATCTCATAGGCTATACCGCGTCACAGATAAGACAGGATCTGAACAACTTCGGCGGATTCGGCCAGCAGGGGTACGGATACAGCGTAGAGGGGCTTTACGACGAGATAAGCGCCATACTGGGACTGGACAGGGAATACAGAATGGTAATACTTGGCGCTGGAAATCTGGGACAGGCCATAATCAAGTACACCAAGGTTCACAAGACCGGATTCAAGGTTTGTGCAGCCTTTGAGGTAAAGCCGTCTCTCATAGGAAAGGAAATAGACGGACTTAAGATATACGACTACGAGGATATCGTGGAGTATGTGGAGAACGAGAATATAGACATAGGAATAATCTGCGTGGACGAGAAAAACGCCCAGGAGGTAGCGGATAAGCTTTCCTTTGCGGGAGTCAAGGGAATCTGGAACTTTGCGCCTACGGACATCGAAGTTCCGCCTCATGTGGCCATTGAGAACGTTCATCTTTCCGACAGTCTCCATGCTCTGGCATATCACATGAACGACATACATAAGAGAACGGCACATACCGGCGAAAGCGAGAAACAGTAAAATAAAACGAGGCTGACCCGAACGGGCGCAGCCTCATCTCATTTTTCTTATTGACGGATTATATTAGCCCTCAACAGGTGCGTCAACAGGGCATGTTCCTGCGCAAGCTCCGCAGTCGATGCACTTGTCAGCGTCGATTACGTACTGACCATCACCTTCGGAGATAGCCTCTACAGGACATTCAGCAGCGCATGCGCCACAGCTAATGCAAGCATCAGTAATTTTGTAAGCCATTGTTGTTTCCTCCTTTTAGCCGAGTCATTAAATTCGTTATTATTATAACAGAAGGGCAGAAATAAGTAAAGATGAAAGTTTACTCACTGACGGGCAAAAGCGGCACGGGGAAGTCATTCCAGGCCATCAGCCTTTGCAGCGAAAAGGGAATAGAAAGTATAATAGACGACGGACTTTTCATTTACCATGACCGCGTTGAGGCGGGAATTTCCGCGAAGCGTCAGAAAACCATGGTCGGAGCCATAAAGACGGCTCTGTTCACCGACGATGAACATGCGGAAAGCGTAAAGAGAAGAATACGGAAGCTTAATCCGGATACACTGCTCATCATAGGAACATCCGACCGGATGACGGATAAAATAAGCGCCCGTCTGGAACTTCCGCCGGTGTCCGAGCGTATATACATCGAAGATATTACCACAGAAGAGGAAAGAAATCTGGCAGACAGGCAGCGTCACGGCCAGGGAAAGCACGTAATACCCGTTCCGACCCTGCAGCTAAAGCGTGACTTTGCCGGGTATTTTCTCGACCCGATGCGTATATTCAAGGAAAGAAGCGTTACGGGAAAAAGCGGAACGGGGGAGAAAACCGTTGTTCGTCCCACCTTCAGCTATATGGGAGAGTTTTTTATATCGGATACGGTGCTTACGGATATAGCCGTGTGCGTCGGGGAGGAGACAAAGGGCGTAACGGACGTAATCAATGTTTATGAGAACACGGCGCCCGATAACCTTATGCTGAAAGTCTCAATATCCATAGACAGAATGTGCCGAATATGGGATGTTGCGGAAGAATTTCAGCGGAAGCTGACAGAAGTAATAGAGACCATGACCGCTTTCAATGTGGTCAGGCTGGACGTAGAAATAAAAGCCGTAGTTTAGAGGAGAATATGAACGAGTATATCATCGAAAATGTAAGGGACTTTAATCCGGAACACATATTTGACTGCGGACAGTGCTTCAGGTGGAACCGGCAGCCGGACGGAGCGTATACGGGTACGGCAAAGGGAAAGACGGTTACCGTAAGACTTGACTCCGGGGAAGGCGGCAGAATTGATGAGGGCAGACTTATCATAGAAAATACCACGGAAGAGGATTATGAAAAAATATGGCGCAGTTACTTCGACATGGACAGGGATTACGGTCTGATTAAGGAAGAGCTGTCGAGAGAAGATCCTGTAATGAAGGAGGCTGTGAAAAGGGGAAGCGGAATAAGGATACTGAAGCAGGACTTGTGGGAGACCATAGTTTCCTTCATAATTTCACAGAATAACAATATTCCAAGGATAAAGGGGTGCATTGAGAAGCTTGCAGCTCTGGCAGGAGAAAGGCTTGAAGATTACAGAGGCGAAGCGGTTTACGGACTTCCTTCGGTGGAGAAACTCGCTTCCATGGAGGCTGAAGATCTCGCTCCCGTGCGTCTCGGCTACAGGGCGCCGTACCTTATAAAGACCGCAAGGATGGTGAATGAAAGAGGGCTTCCGGAAAGTTATGAGCAGATCGCGGCTCTCTGCGGCGTAGGGCCGAAGGTTGCCAACTGTATAAGTCTTTTCGGGCTGCATAATCTGTCCAGCTTTCCTGTAGATGTATGGGTAAGACGGGTCATGAGTGAAATGTACGGCTTCGATGAAAAGGATGTAAAGGGGATGGCGAAATTTGCGGACGAAAGGTTCGGAGACCTGGGCGGAATAGCTCAGCAGTACCTTTTTTATTATATCCGTTTGACAAAAGGAGAGTAAAGGCCATGAAGTACGATCTGCTTTTGAAAAACTGCCGGCTCATAGACGGCACAGGAAGCCCGTGGAGAAGGGCTGACGTAGGGGTTAAGGACGGTAAAATCGCATTTGTCGGAAAGGAATGTGCAGACTCAGAAACTGAAGAGACCGTAGATTGCGGGGATTTTTACCTGGCGCCGGGTTTCATCGACATTCATTCACACAGCGACACCACCATATTCGATTATCCGGCTGCTGAGAGCAGGATTCTCCAGGGTGTAACTACGGAGCTTGGAGGCGACTGCGGTATTTCGGCGGCTCCGGTAAGTCGGGATCCGGAGAAGAAAAAGCTTCTCGCAGATTATGTAGGTGATCTGACATATGACTGGAACTCTATGGGAGAGTTTCTGGACGCCGTTGAGAAAGTAAAACCGTCCGTTAATTTTGCGTCGGCTGCGGGCCATGGAACTCTCAGAATAGCGGCCATGGGATTCGACGACAGGAAGCCTTCGGAGGACGAGATGAAGACAATGAAAGAACTTCTGTCCGAATCTCTTGAGGACGGGGCGTTCTGCCTTTCCAGCGGTCTCATATATCCTCCGGGAGTTTTTTCGGCCACCGATGAAATGGCTGAACTCTGCACCGTTTTAAACGATTACGGAGCATTTTACGAGACTCACATGAGAAGTGAGAGCGGCGAGGTGGAAGAGGCGGTTGCCGAAGCGATAGAAGTGGCGGAAAGAGCTGGTGTGCCGCTTCAGATATGTCACCACAAAATCCTCAGAGAGGAGAACTGGGGAAAGAGCGGGGCGACAACGGAAATGATTGAAAAGGCCAGAGAAAGAGGACTGGACGTACAGTGCGACCAGTATCCGTACTGCGCTTCCGCAACGTCTCTGGATTCCAATGCGCCCGACTGGGCATTTGAGGGAGGAGTCGACGCACTCCTTGGAAGGCTGAAAGATCCGGAAACGAGAAAACGGATAAATGAAGAAGTTGAGAAAAGTCACAGAGGCAGATGGGATAAAATTGTCATTTCAAGCACGGCAAGCGAAAAGTTCGGATGGACGGTGGGAAAGAGTATAGCAGAAATTGCAGAGACCAGAGGAGTAAGCTGTGCGGATGCATGCTTTGATATAGTAGTGGATTCAGGCGACAGAACCGGAGAGATAAACTACGGAATCTGTGAAGAAGAGGTTGAGTTCATAATGAAAAAGCCTTATGTCATGACAGGCTCCGACGGACAGGCAATCAGTCTGAACTATAACGGCATGCCTCATCCGAGAAACTATGGAACATTTCCGAGGGTAATTGCTCACTATGCAAGAGACAGAAAGCTGTTTACTGTAGAAGAGGCCGTGAGAAAAATGACGGCAATGCCTGCAGCGAGAATGGGACTGTCTGACAGAGGTCTGGTTAAGGAAGGATTTATGGCCGATCTGGTTCTCTTTGATCTTGACAGCCTTGAGGATACCCCGACCTATGACAGACCGATGACTGCGTGCAGAGGAATAAAGAAGGTGTACGTGAACGGAGTTCTGACGGCGGAGGAAGGCGCGCATACCGGCGCAAGAGCGGGTATGGTTCTGAGAAGAGGCCGAAAAACGAAATAGAATCGGGACGGATATGCATAGTCATCGAGGACGAAGTTTCTCCAAAAAAACAAACTTCGTCTTCGATTTCGTCTTGACAACCAAATTCATTTATGATAGATTAATAGAGCTGAGTTACTGTTAAGGTTTCGTTAAGAGCTGGAAAAAATTAATGAAAACCTTGACACAGCTGAGTAGATATGGTAAACTGTCATAGCGTGTCAACGTGATACGATGGACGATGCGGGCGTTTAGCTCAGCTGGGAGAGCATCTGCCTTACAAGCAGAGGGTCATAGGTTCGAGCCCTATAACGCCCACCATTATTCAGTCGCGGCCTGGTAGTTCAGTTGGTTAGAATGCCAGCCTGTCACGCTGGAGGTCGACGGTTCGAGCCCGTTCCAGGTCGCCAATTATATTAAAAGCGCATGCTGGCGTGGCTCAACGGTAGAGCAGCTGATTTGTAATCAGCAGGTTGGGGGTTCGATTCCCTCCGCCAGCTCCAGTAAATAAAAATATCGCCTGCCGGTGCGTACCCGGCGTCAGGTAAAATAACAGGACTAGATTTGGAAAAACTATTTCGAGGGATTCCCGAGTGGCCAAAGGGGGCGGACTGTAAATCCGTTAGCTGAGCTTTCGATGGTTCGAATCCATCTCCCTCGACCAATTTTCTAAATCATGTGCGGAAGTGGCTCAGGGGTAGAGCATCGCCTTGCCAAGGCGAGGGTCGCGAGTTCGAATCTCGTCTTCCGCTCCAATTATGCGGATGTAGTTCAATGGTAGAACCTCAGCCTTCCAAGCTGATGGCGTGAGTTCGATTCTCATCATCCGCTCCATTTTTTCAAATTTAGTGTGGGCTCATAGCTCAGCTGGATAGAGCAACGGCCTTCTAAGCCGTGTGTCCGGGGTTCGAATCCCTGTGGGCTCACCAATTTTACTTGATGACATTGGGGTATCGCCAAGTGGTAAGGCAACGGACTTTGACTCCGTCATTCGTAGGTTCGAGTCCTGCTACCCCAGCCAGAGGAGTTATTTGACCCATTAGCTCAGTCGGCAGAGCACTTGACTTTTAATCAAGGTGTCCGGAGTTCGAATCTCCGATGGGTCACCATTTGTTACTAACAACCATCGGGGAGAGGTGTCCGAGTGGTTTAAGGAGCTGGTCTTGAAAACCAGTGATTCCGAAAGGGACCGTGGGTTCGAATCCCACCCTCTCCGCCAGGATACTCTCACTCATATCGCATACCGCAAGCCTTGGAGAAGTACTCAAGTGGCTGAAGAGGACGGTTTGCTAAACCGTTAGGGTTCGTTATTAGGGCCGCATGGGTTCGAATCCCATCTTCTCCGCCATTTTATCTAGGGGTATAGCTCAGTTGGTAGAGCAGTGGTCTCCAAAACCACGTGCCGTGGGTTCGAATCCTACTGCCCCTGCCAATTTCTAAAAAATAATATCGGGGTGTAGCGCAGTTTGGTAGCGCAACTGGTTTGGGACCAGTGGGCCGCGGGTTCAAATCCTGCCACCCCGACCATTTGTGTAATAGGGGCCATTAGCTCAGTTGGTCAGAGCGTCCGGCTCATAACCGGCAGGTCCTGGGTTCAAGTCCCCGATGGCCCACCATTTCACTTAATATGTTTTGTGCCCAGATAGCTCAGTAGGTAGAGCAGGGGACTGAAAATCCCCGTGTCCTTGGTTCAATTCCGAGTCTGGGCACCATTGTAAAGGACGGTCGTTGCAGCGTAAGGCTCGACGGTCGTTTTTTCGTTTTTGTCTGAGGAGGCACAGATCATGAAAACGGATAAAGAGTTCATAAGAAAGGTTTTCGAAAATCATCGGGCAAATCCCGTAGGGATGCACAGGTTTTACACCGTTCTCGTTCCCCTGGTGGAAAAGGAGGGAGAGATGTTTATTCTCCTGGAAAAAAGATCTGAGGATATTAAGGCTGATCCGGGTGAAATCTGCTTTCCCGGAGGAAGAATGGAAGGCGCTGAAACTCCGGAACAGTGTGCTGTGAGGGAGACGGTGGAAGAATTGGGCATCGGGTCAGATGACATTGAGCTGGTCGGGGAAGGAAATACTCTTTACGGATACGCAAATTATACGATTTTTTCCAGAATCGGATTCATAGATTATGAGACTTTTGAAAAGATCAGACCTAACAGCGCTGAGGTAGGGGAAGTCTTCCTGCTGCCTCTGTCATATTTCATGGAAAACGAACCTGAGATATATACTGAACCTGTCGATTTTCATCCGACGGTCTTTCCTTATGAAAGGGTCAGCATTCCGCCGGATTATAAATGGCGCACGGGGAAGTGGGAAATTCCGGTGTACGAGACGGAGGGACGCATAGTCTGGGGGCTTACGGCAAGAATAATAAGAAGCACTGTTGAAACGTTAAGAGTATACAAAATTCACAGAAAAATATAGCGAAATGCAAATGGGCGGTGTATAATTACCTCAGAGCATAATCAGAACTTCGGCGTAAAGGAGCCGAAGAAGGAGGTAAACCATGAAAAAGAAGATTCTTGCCTTAGGCATAGCTGCTGCCATGGTGTTCAGCCTGGCAGCATGCGGAGGCGGCGGAAATGAAACTGCTTCCAAGGACAACAGCAAGCTCGTCATCATCGACAGCGAATGGTACGGCATCGACACATATCAGCTGGATTCCAGCGGCGGAATGCAGGGAATGGCTTCCACACCGCTCTTTACGTGGGATTCTGAAACCAACGAAATGGTCGATGGCGTATGCACCGACTGGACTGTAAGCGAAGACGGAAAGACGGCTACGTTTAATGTTCCGGAAGGAATGTACTACTCCACAGGCGAACAGGTAGAGCCTGAGGATATAGTTGCATCCATCGAGCACGGACTTGAGGTAAGCCCGTATGCCGACGGATACAGCAACATTACCGATATGAGCATAGACGGCAGACAGATTACCCTCACTCTGTCCCAGTTCCGTTCCGACATGCTCTACTACATGTGTGCGGACTTTATGTGCATTATCGACAAGGATGAGCTGGATTCCATGACTACGGAAGAACTCATGTGGGGATCTCATCCTTACGGACCTTATTATCTTGCAAGCCCGGAAGACTATGTGTCGGCTACCGAGGTAAAGCTCACAAAGAACGAAGGATATAAGACGAATAACCCGCTGGTTGAAAACCAGGGTGCGCCTTACTTCGATGAAGTGGTTATCAGGTTCAACGTTGAGGACTTTACCGCAATCGAAGATCTCAAGGCGGGAAATGTAGACTTCATATGCAGCCTGTCAAGCGATCAGAAGCTGGAGCTTGAGGAAGTTGAAGGGGTCACCCTTATCAACACTACCTATCCTAACATAGAGTTCTTCGAGATGAACGAGGACAGCCCTGTTCTTTCCGACATCAACGTGCGTAAGGCCATAGTGCTTCTCATTGACAGAGACGCTCTCTGTGAACCTACCGAAGGAGCTGCAGTTCCTGCATACTCCATGATATTTGATACTGTTCAGAACTTCTCTCAGGAAGCCAAGGACTATTTCATGGAAAATCTGGCAAACGACCCTGAAGAGGGACAGAGACTGCTTAAAGAAGCAGGATGGGAGGATACGGACGGTGACGGATACCTGGATAAGGACGGTCAGATCCTCGAGTTCACATATTACACCAGAACTGATGAGAACATAATCCCTCAGGGACTTCAGAATCAGCTGGGAGAGTACGGAATCAAGGTCAATATCGAGTCTGTAGACTGGAACTACATCTACGAGTACATAAACAGCGATGATTATGATACCGGAATAGAGACTATGGCATGGGCCGAACCTATGCTGGTTCTCAACGGATGCTGGTATGACCAGAACGCTACAGGAAACGATGACGCATACTATGCAGCGGTAAAGGATGCTGCGGAGACTATCGACTCCGAGGAGAGAACCAAGAAGGTAGGAGACATACAGATAGACATAATGTTTAAGAATGTAAACATTATTCCTTTCTACAGCGACGTGACATATTCTGCATATAACGAACAGCTTCAGGGTGTTGTGGTTAACAACGACGGAACTATGTTTGTAAACGATTTCAAATACGAATAATGTAAATTCATGCGCTGCGGGCGGGACTCATGGTTCCGTCCGCTTTAATTTTTTCTGAGAGAAAACGGCGTGAACGAATGGTGACGTATCTCGGAAAAAATGCTTTAAATTTACTCCCGTTTGTTATATAATTTCAGTGTATTCTTTTTAAGAAAGGTTAGGAGGAAAACATGAAAAAGTTTATTTCAGTTCTGCTCATCGGTGCAATGGTATTCGCATTCACCGCATGCGGCGGAGACAACAATGAAGATGCCGGCACTGATGAGCAGGGCGGCACTACCGCTGAAAGCGGAGCTATCGATTACAATTCCATTCCTGACACCATGGAGTCTGAGGACGGAAAGTATCAGATAGCATTCATCACTGACGTAGGCGCTCTTAAGGACCAGTCCTTCAACGAGTTCACATGGAACGGCGTTAAGGGATATGCTTCCGAGAACGGCAAGTCCTACAAGTACTATCAGCCTGCCAACGACCAGGCTGCAACCGATGCTGACAGATACGATGCAATGAAGGCGGCTGCCGATTCCGGCGCTGAGGTAATCGTAGCGGCGGGATTCCTTCAGGAAAAAGCTTTAAAGCAGGCTGCTGAGGATTTCCCTGACGTACACTTCATCTTCATCGATGGAGCTATCGAAGGATACGACAACATTGCTTCCGTAAACTATAAGGAAGAACAGGCAGGTTACCTTGCAGGCTATGCAGCAGTAATGGACGGCTTTACCAAGCTCGGATTCTCCGGCGGCGGCGGCGGAGCCAACCCTGCCTGCATCAGATACGGTTACGGATATGTTCAGGGCGTTGAAGCTGCAGCAGCAGAGAAGGACGTTGACGTTGAGATGAGATACAGCTGGGAATACGGTGATACATTCTCCGCTTCTCCGGACCTTACGGCTATGCTTAAGGGCTGGTATGAAGCAGGTACTGAGGTTGTATTCGTTTCCGGCGGTTCCATGTTCCAGTCCGGTACCGAGGCGGCAGCAGCCAATAACGGCGCTATCATTGGCGTAGACGTTGACCAGTCCGGTCAGTCCGATACTGTTATCACTTCCGCTATGAAGGACCTTGCAGGTTCCACCATGGATTCTATCGGAAAACATTACGATGGTGAGTGGGAAGGATTCGGCGGAACGGTTACAACTCTCGGAGCAGCTGACGACAGAGTAGGAATCCCTACCGATACCTGGATGCTTGAAGGATGGACCGTTGATGACTACAACGCTCTCTTTGAGAAGGTTAAGAGCGGCGAAGTAGAGATTTCCAACGAGGAAGTTGCTGATCCAAGCACTCTTGACTGGGAGCACATTACATTTGTTAAATAAGCTGTAAGGCTTAGTAATCCGTTTTGAAAAGGGGGAGTTTATCCCCCTTTTTGCGGATTATAGGATAGACGTTATACAGGGTGATTTCATCCGAAAATCTAAAGAGAACAGGGAAGATGCTATGTCAGAATACGTAATAGAAATGAGGCACATCAGGAAAGAATTTCCCGGAATTGTTGCCAATGACGACATAACCCTCCAGCTGAAAAAAGGAGAAATACACGCCCTGCTCGGTGAAAACGGAGCGGGCAAGTCCACTCTTATGAGTGTTTTATTCGGACTTTATCAGCCTGAAGAAGGCGAAATATTGAAGGACGGACAGAAGGTCAGGATACATAATCCTAACGACGCCACCGCCCTTGGAATAGGAATGGTGCATCAGCATTTCAAGCTGATCGACGTGTTCACCGTTTTAGACAACATCATATTAGGCGCCGAGACTACTAAGCTCGGATTTTTACAGAAGAAAGAAGCCAGAAAGAGAGTCCTTGAGCTGTCCGAGAAGTACGGACTTAAGGTAGACATAGATGCCAAGATAGAAGATATTACCGTGGGAATGCAGCAGCGCGTCGAAATACTTAAGATGCTCTACAGAGAAAACGAGATTCTCATATTCGACGAGCCTACCGCCGTTCTGACTCCGCAGGAGATAGACGAGCTTATGGAGGTAATGAGGGGCTTTGCCAGAGAGGGGAAATCCATACTCTTCATAAGCCATAAGCTGAACGAGATAATGGCCGTTTCCGACAGGGTGACGGTTCTTCATAAGGGTAAGTGCGTAGGCACGGTAAACACGAAGGACGTGACCAAACAGGAACTTTCCACCATGATGGTAGGCCGTCCGGTGCAGCTTGAGATAGAAAAGAAACCGGCTGAGCCGGGAGATGTTATCTTCTCCGTGGAGAATCTTACGGTTCCGTCCAGGCTCCATAAAAACGATGCGGTTAAGAACGTATCTTTCGATGTGAGAGGCGGAGAGATAGTATGTATCGCCGGTATCGACGGCAACGGTCAGAGCGAGCTGGTTTACGGAATTACCGGCCTTGAAAAGGCAAGTTCGGGAAAGATCACCCTTTGCGGGCAGGATATTTCCGGGGCGAGCATAAGAAAGAGAAGCCTTGCAGGAATGAGCCATATCGCAGAGGACAGGCATAAGCACGGCCTCATCCTTGACTTTACTCTGGAGCAGAATCTGGTTCTCCAGAAGTTCAGAGAAAAGGAATTCCAAAAGGACGGATTCATTAAATTCGGAGCCGTCAGGAAGTACGCCGAAAGGCTCATCGATGAGTACGACGTGAGAAGCGGACAGGGACCTGTCACCGTGGTAAGAAGCATGTCCGGCGGAAATCAGCAGAAGGCCATCATAGCCAGAGAACTTGACAGGGATGAGCCGCTGGTGATAGCCGTTCAGCCGACGAGAGGTCTGGATGTGGGAGCTATAGAGCACATACATAAGCAGCTGGTTGCAGAGCGTGACAGGGGAAGAGCCGTTCTTCTCGTATCCCTTGAAATGGACGAGGTAATGAGCCTGTCCGACAGGATCCTCGTAATGTACGAGGGTGAGATAGTGGGAGAACTGGATCCCGAAAAGACCAACCCTCAGGAGCTGGGTCTTTACATGGCCGGCGCCAAGAGGCAGGATAAGGAGGTGGAGTAATGTACAAGGTAGATCCTAAGACGGGAAAGCAGAAATTTTACTCCACGGCGGGATTTCAGAGCATAGCCTCGGCCCTCATATCCATACTCATAGGTCTTATCGTAGGTATGCTCATAATCATATTCGTGGGTCTTACCAGAGAAGAGATAAGCACCAAGGGTATGATAGAAGGCGTGAAGCTGGTGTTCTTCGGACTTTTCAGCACGGGAAGAGTGGATAACCAGCTGACATTCGGGTTCAACCCGGTAAATTTCGGAAACATGCTGTTCAGAGGAATTCCTCTTATCATGACCGGACTTTCCGTTGCGGTTGCCTTTAAAACCGGACTTTTCAATATCGGAGCGCCGGGCCAGTACCTTATGAGTACTGCGGCAACCCTTTATGTGGCTCTTGTTATGCCTACGGAAACCATTCCGGCATGGCTCGTATGGATATTCGCTTTCGGTGCCGGAATAATAGCCGGAGCTCTCTGGGGCGCGATTCCGGGGCTCCTCAAGGCGACCCTTAACATAAACGAGGTTATCACCTGCATCATGACCAACTGGATTGCCGCCAATCTTGTAACCTGGTTCTTTGACGCCAGGGATTATCTCAAGAACAGCGATGAAGCGGGAAAGATAGGATATATAAAGACTACGGCTTCCAACGGAGTGGAGACGGCCAAGATGGGTCTCGACAAGCTGTTCCCGGGATCCCAGGTCAACGGCGGAATAGTGATAGCTGTAATCATAGCCATACTCATATACATACTGATGACAAAGACGACCTTCGGATACAAGCTGAAGGCGTGCGGAAGCAACCGCCATGCGGCAAAGTATGCGGGCATCAACGACAAAGCCAGCATAATAGCATCCATGGCTATAGCGGGAGGCCTTGCAGGCGCGGGAGCATCCCTTTACTACCTGTCGGGTCACACCGAATTCTACTGGTCCACCTACATGTCTCTTCCTTCGGAAGGATTCAACGGAATACCGGTAGCTCTTCTTGCATCCAATCATCCGATAGGAGTAATATTTGCGGGCGCATTCATGTCTCTTCTGAATATAGACGGACTCATGATTAAGTCTCTTACAGCGTACAATGAGTACATAGCGGACATAATCATAGCATCCATCGTTTACTTAAGCGCATTTGCCATGATAGTAAAGCAGGTTATCGGAAGAAAAGGCAGAAAGACCGGTGATACCAACGTCAATGACGAACCTGATCCGGCGCTGCTCGAAGCCCAGAGAGCCGCGGCGGAAGCCGCGATGCAGGTTGAGGCGGATGACGCCGAACCCGCCCCGGCGGAAGAGGAAGGAGGGAATAAGTAATGGTATTCTTAATACAGCAGACGATGATTTACGCTATTCCCCTTATGATAGTGGCCCTTGCAGGTATTTTTGCTGAGCGAAGCGGCGTAATCAACCTGGCTCTGGAAGGTATCATGATATTCGGAGCCTTCATAGGTGTTCTCTTCGTAAGAACCATGCAGGAAAATCAGACCTTTACCCAGGAACAGGGACAGCTTCTCGTGCTTCTTGCTTTCCTGGTTGCAGCAGTTTGCGGAGCGCTGTTCTCGCTGCTTCTGTCCTTTTCGGCGATTACCCTTAAGGCGGATCAGACCATAGGCGGTACGGCTCTTAACATGCTGGCTCCTGCAATAGTCCTCTTCTTCATAACCATGATAGCTCAGCAGAACGTACTGAGAATGTTCACCGGAGACTCTGCAAGCTGGTTTATGATCAAGCCGACCACCTTCGGATACGAAAGAGACCACGAGTTCGGGTTCTTCGGAAACCTGTTCTTAAATAAGGTATACATCACGACGTACCTGTGCATCATCATATTCGTTGTCCTGTCCGTAATACTCTACAAGACAAGATTCGGACTGAGACTGCGTTCCTGCGGTGAAAATCCGCAGGCTTCCGATTCCCTTGGGATCAACGTATACAAGATGAGATACATAGGAACCACCATTTCAGGATTCCTGGCGGGAGCAGGTGGATTCACCTACGCCCTCACGACCTCCAACTGCGCCGCTACCGGCGAGGTTGCAGGCTACGGATTCCTGGCCCTTGCCGTAATGATATTCGGTAACTGGACTCCGCTGAATGTGGCTCTCGGAGGCATACTCTTCGGACTGTTCAAGTGCATAGCGGCCACATACGCTACCCTTGACATCAACGGAGACGGCGTGTATATGCTTGCGGAGATAGGAATAAGTCCATACGTTTACAGACTTCTTCCTTACCTCATCACTCTCATAGTTCTGGCGTTCACATCCAAGAAGTCCAGAGCGCCTAAGGCGGAAGGAATTCCATACGATAAAGGTCAGAGATAGACACGTTAATCTGAGCGCGGCTTATGGCTGCGCTCTTTTTACAAAGACAGCATTTTTGGAGAGGGAGATTTTTTCATGTTTTTACCCGTAAACAGAAAAGACATGGAGGAGAGAGGCTGGGACGAAGCGGATTTCGTCCTCGTCACCGCAGACGCATATGTGGATCATCACACCTTCGGAACGGCCATCATAGGAAGGCTCCTTGAGAGGTTCGGATACCGGGTGGCGGTTCTGGCACAGCCCGATTATAAATCGGCCGACGATTTCAGGCGGTTCGGAAGGCCGCGCCTGGGATTTCTCATAAACGGCGGAGCGGTGGATTCCATGGTGAACAACTACTCGGTGTTTAAACGCCGCCGTAAGACCGACGAATATTCGCCGGGAGGAAAGTCGGGAAAGCGTCCCGACAGAGCGGTCATAGTCTACAGCAACCGGGCACGGGAAGCGTATAAAGACGTTCCGGTGATAATCGGCGGAATAGAAGCAAGCTTAAGACGCCTTGCCCACTACGACTACTGGAGCGACAGGGTCCGCCGCTCCGTGCTTCTGGACGCCAAAGCCGACATTCTCATATACGGAATGGGAGAGAGGGCGATTATAGAAATTGCGGAGGCCCTTGCCTCAGGTATAGATGTAAAGGATATCACGTGGATACGGGGAACCTGCTATAAGGGAATGCGGCCTGAAGACGACGGAGAAACCGTGTTTCTTCCGTCCTTTGACGAGATATCGGAGAGCAGGGACAGGTACTGCGACAGCTTTGCCCTCCAGTACAGAAACAACGACGACATAAGCGGAAAGCGGCTTGCGGAAAAATATACGGACTCGGTTTATGTGATTCAGAACGTGCCTCAGCCGCCCCTTACGAGGCAGGAGCTTGACGATGTGTACGAACTGCCCTTTGAAAACGAGGCTCATCCGTCCTACGACAAAGACGGCGGAGTGCCGGCTTTGAAGGAAGTAAAGTTTTCCATAGTCTCCAGCCGCGGCTGCTTCGGAGGCTGCAGCTTTTGCGCGCTGACGTATCACCAGGGACGCCAGGTCAGGTCGAGGAGCATTGAATCCATAAGGAAAGAGGCGGAGGCCCTCACGAAAAAGCCTGATTTCAAAGGCTACATTCACGACGTGGGAGGCCCTACGGCCAACTTCAGAAGTCCGGCGTGCAAAGGCCAGCTGGAAAGAGGCGTGTGCAGGAACAAAGACTGCCTGTACCCGTCGGTATGTCCGAACATGGACGTTGACCACAGCGATTACATAGAAGTTCTCCGGGCGGTGAAAGCCGTGCCGGGAGTAAAGAAGGTCTTCATCAGATCGGGAATAAGATACGATTACCTCATGGCGGATCCTCACCGGAGAGAATTCATGAGGGAGCTTTGTCGCGATCACGTCAGCGGAACCCTTAAAGTGGCGCCGGAGCACGTGTCCAAGAAGGTCCTCTACTATATGAGAAAACCGGAGCCTGAAGTGTTCGACAGGTTTGCCGCAGAGTACAGGTGGATGAACGAGGAGCTTGGAAAGAAGCAGTACCTGATACCGTATTTCATAAGCTCTCACCCGGGAAGCACCCTTGACGATGCCGTAGAGCTGGCTCTTTACCTTAAGAAGTTCGGGTTCATACCGGATCAGACTCAGGATTTTTATCCTACGCCGGGGACTCTGGCAACGTGCATGTACTACGCGGAAAAGGACCCTTTTACGGGAAAGCCGGTTTACGTGGCAAAGGACCTTGAGGAAAAGAAGATGCAGAGGGCGCTCATACACTACAAAAAGCCTGAAAACAGGGATACGGTCATAAGAGCGCTGAAAAAGGCAAAAAGAGAGGATCTCATTCCGGTGCTCCTGGGAAGGAGCGGCAGGACGGCAGGCCCTGAAGGCGGCAGAAGGGGCAGGAGGAAAAGACGATGACTGTAATGAGCGAGCTGGGAAGAGCTTACCGAAACGGAAAGAGCAGATACGCAAGGCTTAAGAAATCGGAGCCTGCATGCTTCGTAATGAAGGAGCAGTACGGGAAGAAGCCGGAAAATATGCTCATTCACGGCGACAATGCGAGAGTCATGGATTCCCTTTTGAGAAGAGAGGGAATGGCCGGCAGGATAAACATGATATACATAGACCCGCCTTTTTTCTCAAAGGCCGATTACGATGCGGTGCTGAAGGTGGGAAACGAGACCATAAGGCACACGGTCTACGGGGACAACTGGCGCTTCGGAAAGGCCGGATACTTTTCCATGCTCACGTCCTCGCTGATGCAGATGAAGGAGCTTCTGGCATCTGACGGCCTCATATGGCTTCACCTGGACTGGCACGCCGCAGCCTTTGCAAGGCTCATAATGGATGAGATATTCGGAGAGGAAAACTTCGTAAACGAGATAGTCTGGAATTATAAGTCGGGCGGAAGCAGCAGCAGGCATTTTGCAAGGAAGCACGACACCATACTGGTCTATGCCAAAAGCCGGAAGTACGCTTTCTATCCCCTTCAGGAAAAATCCTACAACCGTCAGCTGAAGCCATACAGGTTCAAGGGAGTGAAGGAGTACAGGGACGAAGTGGGCTGGTACACCATGGTGAATATGAAGGACGTGTGGCAGATAGATATGGTGGGACGGACTTCGTCGGAGAGGACGGGGTACGCAACCCAGAAGCCGGAGGAGCTTCTTAAGCGGATCATTCTTTCCTCGACAAAGGAAGGAGACCTGTGCGCCGACTTCTTCAGCGGAAGCGGAACTCTGGCAGCAGCGGCGGCAAAGACCGGGAGAAGGTTCATCGCCTGCGACGCGGGGCCCCTTGCGGTGGAGACTTCGTCGGCAAGGCTTACGGCCTGCGGCGCCGACTTTGGCGTATACGAGGAAGAAGGCAGGCCGGAAAAGGAAAATCTGAGTCTGAAGTACGAGGTATCAGTCGATGAAATTCCTTTTTCCGACGACAGAATGGTTAAAATAGAGCTTAAATCCCTCAGAATAAACGGACTTTCGGAGGTGACGGGGGCTGACGAAGCGGTTCGCGTGAAGGAGATGATAAGGGAAAGACCCCTTGATTTTCTCGAATCCTGGAGCGTGGATTTCGATTTTGACGGAAAGCTTCACAGTCCGTCCTTCGTTTCGGCGCGCACCGGAAAGGGTATAGAAACAGTATGCTCGGGGATTTTGAGGAAAGGAAAGAGATTGAATATAAAAGCTGCTGACATTTTTGGAAACAGCGTTTTTATAGAGCCGGAAATTTAGAGATTGATAATCCGAGAAAAGGAGGAAGCAAAATGGCTAAGTACAGGTGCAAGGTCTGTGGATGGATCTTTAACGAAGAGAAGGAAGGTATAACCTTCGAGGAGCTGACGGAGTGCTATCTCTGCAGCGCCCCGAAGAGCGAGTTCGAGAAGGTGGAGGACGACGGAGCAGATGCCGGCGCAGGTACGGCGGGAGCAGCGGGAGTTCCGGCTTCCGGCGGAAACGAGCTTGCCGTGGACCCGAATCTGGTGAGAAAGGACCCGGACATGCGCTACATGGCGGAAATCCATCAGATGTCTGAAACGGGACATTCCATAGACGCTGCCATGGCGACAATGATGCCTATGCCGGGCTGGGACGACGTGCTTCTCATGGGAGCCCAGCTCGATCCTATGCCCCTTGACGACGACGCACAGGTGAGCCTTAAGACCGTAATAGGAAAGAAGGCCGCAAAGCCTATGGAGCTGGAGATGCCGGTGTACATTTCCCACATGTCCTTCGGAGCCCTTTCCCGTGAGGCGAAAATAGCTCTGGCAAAGGGAAGCGCGATGGCAAAGACCGCTCAGTGCAGCGGAGAAGGCGGAATCCTTCCGGAGGAAATGGAGAACGCGTATAAGTACATATTCGAGTATATCCCTAACAGGTACAGCGTAACCGACGAAAATCTCAAAAAAGCTGACGCCATAGAAATTAAAATAGGTCAGGGTACGAAGCCGGGAATGGGCGGACACCTTCCGGGGGAGAAGGTTACCCCTGAAATTGCCGAAATCAGAGGCAAGAACCCGGGAGACGATATTCAGAGCCCTTCGAGAATTCCGGGAATAGAGACGGAGGCAGACCTTAAAGCTCTCGTTGACGAGCTGAGAAGCCGCTCCGAGGGAAGACCTGTCGGAATCAAAATCGCCGCAGGAAGGATAGAGTCGGACCTTAAATTTGCCCTTGCCGCAGGTCCGGACTTCGTGACGGTGGACGGCAGAGGGGGAGCTACCGGCTCAAGCCCTTACTTCCTCCGTGAGGCCACTACGGTGCCTACGCTCTTTGCCCTTTACAGAGCGAGAAAGTGTCTGGACGAAGTCGGCTCTGACGTTGAGCTTGTCATAACCGGCGGACTGAGGGTCTCTGCTGACTTTGCAAAGGCCATCGCCATGGGAGCCGACGCCGTTGCGGTCGCTACGGCAGGAATGATCGCCCTGGGATGCCAGCAGTACAGAATCTGCGGCAGCGGCATGTGCCCGCTGGGAATAGCCACCCAGAATCCTGAACTGAGAAAGCGCCTTGATATCGACAAGGCTTCCCGCCGCGTGGCAAACTACCTGAACACTACGGCGGCAGAGCTGAGAACCTTCGCAAGGGTAACGGGACACAGTGATATTCACGACCTGTCAAAGACAGACCTTTTCACCACCAGCCGTGAGGTTGCGGAGTATACGGATATCAGGCACTGCTAACAGGAGCAGGATAAAGAGTCTTTGATATATGGAAAAAGTATTTTTTAAACCGGAAAGGGCCGGGGCGGACGCTCTGGCCCTCGGGCTGTTTTCGGAACGCCTGGGAGCGGAGCCGGGCAGCGCAGCCTTTGAAACGATGAAAAGAGAGGCCGAAGCTGTGGTAAAGAAGCTGAGATCCGCTTTCGGCGCGAAATGTGAATACGTCGGCTTCGGTGAAGGTGAGTTTACTCTTTCCGGCAGCAGGCTGGCGGCTGGCGGCGTTACGGTGGAGTGCAGGGCTTTTGAAAGAATGGAAAAGGAAGCAGTGAGAAACGTGTACTTCTGCGCCTGCACAGCTGGAGAATTTGCCTGCACCAGCGAAGATGACATGGAGCAATTTTATGCAGATCTGTGGGGCGGCGCGTACCTCGACGGGCTGAGGACTTTGCTTGAAGATGAACTTGCGGACCGGGCAGCCGAAGAAGGACTTACGCTCAGTCGAAGCTTCGGGCCGGGTTTTTACGGAATGGACGTTTCGGAAACCGTAAAAATAGCGGAAATCGTTGATTTTGATGAGCTTGGAATGAGAATAAATTCCGCAGGCGTAATGGAGCCGCCAAAATCCTGCGCAGGACTTTACTTTGCGGTAAGGGAGGGCTTTGAAGATCCCGAGCCCGAGTGCAAAGACTGCCGGGGAAACGAGGGCGGCTGCAGATTTTGCCTGGTAAACAAAAAGGGCTGCGATTAAACGCAGCCCGTATGTCTTAACGTTAACTTAGGGTTATAGGACAAAAAGTGTTGATGGACCCTAGTCCCAATAACTAGGGTATTCACCTGATTTATGAAATTCGCCCCATACAATTGCATCTCCCCAACCGGGAATTGTATCAGACACCTTTCCCTGTCTGCTTATCTTCTTGTAAATATCAGAGATGCTCTTGTCTGTCGGCATTATCTTCAATAATTCAGTAGCAGAAAGCGGCTCTGGACAGTGCATATAGCACCACCAGAAGACCGCTTTTATTCGTCTTTCAATTGATAGCCCCCTATGATTTCTCAGTGTCTCTCTTAGTCTCGCATTTACTCCACCTTCGATTTGATTATTCGTTGATGGTATTTCTCCGATTTCATCTATCAAGTTCTTATCCAAATACGTGAACAGGTTCCCGCCCTTAATGAGATTTAACGTTGATTTCTGCGCTTTAATCAATCGTTCATGAGTTGGCCTGCAATTTCCGTATTCATCATATGTCATCTGGCTTAAAAAACTGTTGTATCTTCTCATCCAATCAATGAATTTTACTGTCCATTCCCCTGCTTCTTCTTTACTGTTTACATGCAGCAAGTCTTTTGCAAGATTGTATAGTTCCAGTCCTGCTGCAGTCTTTGGCTTACTGGTTGTATATCTTTTAATCTGGCAGAAGGCATGAAAAGTACACCTCTGATGCTCGGCGTGTGGCCATGTCTTTCTTAATGCTTTGGCAAAACCTTTTCCCCCACCGGATACTACTACTCTTGGTTCTGCTATTCGAGATAAAAGCGATTTCCATGCTTCTGAATGTTCATATCTACACAGATACCAGCCTAGAACATATTTATCATCACAGCATATTAATATGCATGCCTTCCGACCCAGATAAATCCCATCAACATAGAGTACATCACGTTTTGATTCTATCATTGGAGGCATAGGCCAGATCTCCCAGAACCTTGATGTTTTTCTTCTAAACGTCCTGCCTCCACCGGGCATTTCCCGTTGAGTTTCTTTACCTAACAGCCAGTTTAAGAATATCTTTAACTGCTTTGATGAATTATCAATTTGTTGTGTAAATGTAACGGAACAGGTTTTGCAAAGCCATCTCTGAGACCCGGATTTTGTTTTACCATTTCTAATACAATTACCGCTACAAACAGGACAAATTACATGTTTCATATATCTTCCTCCGAAAAGTGCTCTTTCTTAAGAAGATATATCGCTAATATACGTTGAAATTTCAACCCTTTCCTGTCATTTTATCAACACTTTTTGTCCACCCTGTAAGTTCTCAAAAACAACTTAAAACCGCCATAACCATTGAAATTTCAATAGCTACAGCGGTTTTTATCAACACTTTTTGTCCTATAACCCTTAACTTATTATCTGGCGCCGGAATGTCTCTTCCTGGTTACCGCGGCTATTGCCGTGATGAATGCCGCAACGCTTACGGCCAACGACGCTATGCTTAAAACAAAAGATGCTACTTTCATGATTTCTGTCTCCCTTCTGCCATTTGACTATACATATATAATGACCCAGAAAGGGGAAAATTGCAAGGGGAAAATGAAGCGGAAGCGGGGAGAAAATGCGGCGGAAATTATACTTGCAATAGTGCTTTTTTTATGGTAAAGTATTATAGTCGCAGGTTTATGGAGGATTGACCGAGTGGCTAAGGAGCTCGCCTGGAAAGCGAGTAAGGCGTAACAGCCCCGCGGGTTCGAGTCCCGTGTCCTCCGCCAGTGAAAAACGTTGAAATCCCAGTCTTTATTTAGGCTGGGATTTTGCTTTGTCGCCGGGATTGTTGCCATCAAATTGAATGTGCAGAGGGAGAATTGGAAAAAGATTCAGTTGTCAAGGATTTCTTGACAACTGCCGCAGATGGTAAAAGGTATAAAACCAAATATTACAATCTTGACGTCATCATCTCCGTCGGATATCGTGTTAAATCCAAACGAGGCGTTGAATTCAGGAAATGGGCGAATTCCGTTCTCAAACAGTACATATTACAGGGCTATGCCGTGAATAATAATCGCATAGCGCAGCTTGGGGAAGTTGTGCAGATTATGAAGAGAACACAGAATGAGCTTCGGCGCCGAATCGGATTTGTTCGGCAAGGAGAAGGATGACTCTTTCAGGGGCAGCATCGGGAACATATATCAGTCATACGCCGGGCAGGAGCTGTATCCGACGCTGGAAGAAAAAGCGGCGCATCTTTTGTATTTCGTAACCAAGAACCACAGTTTTCTGGACGGAAACAAAAGAATAGCGGCCACGATGTTTCTGTACTTCCTCGACAAGAACGGCGTGCTGTTCGCCGGCGGCGAGAAGCTAATAGACGATCATACGCTCGTGGCGCTGACCATTATGATTGCGGAGTCTAAGCCGGAAGAAAAAGATATGATGATTACGGTCATTATGAACTGTTTAAAGCCATAAGTTATTTCACGTGCTTTCAGGAAAAAATTTTACAGGAGTGAGTTTATGAAATTAAAGGTCAGATTTTCTGCTGCGGTGCTTTGCCTGCTGCTGATTTTGTCCATGACGGGATGCTCTGACGCCATAAGCAGCGCCTTAGAGGATGCGGGACTGCTTCAGGAGGAGAAGCAGGTAAAGAGCGTATCCCTGGAGGACGTACCCGAGTACAGCGGTGACGAGTACATAGAGATAGACGGCGGGGTGCCTGATTTCTCGGACGACGAGGATTTTCAGCCGGGCTACGAATACTACAGCGACCTTGACAGCCTTGAAAGGTGCGGGCTGACGGAGGCTCTGGTGGGGCCGGAGACCATGCCGACGGAGGAGAGAGGAAGCATCGGAATGATAAAGCCGACGGGCTGGCATACCGTCCGCTACGACTTTGTGGACGGAAAGTATCTGTATAACCGGTGCCATCTCATCGGATTTCAGCTTGCCGGAGAGAACGCCAACGAGAAGAACCTCATAACGGGCACGCGCTACATGAACACCGAAGGAATGCTGCCTTTTGAGGACGAGGTGGCGGAGTACGTGCGCGAAACGGGGAATCACGTGATGTACAGGGTTATTCCGGTATTTGACGGGGACGACCTTGTGGCAAAGGGCGTGCAGATGGAGGCAAAGTCCGTAGAGGACGACACCATCTCCTTTAACGTATTTGTCTACAACATTCAGCCGGGAGTTGAAATCGACTACGCAACCGGTGAAAACTGGGAAGCGGGAAGCGACGAGGTCCGGGTGTCCGGCGAAACTGATGACGATGAAGCGGCCGCGGGCAAAATCCGCGGAAACAAGCGCTCCAGGATATACCATACACCTGACCTGGAGACCTACGACGATATGGAGGGCTCTAAAAACCTGATTCTCTTCGACACAGAGGAGGAGGCTCAGAAGGCCGGGTACAGGAAAGCGCAGAGATAGAACAGTTTGAAGCAAAGAAACTGTGTGCCATCGAAGAATCGAGGGTGCGCAGTTTTTATTTTGCTTTGATTTAGTGCAACATCAAAAGGTCCGCTGCGTGCGGAGCAAATCGGAGCTGACCATTGCGGAAATCCGTATCATTACGAGGGGGAAACGGTATTAAAGGACGCTCCTGACTTTGTCATATATGTTAGGAGTGAAATCCGGTTTGTAATACTTGGAGAACTTCGGACGACGATTTGACCAGAGGGAACAAAATGAGCTTTCAGGTCAAGGTGAAATTTGACATAATTCAATACGTGATAACAAAAGGTCAAAGAATTTCCCGAACATAGTGCCGAATTCCTTGACCTTTTTAACTGTAGAATGTTGAAAGGTCAAAAATCGCCTTGACCTTTTTCGCGTGGAACCGAAATAGGTCAAAGTGACAGCTGTTCAGGCAGTTTGGCCCATAAATCAGACCGCCCGCAGACTCGCGTGCTGATGCATCAGCGGGCCGTCAACTTTATTTTTTTAAGTATTTGTCCGATGAGAAGATTTTTCGTTGACAATTATAGAAAAAGTGAGATAATTAGACTATAGTATAAATTGGACAGGAGTCCAAGCGTGCGGCAGGCCGGGTAGATTGCGTCGAAAACCGGCGGAGATACCGGCAGGCCGAAGCGACGACTGCAAAACAGCCGAAGAACAGCCGCATTTTACACGAAAGGATTTCCCTATGGAAAACACCAAGAGAGATATGACCAGGCGCACCATAATGCGCGCGGCCAGGGTCGTATATGAGGAAAAGGGAATAGAGAACGCCAGCTTCAGCGATATTGCGGAAAGAGCGGGAGTTTCCAGGAGTACGGTTTTTAATTACTTTGCGGGAACTCAGGAAATGCTCACAGCTCTCTGCGGAAAGGAGATTGCGGATCTGGAGGCGGCGTACGAAGCGGGCGGACACAGAGGAAAGGAAGGCATTATCAGCATTTTCGAGACTCTTGTGGAGGACACCGCGAAGTTTCCCAAGCTTGTTACCAGCATCATTTATTCTGCGCTGGTGAGCGGAAGCGAGGATAATCCGCTGAAGATGATTGAAGAACTTCTGGCAAGGAATCTTGAGGACGATGAGGACGGCATAAAGAACATGCTGCTTATGGGGGCTTACTACGGACTTGTAAATCATTACCATATGAGCAATCTGCCTTTTGAAGGAGAGAAGATGAAGGAGCAGATGCGGGAAATGATTGACGCTGTAATTTAGATTCTGTAAGGAGGACGATGGCAGTTAAAGTAATTACTTACGATGTCGGAACTACGGGCATGAAGGCGTGTCTGTTTGACATTTCTGCCGAAGAAAGCGTGATAAATACGTATAAAGTATACTCCCGTCAGTCGCAAACTTCAATTACGGAATCGTGAGAAACGGGCGGGGCAGAGGAGGATGAGGCAGATGGAACGGAGGTAGTGGATGGAGCGGTGACGTCAGATGGAGCGGTGACCTCAGATGGGGAGGTGACAAATAGATGAATTTGGTGCTGCTGTGTCACCTCTGTCACCACAGAGGGACACAAAGTGCGGAATGTGGTGACATATTCTGCTGAATGCGGCTTATCTGTCACCATTTTGCGGGAAAATCCGCTGAAATCGGAGTGAATTCGCATGCTGTGGTGACAAAAGAGGAGACAAACATCACATCTGTCACCGCCAAAGCAAAGCATCTGTCACCACCAAAGCGCATCCGTTACCACATATGCATCCTCCATCTCAAGATCAAAAAACGTCCCATTCATCGCAGCTATTGAAATATGACGCAGCGGAGCATATAATCGAAGGCAGGAGGGCGGAGCCGGTATGAGTAAAGTTACGAAAGGCGGAAAGAAAAAAGCGGCGGCGGCGCTGATAATACTCGCAGTGCTGGCTGCATTCATATGGTCGCCTTTTTCGAACTACGGAATTTCTTTTGCGGTGATGAAGGTATACAGCGGAATCCACGAGAGGGAAAGCCTGATGGCGGAAGCGGGAATCGAGATTGAAATTCCGGGCGGCACAGTGACTGAGGAAAAGGACTGGTATCCTTTCGTTATGACGTACAACCCGGGTGACGGCTTCGGCCGGTTCACGGGTGAGGACGCAGAGCTTTCCATAATGTACAATTTTCCGGCTTTTGACGTGACAAAGGGCGGGAGTATGCTGTTCAACCCGTCGTCCCCGTACTACAACGGCTTTTACGGGGCGTATATGATAGAGGGTGAGGACGGCGACGGCAATCCTTATGGCTTCGACAAAGACGGCAGATTGGATCTCGACGCCGTGTCAAAGGTGCCGGAGTTCGATTTTCAGTATCTGGTTCTGGCTGACTTCGGACTTGAGCGGGAGGATATGGTCTTTGAGTGGGAGATTGCGGATTTTGAGGAAGGAGTAAGCTACGCGGGAAGCGACGGCTGGACCAGGGTGGACGCCGTACTTACGGTAAACGGGGCGTATCACCACAGGGACAAATTCCGCAGTTCTTATCTTCAGTACGGAACGCCGGCAGGCTTTGACGGAAAGGACGCGGATTTTGCGCCGGTTGAGATGAAGGGGCGGGTTTACGGAAAGTATTTTGACGAGTACGGCGCAGGCATATTCTTTTACGTAATGGCGGCGGACGAAGGAGTTCTAAAAGCCTGCGACGAAGAGATTCTGTCGGGCAGCAGAATCAGGGAAGTATCCTGAACTTACGAATGGTTTTCAGGTCAGACACATCTGGGAGAGACTGCGCAAAATTTCTCCTTGCACGCCACTCTGAAAAATAGTATAATATTGCCGTTATAGGCTGACACTGTTCACAGCTTCATATTTCAAGTTAGTCAGGAGGTGAATTGGAATATGGCACAGGTAATCGTCAGAGAAAATGAAAGTCTTGAGAGCGCTCTTAAGAGATTTAAGAGATCTTGCGCCAGAGACGGCGTTATGGCTGAGGTTAGAAAAAGAGAGCATTACGAGAAGCCAAGCGTAAAGAGAAAGAAAAAGTCTGAGGCAGCCAGAAAAAAGGCTAAGAAATATTAATTTTGTTCTGTAAGTTAAAATCGAGGTGATTTTAATGAGTATTAAAGAACAGCTTATGGCGGATTTCAAGGAGGCTATGAAGGCTCACGATGAAGTCGCCAAGAATACTATAAGTCTCGCCCGTGCGGCAGTTAAGCAGTACGAGGTAGACAACCGCGAAGAACTGGATGATGCCGGCGTCATCGCCATTTTGACCAAGCAGGTGAAGATGCGAAAGGATGCCCTCGCCGACTTTGAGAAGGCGGGAAGAACAGATCTGACGGAAGCTTATAACGCAGAGATAGAAGTCCTGAATAAGTACCTCCCGGAGCAGATGTCCATGGATGAAATCAGGGACGTGGTGAAGGAGACTGCTGCGGCGCTCGGAATAGAGGGCGGCAGGGAGAATATGGGAAAACTTATGGGTCCGGTCATGGGAAAGCTTAAGGGCAAGGCCGACGGAAACACTGTAAGAGAAGCGGTTCAGGAATTCCTGTCCTAAATGAATTAAAGAAAGAAGAACGGAACTTATGCAAAGGCGGATTAGCTGCCAGGCAAAGAGTTCCGTTTTTTATTTTCGGCAAAACAGTAAAAATAATAGAAAATTACCAAAAAATACATGTAATATATTGACAGTAAATACCTCCTGTGGTAGACTTTCCGAAAACTTTTACGGAAAGGGGGAGGAAACGGTTGAAAAGCGGAGGATGGAATAAAGCAATCGGCAGTGCGGGCGAAGATCTGGCATGCAGGTATCTCGCCGAAAAAGGATATGAAATACTCGAAAGAAGCTTCAGGTGCAGATCCGGTGAAATAGACGTAATAGCTGTGAAAAACGGGGAGATGGCCTTTGTGGAGGTGAAAACCAGAACGGGAAGAAATTTCGGATATCCGGCAGACGCAGTGGATCACACGAAGCTCGCCAGGATGAAAAAGTGTGCTGAGTATTATCTCATGATGACGGAAAGAATCTGTGATTCCGTCAGGCTTGATGTAATCGAAGTGGAGATACGTCACATTCAGAGGGTGTACAGGTGAGGAGGCGGAGAATGATATCGAGAGTAATTACAGCGGCCGTTAAGGGAATGAGCGGAGTGAGAATACTGGTAGAGATTGATATAGCAAGAGGACTTCCGGCCATGACGGTGGTAGGACTGGGAGACGCGGCTGTAAAAGAGTCGAGGGAAAGAATAAGGTCGGCAGTAACGAGCAGAGGATACACTTTCCCCGGCATGAGAATAACGGTTAATCTGTCTCCGGCCTGCATACGGAAAAGGGGAAGTCATTTTGACCTTGCCATTGCCATGGGGATTCTCTCAGCATCCGGACAGGTGTTTGACAGAAAGCTTGCAGAGACGGCATTTATAGGAGAACTGTCTCTCGGCGGAGATGTACGGGGATGCAGCGGCATTCTGCCTATGATTGCCGAGCTCAGAAAAAGCGGGATAAAAGGGGTCGTAATACCGGAAGAAAACGTATGGGAGGCGGCTCTCTTCGACGATATGGACGTGTATCCGGTGAAAAGTCTTTCGGAAGCTGCAGACGTTGCAAACCTAATAAGAGAGGCCAAAGACCGTGAGCCGGTATCGCATGAATATCTGTGCGGAAATTCCGACGGAGAAACCGCAGACTTCGGGGATGTGAAAGGACAGGAGCAGGCCAAGAGAGCCATTACAGTTGCCGTTGCCGGAGGACACGGACTTCTGATGACCGGAAGCCCTGCCACCGGAAAGACCATGCTGGCGTCGAGGATTCCGGGGATTATGATGCCCATGGACAGAGAAGAACTGATGGAAACGGCAGCAATTTACTCCGCAGCGGGATTGCTGGGGAAAAACCGGCCATTTGCATCCGGAAGACCTTTTCGGTGTCCGGGGACGGCTATATCAAAGGCAGGACTCATAGGAGGAGGATATCCTCCCGTTCCCGGAGAAATAACTCTGGCTCACAGGGGAGTGCTTTTTCTCGACGAAGTGGGTGAATATGAGCGAGACGTCATAGAAGCGCTGCGGATTCCTCTGGAAAAGAAGGAAATATCACTTATAAGGCGGGGAGAAAAGTACGTTTTTCCGGCGGACTGTCTGCTGGTGGCTGCGACAAATCCCTGCAAATGCGGATATTACGGAGACGGAACGGACCGGTGCACATGTACGGAGGATGAAGTGAGAAGGTACAGGGGCAGGCTCTCCGGACCCGTTCTCGACAGGATTGACATGCATATATATCTGAATCCGGTTAATTACGGGGATTTAGGCGATAAAAATGCTGTGACGAGCGATATGATGAGAGAAAAGGTGGAGCAGGCATGGATTGCGCAAAAGAGAAGGTACGACGGCACGGGAATAAGGCTGAACGGGAGTCTTGATGAAGCGGGCGCATGTGAATTCTGCAGTGCCGGAGAAGATGGAGAGGAGCTTTTGAAAAATGCATATGAAAGGCTTAAACTTAACCCGCGCACACTGTTCAAGGTAAGAAAAATAGCGAGAACCATAGCAGATATTGACGGCGCGGAAAATGTGGAAGCTTATCACGTTGCCGAGGCGCTTCAGTACAGAGAAAGGGAATAGAAATGGAAACGGCGACAAAGTGCGCATTTACGGCGGACAAAGAATTTCTCAGGGATTTGAATGAGTTGGCGACGCCAGCAGAGAAAATCTATTACAGAGGGAATTTAGGCCTTCTGGAGGGGCCGTGCGTGGCGGTAGTGGGCAGCCGTTCCTGTACGGCTTACGGAATCAAAGTGGCGGAGCATATAGCGGGAAAGCTTGCGGAGAATCAGATTACGATAATAAGCGGTCTTGCAAGGGGGATTGACACGGTCGCTCACAGGGCAGCCGTTGATGCGGGAGGAAAAACTGTTGGGGTGCTGGCATGCGGAACAGATATATGCTATCCCGCATCTAACGGAAAGCTGCAGAAAATGATGGAAAAGAATCAGCTTATCCTTTCGGAGCATCCGGACGGGACGACCCCCAGGCCGTACTTCTTCCCGCTCAGGAACAGGATCATAAGCTGCCTTTCTGACGCGGTGGTGATAGTGGAGGCGGGAAACAGGAGCGGGGCGCTCATAACGGCCGAGTATGCCGCGGAGCAGGGAAAAATTCTCTATGCAGTTCCGGGAAATATAACCAGCCGGTCGAGTCACGGCTGCAACATGCTGATAAGGGATGGAGTTACGCCGCTGATTCTTGCGGACGATATAATTACCGACCTGGGACTTACGCCCGTTACGGAAGACACTGCGGCGGAGAAGTCTCTTGGAACGGAAGAAAAGATAGTGCTGAATATAGTCAGAAAAAACGGAGAAGTTTCAATAGAAGAAATTGTTCACAAGACTAACAAAAAAGCGGCTGAGATTAGTGGTATAATCACTGTGTTAGAGATGAAAGGCCTGATTTTTTTCGAAATGGGAAAAGTTCTGGTTGCAAAATTCTGAACCCGCTAATATAATAATGGTTTGTTGAAAAGTCAGTAAAAGCAGACTCTGAAGAATATCTGTGCGGAAAGTCAGGAGGAGAAATGGCAGCAGCTAAAAAGACGCTTGTAATAGTAGAATCGCCGTCAAAGGCGAAGACCATAGGTAAATATCTCGGTTCGAGATACAAGGTAATTGCGTCTGTGGGCCACGTGAGAGATCTCCCTAAGAGCAGAATGGGAATAGATGTGGAGAATGATTTTGAGCCGGACTATATTTCCATCAGGGGAAAGGGAGACATTATCAGGGAACTCAGAAAGGAAGCTAAAGGGGCGTCCGCAGTCTACCTTGCAACAGACCCTGACCGTGAAGGTGAGGCTATATCGTGGCATCTTGCATTTCTTCTGGGAATGGATCCGAGTCAGCCGTGCAGGATAGAGTTTAACGAAATAACGAAGAACACGATAAAGGAAGCCATAAAGCATCCGAGACCGATAGATATGGGACTGGTAGACGCACAGCAGGCGAGAAGAGTTCTCGACAGGCTGGTGGGATATCAGATAAGCCCGCTCCTGTGGCGAAAGATAAGGAAAGGTCTTTCGGCCGGAAGAGTTCAGTCCGCAGCCCTTAAGCTTATATGCGACAGGGAGAGGGAAATTCAGGCTTTTGTGCCGGAGGAATACTGGAACATTTCCGCCACATTTAAAAAGGGCCGAAAGTTCACCGCCAGACTTGTAACTTACAGGGGAAAGAAAATTAAGATCGGAAACGGCGAAGAAAGCGGCAGAGTTGTTGCAGATCTTAAGGCCGGAACATTTACGGTTGATTCCGTTACGGAAAAGGAGAGGGTGAGAAAGCCTTACGCACCTTTTACCACCAGCAGCCTCCAGCAGGATGCGTCCATCAAGCTGGGCTTCAATACGGGAAAGACCATGCGCATAGCTCAGCAGCTTTACGAGGGCGTTGACATTAAGGGCAGAGGAACCACCGGTCTCATAACGTACCTGAGAACGGACTCTGTAAGAATATCAGCAGAAGCAAAGGCTGCTGCTGCGGCATACATAAAAGAAAATTTCGGGGCAGAGTACAGCGCCGACAACTTCTTTTCCAATAAGAAGAAGGATATTCAGGACGCTCATGAGGCCATACGTCCCAGCGTCATAGACATAGAGCCTTCATCCATAGAGGATTCTCTGACCACTGATCAGTTCAGGCTTTACAGGCTTATCTGGAACAGGTTCATGGCAAGCCAGATGGCAGCGGCAAGATTTAACGGAGTTCAGGCTGACATAGCCTGCGGCGACTATATGCTGAGAGCTACAGGTTCTACTCTGATCTTCGACGGATACCAGAAGATATATAATCCGGGAGCCGACGAGGATAAGGACAGAATTCTGCCGCCTTTGTCCGAAGGAGAAACCCTTAAGGCGGAATCCATTGACGGAGAGCAGGCGTTTACACAGCCGCCGGCAAGATATACGGAAGCAAGCCTTGTCAGGGAGCTGGAGGAGAAAAACATCGGAAGACCGAGCACCTACGCCCCTATAGTGGGGACTTTGGCAGAGAGAAAGTATACTGCCAGAGAGAAGAAGGCGTTAAAACCGACGGACCTGGGATTCGTTGTGGACGACCTCATGGAGAAGTATTTCACGGATATAGTGGATTCCGGCTTCACTGCCGAAATGGAGGACCGTCTTGACGAGGTCGAGCTGGGAAAGAGACAGTGGAAGAACGTCATAAGGGATTTCTATGGACCTTTCGAGAAGGAGCTGGAGGCAGCGGACAAGGCCATTGAAAAGGTTACCATCGAGGACCAGCCGACGGGAGAGATATGTGAGCTCTGTGGGAAGCCTATGGTTCTCAAAACCGGCAGGTTCGGGGATTTTATCGCATGCAGCGGATATCCGGAGTGTAAAAACACCAAGCCGGTGGTAAAGAAGATAGATGTAAAGTGTCCAAAGTGCGGGCGTGATATAGTCGTCCGCAAGAGCCGCAGGGGCAGGATTTTCTACGGATGCAGCGGATACCCGGAATGCGATCAGTCCTACTGGTACAGGCCTGTAAACGAGAAGTGTCCGAAGTGCGGCAGCCTTCTGGTGGAAAAGAAGGGTAAAAAGGGCGGACTTTCCTGTTCCAACCCTGAATGTGATTACGTGAAAGAAAAGTAGAATTCGACTCAAAAGGAGGAAAAGAAAAGATGGTTCAGTTTCATGCGACGACTATCTGCGCTGTAAGAAGAGGACCTGACGATATTGCTATAGGCGGCGACGGACAGGTTACCATGGGTGAAACCACCATTATGAAGAACGGTGCAAAGAAAGTAAAAAAAATATACGGCGACAGAGTGCTTACGGGTTTTGCGGGAAGCGTTGCAGATGCGTTTTCCCTTACGGAGAAATTCGAGAAGAAGCTGGAGGAGCACGGCGGCAACCTGAAGAGGGCAGCAGTGGATCTGGCTCAGCTCTGGAGATCCGACAAGGGCATGAGAAGCCTTGAGGCCCTTATGATCGTGGCGGATAAGGACGATCTTCTGGTGGTTTCCGGCAACGGCGAGGTAATCGTACCGGATCAGAATTTCGTGGCTATAGGTTCCGGCGGAAATTTTGCGTATTCCGCAGCTAACGCCCTCTTTAACCACACGGATATGGGAGCCGAGGATATAGTAAGGGAGTCCCTTAAGATTGCGGCGTCCATCTGTGTATATACCAACGACAATATTACCGTGGAGAAACTGTAGGAGGGGCCGGAAATGGGAACACAGCTTAAGAGTATGACTCCGAAGGAAATAGTTGCGGAGCTTGATAAATACATAATCGGACAGGACGAGGCGAAGAAATCCGTAGCCATCGCTCTGAGGAACAGATACAGAAGAAGTCTTCTCTCTGAGGAAATGAGAGAAGAGATAAGCCCGAAGAACATTTTGATGATAGGACCTACGGGCTGCGGTAAAACTGAAATAGCAAGAAGGCTTGCAAAGCTTATGGACGCGCCTTTTGTCAAGGTGGAGGCCACCAAGTTCACGGAGGTCGGATACGTGGGAAGAGACGTTGACTCCATGATAAGAGACCTTGTGGAGGCATCCATGAGAATTTCCAAGCAGAGCAGGCTTAAGGAGAAGTACGACATAGCCGACCAGATAGCTGAGGAAAAAATCGTAGAGGCCATGATTCCGGGCGGAGAGAAGAAAAAAGAAAAGTCGCCGAAGAATCCGTTCGACATGATTTTAAACAGCGGCGGATACCCGAGTCAGAAGCAGCTTTACGAGGAAAGTCAGGCAAAGAAGGACGAGAAGGTAACGAGCGATATAGAGATGGCAAGAGAACAGGTTCGCCAGCAGCTCAGAGAAGGAAAGCTGGAGGAGCAGTTCGTCGAAATTGAGGTGGTGGACACTCCTAAGGGAAACCAGCTGGATATGAGCAACGAAGGTATGAGCATAGCCATCGGAAATATCTTCGGTGACATGATGCCGGAGCGCACTAAGACAAAGCGTGTAAGGGTCAAGGACGCCAGAAGGATTTTAAGAGAGCAGGAGGCTCAGAAACTCATCGATATGGATCAGGTTACCGACGAGGCCATAGAAAACGCCGAACAGAACGGAATAATATTCATAGATGAGATAGATAAGATAGCTTCAGGCTCGGGATATACCAGCGGAGCCGACGTGTCCAGAGAGGGAGTTCAGAGAGATATTCTTCCTATCGTCGAAGGAAGCGTCGTGAATACAAAATACGGGCCGGTTAAGACCGACCACATACTCTTTATAGGTGCGGGAGCTTTCCACGTCTCCAAGCCTACGGACCTTATTCCGGAGCTTCAGGGACGATTCCCTATCAGAGTTGAGCTTGAAAATTTATCAAAGGATGATTTCGTTCAAATTCTAACGGTTCCGGAGAATGCAATCACAAAACAGCACCAGGCTTTGCTGGAAACTGAAAAAATTAATTTAGAATTTTCAGAAGAGGCTATTGACGAAATCGCAGATATGGCGTATCTTATGAATGAGCAGACTGAAAATATCGGGGCGAGACGTCTTTACACCATTATGGAAAAACTGCTTGAAGACATCTCCTTCGAAATTCCCGACTGCGGTAGTGAACCGCTGGTAATTGACAGGGAATACGTAAGAAGCAAGTTCGTCGACACCATTCACAGGGATGATGTGGACAGATACATTCTTTAACAGAAAAGCGTGACTGAAAAGAACCGCTTTATATATTCCCGTCGCGGAAAGACGTTATTGAGATTTATTAAGGCGAAAGAAGAGGTATGAACTATGAGCGAAAAAATATTGGTTAGAATCAGAAAGCTGAACAGTGTACTTTCTCAGAGCTCTATGGGATATGTTTCCTTTGACGAACTGTGTAACATAATCAACGAGCTTCTGGATTCCAACGTTTACATCCTGAATAAGAGAGGCAAGGTTCTGTCTGCCAAGTTCGACGAAGGAGAAGAGGCGCCGCTTCAGATGGTAGGCGGGAAGCTGGAGCTTCCGAAAGAGTACAACGAAAAGTTCCTTGAAATCAACGATACCAAGGCCAATCTTAAGGGGGCCGATATCAAGGCTATCTATGGCGAGGATTATTCCATGGATAACAAGTATCACACCATCCTGCCTATAGTTTTCGGCGGGCAGAGAGTCGCTACTCTTCTTCTCGCAAGGAGCCAGGATGCATTTGATGATGAGGATATCGCTATCTGTGAATACAGTGCAACGGTTGTAGGTATTGAAGTTTCCAGAGGAATCGCCCTCGAGGAAGAGGAGGAAACAAGACTTAAGAACGCCGTGGTAATGGCACTTGAGACATTGTCATATTCCGAGCTTGATGCCGTTATTAAAATCTTTGCGGAGCTTAAGGGAGACGAAGGTCTGCTGGTAGCCAGCAAGATCGCCGACAAGTCCGGAATCACCCGCTCCGTAATCGTAAACGCTTTAAGAAAGCTTGAGAGCGCAGGCGTTATCGAATCAAGATCCCTGGGAATGAAGGGAACCAGAATCAAGATTACCAACGAGTATCTGAGAGAAGAAATCGACAAGGTGGAAATCTAAGAGGATATAACCTCCTTAAGGCTCGCGCATTTATAACGCGGGTCTTAGTTTTATGGGACGGATAAGGAGAAATATGCTTAAATTCACTGAAAACAACGAAGTAATAGATACGCTGAAGTATTCGGCCATCATAGTGGGAGTTCAGACGAGAGAGGACATAACATACTCCATGAACGAGCTTAAAGGTCTTGCAGAGGCTGCAGGGGCCGAGGTCACAGGAAGAATGGTCCAGGTCATGGAGCGTCCCGACAGGGCGACCATGATAGGAAGCGGAAAGACTCTCGAGCTTGCCGAAATGGTGAAGAACATGGAGGCGGACGTCGTAATATTCAACGACGAGCTTGCGGGAATGCAGATAAGAAACCTGGAAGAGGCGACAGGAGTAAGAGTAATAGACAGAACCATTCTTATTCTGGATATATTCGCCGCACGGGCCGACTCAAAGGAGGGCAGGCTTCAGGTGGAACTGGCTCAGCTAAGGTACAGGCTTCCCAGGCTTACGGGCTTCGGCAAGTCCCTTTCCAGAACCGGCGCGGGAATAGGAACGAGAGGCCCGGGAGAGAAGAAGCTTGAAACCGACCGCCGTCACATAGAAAGGCGTATCGACGATATAAGGCGCGAGCTTGCAAAGACGGAAACGGCCCGGGCCACCCAGCGGTCAAAGCGTGAAAAGAACGAAATCCCCGTAGTTGCTCTCGCCGGATATACAAACTCGGGAAAGTCGGCCATAATGAACCGGCTTCTCTGCCTGTCGGGGAAAGAGGAAAAGTCCGTAAAGGAGCAGGACATGCTCTTTGCCACCCTTGACGCCGCCCACAGAAAGGTGGAGATGGAGCCGGGGAGAGAATTCGTGCTCATAGACACCGTAGGCTTTGTCAGCAAGCTGCCCCACGGTCTGGTGGAGGCGTTTAAATCCACCCTTGAAGAGGTGGCGGGAGCCGACCTCATACTTCACGTCATAGATTCGTCCTTTGAGGATAACGACAGCCAGAAAAAGGTCACCGAGGACGTGCTCAGATCCATAGGGGCATCGGCCGTAGAAAGGGTTATCGTCTACAACAAGATAGACAGACTGGGGAGCATGCCGCCGGCAAAGGCGGGAGACAACACCGTATTTGTCTCCGCAAAGGAGAACATCAATATGGACGTTCTGGTGGAGGTTGTTCTTGAAAAACTCTACGGCAGGAAGGTGAAAACGACTCTGGTTATCCCCTACGACAAAGGGAGCATAGTCTCATATCTCTGTGAAAACGCCCGCATTATAAGCACGGATTACGGTGAAAAGGGGACTGTGCTGGAGCTGGAGATGAACGAGAAGGATTACAGGAGGCTGGCGGAATATGAAGCTTTATAGCACGGTATTTGCCGAAGCGAGAGCGGAGCAGGAAATAGAGAGATCAAAGTTTATAACGACGGTAAGACCTGTAAATACGAGAGAGGAAGCGGAGGAGTTCTTTGCGGAAGTAAGGAAGGAGTTCAAGGACGCCACTCATAACGTACCCGCCATGGTCATAGGAGATAAGATGCAGATTCAGTGGGCCAGTGACGACGGCGAGCCTCAGGGCACAAGCGGGGCGCCTATAGTGCAGATGCTAGTCAGGGAAGGAATCACTAACACGGCTCTTGTCGTCACCAGATACTTCGGCGGGATAAAGCTGGGAACGGGAGGCCTTGTAAGGGCATATACCGGGAGCGCCCGTCTGGGAATTGAAGCCGCCGGAATATGCGACGTCACGGAAATGTCGGTAATAAGATTCCGGGTTGAGTATCCGGTGTTCAGCAGAATCCAGAGCATTTCTCTTCCCGGCGGAGCAGCCGTGTCGGGAGAGGAATATACGGATAAGGTAGCCTTTGACGTGACCTGTCCTCCGGAGGATGCGGAAGCGGTGAAAAGGGCCGTCAGCGAGTATTCGGCGGGAGGCGCCGAGGTTTTGTCCGAGACTGCGGATTTTGTCAGAGTAAAAAGAGGGTGAACTTCACCTCATATTCACAAAAACCCTCTTGACATTGTCGCCGTCAAGGCATAAAATAAAAACTGTGGTTAGCACTCGAAAGAAATGAGTGCTAACAGAAAGAGTTAATAAATACATCACATAAATCGGGAGGTAGTTAAAATGAGTTTTGGAATTAAACCCCTTGGAACCAGAGTCGTAATCAAGAAAGTCGAAGCTGAGGAAAAGACCCAGGGAGGAATCATTCTTACGAGCTCCGCTAAAGAGCAGCCTCAGATGGCTGAGGTGGTTGCAGTAGGTCCTGGAACCAAGGACGAGCCTATGGAAGTAAAGGTAGGCGAGAAGGTTATCTTCTCAAAGTATGCAGGCACTGAGGTAAAATATCAGGGCGAAGAGTACACCATCATGAGCCAGGCAGACATTCTGGCAACTGTAGAATAGTTCAGGGATTAAGTTAGGAGGCAGATTGAAATGGCAAAGGACATTTTTTACGGAGAGGACGCCAGAAGAAAGCTTCAGGCAGGCGTTGATAAATTAGCAGATACAGTTAAGATTACCCTTGGACCTAAGGGAAGAAACGTACTGATTAACAAGTCTTACGGTTCCCCGCTCATCACCAACGACGGTGTTACCATCGCAAGGGAGATAGAGCTTGAGGACAGCGTTGAGAACATGGGAGCACAGCTGGTTAAGGAAGTTGCAACCAAGACCAACGACGTTGCAGGTGACGGAACCACTACAGCTACCCTTCTTGCTCAGGCTATCATCAGAGAAGGATTCAAGAACCTGGCTGCAGGCGCTAACCCGATGGTTCTTAAGAAGGGAATTCAGGGCGCTGTAGACGTGGCAGTAGATGAAATCATAAAGAACGCTCATCCTGTTGAAACGAAGGAAAGCATCGCTCAGGTAGCGGCAGTTTCTGCAGGAGACGAGACCATAGGTTCCCTCATTGCAGAGGCAATGGAAAAGGTGGGCAAGGACGGAGTTATCACGGTAGAAGAGTCCAAATCCATGGGAACGGAGCTGGACGTTGTAGAAGGTATGCAGTTTGACAGAGGATACCTGTCCGCATACATGGCAACAGACACCGATAAGATGGAAGCAGTTCAGGAGAATCCGCTCATTCTCCTTACCGATAAGAAGATCACCAACATTCAGGATCTTCTCCCTATCCTGGAGCAGATTGCAAAGCAGGGCAGAAAACTTCTCATAGTTGCAGAGGACATCGAAGGCGAAGCTCTGGCTACGCTGGTTCTGAACAAGCTGAGAGGTGTTCTGGACGTTGTAGCCGTAAAGGCTCCTGGATTCGGCGACAGAAGAAAGGCAATGATGGAGGATATCGCAATTCTTACAGGCGGTACCGTAATCAGCGAGGAAGTGGGCTACGATCTTAAGGAAGCAACCATCGATCTTCTGGGAAGCGCAGCAACCGTTAAGGTTAACAAGGAAAACACCGTTATCGTAGGCGGAGCCGGTGAAAAGGCTGACATTGAGGCCAGAATCGGCGCAATAAAGAAGCAGATAGAAGAGACCGATTCCGATTTCGACAAGGAAAAGCTTGCTGAAAGACTTGCCAAGCTCTCCGGCGGCGTAGCCGTTATAAAGGTGGGCGCTGCTACGGAGACGGAGCTTAAAGAGAGAAAGCTGAGAATAGAGGACGCTCTCAACGCTACAAAGGCCGCAGTAGAGGAAGGCATCGTAGCAGGCGGCGGAGTTGCTCTGTGCAACGCTATTCCGGCAGTTGCAGCTTATGCCGAGACTCAGGAAGGCGATGCAAAGACAGGCGCCAAGATCATCGTAAGAGTTCTGGAAGAGCCTGTTAGACAGATTGCAGAAAACGCAGGCTTTGAGGGAAGCGTGGTAGTTGCCGAGGTTAAGAACCAGAAGGAAGGCTGGGGCTTCAACGGAGCTACGGAGGAATACGTTGACATGGTCAAGGCAGGTATCGTAGACCCTGTAAAGGTAACCAGATCCGCTATTCAGAACGCCGCTTCCGCATCAGCAATGCTCCTCACCACAGAGGCCGGCATCGTTGACATCAAGGAAGAAAACCCTGCTCCTGCAATGCCTGCAGGCGGCGGAATGGGCATGATGTAGAATATGAAACGCATATAAGAGATGCGAAAGAGCTAAAGAGCTGACGAAAACCGCTATAACTATTGAACTTTCAATGGTTATAGCGGTTTTGTGTTGTATGCATAAAAAAACCGCGAATCAAAATAGATTCGCAGTTTGAAAGCGTTGAAATTTAAATCTTTAGGCTTTAGCCGAAGTATCTCTTCAGAAGGCCTTCGAAAGCCTTGCCGTGTCTTGCCTCGTCTCTTGCCATTTCATGAACGGTGTCGTGGATAGCGTCGAGGTTAGCTGCCTTTGCTCTCTTTGCAAGGTCGAACTTGCCTGCGGTAGCGCCGTTTTCAGCGTCGATTCTCATTTCAAGATTCTTCTTTGTGCTGTCGGTTACCACTTCACCGAGGAGCTCTGCAAACTTTGCAGCATGCTCAGCTTCTTCGTAAGCAGCCTTTTCCCAGTAAAGTCCGATTTCAGGATAGCCCTCTCTGTGAGCGACTCTTGCCATTGCAAGGTACATGCCTACCTCTGTGCACTCGCCTTCGAAGTTGGCTCTGAGGTCAGCCATGATATCCTCGCTTGCACCCTGAGCAACGCCTACAACGTGCTCTGCAGCCCATTCTCTTTCGCCTTCCTGTGCCTTGAACTTCTCGGCCGGAGCCTTACATACAGGACATGCTTCAGGCGGCTGGTCTCCTTCGTGTACGTATCCGCAAACCGTGCAAACCCATTTCATAATAATTACCTCCTTTAATTTAAACGATTATCGATTTCAATAATTACGGGCGGTGAATAAATCACGCACTATAGATAATATACCACATAAAAGCCCCGGGAAACAGCAGGAATTATTCTTCCACCAAAATTCCCTTTTCTCTCAGGGCGGCGCATATAAGGTTGAATATCTCCTCGTCCGGGCAGCCGATTTTGTGAAAATGAAGGCCTCCGGAAAGGACGCTCAAAGGCCTGTCGGCATCGCTCACCTTTTCCATAAAAAGCTTAACCTCGTATCTGGACGAAATCCCCAGGCGTCCCGTCAGCTGGCCGTATATCCCGTGATCAACGCTGACGTCGATAACGGTGCCGCCGAAGTCTACGATAGTGTTAAGTTCCTCCTCCAGTCTGTCGCAGCCGTGTCTGCAGGCGATGACGGCGGTGAAAGGAAAGGCTTTCTTCTCCGCACCCAGAAGATATCCTCTGGCCGTCGCCTCTATTTCATGTCCGGCGGCTCTGAGGACTCCGATATCGCCTACTATAATCTGTCTGCTTACATCAAAGCGTGCTGCCAGCTTTGAGGCGCTGACCGGAATGGCGCTTTCTGCGAGCAGGGACAAAATCTGCTCTCTCCGTTCTTTCGTATCCATAATTTCCTCCGTTTATTTACGAGGGGATTATATCACAGGACATGAGGATTGACAATATTATTGACATATGTCAAGACATGTGATAATATACAGTGCGTCTGATTAAGAAAACGGAGGAAGAGAGTATGGATACACAGCTTGAAACGGGGAGAGGCTTTAAGGCTTTTCTCGCCCGTAAAGACATAGAGTTTTCGGCAAAGAGATACCTGCAGGACGCGCTTTCGGCAATGGCGCTGGGGCTTTTTGCATCACTGCTCACAGGACTTATAATCAAGACCATAGGCGAGCAGGCTGCAGGCTTTGCGGGAGAAAATACGGTTACGGATTTTCTCATTTCCACGGGGCAGAAGGCCATGGACTACATGGGGGCAGCCGTAGGCGTTGCGGTAGCCTGGGGACTGAAGTCGCCTCCTCTCGTTATGTTTACCAGCGCAGTTACGGGAATGCTGGGAGCTGACCTGGGAGGACCGGGAGGAGCCTTTATTGCCGTTGCCATCGGAGCGGAGCTGGGAAAGGCCGTATCCAAAGAAACGAAAATCGATATAATAGTTACGCCTATTACCACAATGGTGGCGGGAGGTGCGGCTGCGGCCCTTGCGGGACCTGCCATAGGAAAGCTGATGACGGGACTGGGAAGCATAATAATGACTGCGACGGAGTGGCAGCCATTTGCGTTCGGAATAGTTATCTCAGTAATCGTGGGACTGGTTCTCACTGCGCCCATATCCAGCGCGGCCCTGTGCATAATGCTGGATCTTTCGGGTCTTGCTGCGGGAGCGGCGACGGCAGGGTGCTGCGCACAGATGATAGGTTTTGCGGTAACCAGCTATAAGGATAACGGTCTGGGCGGTTCATTTGCCATAGGAATCGGAACCTCAATGCTTCAGATTTCCAACATATTTAAGAATTTCTGGATTCTCCTTCCGCCGACCCTTGCGGCTGCGGTGACGGGACCTGTTGCCACGGTGGTTCTCGGCATGACGAACAACGCCATGGGCGCCGGAATGGGAACGTCCGGACTCGTGGGGCAGATAGGAACATTTACGGATATGGGATTTTCCGCCGATGTTGCCGTAAAGGCTGCCGTAATCCAGTTTATTCTGCCTGCAGTTTTATCCCTGGTATTCGACAAAATCTTAAGAAAGGCGGGAAAGATAAAGGACGGCGACTACAGACTTGAAATGTAGGATTGAAATGTAGTATAATACTTGAGTGCTGCGGTGATTGGTATACAGTCACCGTTTTTTGAGATATAGGGGAAATTATGATAAGAAAAACGCGGAAAGCGGCGATACTTGCGGCGCTGCTGATATTGACGGTTGCCGCAGCCGGCTGCACTACATACAGCAACTTTAAAAATGCGTTCTTTGCGGACGGGGATTCCGGAGATAAGATTGTCATAGGAGTTCTGGAGCCTCAGTCGGGAGAGTACAGCGATAAAGGCAAGTCAGAGATTGAAGGAATAGAACTGGCTCACGAGATCAGGCCGGATGTTTTGGGAAAAGACATAGAGCTTATCTACGGAGACACTCAGAGCAGCGTCTATGTGACGGAAAGCGTAGTAAAAGACATGGTCGGAAAAGAGCCAGATGTCGTGCTTGGAGCTTACGGGGATGCCACTACGCTTACGGCAAGCAAGATTCTTAAGAAGGAGCTGATTCCTGCCATAACTATTTCATCCACCAATCCTCTCATAACCCAGAACAGCGACTACTATTTCAGAATATGCTTCACAGATTCTCTTCAGGGCGACGCTGCGGCTCAGTATATTCACGACGGTCTGGGAGAAAAGCAGGCGGTTCTGTTCAGGGTGAACGGTGATGAAATATACAACGAAATAATCAGGCAGTTCAGATCCACATTCGAAACCATGACGGGAAACGAAGCCGGTGTAGTGACCGTAAGCGCCGACAGAGAAAAGAAAAATTACGACGAATATCTGGAGAAAGTCAGGGAAACGGGAGCAAAGGCTGTATTTGCGCCTATGTCCGTAACTGATGCCGAAAAGATGTTTCAAAGCGCACAGAGACTGGGTATGTACGATGTAGAGTTCGTAGGGCCTCTTGCATGGCACGGCGACGATCTTAAAAGTTTTCATGAGAGCTATCCGGATCTTGCCATAAGCTCTGTTACGGACTACAGCGAGACCGCATCCGCATCTCCGGAGCAGGAGGAGTTTTTAAAGGCATACAGGGAAAAATACGGGAAGGAGCCGACTGAGGAAGCGGCAAGGGCTTATGACGCATATATGATAGCGGTAGATTCCCTGGAAAAGAGCGGAGGACTGTCAGGTGAAAGTCTGCGGGATGAAATAGCATCGACTTCGCAGTATCCCGGTGTATCGGGAACCATAACGTTCAATGACAGAGGCGAGGCATACAAGCCTGTAAGCATCGATAAGTATGTCAGAGGAGAACTTGTTACTGTGTTCAAGTCCGGAGCGGCTGCAGGAGATATTTTTGAGGATCCTGTTGCGGCAGCGGCAGAAGACGGAGAGGACGAATAGGAAAGGATATTGCGGCCGGTACAGGGCCGGGATATATAAGTATTAAAAAGGAGACGTAAAGAAATGGAACAGAAAATAAGAGAAGCACTGGATCAGATCAGACCTATACTTCAGAGAGACGGAGGAGATCTGGAATTCGTTGAACTGACCGACGACAACGTGGTTAAGGTAAGACTTCAGGGACACTGTGCAGGTTGTCCGGGAGCGACCATGACCTTAAAGGCTGTTATCGAAAAGATTCTCAAAGAGAACTTCCCTGAGGTTAAAGCGGTAGAGGCCGTTCAGTAATGGAATACAGAAACATAATCGAAGAAAATTTCGACGCCGAGGTGGAGGCTCTTCAGAAAATCGTTTCCATTAAAAGCGTTGCGGAAGATGAAATCTCTTCCGGCGGTGAAATTCTTCCATTCGGAAAAGGAGTTCACGACTGTTTCAAAGAGACTCTGAAGCTGGGCGAAGAACTGGGCTTTAAGACGTATAACGCCGATAACTACGGCGGACATATAGAGTTCGGCGAAGGAGAGGAAACTCTGGGAATACTGGGCCATCTGGACGTGGTTCCCGAGGGAACCGGATGGAGTTTTGACCCGTACAGCGCCGCGGTCTCTGACGGATACATTTACGGCAGAGGAACCCAGGACGACAAAGGTCCTGTAATTGCAGCCCTCTTTGCGATGAAAGCGCTGAAGGATGCAGGCTTTGAACCGGGAAGAAAAATACGACTCATATTAGGCCTGGACGAGGAAACGGCCTGGAGGGGAATGTACTATTACCTTGACAAAGCCGGCGCTCCGGATCTTGGATTTACCCCGGACGCTGATTTTCCGGCTCTCAACGGCGAAAAAGGCATTATGAGTTTCACTCTGGTGAAGAAGTTCAGCGACAGAAATACCGGCGGGCTGAGACTCAGGAGCCTGACGGGCGGAAATGCCGCCAATATGGTGGCTGAAGGAGCGAGAGCGGTGGTTCTGTCCGACGACGATAAGGCCTACGACAACATAAAGTCCATAGTGGATGATTACCGCAAGGAAAAGGGAAGAACCGTTTCCGCAAGACGTATGGGAAAGAGCCTTGAGATAACGGCAGAAGGTATTTCCGCTCACGGAGCGATGCCTGAGGCGGGACTTAACGCCATTTCCATAATCATGGAGATTCTCGGAAAGCTCAACTTCACCGATGAGGATATCAACGACTATATCGCTTTCTATAACGATTACATCGGTTTTGACGTAAACGGCGAAAGGTTCGGATGCGGGTTCAGCGACGAACAGTCGGGAAAGCTTACGCTTAACGTCGGGATCATAGATTTTGACAGAAAGTCGGCAAGCCTCACCATCAACGTAAGATATCCTGTTACGTGCACTGCGGAGCAGGTTTACGAAGGGTTCAGCCATCTCGTGGAGAAATACGACATGGGAATCGTCAAGGAAAAGGAGCAGGCCCCTGTCTACATGGAGCCCGACAGTCCTATGATAAGCACATTAAGGCAGATTTATGCGGAAAATACCGGTGATTACGACGCCGAACCGAAGGTTATCGGCGGCGGAACATATGCAAGATGCTCTGAAAACATCGTGGCATTCGGAGCTTTATTCCCGGGCGACGAGGACAGGATGCACCAGAAGGATGAGCGATTATCCCTGGACAGACTGAAGACCATGACGAAGATATACGCAGATGCCGTATGCAGATTGTCAGGAACGGATTTTCCTGTTCCGGGAAGGGAGTAGGCCGTCATGAGAAATAATTCAACGGTAAGACTTGCAAAGCTTGCCATGATGGCGGCTATTTCCTGCGTTCTCGTGCTGCTCATAAGAATACCGTTCACACCGCTGCCGTTTCTGGTTTACGACCCGGCGGACATTCCTATTTACATAACCACCTTTGCAATGGGGCCGGGCGCCGGAGTGATACTTACGCTGGTGGTAAGCTTTATTCAGGCTTTCGTCCTCGGAGGAGACGGAGTATACGGATTTCTCATGCACGTTCTGGCGACGGCGGTATTTGCCGTGGTTGCAGGATTCATGTACAAGCATAAAAAGACAAAGAAGGAAGCTGTTATAGCCCTTATTTCCGGTCTTGTGGTGATGGTCGCCGTAATGTGCGTTGCCAACATCTTCATAACGCCTATGTTTATGGGAACACCGAGGGAGGCCGTCATAGAGCTTCTGCCTCTCATAGCTCTGTTCAACGTGCTTAAGGGAGGCATAAACGGAATCGTGACCTTCGTCGTGTACAAGCGCATTTCCGGCTTCCTGCACAGGGGAATATAAATGATCGAAAAGGTTATAAGAAGCGAGGAGGACTGCCGCCGGTTCGGGCTCTGTCTTGCGGAAAGACTGAAGCCCGGAGACGTGGTGGCTCTCATCGGAGATCTGGGAGTGGGAAAGACCACTCTGACAAAATATATAGCTCAGGGGCTTGGCATCAGTGAAATGATAACAAGCCCTACTTTTACTGTTGTCTGCGAATACCGTTCGGGCAGGCTGCCACTCTACCATATGGACGTGTACCGCCTGGAAAACGCCGGAGACATATTTGAAAGCGGCATAGAGGAGTACATGGACGGAGAGGGCGTGTGCATAATCGAATGGGCTGACATGGTGGCGGAAATCCTGCCTGACGATACGATCTGCGTATTTATGGAATACGGCGAAAAGGAAGGGGAAAGAATTTACAGATGCGCATTTTAAGCTTTGAAACTACCGGGCAGCTGGGCTCTGCGGCTCTCGTGACAAAAGGCGGCAGCGTGAAACAGCTCTTCACATCGGGAAGAATGGATCACCTGAAAGAGCTTATGCCTATGGCAGAGAAGATTCTCGATGAAGAGGGAATCTCTCCCGCAGACCTTGACGCGGTAGCCGTCTCAAAAGGCCCGGGAAGCTTTACGGGAATAAGAATAGGAGTAACCTCGGCAAGGGCGTTCGCTCAGGCCGCCGGCAAAAAGTGCATAGCCGTATCTTCTCTCGACATTTTCAGGCAGAAGGCCTCTGCCGAAAGGAAACCGGCGGTGATCTTCAACGCAAGAAGAGGTCAGGTGTACGGAGCAGTATTTGATAACGACGGAAGCGACATACTGGCGCCGGGACCTTATATGCTCACCGACGTCCTCGAGGCAGTAAAAGGCTTTGACGACGCGGTGTTCTTCGGAGATGGAATCGACGCATACGGAGCGGAACTTGAGGGATATGCCGCAGCTGATGTTTCCGAAAGGTACCAGACGGCGGAGATGGTTGCAAGAGAGGCGCTGCGTCTTTTGGCGGAGGGAAAAGCGCTGGAATACGGGGACGTTATGCCCGACTATATGAGAAGAGCCGAGGCCGAGGTGAAGCTGGAGGACGGAAGCCTTCAGAAGATGAGAGAGGCAAAGCTCGCGAAGTTCAGACTGAGGTAGCCATGAGGACGAGATTTGCGGAGGAAAAAGACCTTCCCGCAATGGCGGAAATAGAGAGAAGGTGTTTTCACACGCCCTGGTCCGAGGAGTCTCTGAGAGATGACCTTACGGGAAATCCTCTTTCGGTATACATGGTGCTCGAAGCCGAAAGCGGCGACGTCGCAGGGTACATGAGCCTGTGGAGGATTCTCGACGAGGGGCATATAAACAACGTGGCGGTGCTTCCCGAATACAGGAGACGCGGCGGCGCGTCGGAGATGCTGGAGTTTATGCTGGAGTATTCGGAGAAGAACGGAATTTCAAGCCACACACTGGAGGTCAGGGTTTCCAACGAGGGGGCCATAGGACTTTACAGGAAATTCGGCTTCAAAGAGGCCGGAGTGAGAAAGGGATATTACGAGGACAACGGAGAAGACGCCCTTATTATGTGGAGGAACCATGAAGGATAACAGATTTCTTACACTTGCAATTGAATCAAGCTGTGACGAGACGGCGGCCGCAGTTCTTTCGGGAGGCAGAGACGTTCTCTCCGACGTGGTTTCGTCGCAGATAGAGATACACGAAAAGTACGGCGGAGTAGTTCCGGAGATAGCCTCAAGGCACCACCTTACCGCCGTCAACTCCGTAATTGACGAGGCCCTTGACAAAGCCGGCGTGACCCTTGACGACATAGATCTGGTGGGAGTAACCTGCGGGCCGGGGCTTGTGGGCTCTCTTGTCATAGGAATTGCCGCAGCAAAGGCCATAGCCATGGCAAAGAACATACCCCTTGTGGGGGTCAACCACATGTACGGCCACGTAAGCTCCAATTTCATACAGTATAAGGAGCTGGAGCCGCCGTTTTTAAGCCTCATAGTTTCGGGGGGCCATACCAGTCTCGTCTATATGGAAAGCTACACCTCGTGCAGAGTCTTAGGCTCTACCAGAGACGACGCCGCAGGAGAGGCGTACGACAAAGTGGCCAGAGTAATAGGCCTCGGCTATCCGGGAGGCCCTAAGATAGACAGGCTGGCAAAGGAAGGAGACCCGGAGGCAATTCACTTCAAGAGAGTGTATCTGGAAAAGGGAAGCTTTGACTTCAGCTTTTCCGGCATAAAGACCGGAGTTTTAAACTACGTCAATTCCCAGAAGCAGGCGGGCCGGGACATAAACGCCGCCGACGTCGCCGCAGGCTTTCAGGAGGCCGTTGTGGAGGTTCTGGTGAACAAGGCCATGGACGCGGCGGAGATGACGGGCAGCGACTCCATAGTAATAGCCGGCGGAGTAGCCGCCAACGACAGGCTCAGGAAAGAACTCGCTTCAGCCTGTGATAAGAAGAATATTAAGCTGTACCTGCCGGAAAAGAGGCTCTGCACCGACAACGCCTCTATGATCGGCTGCGCGGCATACTATAAATATCAGGCTATGGGAAGCGACGGCCTTTACCTCGATGCATATCCGTCCCTTCCCGTGGACGCACAGATAAAAATTACCGGGGATGGTGAGACTTCATGGTAGTCCTTTCGGCTACGGATTTAAGCAAGGTTTACGGAACCGACGTCATAATTGAAAACGTGTCCTTTCACGTAAATGAAGGCGACCGCATAGGAATAGTCGGGGCAAACGGCGCCGGAAAGTCGACTCTTCTCAATATCCTTACCGGAGAGATGAACACCGATTCGGGAAGCTTCTTTCTGGCAAAGGACAGGAAGCTGGGTTACCTTAAGCAGAAAGACGATTTTAACCCGGACGGCACCGTCATAGAGGCGGTGGACGGGATCTTCGGCCGCTTTCACGAGATGGAAGAAGAGATGCACACTTTGTCAGGCGAGATAGCGAAGGCTTCGGAGGAAGGCCGGGACGCGGCGGCGGAGCTTTTAGAGCGTTTTGACCGCATTAGAATCGAGTACGAAAGGGCGGGAGGATACAGCTACAAGAGCGAGATGCGCGGAATCCTTTCCAGCATGAGCTTCGGCCCAGAGTATATGGATAAGCCGGTGCGCACTTTGTCGGGAGGCGAGAGGACGCGGCTTTCACTTGCGTGTCTGCTCATGGAAAAGCCGGACATACTCCTCCTCGACGAGCCGACTAACCACCTCGATATTTCGACACTCAGGTGGCTGGAGCAGTACCTTTCATCGTACAGAGGCACGGTGATCATCGTTTCCCACGACAGATATTTTCTCGATCAGGTGGCAAACCGCATATTCGAGGTGGAAAATCACAGGCTGACATGCTACGAGGGAAACTACACCTATTACGCGGAGAAAAAGCGGGCGGACAGGGCAGTTCAGCTCAAGGCCTATAACAACCAGCAGGCCGAGATACGCCGTCAGGAGGATATGATACGCCGCTACAAGGAGCGGGGTACGGAAAAGCTGGCAAAGCGCGCGGCCTCCAGGGAAAAGCGCCTCGCTCATCTGGAGCGCCTTGAAAAACCGGACAGTCTGCCGGGCAAGATGCGCCTTAACTTTCATGAAAAGTACGAGAGCGGCAAGGACGTGGTGTACGGCGAGGATCTGGGAAAGACCTTCGGATTCGGTGAAGGGGCGAAACGGCTTTTCAGAAACGTCAGCTTTGATATAAAAAAGGGCGAGAGAATCTGCATAGTCGGCCCAAATGGAGTGGGAAAGACGACTCTTCTCCGTATGCTCATGGAGGAAGTGAAGCCGACGGAGGGATATCTCCGCATAGGTCATAACGTGGATTTTGGCTACTACGACCAGGGGCAGCAGCTCCTGAATCCCGACCTTACGGTCATGGATCAGGTACACAACGACTATCGCCTTTACACCGACGGTGAAATCAGAGGTATCCTGGGCAGGTTCCTGTTTAAGGACGATCAGGTCTTCATCAGAACCGGAGACCTTTCCGGAGGAGAGAAGGCAAGGCTTTCCCTTCTCAAGCTCATGATGTGCGGCTCCAACACTTTGATCCTCGACGAGCCGACAAACCACCTTGACATAGCCTCCAAGGAGGTGTTCGAGGAGGCCCTTTTAGATTTCCCGGGAACCGTAATCGCCGTGTCCCACGACAGATATTTTCTCAACCGTATTCCGACGAGAGTCCTGGAACTTACGCCGTCGGGAATGGTGGAATACCTGGGAAAGTGGGATTACTACGTGGAGAAAAAGAGCGAAAGGGAAAATACAGCAGCGCCGGGGACTGCCGGGTCAGATGAAGGCGTACAAAACAGCGCAAGTGAGAGCGTACTTTCCTCCGCAGAAGAGCGCGCTTTGAAGAAGCAGAAGGAAGCCGAGGAGCGCAGAGCCCAGCGGGAAAAGGAAAAGCTGGAAAAGCTCATTTCCGAGATTGAAGTCGAAATTTCGGAGAAAGAGTCGCTTATGTGCCAGCCGGAGACCCTGGCCGACCATAAAAAGCTTTCGGAGCTGGACGCCCAGGTCCGGACCCTTAAGACAAAGCTGGACGAGGCGTACGAGAAGTGGATGGAGATGTAGGGGAGAGGAAGTAAAGGCCTTGGCGTTATTGGGATTTCACGATTTTTACCGATTTCCCAATAACCGGTTATTGGGTTTTGCAGTAAAAGCAATGTTTTCCCAATAACGGCATTTTAAAAATAAAGATAGTAAACGATGTGAGACCGGTAAAGTTATCGGGAAATCACATCGTTTTTTAATTTCCCGATAACGTATGTGAGCATTTCGCTGTGCGGTTATGTCTGCAGGTCTTTTCGGTTATTGGGATATATAGAATATGACTGAAATCCCAAAAACGGGTTTTGGGAAACGGCAGATTTTGATTAAAACCCAAAACAGTAGCCTGATGCAACTCCTGACAAGGCTGCTTAAGGATTAAGGACTTTGACAAAGACTGCTGAAAAGAAGGGCTGTGTCAAGGCATAATTTGATAAAAGATCCATAGAATGCAGAAAAGGTCAAGGCAGAGAGACGATAAAGTCTCGAAAACCTTGACCTTGCTTTATTAAACGAACGGATTTGTCAAGTTTTGCCTTGACCTCATTATGAGTTCGGGGCGTCTTCGTCAAACCGACAGGAGGTAATGTGAAACAGCGTAAAAGACGGCGCAATAATCAGGAGTTGTGGAAAGCCCGGTTATCGTAAGACAGCTCTGCAACGGCGCCGCCCCGGTCCCGTCAGAATGTTATCTTTTTGCTCCTTGCGCCTATACTCAGCGCAAGCCCGAGGGCTATCATGTTAGACAGTATGGATGAGCCGCCATAGCTCATAAACGGCAGGGTGATACCGGTAACCGGCATGAGACCCATGGTCATGGCTATGTTCTCAAATATCTGGAATGCGAACATGCCGAGAATTCCTGTTACGATCAGCGCTCCGTAGAAGTCTGAAGCATTGTGAACAATCTTCATGAGTCTGATAAGAAGGAGGGCGTAGAGTGCTATGACAGCAAGACCTCCGATAAAACCGAGTTCTTCCCCGATTACGGAGAATATGAAATCGCTGGTCTGCACAGGTATGTAGTCCAGCTCCTTCTGAGTTCCGTTAAAAAGCCCTTTGCCGAACAGTCCACCGCTTCCGATTGCAACCTTGGACTGCCATACCTGATAATTCCCGGTCAGGTCCAGGTTTTCCGGGTGGAGGAATGCTTCTATCCTCTCCTTCTGATAGTCCGCCATGAACATGTATGCTACAGGTACCGCTGCAAGAACCAGAGCAAAAAATTTCGCAAACACCTTCAGCTCTATACCGGCATAGAATATCATAACAACCCAGATAGCCGCAAAGACCAGAGCGCTTCCCAGGTCCTCCTTGAGAACTATTACGATAATCGGCCCCGCTACAAGTGCAGACTTGAAAAGCCCCTTGAAGTTATAGAGATCATCCTGATGAGTTTTAAGATATCCTGCGAGTATGAGTATGTACAGTATCTTTACAAGTTCGGACGGCTGGATGGTAGTGAAGCCGAGCGTTATCCATGCTCTGGAACTGAACTGTTCCACTCCCAGCCCGGGAACGTATACCAGAAAGAGAAGAATAAGTGAAAGCACATAGAGCTGCTTTTCAAATCCCTCAAAAAGAACGTAGTTAATCTTGAATATAATAAAGACACCGATAAGCCCGAGAAAATATGCCGCCATCTGAACGATTACGCTTCTTGAAAAAAATCCCGTACTGTTAACGGTGGTGCTGCCTATCATCAGCACGCTTATCACTGCCAGAATGAGTACAGATGCGCACATGAGCCTGTCGACATTCCTGTTAAGATTGTAAAAATACTTCATCTGTTTTACCTCTATCTTCTTGACATAAGGCTGATTAAAACATTATAATATATGTTGCGTAAAAATGGCAAGTTTTATTGAAAAAATGAGTTTTGCCCTTGAAATATAAGAAAATTTAAAACGCAAGAAGGAGGTGCTTTAATGTCTCCAATAGCTGTAGTTGCAATCGCTGCGGCAACTCTTGTCGTGGGATTGCTTATCGGATATATATACAGAAAGAACGTAGGCGAAAAAACTATAGGAAGTGCAGAACAGAAAGCAAAGAACCTGATTTTAGATGCTGAAACCAAATCCGAGACTATTAAGAAAGAGATTACATTAGAAGCAAAAGAAGAAGCTCACCGAATGAGATCTGAAGCAGAGCGTGAGGTGAGAGAAAGAAGAAACGAGATCCAGCGCTCCGAACGCAGACTCATCCAGAAGGAGGAGTCCGTTGACAGAAAACTGGAGAACATCGAGAAGAGAGAGGAAGGAATTTCCCGTACCGAAAAGGAGATAGCGGAGAAGAAGAAGGAACTGGATCGATTCCTCGAAAAGCAGATAGAGGAACTGGAAAAGATATCCGGCCTTACCGCAGACGAGGCTAAGGCTATCCTCCTCGACGAAATCGAAAAGGACGTCAGACACGATGCTTCGATTATGATTAAGGATATCGAATCGAAGGCAAAGGATGAGGCTGACAGAAAAGCCAAGGAAATAATCACCGGCGCCATTCAGAGATGCGCTGCCGACCACGTTGCCGAAAGCACAGTATCTGTGGTGGCTCTTCCTAACGATGAGATGAAGGGAAGAATAATAGGCCGTGAAGGAAGAAACATCAGAGCCATTGAAACTCTGACAGGCGTTGACCTTATCATCGACGATACGCCGGAGGCAGTGATAATTTCAGGCTTTGACCCTGTAAGAAGAGAAATCGCCAGAGTGGCCCTCGAGAAGCTCATCATGGACGGAAGAATTCATCCGGCCAGAATAGAGGAGATGGTCGAGAAGGCTACCAAGGAAGTGAACAGCATAATCAAGTCCGAAGGAGAGCAGGCTACATTCGAAGTTGGAATTCACAACCTCCACCCTGAGCTCGTAAGGCTTCTGGGAAGACTGAAATACAGAACGTCGTACGGACAGAATGTGCTGAAGCACTCCGTAGAGGTGGCTCACCTTTCGGGACTCATGGCCGGAGAGCTGGGACTTGACGTGAAACTTGCAAAGAGAGCAGGACTTCTTCACGATATAGGAAAGGCGCTTGACCACGAATATGAAGGAACCCACGTGGATATCGGAATCCAGGTGCTTAAGAAGTACAAGGAATCCGAGGCTGTAATAAACGGCATGGCCGCACACCACGGCGATTACGAGCCGAAGAGCATGGAGGCCGTTTTAATTGCTGCGGCGGACGCTCTTTCAGCCGCCAGACCGGGAGCCAGAAGAGAGACTCTTGACGCATACATAAAGCGTCTCGAGAAGCTTGAAGAAATAGCCAACACTACGCCGGGAGTAGACAAGTCGTTTGCAATTCAGGCGGGAAGAGAGATTAGAATCATAGCTAAGCCTGATGAAGTAAACGATGACGGTATTGCTATGCTCGCAAGGGATATCTCCAAGAAGATAGAGTCCGAGCTTGAATACCCGGGCCAGATAAAGGTAAATGTAGTGAGAGAAACCAGGGCAATCGATTACGCAAAGTAAACCTAAAGCTCCCCATTTTTGGGGAGCTTGTTGATATTTTAAGCAGCTAAAAGAGGAGTGTCATGGAAAATAAAGATATCATCGATGCCGGCCAGTCGTTTTACAGGCGGATAATTACGGTTGCTACACCTATCATCATTCAGAATGTAATAAGCACCAGCCTTAACCTTGCGGACACCATAATGATAGGAAGGCTGGGGGAGGCGGAGCTTGCGGGCTCCGGCGCCGCAAATCAGATATTCAGCATTTTTTCAATACTGTGCTTCGGAATGTACAGCGGGGCGTCCGTGTTTGTGGCTCAGTTCTGGGGAGCCAGGGACCTTAAGAGCATAAGAAAGATACTGGGATTCGACATATCTTTAGGTCTTTCTGCAGCTGTTATATTCCTGGGGGTTATACAGGCGTTTGCGCCGAATCTCATAGCACTCTTTGCAGACGATGGCGACGTAATAATGTACGGTGAGGATTATATCAGAATCGTGTCATACTCGTACATAGTTACGGCCATGACCTTCGCCATAAACTTCAACTCCAGAACCATACAGGTTCTTAAAGTTCCTACGGTAATAAGCGCTTCGGCCGTTTTAGTCAACGTCATATTCAACTGGCTGCTCATATACGGCGTGGGACCGTTTCCGGAAATGGGCGTAGAGGGAGCCGCTCTTGCAACGGTAATAGCAAGGTGCTGCGAGCTGGGATTCCAGATTCTGTACATTTCCTGCTGGAAGGCGCATCCTTTCCACACTTCCATAAGAAACCTGTTCTCCTGGGATCCGGAACTGTACAGGAACATACTGAGAAGAGCCGTCCCGGTAATCGTAAGTGAAGGCGGCTGGTCACTGGGAGTAGCTATAGTATTCGCAACATACGGCAGGATAGGAGCGTCTGCACTTGCTGTAGTGCAGGTAAGCAACGTGGTATGTCAGATATGCCAGACGGCATTCTTCGGATTCGGAAACGGCTCGTCGATACTCATAGGAGAAACCCTTGGAAAGGGCGACAAGGTTACGGCCTACGCCTACACTAAAAAGATACTCAGGCTGGGAGTTATATTTACCGCTATCATGGTAGTGATGATAATAGCTTTAAGGCATCCCGTAGCTGTAATATATGATTTCAGCGAAGAGACTACGGAGCTGATGATGTCAACCATATTCGTATTTGCGTTTACGATGATACCGAGAATGTTCTCCTACCTCATTCAGTGCGGAATACTGAGAGCGGGAGGGGACACGTTCTTCTGCATGGTCATCGAACTTACGAGCAATCTGGGAATAGAAGTCGCCATGGCCTATACGGGAGTCGTAATACTTGGCTGGCCGCTTCCATGGTGCGTAGCGCTGGCGTCGCTTGGCAATATCTTCAAGACAGTGACTGAATACGCAAGGTACAGAAGCAATAAGTGGATGAATATTGTAATAGATATAGATGAGGATGAGGTTAAGGAGTTATGTTAGCATATTTTGACAACAGCGCCACCACCAGACAGCTCGATTCGGTGACGGAAACCATGGTGGATATGATGAAGGAATGCTGGGGGAATCCTTCGTCCCTTTACACCGCAGGATTTGAGGCGGAAAAGAGGGTGAAGGCAGCAAGAAAAACCGTGGCAGATTCCTTCGGAGCAGACCCTTCGGAAATCGTCTTCACGTCGGGAGGAACAGAAGGAGATAACACGGCCATTTTAGAAACGGCAAGGGCTCGCAGAAGGGAAGGAAAACACATTATAACGTCCAGGGTGGAGCATCCTGCGGTTCTTGAAAGCTGCAGAAGGCTTGAAGAGGACGGATACGACGTCACATACGTAGGAGTGGACAAAGACTGCAGAATAGATCCTGAGGAGATAGAAAATGCCATAAGGGAGGACACCGTTCTCATAACCGTTATGGCGGTAAACAACGAAACGGGAGCGGTTACAGACCTTAAGGCCGTAGACGCCGTGCGAAAGGACGCAGAGAAGAAGTACGGAAAAACCATAGCGTTTCATACGGACGCCGTTCAGGGCTACGGAAAGGTGGCCCTTGCAGGCTGCGGAGCGGATTTAATATCCGTAAGCGGCCACAAGATACACGGCCCGAAGGGGGTAGGAGCTCTTTACGTAAAGAAAGGCACCAAACTGCCGCCTTTTGTTCTTGGAGGAGGCCAGGAGAGAGGCATGCGCTCGGGAACGGAAAACACCCCGGGGATAGCGGGGCTTGCAAAAGCCGTAGAAGAAATGGAGAAAAACAGGGAAAAGAACCTGGCGAAGATGGCCGAGCTTAAAAGGATGGTGACGGAGGGGATTACTGCGGGACTTGACGACGTGAGAATAAACAGCCCTTCGGACAGCGCGCCTTCTGTCCTCAACGTTTCTTTCCTCGGCACGAGAGGGGAGGTCCTTCTTCACACGCTGGAGCAGGACGGGATAAGCGTATCCACGGGTTCGGCATGTTCCTCCAACAAGAAGGGACAGAGCCACGTGCTCAGGGCCATGGGCCTTTCGGATAAAGAGATAGAAGGAGCCGTACGCATAAGCTTCAGCCCTTTAAATACAGTGGAAGAAGCGGATTACCTCATAGAAAAGCTTACTGCCGCAGTTAAGAGATTCAGAAAGCTGGGCAGCTTCAGATAAGGAGATTTTGATGAACGAACAGAACATTTTCATAGTCAGATGCGGCGAAGTCGCTCTGAAAGGCATGAACAAGCCGTACTTTGAGAGGATGCTGGTAGAGAGAATCGGCAAAAGACTTAAAGCCGCAGGACTTTCCGGAATAGACGTGCGCCGCCACGAAGGTCTCATATTCGCAAGAGCCCCTAAGGAGCTTGATAAAGATGCGATAGTAAAGGAGATATCAAAGGTTTTCGGCGTGGCGTCCATAAGCCCGGCTGTGGAATGCGAAAGCGACATGGACAGAATCGGCGAGAAGGCCGTGGAATACATGATGGAGCTTATCGAAAAGAAAGGCGTGAAGACCTTTAAGGTCGAAGCAAAGCGCGCCGACAAGACCTTTCCGGTAAAGTCTCCCGACATAGCCCGCAGAATAGGGGCTTCCGTCCTCAAAGGCTGCAAGGTTCTCAAGGTGGACGTCCACAATCCGGACGTTTATCTTTTCGTGGACGTGAGAAGGGAGGAGACCTTCATATACCAGCAGAAGATTGCAGGCTTTGGCGGACTGCCTCTCGGCACCAACGGCAAGGGACTTGTACTTCTTTCGGGAGGAATCGACAGCCCTGTAGCCGCATGGCTTATGGCAAAGCGTGGCATGCTCATAGAGGCCGTTCACTTCCACTCCTACCCGTACACCAGCCCGAGAGCTCAGGAAAAGGTGGAGGAACTTGCGAAGATTGTGGCTTCCTACTGTGGAAGGTTTAAAATGCACGTCATAAACATACTTCCTATCCAGGAGCAGATAGTTCAGAACTGCCCCGAGGCGGAGACAACCATACTGGTGAGAAGATTCATGATGAGAATCGCCGAGAAGATTGCCGAAAAGAACGGCTGCATGATGCTGATAACAGGGGAGAATCTGGGGCAGGTTGCAAGCCAGACGGCGGAATCACTGGTAGTGACGGACGCATCCGTCTCCATGCCTGTCATGAGACCCCTTATCGCCATGGATAAGGTCGATATCATGGAAAAAGCCGAAGAAATAGGAACGTTTGAGACTTCGATACAGCCCTACGAGGACTGCTGCACGGTGTTCCTGCCGCCTCATCCCGTAACGAAGCCGAGACTTTCGAGGATAGAGGAGTCGGAGAGCCGCCTCGATGTTGAGGGGCTTGTGAAAGCGGCGGTAGAGTCCGAAGAAATAGTAGACATTTCCTGACAAAAATCACATTTTATATAACGGTGTTAATCAAGTTGCCCCGAAAGTTGCCTCGAAAGGCAAAAATGGCTTGCAGAAGTGAGCCAAAAGTGGTTTAATATATATGTATGCTGTTATTTTTGTAACAAAGGCATGCGCGGCTAAATTCAAGTCAAAAACGGTTCAGGTTGCTTGCTAAGATATGGGAACCGTTATAATAGTTTAAGGAGGCATATACATGAACTTTCAACTGACGAAGGAACAGGAATTCGTAAGAAAAATGGTAAGAGAGTTTGCTACTAACGAAGTTGAACCGATAGCGGCAGACATCGACCAGGAACACAGATTTCCTACCGAAACCGTAGAAAAGATGGCAAAATACGGACTTATGGGTATTCCGTTCCCAACTGAATACGGCGGAGCAGGCGGAGACCACATCTCCTACGCTATCACTGTAGAGGAGCTGTCCAGAGTCTGTGCATCTACCGGAGTAATCTGCTCTGCACACACTTCCCTCTGCTGCTGGCCTATTTTCAACTATGGTACAGACGAGCAGAAGGCTAAGTACCTTCCTGATCTTCTTTCCGGAAAGAAGCTTGGAGCTTTCGGTCTTACCGAGCCTAACGCAGGTACCGATGCATCCGGACAGCAGACCAGAGCTGAGCTGGTTGACGGAAAATGGATTCTCAACGGAGCCAAGGTGTTCATCACCAACGGCGGATATGCTGACGTATTCGTAGTAATGGCAATGACCGATAAGAAAAAGGGAAATCACGGAATCTCCGCTTTCATCGTTGAAAAGGGTGACGAAGGCTTCTCCATCGGTAAGACTGAGGACAAGATGGGTATCTGTGCATCCTCCACTACCGAACTTATCTTCCAGAACTGCGTAATTCCTGAGGACAGACTCCTCGGAGCAGTAGGCGAAGGATTCAAGGTTGCAATGTCCACTCTGGACGGCGGACGTATCGGAATCGCTTCCCAGGCTCTCGGAATCGCTCAGGGTGCATTCGACGTAACCGTTGAGTACATGCAGCAGAGAAAGCAGTTCGGAAAGAAGCTGTCCCAGATGCAGGCTCTTCAGTTCGAGATGGCTGACCTTAAGACCAGAATCGAGGCTGCAAGACTTCTCGTTTACAGAGCTGCAGACATGAAGGACAAGCACATGAAGTACAGCGAAGCTGCTGCTATGGCTAAACTCTTTGCTGCCGAAACTGCTATGAAGGTAACCACCAAGTGCGTTCAGTTCCACGGCGGATACGGATACACCAAGGATTACCCTGTTGAGAGAATGATGAGAGACGCTAAGATTACCGAGATCTACGAAGGAACTTCTGAAGTTCAGAAGATGGTAATCGCCGGTCAGACTTTCAAGAAATAAGATTACGGGAGGAATAGAAAATGGCTTTTAAAATCATAGTATGCGCAAAGCAGGTACCGGATACTAACGTTATCAAAATTAACCCTAAGACCGGTACTCTTATCAGAGACGGCGTTCCAAGCATCCTTAACCCGGATGATGCCAACGCTCTCGAAGAAGCACTGAAGATCAAGGACAAGCATCCTGATACTCATATCACAGTTGTAACCATGGGACCTCCGCAGGCCAACGACCTCCTGTTCGAGTGCATCGCTATGGGCGCTGACGAGGGTATCCTCATCTCCGACAGAGCAGTGGGCGGTTCCGATACATGGGCAACCTCCAACACTCTGGACGCTGCAATCAAGAAGATCGGCGAGTTCGACCTTATCCTTGCAGGCAGACAGGCTATCGACGGAGACACCGCTCAGGTAGGACCTCAGATTGCTGAGAAGCTCCACCTTCCACAGGTTACTTACGTTGAAGAGTTCAACATCGACGACAACATGAAGGACATCACCGTTAAGAGACAGCTCGAAGACGGATATGAAATCATCAAGATTCAGACTCCTTGCATGCTGACCGCTATCAAGGAACTTAACACTCCGAGATACATGAGCATGAAGGGAATCTTCGGCGAGAAGAAGATGACTACATGGAATGCTAAGGATATCGAGGTTGACCTCAACACTGTAGGTCTTGAGGCTTCCCCTACTAACGTTTTCAGATCCTTCACACCGGCTCCTAAGGGCAAGGGTGTTATTCTTGAGGGAGACACTGAAAAAGAAGTTGCTGATAAGCTTTTAGTAAACCTTAAGGCTAAGCACGTAATCTAATAGGGAGGATAACAATGGCTATTAAAATTCTTAAAGATAAATGTAAAGGCTGCTCTCTCTGCGTAAAGGCTTGTCCTTTTGACGCACTGAGAATGGAAGACAGAAAAGCAGTAGTAGACGAAGGAAAGTGCACCAACTGTAACGCCTGCGTTTCCAAGTGTAACTTCGGCGCTATTGAAGAAGCTCCTAAGGCTGAAGCAGTTGACCTCAGCGCTTACAAGCACATCTGGGTATTTGCAGAGCAGAGAGACGGAAAGCTCATGAGCGTTGCTCTCGAGCTTATCGGCGAAGGCTACAGACTGGCAAGAGAAATCAGCGACGACACTCAGGTATGTGCAGTTCTCGTAGGTGACGGAATCGACAACCTTGCAGACGAGTGCTTTGCATACGGCGCTGACAAGGTATACCTGATTCAGGATCCGCTTCTTAAGAACTACACCACCGACGGATACACCAAGGTTATCACCGACGCTATCCATGAGTACAAGCCTGAGATCGTTCTCTACGGCGCAACTCATATCGGACGTGACCTTGCTCCGAGAATCGCAGCAAGATGCAACACCGGTCTTACTGCTGACTGCACCAGACTGGACGTTAAGGTTTCCAGCTACATCGAGTTCGCTAAGAAGAACACCACACTGGACACCTCCACATTAGACCCTAACGATCCTTCCACCGGAATCAAGCAGACTCGTCCTGCATTCGGCGGAAACCTGATGGCTACCATCATCTGCCCTAAGACAAGACCTCAGATGTCTACCGTAAGACCTGGCGTAATGTCCAAGAGAGAAAAGGTTGAGGGAGCCAAGGGTGAAATCGTAAACGTTAAGCCTGCTATTACGGCTGCCGACATCAGAGTTGAGATCGTTGACATCGTAAAGCATGCAAAGGAAATGGTTTCCCTGACCGATGCCGACATCATCTGCTCCGGCGGAAGAGGTCTCGGCGATGCATCCGGATTCGAGCTTATCAAGAAGTTCGCCGACAAGGTTGGCGGAGTTGTAGGTTCCTCCCGTGCATGTGTTGACGCAGGCTGGATCGATCATTCCCACCAGGTTGGACAGACCGGTACTACCGTAAAGCCTAAAATCTACTTCGCTTGCGGTATTTCCGGAGCTATTCAGCACCTCGCAGGAATGCAGACTTCCGACATCATCGTAGCTATCAATAAGGACCCTGAAGCGCCTATCTTCGAGGTTGCAGACTACGGTATCGTAGGCGACCTTTACAAGGTTATCCCGCAGATCATGGAAGAGTGGGACAAGGCTGAGGACCTTTACGAAGCTGCAGAAAAGGCTAACTAATCGTAGTCACGGGACTGTCGTGAGACAGCTTAATAATGTATACGGCATGGGCTCTGTTTCGTCTGAAGCAGAGCCCTGTTATATAGGGAGGTTGGTCCGATGAAACTGAGTATCGGAGAAAAATACATAGAAACTCTTTCGGAAGATGAGTATATGGCCGATTACGGGGAACTTGACGACAGGCTGCCCCTTTTGCGCATGGAAGAAAAAGTAAGACACTGCAAGGCTGACGTCTTTGAGAGAACCGTTCACGGAACGGTGTGCGTGCCAGCAAGGCATGACGAGGGGGAGAAGTACGCCAGATTTTATATGGATGAGGACAGGCTTCTCTTTATCGGCGGCAAAGAGTGGACGGAGGAAGTGGTGAGCAGAATCACGGCGGAAAACACTTTCGGAATAACCACCTGCGCCCAGGCTCTCTTTGCGTTTCTGGACGGCATAATATACGACGAGGGCGAATATATAGACGAGCTTGAAGAATCTCTGAACGGCTGGGAGAACAGAATGCTGGAATCGGGAGGAGACATACCTGAAGGCTTCGAGGAATACATGCAGAGGATGAGGCGAAAACTTTTAAAGGACTACAGATATTACGATCAGCTGGGAGACATGGCTCAGACTCTGGCCGAGTCGCCTTGCGAAATTATCGACAAAAAGGCCGGCAGAATGTACAGGTTTCTTTCGGACAGGATGGACAGGCTGTCTCAGGACGCTCTTAACCTGAGAGAGTATTCCTCCCAGATTTACGATATGTATCAGTCCAGGATAAATCTGAGACAGAACAAGATAATGCAGTTCCTGACAGTGATAACGACCATATTCATGCCGCTGACTCTGGTTACGGGCTGGTACGGAATGAATTTTGACAGAATGCCGGAGCTTCACTGGCGTTACGGGTACGCCGCGGTGTTAGGACTTTCTGCAGTTCTTTTGCTCATAGAATACATTGTTTTCAGGCGCAAAAAGTGGATGTAGACGGGTGTTTTTTCTGATATAATATCCATTGCATGAAAAAATGAAAGGAGGACACCCGTTTGGGAATCACGTTAAACGATGAAAGCAGGGATTTTTACCGTAAGATGGTCATAGTGGGAATTCCTGTGGTACTTCAGAATCTGATAAGCCTTGGACTTAATCTTCTCGACACTCTTATGATAGGTATGCTTGGAGAGAAGGAAATCGCAGCCGTAGGAGCGGCAAATCAGGTCTACTTCATTTTCAGTGTGTCTCTGTTCGGACTTTTCAGCGGAGCGGCGGTTTATACCGCCCAGTACTGGGGAGCGCAGAACCTTCACGGGGTGAGAAAAGTCCTCGGGATAGACTTCATGGTAGGCGGAATATTTTCTCTGCTTGTGGCTTTTATCGCTTTTTTCTTCGGGGAGAATATAATCGGGCTCTTTTCGGCCGACAGCGAGGTTATAGAACTTGGAGGCAGGTATATAAGAATCGCTTGCATGTCGTACTTTTTCACGGCGATATCCACATCCATATCATATAATTCCAGAGCCATTCAGAATCTGGCCATACCTACGACAATCAACGCTCTTGCCCTCTGCGTAAACGCGGTGCTGAACTATATCCTCATATTCGGCAAGGCGGGGGCTCCGGCCCTGGGCGTAGAGGGAGCGGCAATCGCAACTCTCATCGCCAGAATATTTGAGTTTACCGCTCTGATTCTGTTCATCAATTTAAGCAAAAATCATCCGTTCAGGTCCAGCCCTAAGGAGCTTTTCGGGTTCGGTCTCGATCTCTTTAAAAAGGTTATGAAGACGGCGGTGCCGGTCATATTTACGGAGGGCGGCTGGGCCCTGTCCGTAGCGGTAATCTTTGCTATATACGGAAGGCTTGGAACGTCGGCCCTTGCGGTAATTCAGGTTACCAACGTTGCAACCGATCTTCTTCAGTCCATATACTTCGGAGTGGGAAACGCCACTGCAATGCTCATAGGAGAAAAGCTGGGACAGAGAAAGGTGGAGGACGCCTACCACAGCGGAAAGCTGGCGGTGCGCACCGTCTGGGTTCTCAACGTGGTAATGACCCTTGCAATGCTCGCTCTCGCAAAGCCTATTGCGGGAATTTACGATTTCGCTCCGGATACCGAATCCCTGCTCGTATCCTCTCTCATGGCCATGGGACTTATGATCACGCCTAAGATGCTTGGATACATATACATCGTGGGAATTTTAAGAGCGGGCGGAGATACCGTGTTCAGCATGATAATAGACCTTGCATGCAATATCATCGTTATGATTCCTGCGGCAGCCCTTGCCGTTATGGTTTTAGGCGTAGACCTTCCTTTTGCAATCATAATGGTGGAGCTTTCCGGAAATCTGGTGAGATACTTCATCTGCATGCCGAGATATAAGAGCAGAAAATGGATAAATATAGTGGCGTAGAAATATGCCCTGAGCGATAAGAAAAGCCCGGTTTTTTAACCGAGCTTTTCTGCTTCTTTCAGGATGTGATCGATGGGAAATCCCACCACGGTGTTGAAATCCCCTGCGTACTTTTCTATGTATCTGCCGAATATGCCCTGAATGGCGTAGGCGCCGGCTTTGTCGTAAGGCTCGTCGGTGTCCAGGTATTCTTCTATTTCTTCGTCCGTCATGGCTCTGACAAAGACTTCGGTTACGTCAAGGAGGACTCTTCTCTTCGGCTGACTCGGGACGATGAGGGCAGAGCCCGTTGCAACCTGATGAGAGGTTCCGCTGATAGCCTTTATCATGCGGCGGGCGTCGTCTCTGTCTGAAGGCTTACCCATTATTCCGAAGCCGTCCTTATAAACAACCGTGTCAGCTGCGATTATGAGAGGCGCGTTTTCTGCATCCGGAGCGCCGTTTTCCCCGAGATATTCCTTTTCCACAGCCAGGGCTTTTTTCAGGGAGAGGAACATTACCGCATCTTTCATGGAGATGCCTTCAGGAAGAGTCTCGTCCACGTCCGCCGGTTTTATTACAGGGTCAAAACCGCAGTTTTTCATCATTTCTATGCGCCTCGGTGAAGAAGAGGCCAGTATAACATTTCTCATATGTAAAAAATCCTTTCTATGATCACACAGACAACTATGGGAACAAACAGCACGGTAAGCGCACCGGCAGCCGTCTTAAGACCGTTATGTCTTCCGGAATCACGGGACGGGAACTTTTCCCTGATTCCCATGAAATTGCCCAGATAGACGATGGTAAGAAACAGGGCAAAGAACATGCATATTCGGTTCAGCCACAGCTGAGAACCGTAAAGGACGGATCCTGTCTCGCGATCGGTGTAATCCGTGTTGAGACAACTCCAGCCGAGAAGCAGATATCCTGCAGCAGCCATCACGCGGACGTATATCTCTTTCGCGTCAAGTCCGGGAAGCAGGTACTTTGACCGGCGGGGTTTTTTCTTATAATAAAACTGTCCGGAGGAAGAAGCCTCGTCTGACGGATTCCCCTCCCTTTCGGGATGCATCATCAGGCTTACGGCGCGGGACATTTCGTCTGCAGTGTGATATCTGTTTTCGGGATCCATTGCCGTCGCCTTTTCCACCACGGAGGCGAAAGGGCCTTTAACCGTTTTTTCAATGGGGAGCCTTCCTGTAAGCATTTCGTTAAGGAGAACCCCCAGTGCGTATATGTCCGTTTCGGGGCCGGATCTGCAAAAGCCGTACTGCTCCGGTGCGGCGTAGCCCTGAGTTCCCATGAGGGTGGTGTCCCGGTTCTTTTCCGGAGTGAACCTGCTGGCAGCGTCAAAGTCAATGAGCCTGATGGTACCGTCTTTACCGATAATGATATTGGACGGCTTGATGTCCCGATGGATCACGGGCGGATTCATGGCATGAAGAATACTCAGGGCATCGCAGAGAAAGTATATGACGCTGGCAGCTTCTTCAGGCTTCAGGGTGCGTTTTTTCATTATCCTGGAAAGAGCGGTTCCGTTTATGTGCTCCTCTATTACGATAACCTGCTCCTCGTCGGGAAACACAGCTTCGACTTTGGCGATTCCCGGAATTTCAGCCTTTGACAGAGCGTCGTATACGTCTGCAACATCCTTTGACAGAATCTTTTTCACGTGGATCGTATCGTCCCTCATGTCCTTTACGAGAAAAACCTTCCCTTTATCGTCGAGGGACGAGAGCTCCTCAAAGAACGAAAGCTCCAGTTCGTGTTCGGGTTTCATGGGCTTCTCCTTGCGTTTAATATGTTAATATTGTACCATGAAAGAGGAGGTAGATAAAGTATGGAAAGAGACACGACGAGAAGCCTTTCGAGGGTCCTGGAGGAAATCAGGGACTGCAAAGAGGCGGACAGGTTTATAGACGAGCACGCTACCCGCGGCGGTTTTACCGCCTACATAAGCGAGAAGATGGCGGACAAAGGGCGCACTCCGGCGGAGGTGAGAGACGCCAGCGGCATAAGCAAAAACTATTTTTACAACATACTGAACGGAGACAGAAAGAATCCTTCCAGGGACAGGATAATCGCCATTGCCGTGGGGCTGGGCCTTGATTACGGAGAAACTCAGCGGGCTCTCGAGCTTGCGGGAAAGGCCCCTCTATATCCGAGGAACGTCCGTGACGTGAAGATTGCCGTCCTTATAAACAAAGGCTGCTGCTCGGTTACGAAGATGAACATGATGCTGGAGGAACAGGGAATAAAGCCGCTGGAGGTGTAGGATTGATATGCCTGATAGTTGATTGGGAGTATTCCGTGGGCCGCTGGTGTACTTATCGGAATCTACCATATGTGGGCCGCCAGGGTCGAAAATTAGCGTTGTGGCCGACGAAATCTATGCCATTCGGAGAGGTTACGGTCAATATGGCCGAGAAATCGGCTTTGCAAACCTGACGGAAAAGTGAAAATCTCGGCCACATGCCGGGATTTTGCTTTTTTTGCAGTAAATTCCCTCGGCCACACAGATGAAAAACAGTGTGGACGGCCCAGATGATAAGAAATTAAAAATAAAATCGTGCTGGCAGCACAACGTTTGGATATGATATCCAGTTAAAATGAAACAGAACGATACCCCCTTGACGATATACATAGGGGGGTATAATGTGATGGACGGCGTAACAGCCGATTATATTCGTGGAAAGGACGTTGTGTAAATGAAAACAGCTAAACTTGTAATTGGAATAGTGTCTATCGTTTTATTCATCTTTATCGCATTTCAGTCCTGTGCAGCGGGAATGAGCAACGCGCTTGAAGCTAACGGTGAGATGAGCGGAACTGCAGGACTCCTCACAGGCATACTGATGATGGTTGCGGGAATAATAGGAATTGCGACGAGAAACGGTAAAAGGGGCGGAGCGTATACTGCGGGAGGTTTTTACATCGCAGCAGCCGCAATCGGATTTTTCAATGCGGGAAGCTACGGAGACCTGAAAATATGGGCAGTGATTTCACTGATATTCGGAATCGTGTTTATAGCCGGAACCATGAAAGGAAAGAGAGGAGAAGACGGAGATGAAAAGTAGAAAATTACTCGCGCTGCTGATGACGATGATGATGATAGCAGTTACAGGAGTCTTTGTAGCGGGCTGCAGCTCGGATACTTCATCGGGAGAAGACGGAAACGCAGGAGGAGAAGCTTCTGAATCCGAAGCCGAGGAAAAGTCTGAATACGGCGTCGGTGAGACGGCGACAGTAAACGATGTGGATATTACACTCGTGGGAGCTGTAGAAAGCGCGGGAGATGACTTTTTTACTCCGGCAGAGGGAAACAAGTTCGAGATTCTGGAGTTTGAGATTGCCAACAACTCAGACGAAGAGGTTTCAGTGAGCTCCATAATGTGTTTCGAGGCGTACTGCGACGATTATTCCATAGATGAAAGCTTTGACGGCGAACTGACATCTGAAGCTGAGGGAAAAAACACTCTCGACGGGACGGTGGCCGCAGGGAAGAAGATGAACGGAATTATAGCCTACGAGGTACCTGCAGACTTTGAGAGACTCGAGGTAGATGTCAACCTTGACGTATGGTCAGACGAAGCTGCAAAATTCGTGGTGACTCAGTAGAACTTTAAAAAATAAGGGGATTGAAATAAATTTCCTGTTCAATTAAAATAAGCGTTTCCGACCCTTGAAAACGGGCTGAAAATGGTTTAAAATATGGAAAACGAAGGACGGTAAGGAGAGATTGCCGTCCTTTTTCGTAACGGTATTTCAGGAAGGAGAAAATAAATGGCCCAGTACATCAACGAACCGTCCAGAACTTTTAACGAATATCTTCTGGTTCCCGGTTACACATCTAAAGAATGCAGGGTTGAAAACGTCAGCCTTAAGACTCCGGTCGTAAAGTTTAAGAAAGGCGAGGAACCTGCGCTCTCAGCTAATATTCCACTTGTTTCCGCAGTTATGCAGGCTGTTTCCAACGACACCATGGCAGTGGCTCTTGCAAAGGAAGGTGGAATTTCTTTTATCTTCGGATCCCAGACCATAGAGAATCAGGCTAAGATGATAAAGAAGGTAAAGGCATATAAGGCCGGATTTGTAAAGAGCGACAGCAATTTAAGACCTGATCAGACTCTGGCAGATGTACTGGAGCTTAAGGCGAGAAGAGGCCATTCCACTATCGCCATAACAGAAGACGGAACGGCTGAAGGAAAGATAGTCGGTCTCGTCACCAGCCGCGACTACAGAGTGAGCCGCATGTCTCCCGACACTAAGATAAGCGAATTTATGACTCCGTTTGAAAAGCTCATATACGCCAAGGACGGATGCACACTGAGCGAGGCAAACGACGTGCTCTGGGACAATAAGCTCAACGCACTGCCTATAATCGACGATAATCAGAGACTTACACACTTTGTCTTCAGGAAGGACTACGACAACCACAAGTCCAACCCTAACGAACTTCTCGACTCCCATAAGAGATACGTAGTGGGAGCAGGGGTAAATACCAGAGACTACGAAGAGAGAATTCCTGCGCTGGTCGAGGCCGGAGCCGACATTCTCTGCATCGACTCCTCCGAAGGATATTCGGAGTGGCAGAAGGATACCCTTCAGTGGGTACGTGAGCGTTACGGCGACAACGTTAAAATCGGTGCAGGAAACGTTGTCGATGCGGAAGGATTCAGATTCCTTGCAGAGGCAGGCGCAGACTTTGTCAAAATCGGCATAGGCGGAGGTTCCATCTGCATAACCAGAGAGCAGAAGGGCATAGGCCGCGGACAGGCTTCCGCCGTAATAGAGGTTGCCGCAGCCAGAGACGAATACTATAAAGAAACGGGAATTTACATTCCTATCTGCTCCGACGGCGGAATAGTCTACGATTACCACATGACGCTGGCTCTTGCAATGGGAGCGGACTTCATAATGCTGGGAAGATATTTTGCGCGCTTTGACGAATCCCCGACGAACAAACTCAACGTAAACGGCAACTACGTGAAGGAGTACTGGGGCGAGGGCTCAAGCCGCGCGAGAAACTGGCAGCGCTACGACCTGGGAGGAGACCCGAGAATGAAGTTTGAAGAGGGCGTGGACTCCTACGTTCCTTACGCGGGACCGCTCCACGACAACGTGAACCTTTCCCTCACCAAGGTCAAGTCAACCATGTGCAACTGCGGAGCCCTTTCGATTCGCGAGCTTCAGGAGAAGGCAAAGCTGACTCTCGTTTCCGCAACCTCCATAGTTGAAGGCGGAGCTCACGACGTAATTCTCCGCGATACCAGCCAGAACGTAATCAGATAGCAGGAGAGACTTTTTATGGATAAAGAACTTATCATAGTGCTGGACTTCGGGGGACAGTATAACCAGCTTATAGCAAGACGAGTGAGAGAAGCCGGCGTTTACTGTGAGGTTCACCCTTATACGATGACCCCGGAAGAGATCCGGCAGATGTCGCCCCGCGGCATTATCCTGACCGGCGGCCCTAACAGCGTGTACAATCCTGAATCTCCTCACACGAGCAGGGCGCTTTTCGAAATGGGAATCCCGGTTCTCGGAATATGCTACGGCGCTCAGCTTATGGCATACACCTTAGGGGGCAAAGTCAGCACGGCTCCTGTAAGCGAATACGGAAAGACGGAGGTCGACATAGACGACAAAGACTGCATCTTCAAAGATGTAAGCGACAGAACCGTAGCTTGGATGAGCCATACGGACTACATAGAGGAGATGCCTGAAGGCTTTGCCAGAACGGCACACACTCCCGTATGCCCAGTGGCCGCCATGGAAAACCGCGAGGCAGGGCTTTACGCCGTTCAGTTTCACCCGGAGGTTACCCATTCGGAAGAAGGGTTTAAGATGCTCTCAAACTTCGTCTACGGACCGTGCGGATGCAGGGGAGACTGGAAGATGGATTCTTTCGTTGAGGAGACCATAGAGAGTATTCGCAGAAAGGTCGGAGACGGCAAGGTACTCTGCGCACTTTCCGGAGGGGTCGATTCTTCGGTGGCGGCGGTCCTCATGTCAAAAGCCGTAGGAAAGCAGCTGACATGCGTTTTTGTCGACCACGGACTTCTCAGAAAGAACGAGGGTGACGAGGTCGAAGCCGTTTTCGGACCGGAAGGAGATTACGATCTTAACTTTATCAGGGTAAACGCCCAGCAGCGTTTCTACGACAGGCTCAAAGGTATTACTGAGCCCGAGGAGAAGAGAAAGATAATAGGCGAAGAGTTCATACGGGTTTTCGAGGAAGAGGCGAAGAAGATAGGAGCCGTGGATTTCCTCGTTCAGGGAACCATATATCCCGACGTCATCGAAAGCGGGCTTGGAAAATCCGCGGTTATAAAGTCTCACCATAACGTGGGAGGTCTCCCCGACTACGTTGACTTCAAGGAAATTATAGAGCCTCTCAGGATGCTCTTTAAGGACGAAGTGAGAAAGGCGGGGCTGGAGCTTGGCATCCCTGAATATCTGGTATTCCGCCAGCCGTTCCCGGGGCCGGGCCTCGGAGTGAGAATAGTGGGCGAAGTCACCGCGGAGAAGGTTAAAATCGTTCAGGACGCCGATGCAATCTACCGGGAGGAGATAGCAAAGGCAGGCCTCGACAAGAAGATAAACCAGTATTTCGCGGCTCTCACCAACATGCGCTCGGTGGGAGTTATGGGCGATTTCAGAACCTACGACTATGCCGTCGCACTGCGGGCCGTGACCACGTCCGACTTCATGACCGCCGAGGCGGCAAAGCTGCCATGGGACGTTCTGGAGACGGTGACGAGCCGCATCGTCAACGAGGTAGAACACGTGAACAGAGTGTTCTACGACTGCACCGGAAAACCGCCGGGAACGATAGAGTTTGAGTAAAACGAAGTACCGTAAAACCCAGTATTTATGCGGGTTTGCGGCGTTCGGAGAAGTCTTTTGATAACAGCCATACAAGAGCCATTATTCTGGCAGCCCGGTGGTTTATGGGTTGCCGAATGATAAAAGGCGGCTTGTATGGCGAAAGAAATCCATATTACAAAGCCCTTAGCTGTGGGTAATGATTCCATAGCTAAGGGCTTTTTGTTGTGCATTTACAGGAAGAGATAATCAAATGATGGTTTTGCTATAGAGCAGACATATAAGATTTACATTTTTACTGCCGATGTGAAGCGCAACTTCCTTTTTTCGTAATTCTTTGATTTCAAGCTGCATTAGAATGCCTCCGCAATCAATCTTTTGACTAATCCTTACATATTTTGACCAGCGTATCGCTTAACTCCTGCGAAGGCACTTTCGCCCAGAGCTGCGTGGTGTCGTATTTCGGATAGTAGTAACGCCAGCGGTCGTAATCGTCCTAGCTGATTTCACCGGCAGAGAGCTTGTTCGCCTGCTCTTTCCAAGCATGGAGCATTTGCAGTAGCTTGCAAGCCCCTTTGCTCTTAGATATAATCATCATTCTCAATATTGCTGGCAAGATATTCTCTGCCAATGGTCGAGATTATATCTGTTTGGATCATATAAATTCTTTTTACATCCATTCGCCATAGGCAGCAGACCAATGCTCGGTAAGTGTTTTATTTTCTACTGCCGCCGTAAACGGCTGTTCAAGAAAATCCCTTATTGTTTTCAAGACAGTACCGTAATCGTCCATCTTGGTATTGATCTTGCGGACAAAGGCTTTCCATTTCTTCTGCATGGCAGCATCATCGGCAAAGCTCATAACTTGCTTGAATTGCTCAACGGTAAAATGATGTTCACGGTTAACAAATGTTTTTCTGAGAGCCTCGGCAAGCACCAATCCATCAAAATCAAACTTGTTGGCGATATAATAAACATCGTAGTAATCCTTCATTCGGCTGGAAAACTCCATCAGGCTCATAATAGTGTCGAGTTTCTCTGCAACGGTGGTTTCAACAGAGTAGGTATTTACCGTTGGTGATTCAAACTCTGGAAGTTGTGTTGGTATCTGGCTCTTTTCCTGTTTCGGAACAATGACATCACCTACGCCAAAGTCAATGGTAAATGGCGTTCTTGTGTTTTTGATACGGGCAACGATAGAGGCGCCAATCCCCGCATACTTTTAGCGACGGCAATGGGAGCAACATCCTTAATCTCAAAGGTTACAAAATCATTGCCGGTAGGGACTGTTATGATTTCTTCCAGAAGAGACTTTAATTGTTCCGACGTGTTTGGTACCTGCCGAAGCAAAAAGTCCACATCCACCGTTACCCGACTGTCAAAGTCGGTCAGGGAATAAAGATGCCCGCCTTTTAACACAAGATTTTCATCATATTTGGATTTCTCCAAACGGCGGAGAAATTCTTCCTGACAAAAAAGCTACAAGCAGAGCTGATAACTCCTGCCGCTTTCAGCAGCTTTATTTTTCAGCCGTGCAAGCACGGAAGCAGCAATATCAGCCATTAAGCAGCACCTCCATCACATCCGTCAATTTTTTATAAACCCGCATTTTCTTTGCGTAACTGGAAAGATTGCTCAGGTTCTTCTTTTTATCGGCAGCATAGGCATTGAGCGCCTTATTAAACA
>CASEFA010000005.1 GCA_949287095.1 uncultured Bacillota bacterium
CGTCCATTCCGGCGCTTTCGGTCTTGCCTGTTTGCTGCTTGCAGCACACATTCCGATGGCGTTTTTGTCAAGACCGTCACTCAAAGCCATGCTGAGTCTGGGCAAAGGCTTTTTGACAGAACAGGAAGCCATGAAGCACGCCGCCTTTGGGTGAAGGAAGATTTGGAAATCGAGAGAAACGCCTTTGAAAGACAATCCAATCAAAATCAAACGATTTTCAGAGAAAAACGCTTGAAGTGATACAGCAGCAAAACAGCCTCCGGCGGAGAAATGTCCAGAATCATGCTCGCCATCAGAAATATAACCGGTGAAACTGACAGGATTCCTACGTTCATTTTCGATGAGATAGACGCCGGTATAAGCGGGGTTACGGCAAGCGTCGTAGGCAGAAAGCTGAAGCGGATTTCCGAAAGTCACCAGATTATCTGTATAACTCACCTGCCCCAGATTGCAGCCATGGGCGATACCGGCTACCGTATATACAAGGAAAACGATGAGGCGAGCACCTACACCCACATCGAAAAGCTCTCCGATGATGAAAAAACCGCCGAAATCGCAAGACTTCTCGGCGGCGACAATATTACGGAAACAACTCTCAGGAGCGCCCGTGAGCTCATAGAATCAGCCAAATAATCTAAAGGTTTTAACCCCGAATTTAACGACCTTATATAATGCGCCTTCCAATTCTGCGGAGGCGTTTTTCAGTTCCTTTCTTATCTCTATGCCCTGAGGGCAGCGGGTTTCGCATCTTCCGCAGCCTATGCACTGGGATGCTCCCGACTGCTTCTTTCTCAGTGCGGTAAAAAGATAATCGTGGCGGCCCGCCTTTTTGCCCTCCGCATATATGGCGTTGTAGCACCTGAAAGCCCCGGGAATATCAACTCCCGCAGGACACGGCATGCAGTAGGCGCACCCGGTGCAGCCCACCCTGGTGGTCCTCTTGATCTCCGTCTTTATACGCTCTATCAGCCGGGACTCAGCTTCCGTCAGACATCCCGGCTCCGATGCCGAAGCAATTCTGATGTTTTCCTTCACCATATCAAGTGAGTTCATTCCTGAGAGAACGCATGTAATCTCAGGCTGATCGTACAGCCATCTGAAGGCTAACTCTGCAGCAGTTTTACCCTCTCCGTCCACGGATATTATCTCCTTTGCAGACTTTGGAAGAAGGTCCACAAGCTTTCCTCCCCGAAGAGGCTCCATGATTATAACGGGAAGTCCCTTTTCGTGAGCATACCTGAGGCCTTCCCTTCCCGCCTGGCTGGTCTCGTCCATGTAGTTATACTGAATCTGGCAGAAATCCCACGAATAAGCATCCACCACCTGTTTGAACATGGTCGTGCTCCCATGATATGAAAAACCAATATTTCTTATCTGCCCGGACTTCAGTTTTTCTTCTATCCAGTCATCTATTCCAATTGATTTCAGCTTCTCCCACGTGTTCACGTCGGTCAGCATGTGGAGAAGATAATAGTCTACATAATCCGTTTTAAGTCTACTTAGCTGCTGGCGAAACAGTCTCTCCGCTCCCGCTCTGCTCTTCATGAGGTAATGGGGCAGCTTCGTTGCAATTTTAACTTTCTCCCGGCAGTGATTTCTGGAAAGAATCTCTCCCAGAGCAGACTCGCTTCCGGGATAGATATACGCCGTATCGAAGTAATTCACTCCCGACCTGACAGCCTCCATAATCTCGCGCTCAGCCCGTTCCATGTCGATTCCAACACCTTTTCTCGTAAAGCGCATGCACCCGTAACCCAACAGGGATATTTCGTTTCCTTTTCTGTCTTTTCTGTACTGCATAAGTAAATATCCTTAAAAACTAAAATAAAAGGGCATAACCCTCTATCGAAGATTATACCACATTTTCTTCAAAATATCCTGCTCTGATTATGAAATCGTGGTTTCAGTCCGTTGTTCTTTCAAGCTGTAGTGCCAGTTTGACCATTGCCCTGAAAACGAGCTGTCTTGTCAAGGCGTTTTTCTACAAATCTCTCGCTGCACTGCAAAAGGGTCAAGGCTTTTGCAGTTGACAAAGCCGATTTTCTCGACATCTATCCCATACAGCCTTTGAAATGTCAAAAAACGCCTTGACATTTTTGCCACACCCAAACAATTTATCAAAACTACATTACGTTACATATTTTCAATAAACGTTTAGTCACTCATCTTCGATTCAATCTTCCAGACCCAGAACATGTTTATAGGAGCGAATAAAGCAAGCACAGGAACAAACGAAAATACTATTTGGGGCAATATGAAATCTCCAGTACTCATAAATTCGTGATACGTACATCTTACACACAGGTACACTAACATTACCATTATTATAACTCTAAGAACCAAACGAACCCTAGACCTGCTGTCTGGCGTATTTGTATCGTCCTTCGTTTTTTTCTTCCGAAAATAGAGGTACATGTAATCGTGATACCATTCGCCCTTTGACACGTGTAAATCCCATATGGTACATACGATGGCAATATAGCCCGAGATAATTGCTAAAACCTTAGTGTACCATTCCCCTTCTAAATAGTAACAGACCGAAGCGCATGCCGCTACATCTATGACGGTAAACCATCTGAGTCTCTTAGTGCTCGCTTTCATTTCATCAACCCTCTCGTACCTCAAGGTTATGGCATATTTTCTTATAGTATACCGCTTTGGGTCCTACACTTCTTCCTTAACTGTTTCGCCTTCCACTCTGTAAACCAGGTCCATAACATGATTGCATCACCTATGCCTGCCGGAAGCATTACACTGTAGAAAAACGTGGGCTCCCTGCCATACTCCAGAGTATGCATATAATCAATATAGATACTTCTCAGCGGTATATACAGAAGTAGGATAAAAGTCACTATTCTGACTGCCAATCGCAGATGTCCGACCGATACAGTCTGATTTTCACCGCTGTTCGGAACAATTCTTTTTTCAGATTCATCACTCGATTCCCGGAAAACATCCATCAGTTCTCCGTAAAACCATTCCGATTTCGAACTTCTTAAATCGTATAATACACCAGCCACGCTCAGAAGCCCTACACATGCGGAGATGATCATCCACGTAAGCGACTGCTCCGCATAGCAGATTACCGCGATGCCGTAGATGATAGCCGCAATAGCGATAAATCTGTCTCTTTTAGTGTTGGTCTTCATTATGATTTCACCACCTTATTCCTATTGAAAAAATCTTCTTTCAGCATTTTATCCTAGTCGTGTACAATCGTACCAAGTCTCATATCTGTTTGTCCCTCCAAAATTTATTTTAGGGTACCATGTGTAATTGTATCTAGTGACATACATGTTTGCTGCAGGTATATATCCACCACTTCTTTGATTTTTATGATAATACAGATCCGCCTTATATGAAAACGCTGTTGCTCCAGGATTGGCTCCTTTTAAATATCCATACAAGTTTTCATACACTTTACTTACTGCCTTTCCAATAACTGGAATGCAAATTTTAATAAATGCTGTCACCGTGATTTTCTCAATTTTGTTACCAAGAGGAATATTTTTATTCTCTTTGTGGCCAGCGGATACACTATAATCTACCGGTTTTCCGTAAGGGCAAGTTTGTGTCCACCAGTTTGAAGAAACTCTCGGCTTTACTACAGTTTCAGTAGCAGAAGAAACTTCAAATCCATCTATTATAGTCCTACCATCCTTGTAACACTCCATTATATTACATATGTTCATTTCATTATCTACTATTTCAATTATTGTCTTCTCATCATTTTCTTGAACAATCTGAATTTCATTTGTCGTGTAACCATAATCTAATTCGAAGATATAATCACCATCATTCCCTTTCTCAATATTTACCAAAAGTTCGTTGAAAAAGGCAAATTCCTGCGATAGGACTGCACTTTCTTCATACATCTCTTGAAATTCCACGTCTGAAAAGTTCTCAGACACCTTATCCGCCAGAAGCGTATACTTCATACCTATTCCCACGTTGTCCTGTGCGAATGCGGCACTTGGAAAAATAGCTGTAATCATCACGGCTACTAACATCATAGAACAAATTTTCTTTTTCATATTTTTTCTCCTCTCCAATACCTGGTTTTTATTTAACATTAAGATATCACATTTTATTCTGAATATCAACTATAATTACTATGTTTTATTATATATTTGTAAAATAAAGCATGCAGTTTCTGACTTGCTCACACAGCGCCGTGTAGCCGCGATTTGTCCTTCGCCGGGCACGCCGCAGCCATTGCAAACCGTCGTGCTGTCAGCGCTGCCTGCACACCTGCGGGTTAAATAAAAAGTGCCATCTCACCGACGCATCATAGCTGTCGGCGAGATGGCATATAAGCTCGTTACTCCGTATTTTTTTTACTTATTCCACTTCAGTAAACGGTGCGGGAATCCTCTCTGCCATCATATTCATGAGAGCGTCGGTGCACGGAAGCTCGTCTACCAGCTTTCCGTCTGCAACAGGAACCAGCTTAACTCTTGCCGGTGTGAGAACCTCGCCCAGAACCTCTCCGATTTCCGCATACTTGTAGAGCGGAAGAACGTCGTCCATCTCTGCGGAAATATCCGTCTCGTCTTCGAATCCGAAGTCCTCCTCGAATACCTCGGCAAGCTCTGCCGCAATCTCCCAGTTGGAGAACTCAACGTCCTCGAAGATTGCCTGATCTACAGGGAGAAGTCTTCTCTCGGTATTTGTGTAGGTTCCGCAGGTACTTGCAGAGCCGGTGCCAGGAATGAATACGTCTGCCTTTTCTCCGGTTTCAGTCATATAGATGTCGGAAACCATGAGGAACTCCAGGCCTGAAAGGTCGGCCCACTTCGGATCCTCTCCGAATATCATGAGGCCCTTTACGCCTTCCATTGCTTCAGCTCCCGCGCGAACTCCCATGTCCGTAAGACCCTGAGAGTTGTTCTTAGGTCTTATCGCGAGGATTCCGTCACGAGGCTTTCCGATGTGTCCGCTTACTGCCGCAATGTCTCCCATAAGAGTTGCTGCTTCTACGCTGACAACGTTCTGCTGATATACGAGCATTGCTTTCTTTGCGGCCGCGTACATCTCGGCAATTTCCTTTGCCTCGTCGCATACCTCTACGCCTTCAAGGGAAGCCTTGAACTCTTCAAAGCCGTCGATTCCTTCGCCTCTTCCCATATCCACGAGAGCCTTTGCAACCTTCTTCAGGAAGTCCACGCTGTTGTCCGTGGTTACGACCTTCGTTGCAAACTCGAAGTCGGTGGTTATCTCAGGAGTGTTTACGGCTACTACCTTGACTCCAGCGAGAGCCGCCTGTCTGATCTTGTTCCAGATTACGGCGCTTCTGTTCTTCATGAAGCCGGTAACTATGATGAGCTCGGTGGAAAGAAGCTCGTCGATGGTGTTAGGAGATGCATCCATTCCCAGAACGTCGATGAGAGCATCGTGACGCTTGTTGAAGGTGAAGGTCTTAGCTCCGAGAACACCTGCAAACTTCTTTATTGCGTAGGCTTCTTCGTTGGTATATCTGTCGGAAATGGCTACGGCTATGGAATCTGCACCGTGTCTTACCTTTACGGCTTCCATTTTCTTTGCAGCCATTACGATGGCTTCGTGATAATCTGTCTCTCTGAAGCCGTCGCCGTCTTTGATCATAGGGTCTACGATCTTACCCTCGAGAAGTGATGCATCGAAGCCCCACTTGCCCTTTGCGCAGCAGATTCCCTTATTCACGAATCCCTCTCTGTCAGGGTTTGCCTTAATGAGCATGTCTCCGTAATACTCAAGGTCGAGAGTACATCCTACCGAACAGTAGGAGCACGTAGTCTCAACTGCTTCCGTGTCGAGAGGAACTTCCTTCTGAATGGTAAGTCTCTCCTGAAGAGCTCCCACAGGGCAGACGCTTACGCACTGACCGCATGACTCGCAGCCCGACATGGTAAGGGACTGCTCCAGAGCCGGCTTAACGACCGTGTCAAATCCTCTGTGAACAAGGCCCAAAGCTCCGACTCCCATTACCTCGTCGCAGACTCTCACGCAGAGACCGCAGAGTATGCACTTGTTAGGGTCTCTTACGATGAACGGATGATTGTCCTCAAATTCGATAAGATTCTTGTCTCCTGCGAATCTTTCAGGCTCCACGCCGTACTCGTTGGCAAACTCAACAAGCTTGCACTCGTAGAAGTCGTGACATCCGCACTCCAGACATCTGGAAGCCTCCGCTACTGCCTGATCCTCGGTGAGCCCGTCGTATACGACTTCGCTGAAGTTATCCTTTCTTTCCGCTGCGGAAAGCTGTTCAGCCTTCTCTCTGCAGAGCTTTTCTCTGTCCTCGAAGGTCTTTTCCGTAACGTCGGTTCTCTCTACGAAGTAAGGCGGCTCGTAAGTCACTGCCTCTCCGTCAAGGTATGCGTCTATGATTTCGCTGACCTTTCCGGCGTCTGCGATTGCTTCAACTGCGATGGAAATCTTGTCGTTTCCGCAGTCACCGCCTGCAAATACGCCAGGAATGCTGGTCATGAACGTTTCAGGGTCATAGGCTACGGCGTTCTTCTTCGTCTTGTCTACATCAAAGGCTTCAGCGTCCACGGCCTGACCTATTGCAAGTATAACCGTGTCAACATCGAGAGTCTCTGTCTTGCCTTCTACAGGAACAGGCTTTCTTCTTCCGGAAGCGTCAGGCTCTCCCAGTTCCATAACCTGAAGAACCACCTGCTTAACGTGACCGTTCTCGTCCTTTATGTATTCCAAAGGATTGGTCAGATTCTTGAAGATTACGCCTTCCTCTTCGGCCTCCTCGATTTCCAGCCTGTCTGCCGGCATCTCGTCCTTGGTTCTTCTGTAGATGTTATACACCTCGGAAGCTCCCAGCCTTACAGCCGTACGGCAAGCGTCCATTGCGGTGTTTCCGCCTCCGACTATGGCGACCTTCTTGCCGAAGTCGATGTGCTGATTTCTTACTACCTTTCTCAGGAAGTCGATACCGCCTATAACGCCTTCAGCATCCTCGCCCTTGCAACCGGTTCCGGTGGATACCCAGGCTCCGATTCCCAGGAGTACGGCGTCAAAGTCGCCGCGTACAGTCTCAAAGGAAATATCCTCGCCGATTTTGGTATCGGTTATCATTTCGACGCCCATCTCTCTGATGATGTCAATCTCCGCATCGAGAACGTCCTTAGGAAGTCTGTACTCAGGGATTCCGTATCTGAGCATGCCGCCCAGCTTAGGCATTGCGTCGAAGATGGTAACGTCGTGTCCTTTCTGTCTCAGGAAGTATGCCGCCGAAAGACCCATAGGGCCTCCGCCGATTATTGCAACGGATTTTCCCGTAGGCTCTTCGCATTCAGGCACGAAGTTCTCGTCTGCCATGAGGTCGTAATCTCCCGCAAATCTCTTTATTGCGGCGATGCTGATAGGCTCGTCTATGAGGCCTCTTCTGCACTTGTCCTCGCAAGGATGCGGACATACGCGTCCTATTGATGCAGGCAGAGGAATCTTATCCTTGATGAGCTCGTTTGCCTTTTCGAATTCTCCGTTGGCAACGAGGCCCACATATCCCTGACAGTCGGTTCCCGCAGGACATGCTTTGGAGCAAGGCGCCTTGCAGTCTCCGTTGTGGTTGGATATGAGAAGCTCCAGGTTGGTCTTTCTGGATTCTATTACTCTGTCCGTATTTGTTACGACTACCATGCCTGGGGCGATGGTGGTTGCGCAGGCTTTGCACAGCTTAGGATTTCCTTCAACCTCTACCATACAAAGTCCGCAGGAGCCGTAAATCTTGGTTCTTTCGTCGTAGCAGAGCGTAGGAATAAAGATATCGTTTTCTCTGGCGACTTCAAGAATGGTCTGTCCCGGAAGACCCAGGACTTCTTTGCCGTCTATGTTCAATCTGAATTTTTCCATAGTATCTCCTCCTTCCTACTTTCTGACTATAGCGCCGAACTTACACGTCTCTTCGCACTTGCCGCACTTGATACACTTAGTCTGGTCTATCACGTGCTGTCCCTTTACCTGGCCCGAAATAGCGCCTACAGGACACTTCTTGGAACATGCGGTACATCCTATGCACTTATCCGTTATCTCATAGTGGATGAGAGCCTTACATGAACCGGCCGTGCACTTGTGGTTGTAGATGTGATCCTCGTACTCGTTTCTGAAGTATTTAAGGGTGGTGAGAACAGGATTAGGAGCCGTCTGTCCCAGTCCGCAGAGGGAACCGTCCTTAATCTTTCCCGCAAGCTCCTCTAAGAGCTCTATGTCGCCGTCTCTGCCTTCGCCTCTGGTGATTCTCTCCAGAATCTCCAGCATTCTCTTGGTTCCTATGCGGCAGTAGTTGCACTTTCCGCAGGATTCCTTTCTGGTGAAGTCGAGGAAGTACCTTGCCATGTCCACCATGCAGGTGTCCTCGTCCATGACAATCATACCGCCGGAGCCGACGATTGCGCCCGTCTTTACTATATCCTCGTAGGTTACAGGGGTGTCGATGAGGCTTGCCGGTATACATCCGCCGGAAGGTCCGCCCATCTGAACAGCCTTGAACTCTTTGTCGTTTTTGATTCCTCCGCCAATGCCGAAGATAACGTCTCTTACAGGAAGTCCCATAGGAACCTCTGCAAGTCCGCCCTTCTTAATCTTTCCCGCAAGGGCGAATACCTTGGTTCCCGTGGAAGGTCCCTTGCCTATCTTGGCAAATGCCTCGCCGCCGTTCATGATAATCCAGGATACGTTGGCGAAAGTCTCTACGTTGTTGATGTTGGTAGGAGCCTGCCAGTAACCTCTTGCAGCAGGGAAAGGAGGCTTCAGTCTCGGCATTCCTCTCTCACCTTCAAGGGACGCTATGAGAGCGGTCTCCTCGCCGCATACAAAGGCGCCTGCGCCGGCCTTTATCCTTATGTCAAAATCGTATCCGCTTCCGAATATGTTCTTTCCGAGGAAGCCCTTTTCTCTCGCCTGCTCCAGAGCAATCTCAAGTCTCTTAATTGCGAGAGGATATTCGGCACGGCAGTAGATAACGCCTTCGGTAGCTCCCATGGCGTATCCGCCTATTATCATTCCCTCAAGGACCGAATGAGGATCGCCCTCCAGTACGGAACGGTCCATGAATGCGCCCGGGTCGCCTTCGTCTGCGTTACATACGATGTACTTGTTCTTTCCCGGATTTCCCTTGGCTGCGTTCCACTTGAACCACGTAGGGAAGCCTGCGCCGCCGCGGCCTCTCAGGTTGGCGGTCTTTATCTCGCCTATTACCTCGTCTGCCGTCATGGACGTGAGAACCTTCTTCGTTGCCTCGTATCCGCCTACGGCCATGTACTCCTCGATCTTCTCAGGATTTATGTGTCCGCAGTGGCGGAGAACTATTCTCTCCTGCTTTGCGAGGAACTGCTGATCCTCTGCGGAAATAGCATATTCCTCCACCGGTTTTCCACCGATAAGGTGCTCCTCCACTATCTTTTCAACCTTGTCAGGCTGAACCTTGACGTATCTGGTCATATCGCCGTTATCCTCGTATACGTCCACGATAGGCTCCAGATAGCACGTTCCCACGCAGCCCGTAAAATCGAGGGTTACGTTTACGTTCTTCTCTTTAACCTGCTTCTCGAATTCAGCTTCGGTCTTCTTGGCTCCGGTGGCTATACCGCAGCTTCCCTGCCCGATTATTACTTTCATTACGTTCGCCACCTCCTAAGCTCTCTCTCTTATTTCGTCCAGTATTTTAACTACCTTGTCCTTGGTCAGGTTGCCGTAGGTCTCGTTGCCCTCGGCGCTCTGAACCATCATAACAGGCGCCAGTGAGCAGCATCCCAGACATGCCACGTTGTTCAGCGTGAATACGCCGTCGTCAGTCGTTTCGCCGTCTTTGATTCCGAGATGCTCACAGACAGCCTCCTCTATCATTTCAGAGCCGTTTACGTGACATGCGGTACCCTGGCACAGCATGATAAGATACTTTCCTACAGGCTGAAGTCTGAACTGTGCATAGAAAGTCGCAACGCCGTAAATCTTTGCCGGCTTTATTCCCGTCGCTTCAGAAATATGATTTATCGCCTCCATGGACAGATACCCGTATATTTCCTGGGTCTTCTGAAGAATCGTGATGAGACTTCCCGGCACTTTCGCGTACTTGTCAAGAACCGGCTGCAGTTCTTTGAACTTTTCGCCTGCGCCTGCGCAGCAGCATTTTTCGCTCATGTGTTTTACCTCCCTGCGTTTTAACTCGTATACAAAAGGGTACGTACCTACCCCGCTGTATTCACACTTAGAATTATTTTACTTTATACTACGCGTAAAATCAATTTCTTTATTTGGCGGAACCTTTAAATCTGCCCTTAATACCTGAGAAATCGATTTCCGTTATAAACAGCGCCGTAATCATAAGTACCGCTCCGACGTAAGCCCTTGCGGTAAGCACCTCGCCTGCCAGGAAAAAGGCGACTACTCCTGCAAAAACCGGTTCAAGCGTGAAGATTACTCCCACGTGAGACGGCGTAGTATACTGCTGGGCCACGGCCTGTACTATAAAAGCTATACCCGTACAGAAAACCGAAAGAAATATGATGCTTCCCCAGACAGCGCCCGACTGCGGAAGATGCGGGCTTTCCGTAAGAAATGCCAGTATCAGCATGCAGGTTCCCGTAACACCCAGCTGGAACACGCCCAGCTGATATGCGTTCACCTCCGGTTTCTCCACTGCTTTTCCCGTTATTATCAGGTCGAGGGCATATGCAACGGCGCACATGACGCACATAAGATCGCCTTTAAGGTTATCCATGTTTATGGACAGGTCGCTCTGAAGCGTGAGCAGCATTATTCCGATCAGGCTCACCGTCACTGCAAGTACAATTTTTTTCTGAGGCTTCTTCCGGAAAAGGAAAAACTCGAATACCGGAACGAAAAGTACAGTCAGAGCGCAGAGAAATCCCGAATTGGACAAAGTGGTGTATTTTACTCCGAATGTGGCTCCGGTGTACACGAACACCAGAGCTGTTCCGACAAGCAGACTGTATTTCAGAGTTTCCCGGTTTACCGTCCTGATTTTTGGAAAAGTGAGCACTGCGGCTATGAAAAAAGCTCCGAGAAATCTGTATGCGTTTAGAGTAAACGTATCCACGTCCCCGAGAGCGATATCCATCAGATAATACGATACACCCCAGCCCAGTGTAACTATAAGCAGCATTATATCAGCCTTAAGCTGTGTCTTCATTCTGATATTCCTCCCTGTCTGTCATAATTCACACATTCTATCTCCATATTCCTGCGGCAAACATCTCCAGCGCCAGCTGCTGATCCAGCAGACCCGTCTTTATGTTCCTGTCCGTTTCATATGCAGACGACAGAATCTGCTTAAGCTTATACTGCGAATACCTGTTTACATATGGCATCAGCTTTTTAATCCTGTATTCGCTGGCTCCGAGAGTTTTGGTAATCTGCGCCGTGTTCATACCGTCGTCCCGCATCTGTCTGACGCTGAGCATCAGCTCAAACTGCGAAACTATTGCTCCTATAAGCGAGAACACCTCTCCGCCGTTGCCCAAAATATTATGCATGATGCTGAAAGCTCTGTCTTTCTGTCCGGAGCTTATTCCGTCGAGCATATCGAAGACGAAGGTATCCGCATCTCCGCTTACGCAGCTCATTACATCATCCTCCGTCACTCTGATTCCGTCTGAATGAGAAATAATCTTGGATATATCGTTTTCGAAGTTATACAGGCGATAATCGCTTTCTCTGTTATAGTATCCGGTTGCTTCTATGAGTGCTCTCATCCCTCCCTGGGATATCTCTATTCCTGCGCTTCGGAATCTTTTCGCGGCAAATGATGTCAGATCGGCTCTGTCCAGAGTATCGAAATCGTATACGCTTCCGAACTTTTTCAGAGCCGCCGTTACTATAGTCTTTGCCTTCACGTCCTCCCCAGAAAAGATGAGCACCGCCCCGTCGTTGCTGCCTTCAAGATATGATGCCAGCCTCTCAAGGTCGCTTTTACCGTAACCTCTGGCAGAATCCGACGACAGAGGTCTGAAGTTTCTGACCCAGATAACCCGCTTTTCCGAGAACATGGAAAAGGTTTCGGCAGCCTCCATAACGGCGTCCACCGTAGCTTCCTCGTCATCTAAGATTACGTAATCCATCGCCTTTGACGCCGGGTTCACATACCTTCCTGCTATGGTCTCAACCGCCCATTTTACCAGGTACTGCTCTTTTCCGTACATCAGATTTATTTTATTTATACTGTCGGTTTTCACATCCTGGGAAAAAACCTTAAATGCGTGCTTTCTCTTTTCCGGGTACATACCTTTATACTACCGTCCTCTTCTCTCAATCCGATGGCTCCATGGACATCGGTCCTGTATACTATTATATCGTTTTCAGTCAGTTTTTCAATTACTTCGTCTGCCGGGTGACCGTAGTTGTTCTTTCCGACTCCTATCACACCGATTTCCGGATCCACGGCATCCAGAAACTCGTCACAGGTGCTGTACCTGCTTCCGTGGTGAGCTACTTTCAGGACATCCGCCTTGAGCTTTCCCGTTCCGCTGTAATGCTCCACCAGAGCCTTCTCCCCTTCCGCTGTAATATCACCTGTTATCAGGACTGTAAAACCCTCGCAGTAAACTTTAAATATCATGCTGTGAAGGTTTTCGTCCATGTTCTCGTCTTCTTCTTTTAAATCAGATACGTCTCTCGCCTCAAGGGGCCAGAGAATTTCTATTTTTCTTCCTCCGGGTCCGTTCAGTACCTGTCCGGCCCTGCCGGAGATTATCTCCCTTCTCACATCAAAGCATTCAGACAGTTCGGCAATTCCCCTGTAGTGATCCGTATGAAGATGGGTTGCCGCAGCCAGGTCTATGTCCCTTACTCCGTTTTTCAGAAGATACGGCTTCAGCGTTTTTTCCCCCACGTTGTAATTTACGCTGCCGCCTCCGTCTATCAGAATATCCGTATCCCCCGGCCATCTCAGGTGAATACAGTCTCCCTGGCCCACATCCACAATCACGACCTCTGACTTATCAAAAGGTGATACGGAAGCGACGCCCGTAACTGCAGCCGTAAGACATATTGCCGCAATCCAGATTGTCATGCGTCTTCTGTCTCTTCTCAGACAGGCTATTTCCCTGTATTCTGAAACCAGAAAAAAGCCAAAGCAGTACATAAGTACGAGTATCCATATCCCCGGTGACGTCACATCAACAGCCAGCCTGCCGTCCATATAAAACAGTCCGTTTATCCACGAGACAGCGCCGCCAAGACCTGAAATCACCACATCCCCGGCTCCCGGCACGAATCCGCCTCCGGGAAAAACAAGTTCCCCTGCAGCGAAAAACAAAAAACACGCAATTCCCGCCGGCACGAACAGCGAAATGAGAAATACCACCGGTATATTTGCAATCAGGCCTGCAGGAGAAAAACAGTTGAACGTGTACGCCGTATAGAGCATCAGCGGAAGCTGCACTCCGGCAATAAGTCCAATGGTGTATCCAAGTTTCTTTTCAGCTTTTGACACGAAGAAAATGATTGACGTCACGGCGAGAAACGACATCTGAAAGCCTGCGCCAAAAAGTGCATAGGGCTCTCTTATAACTATGATCAACGACGTAAGACTTAGTGCCGTCAGCATGTCGTAGCGCCGCTGCAGTCTGTCAGCCGACATCTTGATGAATATAAGCAGAATCGCCCTAGTGACGGACACCGACCACAGTGTAATAAACCCATATATGACGAGAAAGCCGCCTGTTACAACATCAGCCGTTCCTGCCGAAACCCTTTTTCTCAGCAGTGACGCCATTCCGTATATCATTCCGACGTGCAGTCCGCTTACAGCCAGAACGTGAGCCGTGCCGTTGGACCGGAAAGCCTCGTACTCATCTTCGTCAAGCATCTGCGTATCACCGAAGAGAATACCTGCAGCAAGAGGCCGTCCCGCGGGTCCTGTCTCCGCCAGGAATCTCTCCCTTATCCTCATAACTGCGGCTTTAAATTTACCTGCTATTTCATCTATGTATGAGTCATAACCGCTGATATTCATTTCCGAAATAGCGGCGGTCCATCCTATACCGCAGCCTCTCAGATATCTGCGGTAATCAAATGTTCCCGGGTTTCCCGCCTCTGCAGGCTGCTCGATTACCGCTGTAAATGATATGTCCGTTCCGAGAATATCGTACATGGAGTCAAGGTCGTTGTCTTCTGTCAGATTTCCGTAGTACGATACGAGAATGTCACCTTTGGCGTCGGTTTTTCCTGCTGTTTTCACAGAAACGGTAATCCGGTAACTGTCCGGTTCTTTCATCTCCACGGTTTTTACTTTTGAAACGATTTCTGTCTCCTGTCCCTCGCAGGCCGAAAGCCCGCCGCTCTCGTAAAAGCTGTATGACATGAAAAACACTGTTATTCCCGCGACAAAAAGTGCAGCTGAGAAGCGAGGCAGATCTGCACCGATTACAAGCAGAGCAAGAATGCACGCTCCAGCTGCTGCAGGGAATACAGAACCCGATTCAGTCATCATAAAACCTGAAGATATTCCTGCGCACACCGCCACGGCAGCGAGAAACATTTTTCTTCGCATAAAACTGTTTTCTGCTTTCAGATTTCAGAGGCGGAAAATTCGTATACATATTATACCATTATTAGTATTATCTTCAATCCAATTTAATCGTTTTGTCTTGAATTTTTCCCCGGATAGACTTTTGTTATTATTTCATTATTTCCTTATCAGCCTGTTTATGTTATAATGTCTTGAAGTGTTTCCACGTGCAGATTGTCCTGTTATGGCAGAAACACTTATCAATAGCGGTAAAAGGATCAGAAAGGATATATTGTTTATGCGAAGTGATAAAAAAAGTAATTCTGTCTCCGCACTTAGCGACGGACAGTCTTCGGCTGAAGGGATCATTTCTCCTAATCCGGGGAAAAAACGTCCTTCGAGAAAGAAGCACAGACTCAATAAAAAGAGATTTATTCTTTTCATTCTCGGCATCATACTGGCATGTATTATCGGTGTGGGTATATATGTCGGCGTAATCATCTCACAGGCGCCTTCCATAAATACTGACGATATATACACTCTTTTGACCGAGAGCACCGTAATTTACGACAGCAACGGTGATGAAATCGATACGGTCTATACGGAAGCCGACAGAGATAACGTCACTATCGACCAGATACCTGAAGATCTTCAGGATGCGTTTATCGCCCTTGAGGATAAGACTTTCAGGAAGCACCATGGTTTCAACTTCATCCGTATGCTCGGAGCTATAAAGGATGCCGTTTTCTCTGATAACAGTATCAGCGGAACCAGTACTATATCTCAGCAGCTTGCGAGAAATCTCTACCTTCCTGAAGAAAAGTCAGAGAGGACTATAAAGAGAAAAATCGTAGAAGCATACTATACGGTTATACTGGAAAAGAATCTTTCTAAAGACCAGATTCTCGAAGCCTACATTAATACCGTGCCGTTCGGGTATAATACCGAAGGCGCTCAGGCTGCGGCTCAGGCATATTTTTCAAAAGACGTCGGTGAGCTGACCCTTGCACAGTGCGCAGCTCTTGCCGCACTCCCGCAGCAGCCTACCACATATGCCCTGGTTCAGTTTGTAGATTCATCCACCGTGGATAAAGACGACCCTAACGTACTCAAGGTCACGTCCGAAGGAACTTACATTGCCAACGACGCAAGCAAATCCAGACGTGAGACCTGCCTTTCCCTCATGCTTGAACAGGGATATATCACCCAGGAAGAATACGATGAGGCAGTTAACACAAGCCTCGTAGACATGCTTGATCCTTCATACACTGCAGCTACAGGTCAGGTGGACTACTTTGCAGACTACGTGATAAAGGAAGTAATCGCTGATCTTCAGGAAGAAGCAGGCTACTCATACGAAGATGCGTGGAATGCCGTGTATAACGAAGGACTTAAGATTTACTCCACCCTGGATCCGGTAGCTCAGGAGGTCGTTGAAACCGAATTTGCCAATTCATCCAACTTCCCGGGCGTAACATACAATACAGACGGAGCAGGAAATATCATTAACAGAAACGGAGCCGTTTCTCTCTATAATTACAATAATTACTTCGATTCAGAAAGAAACTTCACCATGACTTCTGATGAGGCTGTTGTAAATGAGGATGGTTCTGTAACCATCAAAGCCGGAAAACGACTTAATATATACGACACAGAGGTAAACGGCGCTGTTGACTACAGCGTTGAATTCAAAGCTCTTTATACCAGAGGCGATGACGGAAGACTTTATACCATGTCCGGAGGATATATAAATATTCCTCAGGGATTCAAGTCGAAGGATTCCGACAGTAACCTTGTTATATCCGCCGATCTGTTTAAAACCGAAGGCTACGAAAACTTCTTCGTGTTTAACGATGACGGCACTGTAACTGTTCCTTTCGGATCATACACACTTCAGGCAAGAGCTGTACAGCCTCAGGCTGCCATGACCATAGTTGAAAATTCAACGGGACATATTAAAGCCATGGTCGGCGGCAGAGAGACCAGCGGCAGAATGGTATTTAACCGGGCATCGGACAGTCTGCGTCAGCCGGGTTCGTCCATCAAGCCTCTCACCGTATACTCGCCTGCCCTCCAGCAGTCGGCGGATGAAGCTGCGGCCGGAACAAAGCATCAGTTTAAAGATCTGGGAATTGATGAACAGGGTGCAAAGTATTACGGAAGCTATATGACTGCTTCTTCGGTAATCATCGATGAGCCTACTACAATTGAAGGCAGAGTATGGCCAAAGAACTACGGCGGCGGCTACAGCGGACCTACTACTTTCAGGCGCGCTCTCTACAACTCTCTTAATACGTGCGCAGCCAAAATCATTCTTCAGACGGGAGTTGACTATGCCGCAACATATCTGGATAAATTCGGTATCACAACCGCCGTTACCGAAGGAAACGTAAACGATATCAACGTTGCCGCTTTAGCACTTGGCGGTATGACTCACGGCGTGACAACGCTTGAAATGGCCGGTGCGTATACTACGTTCCCTAACAACGGAACAAGAGTCGATACTTCTTCCTACACGAAGGTGGAGGATCGCAGCGGAAATGTTATTCTTGAAAATAATCCTGAAACTCATGAGGTTCTCAATGCCGGAGTTGCATGGATAATGACTGATATCATGAAGGGCAACGTAAGAGCCGGTACTGCTGTAAACGCTGCGATTTCAGGCGTTGCTGCAGGAGGTAAAACCGGAACCACAGATGATGAGTATGATATCTGGTTTAACGGATTTACCCCTACTTATTCCGCAGCACTGTGGATAGGTAACGACCAGAACTTCGCTGTAGCAGCAGGAAGTTCTACGGCTGCCGCACTCTGGGGCAGAATTATGAACCAGATTCCAAATGCAAAATCCGGTTCCTACAGCAGCGCTCCGTCCAACGTTGTCACTGTAAACGGTGAATACTACATTAGCGGCACACAGGTAGGACTTACAAGTGTCAGCGATGTAAAGATGCAGGAAGTTAAAATCTGTTCTGATACAGGATATCTTGCAACCCCTGACTGTCCGCACGTCAAGACCGAAAAGATGATGGGGTTAGATGTTCCTGAGTACTACTGCTACATGCATAATGCAGATCCGGACAAGTACCCTGTTTCACCTGACGAGACTCTCGTTCCTTTTGAACCTGCAAAACCGGAAGAACCTGAGGAAGATGAAAAACCGGATAAAGAAGAGCCGCCTGACGAAGGTGAAGATACCGGAAGCGGTGGCGAGAATACCGGTGGAGATAATCAGGGCGGTGAAACCGGAGGCGGCGACGATCAAGGCGGTGGAAACACCGGCGGAGGTGCCCAGGAAGACAGCGATAATGAAGCTGCATAGCCGCAATTAAAAAAAGGCCTGACCTTTCGTGATATTCGCGAGAGGCCGGGCCGTTTTCATTTTGCATTATTACTTTTTCTTCTTCCATCTGAGCAGCAGCGCAGAATTTATTATTACGAGAACTGATCCGGCATTGTGAACGAGGGCTCCTATGACCGGGTTCAGCACCCCTGTCATTGCAAGAATTATAGCCACAAAATTCAGGGTCATGGAAAATGTAAGGTTGCACTTTATAGTTATCATCATCCTCTTTGCAAGTCTTATCAGGTGCGGCAGTTCGCTTATCCGGTCGTTTATCAGCGCTATATCGGCAGCCTCGACGGCTATGTCGCTTCCTATGCCTCCCATGGCTATTCCCACAAAGGCTTTTTTCAGAGCCGGTGCATCGTTTATACCGTCGCCGACCATGCACACCTGACCGCCTCCGTTCTGATACTCATCGATGCGATTCAGCTTATCTTCAGGAAGACATTTGGCGTATACTCTTTCTATACCGAGCCTTTCAGCTATGTACTCCGCCGCTTTTTCACCGTCTCCGGTCATAAGTACGGGAACCGTTTCCGTGACCTTTATCTCAGATACCGTATCTTTCGCATCAGTTCTCAGCGTGTCCGACAATGCGAGAAATCCTGCGACCCGGCCCGATATGCAGACGTATATTATAGTGCAGCCCCTGTCTGAAAACTCTCGTGTACGTACATGCAGGCTGCCCGGAATGTCGATGCCGTTTCCCTTCATCATCTCAAAGTTACCCGCAAGAACCTCTTTATTATCTACTACAGCCGCCACTCCCCGGCCCGGAATCATTCTGAATCCTTCAGATTTCATCACAGAAGCATTTTTTGTGCTGCGGTAACTCTCTGATACCGCTTTGCCTAATGGATGCTCAGAGCGGATTTCAGCGGCTGCGGCAAAGGCGTAGATTTCGTCATCCGTATATTCGGGTGTGACGCTTTCCGCGGCTGCAACCTCAGGCATTCCGTATGTGAGAGTTCCCGTCTTGTCAAAAACGACTGCCGAAACTGCTGCAAGTCTTTCGAGAGCATCTCCCTCCTTGACGAGGAAGCCGTGTTTCGTCGCATTCCCTATAGCGGCCATTATGGCCGTCGGAGTCGCCAGAACCAGTGCGCACGGACAGAACACTACCAGTATGGTTACAGCTCTTATTATCTCGCCCGTAACGGCCCAGGTAATACCTGCCGCACAAAGAGCGACGACCACAACCCATGTGGCCCATCTGTCGGCTATTCCGACTATCTTTGCCTTATCTGCGTCGGCAGACTGAACGAGCTTTATCATTCTCTGAATGGAACTGTCTTCACCGGCTTTCTCCGCTCTCATGTCAAACGAGCCAAGCTGATTAACGGTGCCGCTCATTACACTGTCCCCCGGTTTTTTATCTACGGGTATCGGCTCGCCTGTCATCACCGCCTGATTTACCGAAGTATTTCCTGATATTATAACTCCGTCAACGGGAACGGTTTCCCCTGGAAGCACTCTGATTACATCGCCAGCATTAACCTGCTCCGCCGGCACAGTCCTCTCTCCTTCCCCGGACAGAATTCTCGCCGTCCTCGGAGTAAGCCTTACAAGCTTTTCGATTCCGTCCCGGGCTCTGGCCACAGTCAAATCCTCAAGGAGAGCTCCCAGCTGCATTATAAACGCAACCTCCCCCGCGGCGAATATCTCGCCGATAATAACCGAGGCTATGAGCGCCATGGATACCAAAACGTCCGCCTTTATATCAAAGCGTGTTACGAGCCCGATAAACGCTTCAAGCAATATGGGAATTCCGCACATGATTATAGCAATCCAGGCCGGATCGGCGCCTCCTATGCTGACTCCTGCCAGGCTGAATATCAGCGCTGCAGCAGAAACAGCCAGGCAGAATACGTCTTTCTTTAATCCGCCCCACTCCAGTAAACTTTCGAGCCTTTCCATAATAGCAGTCTCCTTCTGATGAATAAATTCAATTTTTCGCCCGTTAATACCTATAGGGGTATAGGTATCGTCGTTGTATTAATTATACCTATAGGGGTATAGGTTGTCAACGAAATAAAAAAGAATGCCGAGCTCATCTTCAGAACCCCGCATCCTTTATTTCTTTAATTCATATTGGCAAATCTCTCTACGGCCTTTGTAAAACTTTCGATAGTCTTATCCGCATCGCCGTGTTCAATTCCGTCTCTCACACAGTGATTGATATGCCCCTCCAGGACTACCTGCCCAGCCTTGTGAAGTGCAGACTTTGCGGCGTTAATCTGTGCCAGCACGTCCTCGCACGGAACGTCTTCATCTACCATTCTGTCTATGGCCTGAACCTGCCCTATTATTTTCTTAAAACGACGGTGAAGATTTTCAGCGTCCATACATTGTCTCATATTCATGCCTCCTTCATACCGATAGGGGTATACGTATGATGTAATTATCCGCTAAAATTCTTCCATTGTCAACGTTCACTTTCGGGTTATGCATCGATGGTAGAAATTCTCAGTGTAGTTTCCTCCAGCACATCCAGAAGTACTTTAACCGTATCGAGTGCTGTGAACATTGTCACATTGTTTTCGATTGCGTACTTTCTTATCAGATATCCGTCGTTTTCTTTGCCTGCAGAACCTATCTCCACTGTGTTTATAACGTATGAGATATGGCCCTGCTGAATTGATTTTTCTATTTCATCGCTGCCGTCACTTATCTTTTTAAGGGCTCTGGTTCTTATACCGTTTTTCCGCAGATACTCAGCCGTACCTTCAGTGGCTTCTATATTGAATCCCAGATTGTAGAACCTCGAAATGAGCGGCAGTGCTTCTGCTTTATCCTTATCTGCGATGGTCGCAAATACGGTTCCGTAGTTCTGAAGTTTCATTCCCGAAGCCTGAAGTCCTTTGTAAAGAGCTCTGTTAAGCTTGTCGTCATAGCCTATAGCCTCTCCCGTCGACTTCATTTCAGGGGAAAGGTATGCGTCCATTCCGCGTATTTTGCTGAATGAGAACACCGGAACCTTAACGTACCATCTCTTCTTTTCATCCGGATATATTTCAAATATTCCAAGCTCCTTAAGGCTTTTTCCCAGTATTACCTCGGTGGCGATGTCGGCAAGGCTGTATCCCGTAGCCTTTGAGAGAAACGGCACCGTTCTCGACGATCTCGGATTGACCTCGATGATATATACGTTTTCATCCTTATCCACTATGAACTGGATATTGTAAAGGCCAACGATGCCTATTCCCAGTCCCAATTTTTTAGCGTACTGGAGGATTATGCCCTTTACTCTGTCTGAAATGCTGAATGCAGGATAAACGCTGATGGAATCGCCGCTGTGGATTCCTGTGCGCTCCACAAGCTCCATTATGCCCGGAACGAACACATTTTGTCCGTCACAGATGGCATCCACCTCAACTTCCTTTCCGGTTATATACTTATCAACCAGAACAGGCTTGTCATCGTCAATTTCAACGGCCGTCTTAAGGTAGTGTCTCAGCTGGTCTTCATCGCCTACTATCTGCATCGCCCTGCCGCCGAGAACGAAGCTCGGCCTTACGAGAACAGGATATCCGATTTCCGCCGCAGCCTTTACGCCCTCTTCTATGGCGGTTACAGCTTTTCCCTTCGGCTGAGGAATCTGAAGCTCCTCCAGAATCTTTTCGAAGCTGTCTCTGTTTTCGGCTCTCTCTATGGCGTCGCAGTCCGTTCCTATAATCCTTACTCCCCTTGCTCTCAAAGGCTCCGCAAGGTTTATAGCAGTCTGACCGCCCAGAGATGCTATGACTCCCTCAGGCTTCTCAAAGTCGATAATGTTCATGACGTCTTCCGCCGTCAGCGGCTCAAAGTAGAGCTTGTCGCCGGTGGTGTAATCGGTGGAAACGGTTTCCGGATTATTGTTTATGATTATGGCCTCGTAGCCCGCCTTTCTTATGGTCATTACGGCGTGGACGGTGGAGTAGTCGAACTCTACGCCCTGTCCGATTCTTATAGGGCCCGCTCCGAGAACTACAATCTTTTTCTTTTCGCCAAGCCTGGAATCGTTCTTTCCGGTATACGAGGAGTAGAAATACGGAATATAGGCTCCGGTATGCAGAGTATCTACCATTCTGTATACCGGCATAAGGTTTTCGGACTTTCTCATCTCGTAAATATCGATTTCGTCCTTGCCCCACAGCTTTGCGATGTATTTGTCGGAAAAGCCCATAGCCTTTGCAGACTCGAGAGCCTGACGGTCTCTCACCTTTTCCTTAAGTTCCTTTTCCTTATCGGTGATTCTCTTAACCGCCTTAAGGAAGTAGGAGGTGATCATGGTTACTTCGTGGAGCTTCTCAACGCTTACTCCCATTCTGAGAAGCCGGGCTATGGCAAAGATGTTATCGTCTCTGAATTCGGATATGTACTCTAAGAGCTCGTCCTCTGTCTTTCCGTCAAACTTCTCCAGATACAGGTGATCGGCTCCTGTCTCCAGCGAGCGCACGGATTTAAGCAGGCATTCCTCAAGGTTGGAGCCTATGCCCATGACCTCACCCGTGGCCTTCATCTGGGTTCCCAGCACGTTGGAAGCCTGAGTGAATTTATCGAACGGGAATCTCGGAAGCTTTGCAACCACGTAATCCAGGCTCGGCTCCTTTGCTGCCGTGGTGTTTGCAATCTGTATTTCGTCAAGGGACATACCCACGGCAATCTTTGCGGTAACTCTTGCGATAGGATATCCGCTGGCTTTTGATGCAAGAGCCGAAGACCTTGAAACTCTCGGGTTCACCTCTATGAGATAATACTCGCTGGTCTCAGGGTGAAGTGCAAACTGAACGTTGCAGCCTCCCTCTATTTTAAGCTCCTTTATAATCTTTATAGCGCTGTCGTTAAGCATCTTCAGGTCATGGTCATTTAATGTCATTATCGGGGCCACGACGATGGAATCTCCCGTATGCACGCCTACAGGGTCAACGTTTTCCATTCCGCAGATGGTGATGGCCTTGTCGTTTCCGTCGCGCATAACCTCAAATTCTATCTCTTTGAAGCCTTTGACGCTCTTTTCCACCAGAACCTGATGAACCGGAGAAAGCTTGAATGCGTTGGTTCCTATTTCCACCAGTTCTTCCTCGTCAGCAGCAAAACCTCCGCCCGTTCCGCCTAATGTAAACGCCGGCCTTAACACGACCGGATACCCGATTTCGGCAGCCGCCTTCTTCGCCTCTTCTATGTCGTAGGTAATCTGTGAAGGGATTACAGGCTCTCCGATAGATTGACACATTTCCTTAAACAGCTCTCTGTCTTCAGCCCTTTCTATGCTTTCGCTGCCGGTTCCCAGAAGCTCAGTCCTGCACTCCTTCAGAACCCCCTTCTTTTCAAGCTGCATTGCCAGGTTAAGACCCGTCTGACCGCCGATTCCCGGTACTATTGCATCCGGTCTTTCGTATCTGAGAATCTTCGCTACGTACTCCAGGGTCAGCGGTTCCATATATACCTTGTCCGCTATCGAGGTATCTGTCATAATGGTCGCCGGATTGGAATTTACAAGCACTACCTCATAGCCTTCCTCTTTAAGAGCCAGGCATGCCTGAGTCCCCGCATAATCAAACTCAGCCGCCTGTCCGATTACTATAGGCCCTGAACCTATAATCAGAATTTTTTTGATGTCTGTTCTCTTTGCCATCTGCGTCATCTCCTTGTCTGTGTCTGAATTACCTTATAAAAAAGGGACTGTCATACGAGGGAAAATCTCCCTGTACGAACAGTCCCGTTTAAACATTATTATTGTATATTATTTCACAAAGCTTCATTTTTGCCCTTTCTCGATAACTAATTAAACATTATATTGAATAATTATTTAATCATCCTCATTGGGTAATACTTTACCATAACGCCTGTGGCATGTCAAGGATTTTTTTGAACGTGTCGGTTTATCCAGTAGAATCTATACTAAGTTAATTTCACAAATTCAGGGCTGTGCGTATTGATTCATCCTTGCGGTTTTGGGTTTCCTTCAAAATCTGTAATTTCCCAAAACCCGGTTTTGGGTTTCAAAGAAAAAAGTTATTTTTCCAATAACCAACTTCGGGGGTTGCCTCCCTTCTCATCGACAAATAGTCATATAAGTTTTGGGAAATTAAAAAAACGATGTGATTTCCCAATAACTTTGCCGGTCTCACATCGTTTACAATCTTTATTTTTAAAATGTCGTTATTGGGAAATCGGCATTTTTATCGAAAACCCACTAACCGGTTATTGGGAAATCGGTAAAAATCGCAAAATCCCAATAACGCCTGACACTCCACCGCCGCCCGACGCTTTATTATCTTATTATCCCGTTAAACTCCCTTACTCTCTCTTTCGCGTCCTTTGCGCCGAATACCGCGGAGCCTGCCACGAGAATGTCGCAGCCGGCTTCTTTCAGCAGACCTGCGTTTTCAAGGTTCACGCCTCCGTCCACCTCGATGACATAATTATATCCCTTTTCCGCTCTTATTCGGGCCAGCTCTCTTATCTTGCCTTCAGATACCGGAATAAAGCTCTGTCCGCCGAAGCCCGGGTTTACGCTCATTACGAGGACCAGGTCGCAGTCCGCCAGTATGCACTGAAGGGTCGAAACCGGCGTTGCAGGATTTACGGCAACTCCCGCCTTAACGCCATGAGACTTTATGAGCTGAAGGGTTCTGTGAAGGTGAACGCACGCTTCCTGATGAACGACGATGTATTCAGTCTTGTCCGTTACAAAATCGCCCACGTATTTATCAGGGTTTTCTATCATAAGGTGAACGTCGTAAGGCGCGGTTTCGCATCCGTTAAGGGATTTCATCACTCCCGCCCCGAAGGAAATGTTCGGAACGAAGTGTCCGTCCATAACGTCAATGTGAAGGTATGCCGCTCCGCCTTCGCTTACCTTGACGGCATCTTCGCCCAACTTCGCAAAATCCGCCGACAAAAGGGACGGCGCCAGTACTGCCATATCCTGCCTCCTAATACTTTCTAATGCTATCTAATACTTTCTTCTCTTTCTGAGTTCCTCTATGCCGGCTTTGTAGGACCGGTACCTCGACGGGCTGATGAGGCCCTCTTCCACTTCCTCCTTGACCCGGCAGCCCGGCTCGCCAAGGTGCATACAGTCGTCGAACCTGCATCCTTCGGACGCTTTAAATATCTCGGGGTAGTACTCCGAAAGCTCTCTTTCGTCCATGTCGGGAAGGTCAAAGGACGTAAACCCCGGGGTGTCGAAAACCATTCCGCCAAAGGCTTCAAAGAGCTCCACGTGTCTGGTAGTGTGTCTTCCTCTGTCCGTCTTGCGGCTGATTCTGCCCGTCTCCATGGCGGCGCCCGGAATAAGCCTGTTTATTATGGTGGACTTACCCACGCCGGACGGTCCGGCAAAGGCCACAGAGCAGCCCTCTATGTACTTCTTAAAGACCTCAATGCCCTGTCCTGTTCTTCCGCTTACCGTGACTACCGGGTAAAGGGGCTCGTATACCTCTTTCAGACCTGCCAGAATCTCTCCGTCCGCTCTGTCAATCTTATTTATGCAGATTACGGCCTCCGCTCCGGCTTTTTCCGCCGTTACGAGAAACCTGTCTATTATGCCGAAATCAGGGGCAGGCTTTGATGCCGTAACTGTTATTATGAACCTGTCCACGTTGGCAACGGGAGGACGTATGAAGGAGTTCTTGCGAGGATATACCGATTCAATAACGGAATCCCCGTCCTCTCTCACCTGAAGTTCCACCCTGTCGCCTACGGCCAGGATGAACCTGTCCTTTTTGAACTTGCCCCGGCCTTTTGCCTGAAATACGCCGTCAGCGGTTTTCACATAGTAAAAACCGCCGATGCCTTTAATTATTACTCCTGTCATAAACGAGCCGTCCTATGCCGAAGCCGAAGCTCCGCTGTCTTCAGCTTCATTCGTTTCGGTTCCTCCGTTCTGTTCGCCGCCGTCACCCGAGTCGCCTCCGCCGGTTTCTTCACCGGTTTCACCGCCTGATTCACCTCCGGTTTCACCTGATGTACCGCCGGAAGGAGATTTAGCTATTACAATATCTACCGTGGTTCCTGCCTCAAGCTCCGTACCCTGCGGATACTGCTGCTCCATAACCTGACCCGGTTCATAGAGATTGCTTTCCGCGTACTTAGGAATACCCAGAACCAGTCCCTGATCCGCAAGAGCCGCTTCAGCCTGATCAACCGTCAGACCCAGAAGAAGCGGCATCTTAGGCTTCGCTTTTCCCTGACTAACTACAATGTTGACTGCTGTATCTTTATCCGCTTCCGTTCCCGGACCCGGATCCTGTCCCATGATATATCCTTTTTCATATTCGGCGCTGTAATCCTCGGTTACTGTTCCGAGAGTGAAGCCATGATCTTCGAGTATTTTCTCTACGGTACTCTTGTCATACACTTCTCCCAGCAGATTCGGGACCAGTTCTCCTTCAGCGCTTATGCTGATATCCACCGTTACCGTCGATCCCTCTTTTACCTTAACGCCTTCCTTTGGAGACTGAGAAACTACTACTCCCGGCTCCTTATCCTCTGTTTCCACCTCTTCTCCCATTTCTATCTTAAGTCCGGCAGCCTCAAGCTCATCCTTTGCTTCTTCGTAAGTCATGTCGATGACGCTTGGAATCTCCACGTCTGCCTTTCCTCCGATAAAGCCAAGTGCATACATACCGCCGACAACAGCCGCAATTACAACGACAGCTGCAACGATTCCTATCGCAATTTTTTTGCCTTTTCCTCCGCCTTCAGAAGAGTTCTTTTTTGCCGATTTCTTCTGTGTCTTTCCGGATTCTCCGACTATCTTTGCAAGTTCTTCATCGTTATTGTCCTCTGTCCTTACCGGAATATTGACCATGGTGGAACTCTTGCCCGCTCCGGCAAAAACGCTGTCACCCACCCGGCTTGAGATAAATTCCAGGTTGGAAAGGTCGGAAAGCATCTCATCCGCCGTTGCATATCTGTTAGACTGATATTTATCAGTAGCCTTCATGACTATTTGCTCCAGAGCGGGAGGTATTCCCGCTACAAGCTTTGACGGAGGAGTCATCTCGTTGTTTATGTGCATGAGAGCAACCTGAACCGGATTATCACCGTCAAACGGAACCTTTCCGGTAAGCATTTCATAGAGAACAATGCCCAGAGAATAAATATCTGAACGCTCATCCACATATGACCCTCTTGCCTGCTCCGGCGAGAAGTAGTGAACGGATCCTATAACCTTGCTTGTCTCCGCCACCATGGTGGAACTGCTCACGGCTCTTGCAATACCGAAATCTGTCAGTTTAGCCATGCCGTCTGTAGTTATCATAATGTTATGAGGCTTCACGTCTCTGTGCACGATATTGTGCTTATGGGCAAGGCTGAGAGCAGAAGCTACCTGCTTGGCTATTTCTATAGCCGTCTTATAGTTAAGCGGACCCTTTTCTGCAATAATATCGCTCAAAGGTCTTCCGTCCACCAGCTCCATTACGATAAAATGAATGCTGCCTTCCGCTCCAACATCGTATACTCCCACGATGTTTGGATGCTGCAGTCCTGCAGCGGCCTGGGACTCCCTGTTAAAACTTTCTATAAACTGAGCGTCCTTAGTGAACTCCGGTCTGAGAATCTTTACAGCTATATACCTGTTCAGCAGTCTGTCTCTGCCTTTATATACGACGGCCATACCGCCTTCGCCTATTTTTTCGACCAGTTCGTACCTGCCCGCAAGTAATTTACTCATATATATCTTCCTCCGTAATCCTGATACATATTGCCGTAATATTATCGCTGCCTCCGTTGAGATTGGCTGTCTCAACCAGCTCTGCACAGATTTCCGACATGGACTTGTCCTGAGTCAGATGTGCTATAAGCTCGGGTTCCGTCACCTCTGAATAAAGCCCGTCAGTACATATCAGAACTATGTCGCCTTTTCTGATTTTCACACTGAAAAAATCCGCTTCTACAACATCATAGGCTCCTATGGCCCGGGTAATCATATTCTTATCATCCCGCTCCATGGCCTCCGCCTTTGTAATTATTCCGGCCTTTACCAGAGTGTTCACATAGGTATGATCCTCTGTAATCTGTTCCAGACTGTTTTCCCTGAGAACGTATGCCCGGCTGTCTCCGACGTTGACTATGTAAAGTGAATTCTCTCTGTTATACGGGACAAAGGCTGCAACTACAGTAGTCGCCATTCCTCTGTTTCGTTTATGCCATCTCGCAACATCCCGGACTCTTCTGTTTGCATCTGAAATGCAGTCTAAAAAATAATTTCTTATCTCATCCTCCGTCTTAAGAACCTCCACCGGATGTTCCTCCACGAAGTTAGCCACGGAATTAACCGTCGTTCTGCTTGCAATCTCCCCGGAGCTGTTTCCTCCAACTCCGTCAGCAACGATGAACACCCTGTCCTCTTTCATAACGAAGAAAGCGTCCTCATTATTGCTTCTACTGATACCCTTGTCGGTCTTGAAACCTACTTCCACAGGAAGCTTCTCCTTTCACTAAATACACTATATCCGCTTTCTCATGAGCGCCATAAAGAACCCGTCAGGTCCGTCCTTCTCAGGTAGGAGCTGTTTCGTATCCACAAGCTCGAAATCCCTGTTTTTCTGAAGGAACTTTCCCATCACATCGGCGTTCTCACACCTGTTAAGAGTACATGTGCTGTATAACAGCCTCCCCCCTGTCTTAACATAGGCTGAAGCGCTCTGAAGAATATGAAGCTGCTTTTCCGCAAGAGACTTTCCCCGGTCAGGAACGTCTCTCAGCTTTATTTCAGGTTTTCTCCTGACTACTCCGAGACCGGTGCACGGCACGTCGGCAAGTACGCAGTCAGCCACGCCCGCGAGATCCTCTCTTACGTGCTCACTGTCAAATACCGCTGATTCTATTATATCTATGCCCAGCCTCTGAGCTCCTTTATCTATAAGATCTATCTTATGATGATGAATGTCCATAGCGTATATCACGCCTCTGTTTTCCATCATCTCCGCCATGGCAAATGACTTTCCTCCCGGCGCGGCACAGACGTCCACCACCGTTTCTCCCGGCTTCGGACCTAAAAGCTCCGCCGCCATGAGTGATGCTTCATCCTGAACACTGAAACAGCCGTCAGAAAACAGCGCAGAATCCAGAAGTCCGCTGCCTTTTACCTTAAGGCTTACATTTCTCGAAGAATTTTCACCCGGCCACACGGGAAATCCTTCTTCCTTAAGTTCTTCGGTGAGAATCTCCGGAGTCGTCTTAAGAGTATTGACTCTGATGTAAAGGGGCGGTGTTGCGTTCCCCTCCTCCAGAAGCTGTTCTGTCTTATCCGCACCGTACTGGTCAAGCCACATATTTACTATCCACGGCGCATAGGAATACTTTACGGAAAGGTACCCGGCCATATCCCTGTTTCTGTCAGGATACGGAAAATCCTCCCTGAGTTTCAGGTAATTTCTCAGCACTCCGTTTACGAAGCCGTCCCGTCCGGGAATAATCCGCCTTGCCAGCTTTACCGTTTCGCTTACAGCAGCATAATCCGGCACTGAATTGATAAATTCTATCTGGCATATACCCAGGCGCAGAAGACAAAGAGGCTGTGGTTTAACACTCTTAATCCCCTTGTTAACCAGTCTGTCTATGGCGTAGTCGATAAAAATCTGATTTTCTATTACAGCATACACCATCTCCCTGACAAAAGCCGGAGATTCCGGATTATCAAAAACCAGAGTTCTGTTAAGTACTATATTGGAGTATGAGTTTTCCTTCTCCATCTCAAGCAGAACCCTGTATGCCGTCTTTCGGTTATTATCCATAACGTGGCCTCCGAAAACTGAGATTTACCTGCTACCTATATTTTATTGCAATATTCTCCCGATTTCAATGGCGTTTCCCCTCAAAAAGGCGTCAACGGGCATTTTTTTCTTTCCGGGAGCCTGAATTTCAGTAATCTTAAGTATTCCTCTTTTAAATGCTATATCTATTCCTCCCGGGCCTGCAGCCGTAACCGTTCCCGGCGCGGCTTCAAGCTGAGGATCCGTCACTTCGGCGGCCCATACCTTAAGCTGAACGCCGCCATAATCGAAATACGTTCCCGGCCACGGGTTGAAGGCCCTAACCTTGCGCTCGGCTTCTTTGGCCGTCTCCCCCGAAAAATCCAGCCTGCCGTCCTCTTTTCTTATCATGCCCGCATAGCTTGAAAGGGAGTCGTCCTGCTTCTCAGGCGTTATCTCTCCCTTTTCTATGAGGGGAAGTGTCTCTGTCAGAAGCCTCGCTCCCACCTCGGAAAGCTCGTCCATCAGCTCCGCCGTCGTCTTTTTTTCAATGGAAACTTCAGCCTTTGTCAGCATGTCTCCCGTATCGAGGCCCTCGGCCATCTGCATTATAGTAACGCCTGTCTTTTCCTTTCCGGAAAGTATTGCGTGCTGAACGGGAGACGCTCCTCTGAATTCCGGAAGGAGGGAGCCGTGAATGTTGATACACCCGAACTTCGGAAGTTCCAGAACCTCCTTCGGCAGAATCTGACCGTAAGCCGCAACGATGATTATATCCGGTGCGTACTCTCTGAGAGCGCTTAAAGACTCTTCGTCTCCCTTTAGCCTTGCGGGCTGGACTACCTTAAGACCCAGCTCCGAAGCCGCCTCCTTTACCGGTGAAGGTATGACCTTCTTTCCACGGTTTTTCTCCCTGTCGGGCTGGGTGAACACCATACCTATGTCGTATCCCGCCTCCGCGAGAGCCTTGAGGGGCTTTACGGCAAAATCCGGGGTTCCCATGTAGACTGTCTTCATAATCTCTCCCGCCTTCTATTCTTCCTCGTCGTCCTGAGGATTTCTTATGTTGGTGGCCTTGTCTGTGTATAAGATGCCGTCCAGGTGGTCGTATTCGTGGCACATAACAACGGCGTCAAAGCCTTCAAACTCGTACTCCTGTCTGTTTCCGTCAAGGTCAAGAGCCGTAATCTTTATCTTTTCCGGCCTTTCCACGGTTCCGCAGAGTCCCGGAACGGAAAGACACGCCTCGTCTCCCGTCTGAGTCCCTTCTTTTTCCGTGATTTCCGGATTTATCATAAAGTATACTCTGTCAGGCTCAGGTTCTGCCACGAACATCCTTCTCATGACGCCCACCTGAGGCCCGGCAATACCCACTCCCATTTCGGCTCTCATGGTATCCAGCATATCCTCCATGGTCATTCTTATGTGGTCGTTTACCTCTGTTATCTCTCTGCATTTCTTTCTTAAGATGGGATCTCCCTCTTTTACAACGTTTCTGATTGCCATTTTCTATTATCTCCTTCTATATCATCCCATACGGATTTATATCTATGGAAAGGGGTTCGTACTTCCTTTCGGCCATGTTGTCCGACAAAGCGTTCAGGTAATATACAAATCTGTTCCTCTCCCCCTTGGGGCACTTTAAAAGCAGCCTGAACGCAAATCCGTCTCTGTTCTTCGGCCCACGGCTCTCTCTCGGCCCCAGGATTTTTCCCCCGGCCTCCTCAAAGCCTTTTTTTGTGAGGAACCTTACCGTTTCGTCGGCCTGGTTCTCCGCCGCTTCCATGTTCTTACTAAATGTATCCACGGCGATTATATCTGAAAAAGGCGGATACTTCATCAGCCTTCTCATTTTGATTTCCTCCCTGTAAAAACCTTCGTAGTCATAGGCCGCCGCAGCCTTTACGGCCGTGTTTTCGGGGTCCGTTGTCTGAACTATCACTCTGCCCTTTCCGTCTCCTCTTCCGGCTCTCCCCGAAACCTGGGTAATGAGCTGAAAGGTTCTCTCCGGCGACCTGTAGTCCGGTATGTTAAGGCTCACGTCGGCGTCAATGACTCCCACAAGGCCTACGTTCTTAAAGTCCAGACCCTTGGCTACTATCTGGGTTCCTATGAGAATGTCCGTCTTTCCGCTTCCGAAATCCTTTAAAATCCTGCCTATCTCGCTTCTTTTTACCGCAGTATCCAGGTCAAGCCTGTCTACGGAAGCTTCCGGAAACATTTCCGAAACCTGTTCGGTGACCTTCTCCGTTCCCTTGCCGCTGTACTTCAGCTTTCCGCCGCACTCGGGGCACTCCCTTGCCGCCGGGAACTTCCTTCCGCAGTAGTGACATACGGCCGCGTTTTCCCGTTTATGATATGCAAGGGATATTCCGCAGTCCGGACATTTCAGCGGAGCTCCGCATTCTTCACAGAATATGTAGGGAGAATAGCCCCGTCTGTTTAAAAAGAGGATTACCTGACGGCCCGCCTTAAGCTCATCGCCAACGAGCCGGTGAAGCTTTCTGCTTATGACGGTAAAGTTTCCCGCTCTTATCTCGTCCTTCATGTCGACGATTTCCACATCCGGAAGAGGATTTTCGTTGTATCTCTTCTCAAGCCTTAAAAGCCTGTATATACCTTCCTCCGCTCTGTAATATGAAACCACCGAAGGCGTCGCGCTTCCCGCTATGAGGACGCCGTCGCAGGCCATTAGCCTTTTCACAGCGATGTCTACAGCTTCGTACTTCGGAGTCATGTCGGACTTGTACGTGGCTTCGTGCTCCTCGTCCATGACGATGAGGCCTATGTTTTCCGCAGGAGCAAAGACTGCCATCCTCGCCCCGATTATTATGTCGGCTTCTCCCTTTCTGATCCTCGTCCATTCGTCGAACCGTTCTCTGCCTGTAAGCCGGCTGTGCAAAACGGCGATGCGGTCTTTCCCAAACCTTCCGATAAACCTTTCCGTTATCTGTCCGGCAAGGGCTATCTCGGGAACCAGGATTATGACCTTTCTTCCGAGAGCGAGAGTTCTTTCCGCAGCCCGCATATATACTTCCGTCTTTCCGCTTCCCGTTACGCCGTAGAGAAGAAAATTCTCCTGCTTTCTCTCTTCCAGAGCCTCATATATCTCATTTAAAACATTCTTCTGCTCCGGAGTAAGCCGGGATATATCCTGAGACTCGCCCTCTCTGTCCTTTAGAGGCTTCTTTTCCTTTCCCGGTTTCGGAGGCTTTCCAGAAGGCACGAAGCAGCGGACGGCATCGATATACTTTATGGCGTACCTCTGCTTCATCCACATGCATGTTTCGACCATTTCCGGGGTGAGGGATATAAAATCGCTGACGCTTACTATGTCCTTTATCTTAGATACGTCACAGGACGGAGTAACATCGGTCTGAAAAACGTAGGCGTCCTTTTCGCCTTTGCCCTTTCCGAATGTAACCTTGACTCCGTCCCCGATTTTCACGCTGTCAGGCGCTCTGTATGTGTAGAAAACGTCTGTGAATCTGGATTTATTGTTGATTACTACGTTTACATATTTCATCTTTCGTAAACTTGCTTCACTCTTTGCTCCTACAGGAGGAATATACCGCTCTTCCTGCAGTCCTCCACCATATCTTCAGGCCACACGCTAACCTGAACCTCCCCTATATGGGCTTTTCTCAGGAAGTACATGCAGAGTCTGCTCTGTCCGATTCCTCCGCCTATGGAGTACGGAAGCTCGCCGTTAAGCACGGCCTTCTGGAATGCAAGCTCCCTTCTGTCGTCGGCCCCGGCAAGTCTAAGCTGTCTGTCCATGGCGTCGGCGTCTACTCTGATTCCCATGGAGGAAATCTCAAAGGCTCTTTCAAGTACGTCGTTCCACAGGATGATGTCACCGTTAAGCTCCCAGTCGTCGTAGTCCGGAGATCTTCCATCGTGCTTTTCGCCTGACTTCAGAGCTCCTCCTATCTTCTCGATGAATACGGCTCCGTGAGCCTTGCAGATGAGATCCTCTCTCTCTTTAGGAGTCTTGTCCGGATAAAGGTCTTCCAGCTCCTGGGTGGTTATAAAGTATATCTCGTTAGGAATTTCCGTCTGAATGTCCCTGTAAAGCCTGTTAACGTAGTCGCCCAGGTTCTTTATGGCGTTGTATATAGTTATTACGGTTTCGTGAAGATATTCCGTGGTTCTCTGCTCTCTGGTTATAACTTTCTCCCAGTCCCACTGGTCCACGTATACAGAGTGCAGATTGTCAAGCTCTTCATCTCTTCTGATGGCATTCATGTCGGTGTATATGCCGTTTCCCGGTTTTATTCCGTATTTACCTAAAGCCATGCGCTTCCACTTTGCGAGAGACTGAACTATTTCGACCTTTCTTTCGTCCATGTCCTTAAGGGTAAATTCCACCCTTCTCTCTACGCCGTTCAGATTGTCGTTCAGTCCGGATTCAGGAAGGACGAAAAGCGGTGCGGACACACGTCTTAAGTTAAGTCCGTATGCCAGTTCCTGCTGAAAATAGTCCTTGATCTTCTTGATTGCTCTCTGAGTTTCCACCGGCCCGATTACAGATTTATAATTCTCCGGTCTGATTAGCTGTGACATAGTTTTTCCTCCTTTTATACTGCCAGGTCGTTAAAGTTACTCCCTGGAAAATTCACATCCGCAGAAGTTCTGTCTATAGAGGCTGTACTCTCTGGAAAGCTGGACACTTCGCTGAAATCCCGCCTTCTTCTTGAAATCCATATCCAGAAATTCCGTCTTGTATTTCTCCGCCATTTCCTTTCCGATGCCCGATATGAGCTGGTAGTTTTTATGAGGGCTTACCGTGAGAGTCGTGGTAAAGAACCTGAACTCCTTCTCCGAAGCAACCCTGGCGGTTTCCTCCAGTCTCATTCTGAAACAAAGGGAGCAGCGTTTTCCCCCTTCGGGTTCGTCCGCAAAGGGCGCCGCAATCTCAAGGTACCTTTCCGGGTCGTACTTTCCCTCCATAAAGCTGATTTTCGATACGCAGCTTTTCGATGCGTTGTACTCGTTTATGAACCTTATCTGCTCGTCTCTTCGCTTTATGTATTCGGCATTATCCGTTATGCACGGGTTATAGTAAAACACGGTAATCTCGTAATCGGGAGCCAGTCTCTCTATTACCGAAGTACTGCAGGGTCCGCAGCAGCTGTGAAGAAGAAGAGACGGTCTCATCTTTTCCTTTCCCGCATTCATATATGATTCCGAAAGACAGTCGCTGCCGCCGCACTCAATGCCGAAACACCAGCCTGCCGTCTTTTTTTCTTTCATTTTCCGCCTCCTGAAACAAAGCTCACTAATCAATAAATTATACCATAACAGCCTTCTAAAAAAAAGAGCGCGCCGGGGTCTTTTTTCTTAAAGATTGTTCCCGGGCGCACACTTTGCCTTATGTATTTAATTTACCGCCGCATCTTGCTGTGAACCTGTTTCCTGCACTTCTGCCTGTCCGTAATCGGTGATGCCTTCACCCGTATTCGGATAGAAATGGGAGTAGGCCGCATCTGCGGCAAAAGCTATCATCAGTACCGCGCAAACGGTTCCCACTTTCTTTTCGTTAAGACGGCTCAGCAGCTCGTCAATAATCGGAGCGATCATGTATACTATGGCAAGACCGCCCACGCCGAATACGAGAAGTCCTTCGGCACAGATTCTTCCGTTAAGATTGAGGAAGTATCCGCTGTAGTCCCACCATTTCGTGCCGTCATTTACAATCTCCATAACCCACGATGTCATGTATTCCAGGAATCCGCAGAGCACGACGGTTGACACGAACTCCAGCACCGGATTCCTGCGGAACCGGTACAGCACTGTCAGCATAAGTATGGAACCTGTACCGTAGATTGGCAGCCACGGGCCGTGAAGCGCGCCGCGGTTTACGAACACACCGTCCGAAATCAGATGCAGGCTTACTTCCCACATCCAGCCCACGAAGGACATGGTCAGGAATATCGCCATAAGTGACCATACCGTATAGTGACGCATGTAGTTTAGGGACTGCACCAGCATACGCCTGCTTCCCTCACCGATGGGATAGAAACGCACAGGATATGCAAGACCCTGCACATCGTCAATCATATCGTGTATACGAACGTAGTCCGCCTGCTGTCTTTCATACTCTCTGTCCTGCTGACGGCGCATTATGATTACGCCGAAGTTGTTTGCAAGGAAACCTCTCCAGCCGGTAAGCTTCTTTATTTCTCCCTCCGGCTCCTCCATGACCTTTATAACGTCGGCGTATCCGGCTGCGATAACGTCCCTGTCCGCCTTTTCGTAAAGGTATCTGTCGTTAAGAAGCTCGGAGCCCTCTATGCCCTTTTCCCTGGCAATAGCTCTCACTTCGGCATAATACCTGGTGAAGGCTGCCGTCTTGTACGGGTTGGTATAGAATACGTTAAACAGCCCCATTGTAATATATCCGAGAACCTGCCACCCTATAAAGGTGAACTCGAACTTGAAGCACTCCCACTTATGCCCCTGCATCATCTTCCTGGAAAGGGTTATGGCCTGACGTGCCGTCATGGACGGGTTTTCCGCAACTATATAAGGTACGAGGAAGTATGAGTATCGCTTTACGATAATACCCACCACAGTCAGGCACCAAAGGGTGTAGTACACGTACTTCACGAACATGATCCACGACGCCCGGCACAGCTTTTTCACTCTCAGAAGGAATGTGAATCTCTGTGTAGTCACGTTGTCATATATCATTCCCTCGAGGAATACTCTTCTCGTCACGACCCTGAATACGTTGGTCACGAAGAACCAGAACCCAAATGCAAGGAGCGCTCCGAGAACGATAAGCAGCAGTATGCCCAGGTTTTCAGAACCCGTTATCTGAGCCGCAGACGCAACCAGGGTAACTATAATTGAGCCTGAAGTAAACTGATTTACAACGCCTGAAAGCACTCCTCTGGTGCGGCCGAAGACAGGGTTACCCGCTTCGGAAGCCTGTATTTCCTCAGCCTCTGTCTCGGCAGTCATTTCACGTCCCGCCTCGGTACCCTTTTCCGCTATGGTTATCATAACGTCGGTCCATGTCACTCCGCCCATATCGGTTTTAATCTGACTTTCTTTCCCGGTCACATCGTTTTCAAACTGCGTAACGGCCTGCTCCGTTGTCTGTGCTTTGGAAAAGCCCAGAGATCCGGCAAACTCTGCGCCGATAAAGGACGCTATAAGGCAGGCCGCCACGAAAATGGCGTAGTGTTTCTTCAGAGAAGCCCTGCCCAGCTTCTTCATTTCTTTTCTCGATTTCATATAACCTCTGACTTAACTGATTCAAAAACATACCCTGTAAGTATACATTTTCCCTCTGCTAAAGGCAAGTAAAATATCACAGCCGTCGTCATTTCTGACGTATTGTAAAAACCGCCCGTTTAATGTAAAATCTTTTTGCATGTCAAAAGGAGAAAAAATACAGATTATGAAAGAAAACGATACGAGAATATATATGTCGGGAAACACTCCCAAGTCATACTACCCGCTGAACGTATATCTGAGGGAAAAGTTCGGGAAAAAGATGATAAAGCTTTCCATAGACGGCGGTTTTACCTGTCCCAACAGAGACGGAACCGCAGGAACCGGCGGCTGCATCTTCTGCTCAGATTCCGGAAGCGGCGAGTTTGCATCGGACATAGGCGGGCAGATAGAACTCCTCTCGGCAAAATGGCCCGACGCAGGATACCTTGCCTATTTTCAGAATCACACCAACACGTATGCTCCAGCAGATGAGCTCAGAGCAAAATACGAAAAAGTCCTTTCCAACCCACTGATTGAGGGCATCGCCATAGCGACCCGCCCTGACTGTCTTCCGGAGGACGTTCTCAATCTCCTTTCGGAGATAAACGAAAATCGTTTCATGTGGGTGGAGCTGGGCCTTCAGACCGTTCACAAAAAAACGGCTGAGGAGATAAACCGGTGCTACTCACTTGACGTCTTTGACAGAGCGGTAGATGAGCTTAAGAGCCGCGGCATCAGAACCGTAGTTCACCTGATTTTAGGGCTTCCCGGAGAAAGCAGAGAGGATATGGTTGAATCGGTGAAATACGTATGCAGAAAAGGCATATGGGGGCTTAAACTTCATCTTCTCAACGTTATAAAGGACACCGCTCTGGAAAAAAAATATCCGGACTTCGTTTCGTTTAAAAGTCCGGATGAATATATTAATTTCGTGTGCGATCTTCTGGAAATAATTCCTCCCGATGTGGTTATCCACAGGCTTACGGGAGACGTTCCCAGAAAGCTTCTCGTATCCCCTGCCTGGAGCTACAGAAAGCGCACCATATTAAACGGAATCGACGGGGAAATGCGCCGTCGCGGCTCCGTTCAGGGCTGCAGACTTTAGCAGCGTTCTGCTTCCGCCACCTTCATCACTGCTTCTGCAACATTCTTTACTACATTCGGATCAAAAGCGTCCGGCAGCACATAATCTGCAGTCAGCTTATCTTCCGGAATGCACGAGGCTATGGCTCTTGCCGCAGCCTCTTTCATTTCCTCGGTAATCCTTCTAGCCCTCGCATCGAGAGCGCCTCTGAATATTCCCGGAAATGCCAGAACGTTGTTCACCTGGTTAGGGAAATCGGACCTTCCTGTTCCTACCACGGCGGCCCCGGCCTCCTTTGCAAGGTCAGGCATTATCTCAGGCACCGGATTTGACATTACGAACACAATCGGATCTTTCGCCATGGAACGAATCATATCCTGAGTAACGACTCCCGGTCTGGACACGCCTATGAGTATATCGGCTCCTTTCATGGCATCGGCGAGAGTTCCGATGACCTTTTCTTTATTTGTCACCTCGGCCATCTTCTGCTGCTCCGGATTATTGTAAGGAGCCCCGTCGTAAATTGTACCCCTGCTTCCGCAGAGAATAACGTCTCCGAATCCCATTCTCAGTATCATCTTTGCGATGGATATTCCTGCTGAACCTGCGCCGCTTATGGCGATTTTCAGATTTCCCGGCTTTCTTCCCGTAAGCTTCACCGCGTTGAGAAGTCCTGCGCATGTAATTATGGCAGTTCCGTGCTGGTCATCGTGAAATACAGGTATGTCGCACTCTTCTATAAGTCTTCTTTCTATCTCAAAGCACCTGGGAGCGCTTATATCCTCCAGGTTTATACCTCCGAAGCTCTTTGAAATATTCCTTACAGTCCTTATTATCTCCTCGGGATCTTTGGTATCTACACAGATTGGAACCGCATCTATTCCCGCAAAGGTCTTAAACAGGGCGCATTTCCCCTCCATTACAGGCATGCCCGCAGAAGGGCCTATGTCTCCGAGACCTAAAACCGCAGTACCGTCGGTAATTACCGCCACCGTGTTTCCCTTGCCGGTATACGTATATGCCAGAGATTCGTCCTTCTGTATTTCGAGACACGGCTCGGCAACTCCGGGAGTATACGCTATGGCAAGCTCCTCTCTGTTGGTTATAGGAGCCTTTGTCTCTACGGAAAGCTTTCCTCTCCATTCGGCATGTTTCTTAAGTGCAAGTTCCTTTTTATCCATGTATAATTCGTCCTTTCATCCCGCAGGGACAAAACCTGCAGTTTCTTTCTACTATACCACTATTCGGCCTGACTGTTAAGCCAGTTTCTTCCGACTTCAATCTGTCGTCTTACCTCGGAAGGCGCCGTTCCGCCGAAGGATTTTCTGCCTTCTACGCAGGCCTCGATTGAAATATCCCCGAGAACTTCTTTGGAAATTCTGGAATCCACTGATGACAGTTCTTCATCTGTAAGATCTTCAAGCTCGCAACCCTTCGTCTCGCACAGCTTTACCATCCTTCCCACTATGGAATGGGCCTCTCTGAAAGGTATTCCCGCCTTAACCATATGCTCGGCTATATCCGTGGCGTTAAGGAATCCCTTTGACATCTGGGCCTTTATCCTGTCCATTCTGAACTCTGTGTTCTCCAGCATATGAGCAAAGATCTGAATGCTCGCCTTCCACGTGTCTACCGCGTCGAACAGACTTTCCTTATCCTCCTGGAAATCCTTGTTATACGCAAGAGGCGTTCCCTTCATTACAGTCAGAAGCTGCATGAGGTCACCGTACACTCTTCCGCATTTTCCCCTCAGAAGCTCAGCCATATCCGGATTTTTCTTCTGCGGCATTATGCTGCTTCCCGTGCAGTAGCTGTCGTCTATATCGATGAAAGAAAATTCCTGTGAATTCCACCATACGAATTCTTCTGCCCATCTGGAAAGGTGCATCATGGATATTGAAGCGTCGCTTAAAAACTCAAGGCTGTAATCTCTGTCACTTACGCTGTCCATGGCATTTTCCGTAGGTGCGTCAAATCCGAGGAGCTCTGCGGTCTGATGCCTGTCGGTAGGAAGGGTAGTTCCCGCAAGAGCGCACGCTCCCAACGGACAGAGATTCATCCTCTTTCTGGTGTCCTTAAGTCTTTCAATATCGCGTCTGAACATCTGGAAATATGCCATGAATATGAAACCTATGGTTATAGGCTGTGCATGCTGTATATGAGTAAAGCCCACCGTTATGCTGTCTGCATACTTTTCAGCCTTGTCCAGTATTACAGATTCCAGATAATAAAGCCTTTCAAGGATTTCATCGATTTCATCTCTGAGATACATCCGGCCGTCAACCTGGCACTGGTCGTTGCGGCTTCTGGCTGTGTGAAGTCTCTTTCCGGCCTCGCCTATTTCGTCGATAAGTCTGCTCTCCACACCCATATGTATATCCTCGTCTTCAACGGTAAACTGAATCTCACCGCTTTCGACGCCTGCCTTAATCTTTTCGAGGCCCCTTACAATGGCGTCTTTATCCTCTCTGCTTACTATTCCGCAGTCGGCGAGCATAGTTACGTGAGCAATGCTTCCGTCTATGTCGTTTTTATACATTCTCTTGTCAAAACCAATGGACGCGTTGAACTTCTTTACGATATCGTCCATCTCCTTGGAGAATCTTCCTCCCCATAAGCTGGCCATAATCTACCTCCTGTTATCCGTATAATAACGCTGAATCTCACCGCACGTAGCTGTCCAGACGTCATCGAACGATATTATGTGATCCAGAAGCTCCTCGAAAAGTTCTATTCTTCCCGGAGAGCCGGATGCTGCGGGGTCTGTCTGAAATACGTAACAGAGCCCGTATTCTCTGCAGCCGTCAAAATAGTCAATCCAGTTGCTGAGGGCGCCTTCATATGACATTATCCTGCCCTGTCCCGCCGGAAATGCGGGATGATAGTTAAATGCGAAATACGGCAGGTCGTAATTATCCCAGTGAATCGGAATCTCCACTATCGTCGTGTTTCCCGCTTTTCTGGTGTATGGTCTGTCATCATCGTGAAGGCTGCTGGAATAAGTGAATCCCAGTTCTGCTGCGATTTCAAGAGTTTCTTCCGTAAGCTCCCCGTCTGGGGCCCTGAATCCCTCAGGAACTACATTACAGCATTCTCTGATTGATTTCAAGGATTTTTCCAAAAGACCTCTTTGCTCTTCACGAGTATACAAGGCCATGTTTTCATTGCCGTATCCCAGGGATGCGATTTCGTGTCCTCTTTCGGCTATATCGCGTATCTGACCGCCGTATCTCTCGCATACCCATCCCGGTACGAAGAATGTACCTTTCAGCCCGCGGCTTTCCAGCGCTTCCAGTATCCTGTCAAGCCCTCTTGTCATTCCGTACTGTCCCAGTGACAGGGTCTTTGGCATCTTTTCGCATTCAGGATCGAGAGCCAGCCAGAAAAGCTCCGCATTCAAGTTTACCGTAACCGCCGCAGCGCACTTCTTTCCGCCCGGCCATACAGGTCTGTCCATCATCTTAAGCCCTCCTCTCTCGTCAGGTTGCGGTACCAGTCTGCTATTTCGCATCCTGTAGCCACCCATACATCTTCCTTTGACGTTATTTCTCTGAGCAGGGTATCGAGTATTCTTATCTTTCCCGGAGTACCTATCACCTGAGGATGGCTCATAAACGATATGCAGAGCCCGTATCTGTAATGACCCCTGAATTCCCTGAGAAAATTATCTTCCACCTTTCTGTAGCACGATATTCTGTCCTGACCGCATGGCTCTGCAGGGTACATGTTATACGCCATTGCAACGTAGTCATCCACTTCCCACTTTGTCGGGATTTCAATCATATCGGTTTCACGGCCGTCTATTACTGTTCTGTACGGCCTGTCATCGCCTCTCATGGAGCTGGAATAATCTATTCCTCTTTCATAGAGAAGCTTCGGCGTCTCTACGGCCCAGTCTCCGGAAGGCGTTCTGAAACCTCTTACCTCGTGTCCAATGAGCTCTTTGAATATTCTCTGTGTCTTTTCGATTATCTCTATCTGTTCTTCCACGGTTTTTCCGGCAAATCTCTCGTGTGCATAACCGTGATGTCCTATCTCGTGTCCCTTTTCGTCTATCTTCTTTATGAGTTCCGGATATCTTTCCGCCGTCAGCCCCGGAACAAAGAATGTAGCCTTTACTCCGTACTCATCGAGCTTGTCCAGTATCCTGTCCACACATCGCTTAGGTCCGTACTGACCTACAGACAGGGATCTGAGATACCTGTCGCCGTTAGGCAGTCCCCTGTTTCCGTTTTCCCAGGTGGTATCGCCGTCCACGTCGAAGCTGAACATTACGGCACAGCGTTTACCATCCGGCCATTTTAACGTGTTCATAGATGGTTCCTCCTTACTGTTTTTCCGCTTCTGCTCTGGCTTCTTCTGTCCAGATTTCACTCTCTACACCTATTTCAGACGATACAAATCTTCGTCCTCCGCTGCTTACATATCCCTTAAGCGCTTTATATACGTATCTGCTTCCATACAGTATAATTGGTGCGTTTACAAATACCATGAGAATATTTATTAAATCTGTAAGATACCAGATATTGTTGAGCTCAAGGCCTGCAAGCACGCACAAAGTTCCTATCGGTACAAATACCACGGTTCCAAGTACACGAACTACGGTAGTGCATGTCTTTGATTTGGTAATTCTCGTTCCTGCAATCACTGCAAATGATACAAGACCGAGGAGCGTCGTAAATGCGAACAGAGCATAGCAGACGCAGATGATAAATGCAATTACGCCATCCGCAGCCGTTCCTGGCACCAGAGCTTTAATCGACTCCAGGTATACATCTATTGTCGAATTCTTAAGTGTATCCCATCCCGATGAAGCAACATTCCAAAGACTTGCGCTGCATACTACGAAACCGGTTAATGTACATATAACCAGCGTATCGAGAAATACTCCTATTGCCTGTACAAATCCCTGTTCACAAGGGTGATCCTGCTCAGCAACAGCTGCGGACATAGTAATCGTTCCCTGACCGGCCTCATTTGAGAGAAGGCCCCTTTTAATACCCTGTGAAAGTACTACGCCAAAGCCTCCGCCGAATATTGCCTGCGGCTTGAACGCCCCTACAAATACAGTTTCTATAAACATCGGAAAATGTTTTATATTTACGATGAGAAGACCGATAATAATCACTGCATAAAGTACAGCCATAACCGGAACCATTTTATCTGTAACAGCCGTTACACGCTTTATTCCGCCAAAGACTGTAACAATGATACCTACAATTAAAACAATGGCCAGACCGTAGTAAAGCGGTGAAGTCCTCCCCGCAGGGGTTCCGGTAAGAAGCCCTATTCCCGTTCCGCTTGCAGTGAAAACGTGGAATGTCTGGATAGGAATGCTGAGCATGGCATACCCGATAAACATCACAGCTAAAGCCGTTCCAACCCACTTTCTGTTTCCGAGAAGCTTTCTGCCGTAGTAAGGAAGTCCTCCTACAAACTCATCCCCGTCTTTTTCCTTAAAAATCTGAGATAGTGTAGATTCTATAAACGAACTTGCCATTCCAAATACAGCTGATACCCACATCCAGAACACAGCTCCCGGACCGCCGATTGCAACGGCACCGGTTACACCTGTAATATTTCCAGGTCCTATTCTCATAGCAGTACTCAGCATAAAAGCTGCCAGCGGACTTACGCCGGTATCTCCTTTTTTCTTCTTTGCAAGTACCTGTATTCCTCTCTTAAAGTATCTGAACTGAACGCCCCTTGTCTTAAAGGTAAACCATATACCCATACCGACAAGAAGCCATATGGCAAACGGAATGTTTCCAATAACTGGAATGTTGGCATACCACTCGAAATTTTGAGGGAAAACCCACAGTATATCGCCTATAGGAAGTATATTGGCGAAAAATGCATCTACGCTCAGTAAAATGTCTTTCATCTCTTTCCTCCACTTGTAAATTCAGTGACAGTAAATTGATATTCCGGAATTTTCAATACAAAGATAAGCAAAATGCATGCCAATGAAATTTCAGCCTTTTTTGGGCTTTTTCCTTATATTTTTCTCAAAGAAGCAGGGTTATCAGGCATTTATTTAGCCTAATAACCCTGTTTCTTTGAATTTCCTTATAAACTCCAGCAGTTCAATTCCCTTCCTCGTGATTTCGCTTCCTCCCCTGCCTTTTAGAGTTCTTACATATCCTCCATGCGTAAGCTTGACGAGCATGGATCTTATTTCACCCTCGGAGCAGATAACCCCACCTTCAGTCAGAAGTTCCTCCAGTCTTTTTCTGCCGTATCGTTCTTTCCTATCTGCCAGTTTTTTCATCGTCTCAAGCAGAAAATAAACATAGTCTATATTATTTCCTTCAGTTAACATATACTGAAACTTTTCTTTATCCCCCGCATCTCCTGCAGACCTTTTCGATTCAATACTTTTTTCTTCGGCGTTCCTTGCATATTCAACCCACTTGAAATCCTCAGCCCCTATCTCAATCTTATTCTGATTTGACAGATATTCTGTAACATTCCTCAGTTCTCTGACGTTTCCGGGCCAGGAATATGTCATTATCAAATCCACCGCGTCAGGCATGAGCTTTATATCGCTATGCATATCCTTTGCAAGATGATAAAACAGTTCCTCTATATCATCCTTCCTTTCCCGCAGGCTCGGCACCGCAAGCGGCAAAACATTAAGTCTGTAATACAGATCTTCCCTGAAAGAGCCGTCAAGCATCAGCTGATGAATGTTTTTATTCGTAGCTGCAATAACTCTGACATCGATATCGATATTCTTATCAGAGCCTATTCTTCTCACCTTTCTCTCTTCAAGTACCCTGAGCAGCTTTGACTGGAGCTGCAAAGGCATTTCTCCTATTTCGTCCAGAAAAATAGTACCTCGATGAGCCAGCTCAAACAGGCCTGTTTTTCCTCCTTTTCTTGCACCGGTAAAAGAACCCTCCTCATAACCGAACATCTCGCTTTCCAGCAGGTTTTCCGGTATTGCGGCACAGTTTACCGCCACAAAATTATATCTGCTTCTGGACGAAGCATTATGGATACTCTGAGCAAACATTTCTTTTCCTGTTCCGCTTTCTCCGGTTATCAGAACAGAGGAATCCGATCCTGCAAATCTTATGGCTTCGTTTACGGCTCTTATTATCGCATCGCTGTGACCAATTACATCATCAAATGTGTATTTTGCAACATGGCTACTGCCTGCAATCTTTGCTCTTATTCCATGCTGTTTTTCTTCCATTTCCTCGAAATCTGTAAGTGTTACTATATATCCGGCAATTCTGTTCTGAGAAATTATGTCTACGGCTTCAGCGATTACATTCCTGTCCCCCGTTTTTATTATCTTTTCTTTTTTTGTGTCCAGTATTATTCCCGGCAGAAGTTCTTCAATATAAACACCGTTTAAATCCGACCTGTCATGTTTAAGTATGAGATCAGCTTTTTCATTACTGAGGTATATTTTGCCGAAGACATCGGTAATCACTATACCCTCATTCATCAATCTTATCAATGTACTTAATTTATCTGTCACACTGATTTTTTCCGCAAAAAGCCTGTCCAGTCCGGAATTGATGTAATAGTACTCTTTCCTTGCCTCGGCGGCTTCCCCGGATGAAAACTCCTCGTAGACTCCGAGTTTGTCCGCAATCTCATACAGACTGTTCATCGAAACGGAACTCTCGCCGACATTTATTACGGTCTCTATTCCCTTTGGTACAAGGTGAGCCTCATTAGGGGTTATGGCAAGCTTTATGCTGTGATCATATTCTTCTTCACCGCAGTATGGAATAAGCTCAACATCACGATAACCGGCATCATAAAGACTTGTAATCGTGTGCATGCATGACCTGTTGTCGAAATTTACCAGCAGCGCTCTGGTTCCCTTCGGAACCATATTTATGCTTTCCATCTGCTTTTTATTAAGTGCAAGAGAGAGAACTATTATTTCAGAACCGGGGCTTATCATTTTCCTGGCATCCTGAAATATATTAAAAGCCGAAATAAGCACGTAGTCTTCATCAAGCACTCCTTTTCGGTTCATCTCGTCCACGGAGTACGAGAAAAAGTCGGCATACTTTCCGAGATACTTTTCTATATTGCCTTTGAGAAAATCTGCATAATCTTTTTCAGTTGCAACTACTGCAAGCTTTTTCCGCATTTTATCACCTTACCTCTTTCTCCTGTAAATCCACGCCCCCGCTATGTCCGCCAGAACCCATCCCACCGGAATCGAAGCCCATATCGCAGTTACTCCCAAAGGAGTGCCGGGCGCTAGCGCGTATGAAAGGGCAACTCTTGTTCCGAGAGAAATAACGGTAAGTATAAGCGATATGTGGGGTCTTCCTGTACCTCTGAAATACCCGTACCAGAGGAAAAGGACGCCTATTCCGATGTACATGGAGCCCTCTATGCGCAGGTACCTGACGCCTTCGGCTATGATTTCATGTTCACTGCCGTCGACAAATATCGACATCAGGCTGTCTGCCGAGAGAAAGATAACGGCCGAAACGAAAACGGAAAAAACAGCCGATGTTATAAGCGCGATACGGGTTCCCTCTCTGATTCTGTCCGGCTTTCCGGCTCCGTAGTTCTGAGAAACGAAAAGCGAATACGCATTGCCGAATTCCTGTGAAGGCATGTATGCGACGGTATCTATTTTAACCGCTGCTGCAAAAGCCGCCATTACCGTCGTCCCGAAGCTGTTCACCAGACCCTGTATCATCAGTATTCCGAAATTCATAACTGACTGCTGTATGCCCGTCGCAAAATCATTTGCCGCAGTTTCTTTCAGCCTCGCTGCAGAGAATTTCATATCTTCCGGGGTGAATCTGAGTTCGGAAACCTTTACGAAGGAATATACTGCGATTCCCAGACCGCTCACAGCCTGAGCTATGACAGTCGCCCATGCGGCGCCGCTTACACCCATGGAAAGTCCTGCCACGAACCACAGATCCAGAACGATATTTAAAATCGACGAAATGCCGAGAAACACCAGAGGCACTACGGAATTTCCCATTCCTCTGAGTAAAAACGCAAAGAAATTATAGAAAAACACGAATATCAGACCGGCGAAAATCACTGTGACATATTCCCCAGTCATGTCAAAAATACGGTCCGGAGTCTGAAGGACAGCAAGAATCCATTCTGTTCCCGGATATACGACGGCATATATTGCAGCAGTAACAAGGAAAATGAACCAGAAGGAATGCCATATATCCTCTTTCAGCCTCATTCTGTTCCCCGCACCGTAATCGGCGGAAAAAAACGCACCGCTTCCCATGCAAAGGCCGATGATGACCGATGTTATAAATGTCATCAGTGTATATGAAGACCCTACGGCCGCCAGAGCATCCGGCCCTATAAACCTTCCGACCACCAGGGTATCCACCAGATTATATACCTGCTGAAGGAGATTCCCTGCAATCATGGGAAGGGAAAACCAAATAAGCCTGCCGAATACAGGGCCTTCGGTCAGATTCATCTCTCTCATACCGCTCTCCGTCAGGACAGTCCCACCGCGTTAAAAAGCGGACAGAGCAGAAGGGGAAGAAACATTGCCGGCATGTAGTTCAGTATTTTAAGTTTCGTGTCAAGAACGAGATTCAGTCCCAGAGCCACTATGAGGACCGAGCCTGCGCAGCTCATCTCGTTTATTACCCAGTCTGTCAGGAACGGCGATGCCGCATCTGCAATCAGAACGATGCCGCCCTCCAGCACCAGAACCGTTATACACGCAAATATAACACCCATACCCAGAGATGCGGAGAGAACTATGGCTGAAATGAAGTCCATTACAGTCTTTGTCAGAAGAAGCGTATTATCACCCTTTATTCCTGCATCGAGAGCGCCGACTATCGACATGGCTCCGACGCACATGAGAAGACTGGCCGTTATAAACCCTTTGGCGAAGTTACCGCCCTTGAATTTCTCCTCCACCCTGTAAGCAAAGCCGTCAAATCTCTCTTCGATTTTAAGTCCTTCTCCGATAATGGCGCCTGCTACCATGGATATGATGAGTATTATGGTGTTCTCACCGGCGAGAGCGCCCGAAAATCCTATATATAAAGTGCACAGACCGATTCCCTTCATTATCACATCGCTCCAGGAATCAGGAATTGCCTTCTTTGCAAGAAGGCCTGCTGCAGAACCTATTATTATACCCACAAAATTGGCTAATACACCGAACATAAATCACCCTCCGTTGTCAGATACTTTTACGTCTGAAATTTACGTGAAATATTCTAACATAATTATTCACCATTTTAAAGAATTTGTGCTAAAATAAAACCATACTGAAATTGTTGACAGTAAAACATATAATCAGGAGGTACAACATGATTTTAGGCCATGAGAAATGTAGTTTTCTCCATCTTCCTACACCGATTGACTACATGAAGAATGTTTCTGAGGATCTGGGAATCAATCTCTATCTTAAGAGAGACGACCTGACATGTCTGGGTGTCGGCGGAAACAAGCTGAGAAAACTGGAATACCTGCTTAAAGACGCTAAAAATAAGGGCGCAACCATGCTTCTGACCGTAGGAGGCGCACAGACCAATCACGGCAGGCTTACGGCTGCAGTTGCCACCAAGCACGGCATGAAAGCCGCTATCGTAGCTGTAGACCCGTATCCCGGTGAAATTTCAGCCAATCTTCTTCTCGATGGCATTATGGGCTGCCCCGTTTATCTCGTAAAGAGCGACGGATCCCGTCCGGATTCAGAAGTCGAAGCCGAAGCCGTAAAGAAGGTAACCGAGGAATGGGAAGCAAAGGGTGAAAAGGTTTACTTCATCCCTACCGGCGGTTCCAACGAAATCGGGATGCTGGGCTATTACGACTGTGCCCTGGAGCTGGCAGGCCAGATCAGGGAGATGGGCCTTGAGGATACCAGAGTGGTTTCCACAGTCGGAAGTTTCGGGACCTACATGGGACTTGCAGTAGGACAGCGCCTTGAAAATCTTCCGTTCCGACTTACCGGAATAGGGATTTCCCCTAAAGACGGCGGTCTTAAAAACTACGCCGCAGAGTACTATCAGAGGATTAAAGCATTCTACGGCCTTAAAGAAGAAATGGGCCCTGACGATTTTGACGTAACAAGCGACTACGACAGAGGCGCATACAACAACCCTGTAAAAGAAGTCCGTGAAGCAATCTATTACATGGGGCGCCGGGAGGCAATCATCCTGGACCCTTGCTACACCGGAAAAACGTTTGCCGGAATATGCGAAATGGTTAAAGAAGGCAAAATAAGAAAAGGTGAGAACGTCGTAATGCTTCACACCGGCGGTCTCCCGGGAATCTACACCAAACACCACAGAGTGGAATTCGAGAAAGAACTTGAAGGCTACATTCACATAATTTAGCCTGCTGCAAAAGTCTCCGGATCGGCCTCAGTTTAAAGCCGGCATCCGGAGACTTTTTATATACTTAAAAATTCATGCAGCGTATAAATGCCTCGCTGAACTTATCTGAGTCAGCCAGGTTTATGACGCTGATTTTTTCCTTCATATCTTCAATCATTCTGTCCGTGATATCCCCGCAGGCATACTTTACCGCACCGAGTAAAGACGTGTTTCCCGGAAGCACTGTTCTGTCCGCAAATTCCGGATTTATAAGTCCTATGCCGCATGCTTTCCGTATGTTCATATTCCTTCCGAATCCTCCGGCGACATACACCTTCTTTACATCTGACGAAGAAAATCCCGAAACGTCGAGCAGCGTTTCAAGCCCGGCTCTTACAGCGCCTTTGGCAAGCTGAACCTGTCTTATGTCATCCTGTGTAATATCGACGTTCTGACAAAGTCTGAATACGCCTCCATACTCGTCGGACATATTTCCGTTCACGTCTATGATTCCGTTTTTCAGCAGTTCATACACCCCTTCGATTATTCCGGAGCCGCATATACATTCTGGCCTGCCGTTTCCTATAGTTTTAACATCGACAAGCCGCCCCGCCATATCGACAGCCGAAACCGCACCGATTCGGGCAGGTCCTCCGCAGGAGATTCTTCCACCCTCCAGAGCCGGCCCCGCTGCAGTTCCTGCAGCGTATATTTTATCTCTGTTGCCCGCCGCCATCTCTCCGTTGGTTCCGATGTCTATAAAAACTGTCACTTCCTCGGTGTCAAACGCGCCCGAAGCAATCATGCCGATGAGAACGTCTCCGCCCACAAAAGCGCTCACGGCAGGAAGCAGTATACACCCGTCCGTACTAATAAAACCGGTATCCGCCGGACTGTACGGCGCACGCGCAAGTCCTGCGGTTTCCATGCCTGCAAAGATATGGGTCATCACCGTATTTCCGGCAATATATACAGGTACGTCCATGTTCTCTGCTGCGGTATCCTTCAGAAGTTCCCGCTTTATTTTATCCAAGTCACTGTGGACCGCGTTTTTAAGTTCGTCTCTTCTTCCGTTTTCACACGCTTCCAGTCTCGTTATAACGTCAGCGCCGTAAATTCTCTGGCTGTTCACGCCGGTCGTCTGTGATATTACCGATTTAGTATTTATGTCAACTAAAGCTCCGGCTATGGTGGTCGTCCCCAGATCTACGCATACAGCATAATCAGCGTGTCTGAAATTCTTCTCTGAACCGTTTTTTTCCGTTTCCGGGGACAGTCCCTCCGCTACGATAACCTTCTGTGTTTCAGGCACCGTAACCTTTATCTTTCCCCGAGGAAAAACGGAGCAGGCCCTGACCTGCTCCTCATTAAGATACACTATGCACTTACCGCAGGTGCCCCTGCCGCCGCATTCGGCGCTTACAGCGGCCCCTTCTTCACGAAGAAGCTCCAGTAGTGAAACGCTGCCGTTACAGTTTTCGAAGGTGTATTCTTTCATTCTACTCCCCAAGTATCATCTTTACTGCGTAATTCAGAATTTCAGGTGTTCTCACATAGAGATCCTCTTTGAGGACTCTCTCCGTAAGTTTATGAAAATCCTTTCCCCATGGTCCTATATTCACACACGGCATGGAAATCTTCTCTATATCGCCGAGAGGAAGATCGTATATGCCTCCGAAGAACGGCATATTCTTCGACAGATCATCTTCCAGCTTTTCACTTCCGCGTATTCCCGAATAGCTGAGGTCGGATATGCCCGTATAATAATACTCTTTTACGTATGTCTGCCCGTACGTCTTCTCTGTGAACGCATTGAGCTTTTCGTAGAGTTCCGCAATTTCCGGTCTTTCATCCTCGAATCCGAGACAGTTTGCCACGTGAGGATAATAAGGCGGCATAAGTCCCGTCACGATTCTCGGAGACAGATCGTCGATATAGTTATATACCCAGTCAACCAGGTCGAAATTGGCCATAATCAGCGATTCCTCACCGGCGTCAAGATTATGCCTGATTTCATCAAGCTTATCTCTGTATTTCCGCTCGAACTCCTCGCCGTGACCGGCTCTTGCCTCTTCATAAAGCTGACCGAAATCCACGACCTTAGCCTTCCACGGAAGAGGCGCATACTCCTTGTTGCACGCTTTGCGGAATTTCTCATAGCTTCTGTTAAGATCGTCCACGACAGTCTGGAAGGAGTCATGGCATATCCCCTTAAACCTCTCCATAAATTCACCCGGCATGCTTGACAGAGTGAGCACGCTCAGACACCCTCTTATGGTAAGTGGCATAGATACGTCATAAGCCTCTTTATTTTCTCTTAGATACAGCCACGTAGGCGGCGGTGCTGCCTCAAAGCCGACAACATCCGAAAGATCCGTGTTGGATTCCGTTCTTCTGACGATTTCCGCCATAATGTTGGTCGGATTGATGCCTTCAAACACTTTGCCCGCATGAGCCAGGGAACCTCGTATATATACGAACGGCATGAGCTTACCTATGGAACCGAATGAGAAGACGCCTTTGTCCGGATCCTTTCTCTGATGAGGCTCTGTATTTATCATCAGCCTGTAATTGAGCCCGTATTTATCCTTCAGTTCGGCGAGAAGCTTAACGCCTGCTCTCATTCCCGCCGACAGGTTTTCTTCATCGGGAACACCAAGGACTATGACGTTTCCCCTGAATGCGGGATCCTGTGCGTAGCGGCTTAAAAGAGCCATCTCTATGGATCCTCCGCCCTTCATATCACAGGTTCCTCTTCCGAAGAGATAACCTCCGCTTTCATAGTCGGCTTTCGCTTCGTCCGCAAACGTATCGCTTATTTCCGCAAGGGCTTCATTGAGCTCATCAGGGGAAAAGGCCAGGTCTCCAAGAAGTTTGAAATCCTCTACTCCCACCACGTCGTTATGGTGAATCATAACGACGGCGTCATCTCCTTCGCCTCTGACCATGGCAAAAACTGCCGCCCTGTTAAGATGATCCTCCTCTATCGGATATGCTCCGTAAAGTTCCGGGTTGCTCTTAAAGTATTCCTGCTTTCCGAAATAATCGAGGAAGTATGCCTCTGCGGATTTTTCTCCCGCAGTTTCAGTAATACTCCTGCAGGCAACATATCCGTAAAGAATTTCTTTTATCTGGTCTTTCAGTTCAATCATATCTAAAGTCCTCTGTATTCTCTGTGTTCGGCCTTTATACGTTCGAGAAGCTCCTCGTTGCTGTAGAGCCTGATTATCAAAGTCAGCATGAACTTTGCAGAATCCTCTATGGCCCTGTGGGTGGTCTCACCGGTCATGGCTTCAGCAAATTCATGAGTATGGCATCCCTGTTCGACACCGATTCCTGCCATAGGATGGAATGCCGGACACACGTAGTCCACATTGCCGATATCCGATGAACCTGTCATTCCAGCCGTATCGTCGTATTCCATTCCAAGCTCGTCAAAGGTCTCATCCATAACCTTCTGGCGCAGTCCGCTTACATAAAGATCGTGAAACGGTATGCCTACCGGGAATAACTCCACCTCGGTTTTAGTAGCCATTGCAGCGGCTCTGGCGCAGTCCTTCACCCATTCGGTTATTCCGTTGAGATCCGCTCTTCTCGGAGCTCTGGTGATGAATTCAATCTCCGTAAGGTCGGGGACAACATTAGATGCCTCTCCGCCCTGCTTGATTATACCATGCATTCTCGCTTCTTGCAAAATATGCTGTCTCATCATATCGGTGGCATCGAAAAAGAGTCTTGCGGCGTTAAGCGCATTCCTGCCCTTTGTCGGAGCAGCAGCCGCATGGGCCGGAGCGCCGTGGAACTTGATTCCTATTCCGTCCAGAGCTATGAAGTCAACCTTTGCGCAGTTTACGGGCCCCATGTGGACCATAATTGCAAAGTCGTAACCGTCGAATACACCGTTATCGGCCATTATGCCCTTGCAGCCTTCTATTTCCTCGTCGGGAGTTCCTATTATGTCCACTCCGAAGTCTATATCATCTTTCATGTCGTTAAACGCCAGAGCGGTGAGTACGCTGGCACTTCCGCTTGCACAGTGTCCGCAGGCATGTCCTATTCCCTTAAGTGCGTCGTACTCCGCCAGAACCGCAACCCTCTTCTTATACTGAGGATTTATAACTCCTTTATACGCTGTAGCCATTCCGGCAAACGGATATTCAGTCTCTATGCCGTACTTTCTCAGAAGCTCCACCATAGCCTTTGAACTGTTGAATTCGTGACTTCCCAGCTCAGGATTCTCCGCCATATAGTCATTAAGCTCCAGAGCTTCCTTTAAATGTTCTGCCGCTTTTTCAAACGCCTTTATCTTTAATTCCTTTTCAGATATCATTTTCTCCTCCTAAACACACACCGGAGGGAAAATCCCTCCGGCCTGTTACATACGTCGTTTTACAGATACTAGAATGGACCGTAGTTAATCTGTACTGCTATGAAGATGAATATCGCTTCCAGTATGAAGAATATACCGAACAGCGGTGTGAAGAATCTGTACCACTTTCCAAGAGGAACCTTGGCAATACCGCAGAGTATAGCGCAGCTTGCTGTAGGCCAGATCAGGTTGGAGAATCCGTCTCCGAACTGGTATGCCAGTACGGCAACCTGTCTGTTTACCTCTGTCAGGTCTGCCAGCGGAACCATTATAGGCATAATGGCTGTAGCCTGTCCGGAGCCTGATGGAATGAAGAAGTTGATTATGTTCTGGATTACCAGCATGATTTCAGCAGTAGCCCATGTAGGAAGTCCTTCCATGAGAGAGCTCATTGCGTAGATTACAGTGTGTATAATCTGTCCGTGAGTCATGATGATAAGTATGGTTCTGGAAAGACCTACTACTACGACTGCCATAGACATCTCGGATACGGCCTGAATCAGGTCTTTACAGATCTGCTCAGGTCCCCGCTTTGCGATAAACGCGTTGATTATGCCGGAAATGATAAATACTCCGGACATCTCGTTTATGAACCATCCCAGCTTCAGGGAGCCGTATACGATACATAATATGGTCACTACCATGCCGCACATGATAATCTTATGTCTCGTTGTGAATTCCATATTTTCATCTCTCTCAACCTTGAAAGCCGAGAAATCCATGCCGTATACCAGGCTCTTTGTCGGGTCTTTCTTTACCTTGTTGGCGTATCTCATTACGAATATGATGGATGTCGTAACGAATACTACGAATACACACCATCTTAAAGCGAGTCCCGAGAAAACAGGAAGGTCTGCGAAAGCCTGGGCAATACCTATGGTGAACGGGTTGGTAGTAGCTGATGCGAAACCTACTGCCACGGCCATACCGGACATGCATATTCCGACTATGGCGTCATATCCCATTGCGATGGCCAGGGCTACGAATATAGGAAGAAGTCCGTAGACTGTCTCCATCTCTCCATAGGTAGAGCCGGCCAGTGCGAACACTATCATTACGATTGGAACGAAGAGCTTGCTGTCTCTGATCTTGCTGTTTAGGAGCTTATTGATCATCGCAGTGAAAGCTCCGGAAGCGAGTACTTCATAAACCCAGAAATATCCGAAAAGGATAAGGAATATAATCTGGGCGCCGTCTATGAAGCCTTCCTGAATGGCCACAAACAGTCTGAATAGATTTACAGGAGTCTGCTCAACGTAGTGGTAGCTTCCCTGCACTACCGTTTCATATCCGGTAGCCTCATCGAGAGCCATGTCGTAGGTTCCTGCCGGAACCACCCATGTAAGCAGGGCTACTATAGCTGTAAGTATGAACAGCATCAGAGAGCTGCTCGGAAACTGGAATTTCTTTTTCTTATCGTTCAGAGTCGGCATAATTTTTTCCTTTCCTTACAGGCAAAAGAACTATATTCTGTAAAGCGGACAGGTCAGACAGGTTGGACCGCCCGTTCCTCTGTATGAAAGTTCCTTTCCTTCATAGGTAGTAACATCTATGCCGGCATCCCTCATCTTGGCTGTGATTTCAGGATTTCCGGCGATTGTTATACACTTACCCGGTGCAACGCACAGAACGTTGGTTCCCAGGTAATCGTACTCTTCATCTCCGCACTCAATTAACGTGATTCCCTTTTCTATGAGGTATTCTCTGAAGAATACCGGCATGTACTTCGAATAAACTACAGCTTTGTCAGTATCCACGAAGCTTATTATGCTCATAAGATGGAGGCAGCAGTCCTCGCCGTCTCCGTGAGGCATAGGAACGATTATATACTCGTCGATTATGTCCTTTGTAAGTTCCTTGAACTGACGTATGCCTTCATCATTTGTTCTGTATCCTCTTCCGATGGCAACCGTCTTTTCGTCTATCCAGAGCACGTCTCCGCCTTCCATTTTGCCCGGAGCCTTAATTTCTCCCAGCGTAGGGATTCCGATGCTTTCCAGATACTCGCGGGTGGCCTCACGTTCTCTTCCTCTGAGCTCTTTTCCCATAGGAAAATATATTGCTCCCTTTTTCGTTACTTTAAGCGGATCGTGGGCGTAAATGGAGTCAAGGCCCGCTCTGTCATCCTGCTTAAGGTAGTAAACATCAGGGATGTTTTCTTTTATAAACTTCTCAAATTCGTTGTATTCTTCGATTACCTTTTCATAGTCCGGGCATCCGAAGTAGTTGAACTTTTCCCAGTTCGCATTTAAATTTTCCTGGCTGATAAACGCTTCCTCAGGTCTTTTTATGAGGATAGCCTCTATTTTACCGGTCATAGACTGACATCCGTAATTCATTGAAAGTTACCTCCCTTATCTTTTAATTAAAATCTCAGAGACAGGCAGCTGAGTCCTCCGTCCAGTTTTCTGAACTCTGAAGTATCAACTGTCAGTGTCTTATATCCCAGATCCTGAACTGCCTTCAGCACTGCAGGATATCCTTCCGGAACGATTACAGTATCGTTAACCCAGATACAGTTTGCAGCATATGCTTCCTCTTCCGGGATAACAGTGAGATTGTATTTCTGGAACTCAGGCTTTGTGATGAACTCTCCGGATACGAGCATATTGTTATTTTCGAGGTAATTTACACCTGTCTTAAGGTGAAGAACCTTTTCCAGCTTCACCTCAGAACATGTCATTCCGTGTCTTTCCAGAATTTCGGTAAGCTGTCTGATTCCTTCCTCGTTGGTTCTGGCGGATCTTCCTACGTAGAAGTGATCTCCCACCATCATGACATCTCCGCCTTCGAGGGTTCCAGGAGACTTAATGTACTCGATATCCTCATCCTTGAAAAACTTTTTCACTGCGCCGATAATTTCATCCTTTTCGCCGTTTCTGGATTCTGCACCCGGATTGGTTATAATTGCGCAGTTTTTAGTGATGAGTGCAGGATCCTCCACAAAGCACGAGTCAGGGTATCTCTCGTCAGCCTCTAAAACAGTCACTTCTACGCCGCACTGTTTTAACGCCTCGATGTAATCGTCGTGCTCTTTCAGAGCAAGCTCGTAATCAGGCTTTCCCAGCTCAGGATTGGAGGTGATTCCTTCAACCATGGCTTTACACGGCCTTCTCACAATTACGTTGTTAAACTTTTTCATCGGTCTTTTCCTCCTTGAAGAAATTTACGATTTCAGGCAAATCCACATTCCTGAAAAATATTATATTCAATATATTATATATTTTATATTTTGTCAATAAGTTTTTCAGAATTTAAATTTTTGCGATAATTGAATTATGGCCTATGTCGTGTTAAAATATTGTCAATACAAAATACGGAGGGATTATTTTATGAACAGATTTATGACTCTTAAGGACCATGTGTATGAATACATTGCAGAGCAGATTCACGACGGCAACCTGCTCCCCGAAGAGAAAATAGATGAAAAAGTAATATGCGATGAACTTAACATAAGCAGGACGCCTGTCCGCGAAGCACTTATCCAGCTGGCGTCAGAGGGAATTCTCACCAACAATTCCAGAAAAGGATTTATAGTCCGTTCCCTTTCCGCAGAAGAACTGAAAGAGCTTTACGGTGTTATAGGCATTCTGGACGGGGCCGCTGCCGGTATGGCATGTGAATATCTGTCTGAAAGCGATCTGAAGGATATGGACTTTTACACTGACAGTATGAATATTGCCATAGAATCCTGCAATTTCGAAATGTATCAGAAGCAGCAGAAGATGTTTCACCAGGTTTATATTGATAAATGCGGAAACTCAGTGCTTATCTCCACTATAGCCTCCCTTAAGAACAAGCTTCTTAACACCAACTATACGAAAGAAACTCCTTCCAAAGCCCAGGAGGTACTACGCAGGACAAACGGTGAGCATAAAGAAATAGTTAAACTTTTCCGGGACAAAGATAAAGACAGACTCTTTCATTACATATCAGGGACCCATTGGCAGCCCGACTACGTGGAATACGAACTTCTTGAAAAAGACAGTAAAAAAAGCTGACCTGCGGCCTTGCAGCCGTAAGCCTGTGAAAAACCCGCCTGTTCAATGCAGGCGGGCATTTTATTTTTATTTATTTTCTTACCAGCTTACCTATCTCGTCGGCCCAGTATCCCCAGCCCTCTGTGATTATTTTTCTTCCTGCGTACATTGCCGCAAGAGAAGGATCCAGAGAAGGAGCTATCTCCACCACGTCGAATCCGATGATATCAAGCTCTGTAAACAGTTTCTCCAGAAGTGTCAGCGCCATCCTCGGCGTCAGGCCGCCGAACTGAGGCGTTCCTGTTCCTGCTGCATAGCCCGGGTCCAGAGCGTCTATATCGAATGTGATATAGACTTTGTTAAATTTCCTCATTTTCTCAATGCAGTCGTCAGCAACGGCTTCTATTCCCTCTTTATAACAGTCGTATGCCGTTTTCACCCGGATATTGTTTCCTTTGTAAAATGCAAACTCGTCAGGCTCGATTGACCTTATGCCTATGAAATACAGGTTATCAAGAGAACCGACATTTTCAAGTTCAAGAGCTCTCCTCTCCGTACTTCCGTGGGAAAGCCTGTCCCCGTCCATATCGTCACACAGATCCATGTGGGCGTCTACGTGTATTATGCCGAACTCTTCGTCAAGACCTCTGTCGATACCCCGTTCCACCGGAATAGTCACAGAGTGATCTCCTCCTACCATGGTGAAACGTACGCCATTTCTTACAAGCCCTGCCACATAGTCCTCTATTTCAGAAAACAGAGCCTTTCTGCTTCCGCCTTTGAAGTCTCCAACGTCTACAACGTTAAGGCCTTCAAAATAGCCGAGTCTCTCAGTACACGGAGTCGAACAGAGGGTATTTGCCCTCAAAGTTTCCGGAGCCTCAGCAGCTCCGCCCCGGTAGCTTACGCCGCCGTCATACGGAATTCCGAAGACAACAACATCTGCATCTTCCTCGTTCATCTGCGTTCTGTTCAGCCCGCACCACGTTTCTTCTCTCATAGCGAATTCATCTTTAACAAGCATGCTGATCCCTCCTCTGGACTTTTCATGAAATCACGATTTTTAGTGAAAATATTGACATCTTTTAATATATAATATATTATATGCGATAAGCAAGTGCAACAGTATTTTGGAGGTGAGGTAAAAATGTTTACTAAAGCTATAACCAGAAAGCCGTGCAGATCCCTTGTGGACGGAATATCCACCGGACAGTTCTGCGACGGCAGACCTGATTACGATAAAGCTCTGGAGCAGCACGGAAAGTATGTGGATGCTCTGAAGTCACTTGGACTTGACGTCACCGTTCTGGAAGCCGATGAAAGATACCCCGACTCCTGCTTCGTGGAAGATCCCGCCGTGGTAATGGAGCGATGCGCAGTTATAACGAACCCGAAAACCGACTCCAGAAACGGAGAAAAGGTCGAAATTCTGGATACAATCAGGAAGTTCTACGATGATTCTCAGATTTTCTATATAGAAGCTCCCGGCACCATGGAAGGCGGCGATGTAATGCGTGTAGGCGATCACTTTTTCGTAGGCCTTTCCGGACGCACCAACGAAGAAGGCGCACGACAGTTTAACAAAATCGTTACAGGGTTCGGTTATACGTCATCTACCGTGCCCGTTACCGAAGGCCTCCACCTTAAGGATTTTGCCATTTATCTGGAAAACAACAACATGCTGGTAACCGAAATCATGAATAAGGAGCCGGCATTTAAAGACTTTAACAGATACGTTATTGACGAAGACGAACTTTATGCCATCAACAGTCTGTATATCAACGGTACCGTTCTCGTTCCGGACGGATTTCCGAAAACCCGGAAGATCATAGAAGAACTCGGTTATCCTGTTAAGCTCATAGATACGAAGGAATTCAGCAAAATCGATGGCAGTCTGACGTGTCTGTCCCTCAGATTTTAGCTTTTGCCGTGCATATTCGGCCAATAAATCCCCTGATAGAGAAATAACCCCGCGGTGGTCATTGCGGGGTTATTTCTTTTACCTGAATATTTTATTCCATGCCGGACATGTGCTTTCTCGCTTCCTCCATATCCTCAGGCTGTGACATGTCCATATCCTCGTACTTTACCCATACCGTACCCTTTTTCTTCTTGTAAATGAAGAACATTATGATGGAGATAGGTATGATTGCATAGCAGGTGAGGAAATCAAACCAGTTGAAGTCCGTGAATACCCACCAGTTTGCTCCGAAGCATACGATTATGCAAACGATGATGCAGAACCAGGAACCGTAAGGATAGAACGGCGATTTATAGCCGAGCTCGTCAAGGGTATGACCCTGCTTTATCCATCCCTTTCTGAATCTGTAATGTGCCACGCTTATGGTCAGCCAGTTGTAAACTCCCGCGATTCCGCAGAGGTAATACGCTGCCGTATATGCAACACCGTCTCCTATAAGGGATGCAACAAAGGCTGTAGCGGCGATGGCTGCGGTGAGAAGAACCGATCTTACCGGAACACCGTGTTTACTTATCTTTGCAAAGAACTTAGGCGCGTCTCCGCTTTCTGCCATGTGCTGCATAGTTCTGGATGCGGCGTACATGGACGAATTGCCGCAGGAAAGTACCGACGTGAGAATTACTGCATTCATAAGAGATGCAGCCGCCGCAAATCCTGCATTTCTGAATATGATGGTAAACGGCGATGCCGCCACGTTGTCCTCAGCCGCATCGAGGAGCGAAGGCTCAGTAAACGGTATGAGAGTCGCAACAACGAATATCGTTCCCAGATAAAATATCATAAGTCTCCAAAAAACGGTGTGAACTGCTTTCGGAACGTCCTTCTCCGGGTTTTCTGATTCAGCTGCAGAAAGACCTACAAGTTCCGTATTGGAGAAGGAAAACGCCGCTACCATAAGCACGCCGACGATTCCTCCTATGCCGTTTACAAACGGAGCCTTTCCGGCATCTCCTCCGTCCAGTACCCAGTTATGAAATCCTGCATCAGTCCCGGAATTCATTATTCCCACTATCATGAGAACACCTACTACGAGGAATATAACCGTTACTACGACCTTTATGCTGGCAAACCAGAATTCTCCTTCGCCGAATCCCTTTACGGTGAACAGGTTAAGAGCCAGGAGAACCGCCAGGAAAAGCATTGCCCACAGAGTCGAGCTGGTTCCCGGGAACCAGTACTTTACAATAATTGCACCTGCAACAAGTTCCGCTGCTACAGTCATGGACGAACCGAACCAGTAGGACCATCCGTTGGTAAATCCCCAGGCTTTGTCGACGAATCTGTTTGCATATGCCGTAAACGCTCCCGGAACAGGAAATCTGGTTGCCATCTCTCCCAGAGCGGTCATCATGCAGTAAACCACCACTCCCATTATCATGTATGCCACCATGGCTCCGCCGGGACCTGCATCCTTGATGGTTCCTCCCATTGCCAGGAACAGTCCGGTTCCTATGGAGCCGCCTATAGCTATCATCTGAAGGTGTCTTCCCTTTAACCCCCTGTGAAGTTTTTCATTTCCGTTTTTATTTTTACTATCGCTCATCTGGAATCTCCTTTCATTCCATAGCATTTATCAGTAGCTGAATCATAGTCTGCCAAGTATTTCTACGCTCATATCGCCTTCCTTCTCGAAAAACTCCTTTATCCTGTCCACATACTCGTCATCCGGGGGAGAAAAAGTCTCCTGTTTTCCGCCGATATTTCGCTCCTTCGACACGCCGAGGCTGTGATACGGCAGAAGCGTAAGCTTTGTGATACCGTTTTCCCTGTAAAAGTCCAGTGTCCTTTCCATCATGTCCCATGAATCGTTCAGCCCTTTTACCAGAGGCATCCTCATCTGAATCTTGCTTCTGGTTTCGTCGTTTTCCGCAAGAGCTCTAAGATTTGAAAGGATTACCTCGTTTCCGTGTCCCGTACACTTTTTGTGAACGTCCGTATCTATGGCCTTCATGTCGTAGAGAATGCCTTCCACGTTTTTCCTTGACGCAAGCTCCATGAGCTGCTCGCCGTTTCCGTATCCGGACGTATCCAGGCACACTCTTATACCAAGCTTTTCCGCTTCTTCTACAAGTTCTGACACGAACTCATACTGAGAAAGCATTTCTCCTCCGCTTATGGTCATGCCTCCTCCGGTGTTCTCGTAGAAGGTCCTGTCCTGCTGCACCTCGTACATTATTTCGTCTACGGTCATGGCCTTTGCCACCGGCTTAAGAGCTTGAGCGTAACACATGTCTATGCACTCCATGCACATGCTGCACAGCTTCCTGTCGATATCTATCCTGCCCTCACTATCCACAAATATGGCTTTCTGCGGACAGTGAGTCAGGCAGTAGCCGCATTTTATGCAGCTGTTAGGCATTCTGATTATCTGCTGCGAAAAGTCTATGAGCTCCGGGTTGTGGCACCAGACGCAGTTCAGCGGGCAGCCTTTAAGAAAGACCGTAGTCCTTATCCCCGGCCCGTCCTCCGTTGAAAACTTCTGTATGCTTCCTACCAGTGCAGTTATAGCTTCGCTCATATCTTATGCATCCTTTTCAAAATGTGCTGTTCTGTATATGATGGTGTCCTGTGCGCTCTTGTCAAGCTCGGTGAAATACGCCATGTAGCCTGCAACGCGAACCATCAGTCCCTTGTGCTTTTCAGGATTTATCTGTGCGTCCTTCAGAGTGTCTGTATCTACAACGTTAATCTGAATGTGCTCTCCGCCGTGGTCAAAGAAGGTCTTTATTACGCCTTCTATTCTCTGAAGTCCTTTTTCTCCTTCAACGCCTTTAGGGTCAAATCTCAGGTTGAAGAGAGCTCCATCGTGGAAATCGGCCTGATCCATTGCTGCAACGGATTTCACCGTTGCCGTAGGTCCGCTTACATCTCTTCCCATCATCGGGGAGGCGTTATCGCAGAACGGCTCTCCGGCCTTTCTTCCGTCAGGAGTAGCCCCGCATACCATTCCGTGAGAAACATTTACGGTCTGGGAATGAACGTTGAAGGAGTATCTTCCGCCTCTTGCGTCCGGCCACTGCTGAACTGTATCCGCGATAAAATGCATCATCTCTCTGTAAATGCCGTCTACGTGCTCGCAGTCATTGCCGAACTTCTCCGGCTTGTTGAGGAGAAGCTGTCTCATTCTCTCATTTCCTTCAAAGTTAGTATCGAGGGCCCTGATAAGCTCGTCCATGGTGATGTCTTTATCTTCAAATACACACTTTTCAACAGCGGCAATAGAATCCGCCAGGTTGGCCGCTCCCGTGATGTAAAGGCCTGCCGTGGAATAGTTCGCTCCACCTTCCTGAACCGATTTTCCTCTCTCCACGCAGCCTTTTGTAACCATAGAAGCAAATATTACAGGGTACTTTATCATGTGAATGCTCTGCATGATGTCGTAGCCTTCCTTAACCAGTTCATAGTGATGGATTATCTGCTTCTTCAGCGCATCCTTGAATTCCTCTATGTTCTTGAATTCTCTCGGATCTCCGGTCTGAAGTCCCATAAGCTTCCCGGTTTCCGGATCTACACCGTTATGAAGCACGAACTCTATCATCTTGCCCATGTTCACATATCCGGCATCAGGGGAACCGTCAGTTCCGCCGCCGCCCGGGCCCGGCTGTATACATCCTATGATGTTCCAGTCTCTGGCTTCTTCCATGGTGCATCCTTTGCCGAGAGCCATCTTTATGGCCGTTTCATCGTTGAAGAATCCCGGATTTGCCTGACCGTCCTGAATCATTCTGCATCCCAGATCTATAAGATTCTTCGGCGTGCCTTCCCAGACTCTCACTGCCATAACCGGCTGAGTCGTCTTCAGCTGGTTGGCAGCCTCAAGGCACACGTATGAAAGCGGGTTCGTGGCGTCCTTCCCGTCAGGAGTCTGGCCGCCTACGGTGAGGATTTCCCACATAGGATATCCAGCAAAAGATGTTGCATACCATTTGTCACGAACTTCATACACTTCACAGCACTTCAGGTAGAAGCACTCCAGCACCTCCATGGCCGCTTCCTCTGTCATAGCCTTTTCTTCTACAACGGTTTTCCTGTAGAACGGCCACATGTACTGGTCAAAGCGTCCGAAGCTGCATGCCGTTGTGCAGACCTCAATGTGAAAGTACACGTGCACGAACCAGAGCAGCTGAAGAGCCTGCCAGAAATTTTCAGGAGGATTTTCCGGGACTGTCCTGCAGTTTTCGGCTATGGTGAGAAGCTCTTTTTTTCTCTTCTCATCGCTGCATTCCGACGCCTGTCTTTCAGCCTCATCAGCCATTCTGTGTGCATATGTAATGAGCGCTTCGCTCTGTATTATGCATGCTGTCCAGTAGTTTATCTTCTCCTGGTCTTCCTTGCACTTCGGAATAGTCTTTTCTATGTTCGCCTTGCACTCGTCGATGTATCCTCTGAGTCCTACCCGGAGAAGCTTGTCATGATCGCAGACAGTCTCCCCGGAAACTCCATTGGTAAGACCTACAGTGATAATGTCGTCTGACATGCATTCCCTGATATGAGGCGGTATTACTTTCTTTGAAAGGTCTTCCATGGATTTTCCTTCCCAGTAAGGAAGGGTCTCGAGGATCTTTTCCCTGTCTTCAGGAGTGATGTCATAAGGGTCCTTGCTTCTTACCGGAAAATCGTCTATGTCGCTTATGTACCATGAACTGGACTGAAATTCCGGAAACAGGTTGGCTCCTCTGTATTTGTCAGTAGCCGTTCCGACTATCAGTTCATCATCCATAATAAGTGTGGTCATGTTTTCCATGACGTGCTCCGTTACTTTTGCTCTGAAAATCGGAGGCACCTCTCCGGCAAACTGCTTGTATGCCTCTGTCGCAAGCACCAGTCTCTCTGCGGTTATGCACGGTCTGGTATCCCAGAGTTTTTCCCGCATACGGCTTATTCTTTCGTTTAACATTTCTACCTCCCTCTCTCGTCAATATTTTTCCATCGGAACTTTATCTTCAGGCGGCGGGAACGATGCGGAGAGCATTTCCATGTCCTCCTCCGTCAGCTTTATACAGGCTGCGGCAATATTCTCGTCTATATGGTTTTTCCCCACCGCCTTAGGAATAGCGATTATATCTTTCTGTCTGAGCACAAAGGCCAGCAGAATCTGTACTATTGAAGCCCCGTGCTTTTTTGCCACGGCGGCTACGTTCTTATCTGTCATAAGAGACGCCTTTGACACACCGTCCTGAGTCACCAGATCTCCCGCACGTCCGGCCGGACCGTAAGCCATAATCGGAAGTCCTTTATCTCTCTGCCACGGCAGCAGGTCATACTCTATGCCGCGGCTTCCCAGATTATATAGAACCTGATTTACACAGCATCTGTCGCCGTCCGGCACCTTCCAGAGATCCTCCAGATCCTCAACGTCAAAATTAGACACTCCCCATCTCTTTATTCTGCCTTTGTCCTTAAGGTCTTCCATGCAGTAGACCACCTCCGACAGGTCGGCATCCTCCCTCCAGTGAAGCAGATAGAGATCGAGGTAATCCGTTTCCATCAGCTTCAATGAGCATTCCAGGCTGCTGTAAATGTGATTCCGGTTGGCGTTCTGCGGGTACACCTTGCTGAGAAGAAAAAGATCCTCTCTTTTAAGGTCCCTTATGGCATGGCCCACCACATTTTCCGCCTTTCCGTCGCCGTACATTTCCGCCGTATCTATGAGATTCATGCCGGCACTGATTCCGTACCTCAGTCCCTCCACTTCTCTCAGAAACTTCTCGTCATCCTCTCCCATTTTCCATGTACCCTGCCCCAGTCTCGGCGCATACGTACCGTCCGGAAGCATTATCTTTTCAATCTGCTTTTTTTCGTCTTTCACAGGCGTTCCCTCCTCGTACGGGGCTTACCGCTTCAACCGGCCCACCGATTCAGCGGTCTCCGGTTGAAAACGAAATTATCAAAATATTGACTCTTTCCGTAGTGTATTGTATAATTATCACCGGGCCGAAACAATAATTTCTTTGCCATAAAAATCTATTTATTTGCTATAATATATGTGGAGCTATAATCGGGCAGAAAGGACAAAAGGCACAGGAAATGTTATTTGAAAGAACTGCATATGAGGATGATTTTCCCATAAACATAAGAATATTCGAAGTTGACGAGTACCCCGTTCACTATCATCAGGATATTGAATTTGTGTACGTTCTCAGAGGAACAATACTTCTTAAAAACGGCTATTACACCTATACCCTTAAAGAAGGCGACATTTTCATAAACAGCGGTCACGAAGTTCACGGTCTTCTGCACACAGAGGAACGCAATTTGGTCGCCGTTATACAGGTAAGCAACTGGTTTTTCACCAGATATTTTCCTTCCCTGCCCCTGGCATGTTTCAGGACGTACACCAGGGATGAAGGAAATACCCGCCTTGACAATTTAAGATACATGATGCTCCAGATTCTGCTCAACTACTGCCGCCGAAGCTTCAACTACAAGAGTAAATGCACTCTCCTCATGGTAGATGTAATAGAGTACATAAACAAATGGTTCAATCTTTTCGCCTTTGACGGAGATACTGTCGTGAATTCCGGCAGCGATGACCCGGTTATCATCGGCAGAATCAGCCGGATAATAACTTACATATACGCCAATCACTCCGGCAGAATAACCCTTGACGATATAGCCGCAGTCGAACATCTCAGTTCATATTACATTTCTCATCTTATAAAGGATTACATGGGAATAAGCTTTCAGGAGTTTCTGTGTTTTGCGAGAGTGGAAAGCTCTGAAATACAACTTCTGGAGACAGATGACAAAATCAGTGCAGTTGCACGCAGCGCAGGTTTTTCCACCACGGCATACTATGAAAAATACTTCAGGAAATGGTTCCACACTTCTCCTTCGGAACACAGGGCAAAATTAAAAAAGCACATTCTCAGCAGCGAGAATATGCCTGAGGTGAAGGTCCCGCCGGAAAGCGTAATAATACCGAGACTTCAGCGGTATCTGTCCGTTCTGGAAGGACAGAATCCCAACACTCTCATTTCCGGCTATCATCAGATATCTCTTTCTGTAGATCCTTCAGTTGAGCCGGTTATGGACATAAATCACGGGCTGCATCTGATAGTGACTCCCGAAGATGTGGATGTCATGGGTCACAGGCTGTGGAGCGCCCTTGAGGCCCTCAGACCGGAAGCGGTAACAGTATCCGGTACGAAAAATGCACCCCCGGATGAACTGACCCGCATAGCCGGAGAAATAAACAGAGGTGGATTTCCCGCCGCTGCATTCACAGAGACCTCTGCACCGGCAGGAGGATTTTACGGCGCTGATTCGGTTGCGGCATTTCACCATATCTTCAACAGATTCTGGGGAACATCGCAGCCTATTCCATGCCGGCTCAGGGATCAGGGAGATTCGAACCGCACTCTTAAGGGCATCCTGTCATGCTACACTTCGTCTGTCATTCCAAAGCCCGCATTTTATGCGTACTGCATCCTGAGCAGGCTTAAAGGCTCCCTGATTTACGAGAATAAATATTATTCCGTCATTAAGCTGAACGCGGATAAATCCCCCGCATACGTGATTCTGACCATGAATTACAGCGAAGACATAGAAAAACTCTGCACCAGAAAAAATACACCTTTTGATGTAAACTCGGTAATTTCAGGATTCACCGACCAGGTAGACATCAACATTACCATACCGGTCAACCCGGGAAAATACGACATCATAAGATTTGCCTTTGAACGCGAGGACAATATATTCGCATACATGGCCCAGCTGGGATTCCCGGATAAGAGCAGCTTCCCCGGGGACTGGTGCCGGCTTCTTACCACTACGCCCCATGTAAATGTATCTCCCGTAACAGCCTCGGACAATCTGAATCTGAACATAGCCGCAAAAGGCGTCAGCTTTCAGATTACCGCAGTGATACCGGCAGGCTGACGGCTTCGTCATCCGAACATACTGTAGCTTACGTGATCCACGCAGGCCGTCTCCACCCGGCCGCTTTCAAGATACTTTATTATATCGTCACGGCTTCCCCTTATGCAGTACTTCTTCGTGGTAATGCCCTCCATGGCTTCGGCCTCTGCAATCAGTGTGTCGAGAATCTCGTGCACATTTCCGTAATACAAGGTGTTGTTGTAGCTGAGCCCCATGGCGTCCGTATACATTTTGGTGTATTCCTTCAAAGTCCTCAGATTCTCAAGGTAGGGCTTCACCAGCTCTTCGGAGGAAAGTTCGCTTCTCATGTCTTCACGGGAATAGGCCGTCGCTTTATCGCTTATGTTAAGTCCGGCCAGATAGTCGTAGCCGTCGCTTCCCGCATAGCCCTTCTCTACCTGAACCCACGTAGCCTGAAGGCTTCCTGTCATCTGCGCCCTCAGGTCATCTACGTCAACCCCGTCGAAGGCTTCTATGGACATGTCAAGGGTTGCTGACTGAGGCAGCTTCCTTATCTCTTCGATAAGGTTTTCAAGCTCTTCGGCCTTTTCGGCATCGGTACCCTCCCCGTAATAGTTTTCATTCCACGCAAAAGGCCCGAACATAGGATTTATCAGGTGGTACGGGTCGTCCTTAATTGAAAGCTTTCCGAACTTCATAGAAAGGGTTCCCGTCACGGGCTCCCGGCCGCCTCCCGCTATGGCACTGGTTATGTACATGGTAATGTCATATCTGGCAAAGCCTTTGCTGTCCACATCTACCGTATATATCTCCACGTAAGGCGTGCTCACCTCGTAGTACGCCGAGAGAAGCTTTTCAAGCTCGGTTCTCTCTACCCTGTTTCCCACATCATCTTCCGTAACCTCGTTCATGGCTTTTGCGTTAGGCAGCAGCGCGTTCATAAGGGGGTTCAGACAAAGGGTGAGCGCCACCACGCACGCCAGAACTACGGCAAGGGTTTTAAAGACTATCTTCTTTATGCGCCTGTTTACGGCTTTTTCTATGGCCGCTTCAAAATCGGCATCGCCTGCAGGCTCCGGTTCCTTCCCCTGCTCTTCCATGTTCAAAGCCTTCAGCTCTTCATCTATCTTCTTCATAACCGTCATCCTCCTCCCTCATCGCAACGAGCATTTTCTTAGCTCTCGATCTCATCTGTCTGACGTTGGCTTCCGTCGTATCGTACAGCCGGGCCAGCTCGGCATCCGTCTTTTCCAGGTATACGCTCTGAATCATCACGTCCCTGTACTTTAAGGGCAGCGCCGAAATCATGGCCGCAAGCCTTCTTCTCTCCTCGCCCTTTATGTAATCCGCCAGCAGATCCTCCTGAGCGGGAATTTCCGCCTCCCCTTTGATGTCCTCCTCCGGAAATCTCTTCTCCCGCCTGTACTGGTCCAGAAACGAGTTTCTTATCACCCGGCACGCCCATGACAGAAAGCTTCCGCCCTTTCTGTAGGAAAGTATGGCCTTCAGAAAAGCCTCCTGCACCAGGTCTTCAGCCTTTGTCCTATCGTGAGTGTAGGAACACGCGACAACCATGAGCCTGTCGTAGTACCTTCTGTACATTTCCCCTATGAAGTTTTCCCATGAATCGCCGCTCTTTCTTCCCATGTTAACATCCTCTTAACATCGCCCTTTTATCTGTATAACGTATGATAACGTGTTTTGTGACAAAACCATTATATCAGTTTTATTCTATGACACATAATTATTTATACGGAAAAAGTTGCTCTTCATAGTTCAACTCATGGAGAACAGCTTTTTTATTACCCTTTATAATCCTTGCCTATCTCGTTTCATCGTATACGACTTTCCCGCCGCAGATCGTCATCTTCACTTTCCCCGTAAGCGTCTCGCCGATGTACGGGGAGTTTTTGCTCTTAGATGCGAAGTCGTCTGTTACGAGCCACTCTTCTTCGGTGTCAATGAGGACTATATCCGCGGGAGCGCCTTCAGAAAGGGTTCCGGCATTGAGACTGTAGAGCCGTGCCGGGCCTGCTGTCATTCTTTCGATAAGCTTTGAAAGGGTAAGGTATCCCGGCTTAACCAGGTAGGTATATCCCGCCGCAAAGGAGGTCTCAAGGCCGATTATTCCGCTGGGAGCCTTTGCAAACTCCCTCGCCTTTTCCTCTTCCGAGTGGGGAGCATGGTCCGTTGCGATTACCTCTATGGTTCCGTCGGCTATGGCCTCTATTATGGCTAGTCTGTCCTCTTCCGTTCTGAGGGGCGGATTCATCTTTGCAAGGGTTCCGTGCTTTAAGACGTCGTCCTCCGTCATGGAAAAATGGTGGGGCGTCGCTTCAGCCCATACGTCTGCGCCCATGGATTTTGCATGTCTTACAAGCGCTGCGCTTACACCGGAGCTTATGTGCTGAATGCATATCCTCGCGCCGGTTCTCACGGCAAGAGCGCAGTCCCTTGCCACCAGGCAGTCCTCTGCCGACGCCTCTGCGCCTTTTGTAAAGCCCAAAGCCCGGCTCACTTTGCCGTCGTTTACTCCGGCCGTTCCCACCAGGTGAGGGTCCTCCTCGTGAAAGCTTAAAACGGCGCCGTTTTCAGCGGCCCACTTCATCGCCTTTTCCGTTAAGGCGGCATCGGCAAGAGGCTTTCCGTCGTCGGTGAAAACCGCGGCTCCGGCTTTCTTAAGGGAGTCAAGGTCTGTAAGCTCCTCTCCGTTCATACCCTTTGAAATGCAGGCTGCGGAATAAACGTTAATTCCCGTTTTCCTCCCTTTCTCCAGGACGTAGTTAAGGGTGTCCACGTTATCCACGGGCGGATTGGTGTTTGCAAGGCAAATTACCGAAGTAAAGCCGCCCTTTGCCGCAGCGGCGGCTCCGGTTAAGATATCCTCCTTATACTCAAATCCCGGGTCTCTGAAGTGGCAGTGGCCGTCGATGAATCCGGGAGCCGCCGTAAGTCCGGAGGCGTCGATCACCTCTTCCTCCGGCTCCGCCTTAAGGTTCATGCCGGTTTCCGCAATCAATCCGTCTTTAATCCGAATATCGGAAATCTCGTCTCTGTTGTTTGCCGGGTCTACTGCCCGCGCGCCTTTAATGAGCATTTTCTCTTTTCCTCAGCTTTCCGTAAACAAAATACGCTGCGGCGCTCAGTATCAGTATTAGCGCCCCTATGGCCATGCAGCACTCGAAAAAGAATCCGTCCGGCAGCATGGTTATGACCGGATCCGTTTCCGCATCGAATATCCAGTAATCGTTGTCGAATACTATCTCGTGAAACAGGACGAACACTTTGTCCCACCATAACGCCGCGGCCGCCATAACTGTCGCCGGAAGAACGCATGCGATTATTCCGCCGTACTTGAGCCAGACGTACTTCTTTCCGGCCGGCAGAACGGCTTTTGCGTTTTTCCTTTTTCCGCCAAAACTTCCGGCGAAAATTAGCAGCGCAAGGAGAACTGCCGAAACTATTCCCGCCGCCTGAAGGCCTGTGAATATTTCCTTCACCTCGGCAAAATGCACCAGTCCCTCCTCGGAGGAAGGAAGGGTCGGAAACCGGAGGCTCTCAGGTCCTCCGATGAAGTTATAGTCTATGAGGGCGTCGTAGTTTTCAATGATCTCGTCTCTCTCCATGCCGCTCGTCTCTTCGATTCCGTATCTTTCTATGGAGGAATAGTAAAGAGGCTTAAATGCCAGAACCCCAGTCACGGACAGTGAAATTATCAGTATGGCAAGAAGCAGCGACATCGCGATATTTAAAGCAATTATCATCACAGCGAATCAGTTATTTTTCCTCTCCTATCCTTGCGATAAGGCCGGTTATGAGTTTTTCAAACTTGTCTGCGACTTTGTCCGCCGTCTCCTGAACCTCCTCGTGAGAAAGCGGCTGGTCTAAAATTCCCGCAGCCATATTGGTTATGCAGGAAACCGCGGCGATTCTCAGGCCCATATGCCTTGCGGCTATGGCCTCGCACACCGTACTCATTCCAACGGCGTCCGCGCCGAGGCCTCTGAACATCTTTATCTCCGTCGGCGTCTCGAAGTTCGGTCCCTGGAACTGAAGGTATACGCCCTCCTTCATCTCGAAGCCGTTCTCCGCCGCCGAAGCTCTCAGATACTCAATGAGCCCTCTGTCGTAGATTTTGCTCATATCAGGAAATCTCGGTCCCAGCTCGTCCAGGTTTTCCCCTCTCAGCGGGCTCGGAACAAAGGCGGAAATGTGGTCCTTTATAATCATCAGGTCTCCCGGAGTAAAATCCATGTTTATTCCGCCTGCGGCATTTGTCAGAACTAAAGTCTTTGCGCCCAGCATTCCCATAAGCCTTATGGGAAGGACGATATCCGTCATATCGTAACCCTCGTAGTAATGGATTCTCCCCTTCATGGCGACTACGGGCACGCCTTTGACGTAGCCGAAGAGAAAGCGTCCGTCGTGGCCGGGCACTGTGGACACCGGAAAACCTTCAATCTCGCTGTACGGCACCTCGCACCTTACGTCCATGTTGGAGGCGTATCCGCCCAGGCCGGAACCTAAGACAAGCGCCACCTCAGGCTCAAAATCAGTCTTTCCCCTTATAATCTTCTCGCAGCGAACGAGCTTTTCATATGCTTTATTCATAGAATTAAATTCTCCTTTCTTCCACCATATTCTACTATAAAAAAATGCTCTTTGGTAGTGGAAAAGTTACAGCGAGGTGAGTATAATAGTATCAGTGTGAAATTTTTAATTCGGGAGGAATTTATCATGGAAAGACGAAACGCATGGAAAACCTACACGGCCGAGCAGAAGAAGGCTCTTGACACTCTCTGCGAAAGCTATAAAGAATACATTACTAACGGCAAGACGGAACGGGAATGCACCGTTATTTCCGTCGACGCCGCAAAGGCTGCAGGCTTTGTCAGCCTGGAGGAAGCCATGAAAAAGGGCGGACTCAAGGCAGGCGACAAAGTATACGCGGACAATATGGGAAAATCCCTCATGCTCGCAGTAATCGGAAAAGAGCCTATGGAAAAGGGCCTCAACATCCTCGGAGCCCACATCGACTCTCCGAGACTGGACATCAAGCAGAACCCTCTTTACGAAAACACAGAGCTTGCATATCTTGACACCCATTACTACGGCGGAATCAAGAAATATCAGTGGGTTACCATTCCTCTTGCTCTTCACGGCGTAATCGCAAAGAAGGACGGAACCGTTGTAAACGTAAACATCGGCGAAAAGGAAGGCGACCCTGTATTCTGCGTAACTGACCTTCTCATTCACCTTGCAGGCGAGCAGATGGAAAAGAAAGCAGGTAAAGTAGTCGAAGGTGAGAACCTTGACGTTCTCATGGGAAGCATTCCTGTGGACGGAGAGGAAAAAGACGCCGTCGCAAAGGGCGTTATGAACATACTCAAGGAAACCTACGGCATTGAGGAAGAGGATTTCCTCTCTGCGGAAATAGAGGTTGTTCCTGCCGGAAAGGCAAGAGACTGCGGAATAGACAGAAGCATGATCATAGGCTACGGCCATGACGACAGAATCTGTGCATACACCTCTCTCAAGGCAATACTCGATTTTGAGGGAACTCCTGAGCGCACCGCCGTTTGCCTCCTGGTTGACAAGGAAGAAATCGGAAGCGTCGGCGCTACGGGAATGGAGTCCAGATTCTTCGAAAACACCGTTGCGGAAATTATGAACCTTGCAGGCTGCTACAGCGAGCTTGCCTTAAGACGCTGCCTGAGAAATTCCGCTATGCTGTCCTCGGACGTAAGCGCAGCCTTTGACCCGGCTTACGAAAGCGCCTTCGAGAGAAAGAACACCGCATACTTCGGACGCGGCATGGTATTCAACAAGTTCACCGGCGCCCGCGGAAAGTCCGGCTCCAACGATGCCAACGCCGAGTATATCGCGGCCCTCAGAAAGGTTATGGACGATGCAGACGTGGCCTTCCAGACCGCAGAGCTTGGTAAAGTTGACATCGGCGGCGGCGGAACCATCGCCTACATTCTCGCAAACTACGGCATGAACGTAATCGACAGCGGCATCGCCGTAATGAACATGCACGCGCCTTGGGAAGTGGCCAGCAAAGCCGACATCTACGAAGCCTACAAGGGTTACATGGCATTCCTCAAGGATATGAAATAACAGTCTGACGCTTTATAAATCCATCGGGCCGGGTCGCTGCGCAGTGCGGTGATCCGGCTCGTTTTCCTGTTACGGGAAGGAGCCGGATTTTTCTCTGGGATGTTTTCCCTGAAGATTGATTTGACCGGAAAAGCGGAAATGCGCTTTCAGGTCAAAGCAAAATTTGACATAATTCACTGCGTGACATCAAAAGGTCAAGGAATTTCTCGAACATAGTGTCGAATTCCTTGACCTTATTAATTGCAGAACGTAGAAATGTCAAAAAATGCCTTGACCTTTTTCGAGCGGAAAGGGTGATAGGTCAAAATAACCACTATTCAAGTCGTTTTCCCACAAAGCACCCACACTGCCGTCAGATACAGATTTTATTCTGTAAACTCCACGCTGAAGTAATACACGAGGTCGTTTTCCACCCCGCCTTTTTCACTCGCTATCATTGAAACCGGCAGATGTCTCATCTCGTCGTTATCGAAAAATACCGCTCCGATTCCCTGCTCCTTGCCTGGTTCTATCTCCAGTTCTTCTTCGATGGAACCCATGGACATGCCCATGTAATCCTCTGCTGAAATCGGCACCTGCACAGCTTCCTGATAATCGTCCCACGCTGCAGTGAACGTCACTGAAGAACTGCTGTCATCTATCAGAAATGCAAACACACCTTCCGAGCCGATTTTGTCCCATTCAGCAGAATGTATATCGCAGATATCGCTCTTATCAACGAGCTCTGCATTTCTACGCTGTGAGAGCCCATCGGTGCCACGTAGTTCTGTGGCCTTATGAAGTTATAATATATGCCAAAAGCCGCACCGCATATGCATGTCGTAAGGGTTATCGCTGCCAAAACGGCGATTATCCGCTTCAGCTTTTTCTGCTTCCTGCTGCTGTCCAGAGCGACGCCCATTATATTGCTCTCCGACTTTTCAGGCATGTTCTCCGCCTCTATGTCCTCACCGGCCAGAAACTCGTTTACTGTTATTCCCAGAATTTCACAGAGCTTAAGATACACGGAAACGTCAGGAAGACAAATTCCACGCTCCCACTTTGATATGGATTTATCGCTCATGTTAAGCCTGTCCGCCAGCTCCCGCTGAGTCATGCCCAGCGCCTTTCGCTTTCCCGCTATGTACGCACCTATCTTCTTTAAATCCATTTATAAACCTCTCCTTCCAGGCAATTCTTTTGTATAGATTGTAGTTTACAGCATGCCGGAATAACACCCCTCGATGGTAGAATCTCGAAATTCTAAGAGCACAGAATGTCGACATTGTAGCTTCTGTTCTGATTGACGAACTGACTTTTTATCAATCCATTCAAGCTGTTCTTAAAATGTCGCAGGAAAAGCTCTGAGGTGGTCCAGACGGCGGCTGTCAGAAGATCTGGACCACGTCTTTTCTTAAAATCCATTTTCGAACCCTCCACACACCCACACAGTCAGGCAAAACTTAAAATGCCGGAGGATCGCGACTTTATGTCCGTCAGATCTTCCGGCCTCTGCTTTAGATTTTACTTCTGCTATTTCGTATGGATTTTATCGTAGTACTCCGCCCTAAGCATAGACATGAGCTGAAGATCCACGTATTTTCCCGCTTTCTTTCCGCCGTGGCGCATGAGAGCCTCATCCACGAATCCCACCTTCTCATAAACGTGCGCCGCATGTTTATTTTTCGCGAGATGGTCAAGGGTAACTCTCTCCATATGGAGCTGAATAAATGCATATTCCAGAATAAGCCTCAGCGATTCCTCGCCGTACCCGTGATTTCTCATGGCAGGATCTGCAATATATATTCTGGTAATGTCCAGTGAATCATACGCTTTGGAAATTCCGGAAAGATAAACGCGTCCTATCGGCCTATCATCAGGCTTAAGCAATATGGTAAACTGAGCCTTGGTAGGGTCGAGTCTGAATCTGACAAATTCCGTAACAATATTTTCATATGTTCTCTCAACATTGTCAAAGGTGAAGAACTCTTCTACGGCAGGATCGTTTTCCCACTTGTAAAAAAGCTCACAGTCCTCGAACACCGATTCCCTTATGATTATGTTTTTAGATTCCATAGCGCGCATCACCTCATTAAAGTCAAATCTTAAGATTCTGTGAAGTTTCCCAAAAATACTACAACAACTATTTCTCTTATGATATTATTATAAAGTATTCTCGCAAAAAGGACAAATGAATATTTAAGGAAATTTATATAATTTTTATGAAAATTTGAAAGGAACGGGGATTTTAATAATGAAAAGACTCACATCATTGCTGATGATAACTGTTATGATACTTTCCGCAGCACTTCTTTCATCCTGCGCCAGTGAAGAACCTGAAGCAGAAGAAACGCTGGCTTCTAAAATTGAAGACAAGGCTATGGCGTATAAGACTGACCTTGAGGATTCCATGTCCACTCTGACGGATAATTCAAGAGTTCAGAAGTATCTCGTAAACTGGGCAGAATCAAAGAGCGTGCAGGTGGAGCAGGATGCCTACGGCAACGTAATCATGAGCACTGAGGCTTCGCCGTCATACGAAGAAGCTCCTCCGACAGTTGTAGTATGCCAGTATGATGCTTCCGGCACTTATGGTATCACCGATTATATACCGGCCATGGCCTCAGGCCTTTACCTTGCAAAAAACGCAGTGGATCTGGGTGAGCTTACGGTCATTTTTGCACCTGAAACACAGCGCGACTTTTCCGGAATATCAAAAGTCAACTCCAAATACTTTCCGGATGACGCCAATGTATTCTGTCTGAATCCGGGAGACAGCCAGATGTGGTCTTTCAACTCCGGAAGCCGGAGCTCATACAGGTTTACCGGAAATGCGGCATACACGAAGCCTTCCGGAAGTATCGCATACACGGTTACAATCCAGGGACTGCCCGGAGGTATACCTGATACGAGAATCTCAGGTTATCCCAATCCGATAAAGGAACTGGGAAATCTCCTTGCGACTTTAAAGACCAATGCGGTCATATTTGAGCTTGCCGACATAAACGGCGGTTCTTCCGCTTCACTTTACCCTGAAAACGCTTCCGCTACACTGGTAATCGACTCCAACTACGTGGAGAAGTTTGAAAGCAGTCTTAACAGCGCCATAGAAAAATTCAATAAAAAGTACGCCGAAGATTTTCCTCTTATGACGTACACCTTTGAGCAGACAGAACTCCCTTCCAGAGTTTTCACAAAAGATGCGCTTAATGACTTTATCAGCACCCTGTACACTATTGTTGACGGGGTTTACCTCAGAGATTCCAACGACGATCTCATCTCTATAACCAATCTCGGAGTCCTGAGGTGTGCGGACACAACCTGGTCCGCTTCCGCCGCAGCCAACAGTCTGACTGATGAAAGTCTTGCAGATATCGACCAGACGTATGAAACAATCTGCAGCCTTGCAGATATTACTTATAAAAAGACCGGTGAACACGCCGGCTGGACCGGGGATTCCGAAAGCGATTTTGCCAAGTCTGTAGCCGAAGCGTTCAATGAGTATTCAGGAGCCGATATGACCTACAGAAACTGTGTGGCAGCCACCTCAGCTTCTTACGTATATGAAAAAAATCCTTCCTGCTCCATCGTCAACGTTATGATGGGTGAAGGAAAAATAGAAAGATATACCGGTACTATCGTCACATTTATGACCAACCTGCCGCATGCGGAAGCAGCTGAGTGACATATTAATGACAGATGCGACTTTGGTTGAAATTAATTTCTGCCATTTCTACTGCTCGAAAGTAATCTCTTTATACTAATTAGGAAAAGTGATTTCTCGGCAATTGCTCCCACCAGTAAATCTGGCGGGAGCAATTCAAATGTCGTAAGAACACCTGCATGTATAATTAATTTCCACTAACCTCTTTTCCTATTACGTAAGACCATCCTCTTGGCAATGCAACAGAATAAGCCCAGTAACCTTCTACAACACAGTCATATGGTGCAACTATTTTATCTATCTCGTTTCCGAACAAATCCGTAACAATTGCCAGTGTCTCCCCCTTTTTTACTCTTTCGCCTCCTTTTTTCAGAGGTTTATGTATGCCTCCATGCTTTGTGAACAGAAATTCTATCTGAAGGTGAAGGTGATTATTGTACTCAACAGGATCTTCCTCAAGAATATTTAGATACTTCATCACATTAACAATTCCATTTTCAAGAATATCTATGTTCTTTTCCCGCTGATCAAGTCGTGTCACCTGTCCACCAATTTCCGGTAAAATGACTGGAACATGCACAGAATACGCATTTTCATCCATGATTCCATTTTTAGGATCATATTCAGATTCGTCTATCTGCCAAAGCTTTTCAATACCAAAAGCTTCTGCCATTTCCTGAGAAATACGACTTACTTCGTCACCGCAGTGCATGTAATCTGTAATCGGCTCTAAGTACAGATAGTTTCCACCTCCGTGTATCGTAATAACCGCAGTAGATTTTTTGATAAACCGAGTAAAATAAAAATCAGCAATGCATTTTGTTAAACTTCCTATATCATTTCCAGGGTAGCTGCGGTTTAAATCTAACGGAACCATGTCCTGCGTTCCGTATCTTCGAAGTTCTGCAAAAGCATCTACATTTAAGACAGGAATCGCCACCAAGGTCCCTCTCATTTTCTGAGGATCAATGGAGTTAAATACTCGAATAATTCCCTCAGCACCTTCATGTTCATCTCCATGATGACAGGCATCCACTAAAAGTATAGGACCATCTTTCTTTCCTGATGCAATCATAACTGGTATATCAATCCACGATCCGTTTGCTCTTCTCGCAAAGTGGATTACACCGCATTTTTTTATACCGCGATCTTTAATCGCATCCTCCATTACAAAATCATATAACTCAAATGTAGGCTTCATTCTAACTCCCCCTTACTTTTCTTCTACAGACTTTCCTAACATGTATACCCAATTGTATGGCTGGCATACAGGTGTTGTCCATATACCCATAACAACACCATCAAACGGAGCTATAACTTCTTCAATTATATTCCCAAAAATATCAGTTATTACTGACAAGCGGTCTCCTTCTTTGACCATATCCCCACACGACTTTTCCGGTTTATGAAGTCCTCCCTTCTTATTTGTAATATATGCCATTTCGATATGATACAGGGGCTCCTTCTCTTTAACTTTACCATCTAGAATCCCGAAATAACGTAATATATTACATATTCCTTCACTTATTCTTGCAGGATCTGTGGATCTGTATTTCCTGCGGTTAACCTGTCCTCCTATTTCTGCAGTTACTACAGGCACTCCACAGAGATACCCTATTTCATCCAAAACTCCGTTTTTTTCATCGCAAACATTATTTTGCCACAGGCCCTGAAAACCCATAGCACGCGCCATATGCTCCGATGTTTCAGATATACTATCTCCGTAATGCTGATAGAGAGTGACAGGCATGAGGTCCAAATTATTTCCACCTCCATGTAACGTAACTACACCATCTACTTTTTTAACAAGCTCTTCTATGTAATATCTCGCAATTTGATGAGTTACAGTTCCATTTAACTGTCCAGGGAAAATTCTATTCATATCCTGCGGTACAAAATCAAGTTTGCCCGAACGATCTACCGCCACAAATGCCTCAGGGTTCAGAACCGGAATTCCAACAAATGCACCTTTCATTTCATGCGGATTGAGTTTTTTCCATGTCTCAATTATACCTTCTGCCCCTTCTATTTCATCACCATGTGTACAAGCGTCTGCTAAAATTATCGGCCCATCTTCTTCACCTATTGCCATAACTATAGGTAAACAAATCGACGATCCATCGGCCTTCTCTGCAAACTTTATATATCCATTTTCTTTACGTCCCCTAAGCTTCATTTCGTTTTCTAAATTGAAAGATTCATAAACATTCATGATTTTACCTCCCTTTTCTTTACTCATATAAGTTACAAGCTACAAAATGACCTGGTTCCACTTCCTTTAATGTAATCTGTTCAGATACGCATTCAGGTCTGCAATACGGACACCTTGCCGCAAAACGGCATCCGGGTTTTGGGTTTATAGGACTTGTGACCTCGCCTTTAAGCATATCACTTTCCAACATTTTACGGCTAAGATCAACAGACGGAATTGCTTTAAGCAGTGCTTTTGTATACGGATGAAGCGGCTGAGAGAACAGCTGATCCGTTTCTGCTTTCTCTACACATTCCCCTAGGTACATCACAAGTATCTCATCGCTTATATGCTTTACTACACTCAAATCGTGTGTAATAAATAAATAAGTCAACCCTCTTTCTTCCTGAAGATCCATTAAAAGATTCAAAACCTGGGCCTGTATTGACACATCTAAGGCCGAAACTGGCTCATCACAAACGATAAACTCGGGTTCTACAGCTAATGCACGTGCAATTCCTATCCTTTGTCTCCTCCCTCCATCTAGCTCGTGCGGATACGCATTAATTAATCTCTCGGCAAGGCCTACTGTATTCATATACTCTCTGACCCGTTCTTCAATCTGCTTTTTGCCTTTCAATAGCTTACACACTTTAATTGGTTCTGTGATTATTTCACTTACCGACATTCTCGGATTGAGGGAACTATAAGGGTCTTGAAAAATGAGCTGCATTTTTTTACGCATTTCAAACATTTTTCGATTGCCATAACTAACAATGTTATTCCCTTCATATAATATCTCTCCCTCTGTAGGTTCGATTAAGCGTAATAACGTCCTGCCTAGTGTGGATTTTCCGCACCCTGATTCGCCGACAACTCCAAGTGTTTTCCCTTTGATTATTTCAAAGTTGACATTATCTACAGCATGAAGCATACCCTTTTTTGTCTTGAAATACTTTTTCAGATGCCTTACCTCGATTAGTTTTTCTTCACTTCCAATCATATGCCCCCACCTCCATTTTGATTGCCAAACAAATGGCATCGTATTTTATGTCCGTTACCTAAATCAACGTACTCAGGTACAGTGGTTTTACACATTTCCCAACAGTTTGGACATCTAGGATGAAATTTACATCCCTCAGGCAGTGCAGATGGATCAGGCATCAACCCGTCAATTGGTGACAATCTGCTTACATCACTGTTTAAATCAGGTATCGATCCAAACAATCCTTTGGTATATGGATGATGATCTTTCCCTTTGAAAATGTCCTCTAAAGAACCAACTTCTATGATTTCTCCCGCATACATAATGCCAACTTTTTCACATATTTCCGCAACTACACCAAGATCATGTGTAATAAGAATCATTGCGGTTTTTAATTCTTTCTTCAATTGATTCATCATATGAAGAACCTGCGCCTGTATCGTTACATCTAAAGCGGTTGTCGGTTCATCCGCCAAAAGCAATTTAGGTTCACATGCTAAAGATATTGCTATAACAACTCGCTGTTTCATACCGCCGGAGAACTGATGAGGATACTCTTTTTTTCGTTCCGGTGGTATACCCACCATCTTAAGCATTTCTTCAACTCTTTGACTGATTTCATCTTTACTCAGCTCCTTCCTATGAAGTAGGAGCGCTTCTCCAATCTGATCCTCGATAGTCAATAACGGATTTAAGCTTGTCATAGGGTCCTGGAATATCATGGCAATTTTATTCCCCTGTATTTCCCTGATAAGCTTCTCATTAGCACCAACTAATTCTTCTCCTTCAAACAGAATGCTACCTTCGGTAATTTTACCTACTTTGGGTGGTAGTATGTTCAATATGCTTAATGCTAATGTAGTTTTACCTGCGCCTGTTTCGCCTACCAGCCCAAGAGTCTCTCCTTCACTCAAGTTTAAATCCACGCCGTTAACTGCATAAACTGTTTCTTCATCAGTCTGATATACAACGTGAAGATTCTTAATCTGTAATAACTCATTCATAACTTTACACCTGCCAGTATTAGTTTTTCATTCTTGGATCCAGAGCATCTCTTAATCCATCTCCAATCAGGTTAAGCGCCATAACAGAAAGAACTATAGCTATACCCGGTATAATAACAAGATTCGGGTCATTTCGCATAAATGACTTCGCTTCCGAAAGCATAGAACCCCACTCAGGTGTCGGAGCTTGAATTCCCAAACCAATAAAACTTAATGCGGCAATTGACATTATAGCCATGCCAATTTCTAAAGTCGCCTGAACAATTATAGGCCCTATACTATTTGGAATTACATGTTTTAATATTATTCTTTTGTGAGGTGTTCCGCATGCACGTGCTGCTTCTATAAAATCTTGCCCTCTAATTGAAAGAACTGTAGAGCGAACCACCCTTGCAAACCATGGGGTAGATGCAACAACCATAGCAATTATTAAATTCTGCAATCCTGCACCTAATGCTGCTACGATAGCAACTGCCATAATTGTCTGAGGTAATGAAAGAAAGATATCCATAATCCTCATCAGTACATTGTCAACCACGCCTCCAAAATAACCTGCAGATGATCCAATAATCGCTCCTAGACATAAGGATATTACAACGGTTAAAATACCAACTAAAAGCGACATCCTTCCGCCAAATATTACACGAGCAAACAAATCACGGCCATAATGGTCAGTACCAAATATATGTTCCGCGCTTGGTCCTTGCATTTTATTGTAAACATCTTGTGCAATTACATCTTCTTCATAACTGACCAAAAGCGGCGCAAAAACAGCCAATCCAACCAATATTATTAAGAGAATCAGTCCAAATACGGCAAGTTTATTCTTTTTAAATCGGAACCATATCGCTTGTAACTGACTTCTTTTTTTTAATGTTCCTGCTTTTTCCATGCTATTCCTCCTCTCTCATCCTTTCAACCGGTCTCGTACACGAGGATCTATGAAGCTATAAGTAATATCAATTAGCAAGTTTACAATACTTATGCATACCGCTATAAACAGTATTCCTCCCATAACTACCGGTGTATTTTTCACATAAAGAGAGTTAAGAATTAACGTACCTAGACCTGGCATGGCAAACACGTTTTCTATAATTATCGTACCTCCCATTAAATTACCAAAATTCAAGCCTACCAATGTTACAACCGGCAATAGAGCGTTTCTTATTGCATGGTGAAAAATCACCCTTTTCTCATCAGCACCTTTTGCTCGTGCCGTACGTATATAATCTTGTCTAACAACTTCTAACATACTTGACCTTGTCATTCTCAGCAATGACGCCATCATTACAGAAGCTAAAGTAATACATGGCAATATAAAATTCTGCCACGAATCAACTCCCGTTGCAGGAAGTATGTTTAGTGTTAAGGAAAAGAGCAATACTAACAGTAAGCCTAACCAGAATGATGGTACCGAAGCTAGTATAAAGGCTGAGAAAACGCAAAGCGTATCCAAGAACGAATACTGCTTCACAGCCGAAACAATACCCAAAGGAACACCCACGATTGTCATAATTGCTGTAGCAATAAATGCTAAAGTAAGTGTGGTAGGTATTCTGCTACCAATTTCTTCTAACACAGGCAGATCCGATACCCATGAAACGCCGAAATCTCCATGTATTAATCCTGCCATATAGTCAAAATATCTTTGAAAGAAAGGATCATTTAATCCCAACTCATCTCTCATTGCCTGAATGGCTTCATCCTCAACATACTCTCCCAAGATGAGTCTGGCCGGATCTCCCGGCGTCAGACTCATAATAGCAAAGATAATAAATGAAATGCCTATCAGTACAGGAATCATCATCAGAAGTCGTTTTCCTATAAACTTCAACATAACCCTGTCACCTCTTAACGTTACCAGCTATAATCAAATACATGATATCTTGCTAGATCGTCAGGAACTACACCCTTGAGATCTTTATTGCAGATTATGGTATTCATTCGTATGAACAACGGGCAAATTACGGAATGATCTACAATGTACTGTGCAAGGTTTGTATAGGCTTCCTGTCTTACTTCCTTATCTGTTGAGTAACGTCCCGTTTCAAGATATTCGTTTATTTCTGGCACGTCAGTCAGCAGGTAATTGAAGCTTCCAGCCTCGCTTCCATGATATTCAACCCACTCATAATCAGCGTCTTTATAGCTTGCAATTAAACTTCCTACAGCGAGCTCATAGTCCATATTGTAATATACCTGGGTCATAAATACTCCTCGCTCTTGCTTAATGATATTCAAATTAATGCCTATCTCTTTAAGCTGCGACTGAAGAATTTCTGTAGGTCTTAGATACATAGGATCATCTGAAACATAAGTATCTACCGTGAGTCCATCCGGATATCCAGCCTCAACAACCAATTCTTTAGCTCTTTCAATATCCTGTTCTTTTGTCTTTATATTTTCATCATAGCCAAATACTGTTGGCGGGAACGGATTGCTGATTGCCAAAGCGTTTCCTCCAAAGCTTCCCTCAACTATTGCTTCTCTATCAACGGTAAGACAAACAGCTTCTCTAAGTCTTTCATCAGCAAATCTTCCCTCTGCATTATTAAAAGCAATATAGAAAGTACCTGCTTGGTATGTCTCATAGCACGCTAAATTATCTGAATTGATAAGGTTCTCACGATCCGAAGAGTCAGGATCTTCCATAAAATCTGCTTCACCGGTTTCTAATGCTATGGCTGCGGTATTTGCATTAGGAATAATCTTGAAGGTAATTTTCTTGATTGCAGGACTTCCTCTCCAATAATCTTCATTGGCCACAAGAACAACATTATCCCCTGTTTCCCAACTTTCAAACTGATAAGGACCCGAATAAACTGGTGCGCGTCCAAAAGCTTCATCGCCCATTTCTTCTACTGCCTTCTGAGATGTAATGAATGTATGTGAACCCAGTAAACATTCCAAAATCGGTTCATATGCATGTTTTAAATGTAAATCCACAGTATAATCATCCACCTTCTCAGCCTCTTTCATTGCGGTTGTAGAAAGTACTGTAATTGGATTTGCAATAGCTCTGTTCAATGAATAAACAACATCATCTGCAGTCATCATTTCTCCGTTATGGAACTTTACATCCTCTCTAAGCTTAAAACGCACTGTTTGATTATCATTCAGAAATTCCCAAGATTCAGCTAAACCCGGTACAATATTTCCATCTTCATCTTTCATAACAAGAGTATCTGCCATTTGGTTCAAGATTGACCAAGTCGATAAATCACTAACTGCACACCAGTCAAGAGAAGGCGGCTCTGATTTTACACGATAGATCAAATCTGTTCTATCCTCTGTGGAGCTGCCTCCACTGTCACCACCACAACCAGTTAAATATGCTGTTAGCATCATAGCTATCAATACTACAGATATTAACTTTCTCATCGCACTTTCTCCTTTCTTTTCTTTCAAGATATACCGCGGTTTTGCCAACTATATTTAGCAATTATTATGCCATTGAATATATTTCGAATTTTCCTTTGAATCAATTGGTTCCCGATACTGGTTGCGCCAATAAATTAATCGAAACAGCGGTAAAAAATGCCGTTTGTGCATTTTTTACCGCCTTTAGCTAAAGATTCTGATGAAAATAATACTCATCTTATCCCATACTCTTTTATTTTATTACGCAAACCCTTTTCACTAATGCCTAGCATTTCAGCAGTATTTTTTCGTGATCCGTTATTTCTAGCTAAGGTTTCTATTATTACTTCTTTTTCTATCTCTTTCATTGTTTTGCCCACTAAATCCCGCATAAAAATGCCTTTATTTTCTTTGTCATAGCCGCTACTCCAACCTGCAACCTCTTCCGGTAAGTCCTCTATCTGAATTGTTTCATTTTCAGAAACTACAATAGCATGTTCAATTATATTTGCGAGTTCTCGAACATTTCCTGTATATGGATATGTCAGAAGTTTCCTTTCAACCTCCTTTGAAACGCCTATTACATTTTTTCCCACAATTCTGTTGTATTCCTCAATGAAATATTGAATTAGAAGCCTTATATCCTGTCTTCGTTCCGCCAAAGATGGAAGATGTATTTCCATTACGTTTAGCCGGAAATACAAATCCTTTCTGAAATCCCCCCTATCTACCATTTCTTTCAGATTTCTATTGGTTGCCGATATCACTCGAACATCGACCTTTATTTTCTCATTTGACCCTACAGGTGAAAATTCTCTTTCCTGTAATACTCTTAAAAGTTTAGCCTGTAAGTTGTAGCTCATATCTCCTATTTCATCCAAAAAAATAGTTCCACCATCAGCATATGCAAATTTGCCTTTTCTATCATCCATTGCTCCCGTAAAGCTACCTTTTCTGTGTCCAAATAATTCTTCTTCTAACAAACCGTCTGGTATTGCTGCGCAATTGACCTCAACAAATTCTGCAAAACACCGCTTGCCCTGATTATGTATTGCGCGCGCTACAAGTTCCTTGCCGGTCCCACTTTCACCCGTAATTAAAACGTTAGTATCAACATTTTTTAGCTTTTCTATGTAAGCAAACACTTTTCTCATAGCAGGACTGTTTCCAATTATTTTTACGCCTTCATAATCAAATTCAGTCTTCTGTTTTAGCTCGTTTGTTAAATACTCTACTGTTTCATTAAGTTCCTTATGCTCAAGAGTCTGTTTTATAATAAGATTCAATCCCTCTATATTCAGAGGTTTTGTAACATATGTATATGCTCCCTTACGCATTGCTTCTATTGTCGATTCAAGACTAAAATAGGCAGTCATAATTATTACTGCAACATCCTCATCAATTTCTTTTATCTTTTCAAGTACATCTATCCCGTTGTACTCACCCAAACGTAAATCCAAGAGACATATATCAAAGTGTTCAATGTTTATCCATTGCAAAGCTTCCGCAACATCTGTCGTGGACTTTACGTCATATTCGTCCTCTAATGCAATTGCAAGAGTAGTACATATACTAAGTTCATCATCTAAAACCAATATTTTTTTACTCATTTACATTCTCCTTTTCCATCTTTTTTATCTGAGTCTAAGGGGCATTGAAAGCAAAATGTAACAGTAGCTCCTTTTCTATAAACACTTTCCACTATAAGCTTACCCCCGTTTTCACTCGCAAAACGGTTGGCCATTGATAGCCCTAACCCACTTCCATTTGACTTAGTTGTAAAGAACGGAGTTGTTGCCATTTCCTTTTGTCCTTCAGTCATTCCAATTCCGTTGTCCTTAACCTGGATATACACCATATTGTTTTCTCTCCACTCTGAAATTTTAATAGACAACTCTTCCTTAAAGCTCGATATTTTCTTTTTTTCTAAAATCGCATCTATGCTGTTTGTTATCAAATTAAGCATGCTTTGTTTGAACTGTCCCTCGTCTACATACAAAAAACTGTTTTCCTCTGTTCTAAGTTCCAAAATTATGCCGTCTTTTTTCATGACTGGCTCCATAAGTTGAGCGCATGAATTTATGACGGCAGACACATCAGTGATCTCACGTTTAGAGCTACTCGGTTTAGCATAATTTAAAAGTCGCTTTATTAATACGGTTACTCTGTCAACCTCTTTAGGTACAATTTCCGAGAAATGCAGATAAAATGACTCATTCTGCTTTTTTTGCGGTGCTAACTCCGCCAGTGTTCTGATTGCAGTCAATGGATTTAAAATATCGTGCGATATTTCTGCTATCATTTGATTTAAAACTGAGTTCTTTTCTTTTTCAAAAATTTCGTTTTTTATTCGAATTTCATCAGTAACATCCTCCAACACCATAATTTCTCCTCTTTTTTCCCGGTTCTCTGTGTATAAATTATAAACGTCATATCGATACGATCGCTCAGTATAACTGTCTTTCATCACCTTAACTTCGTATCCGCTACACTCTCCACTTTTTCCTACCCGCTTACATTTATCGTCCCATATATATCTGATTAAAGGACTAATTAATACAGGTTGTCCTAATTTCACGTTTTCATTGTCTATCATATCCTTTGCCTTTTCATTAATCATAGTAATATTCATTTGACAATCCATTACAATTATCCCACTCGGACTTTGATCCACAACTTTATTCCGTATTTCATTATTTTCACGGATTTCAGTTATTTTCTCCCTTAATGCATCATTCACACTTTGCAGTTCTTCTGTTTTTTCGTTAACTTTTTCCTTAAGAAGACGGTTTAAACGATATTCGAAGATAATAAAAACACATGCAATAACAATACAAACCGCCGCAATTATTTTTACATTACGTACTAAGACCTGCGCTCTGAGTTCTGAACTTTTAATCCAGCGATTTTCGATGTTATCATATTCTCCGCTTGCTCTCATTTGTCGTAACGCAGAATTTATATCCTTTACTATATTATAATTATCCGCGGATGAGCATATATAGTACCGTATTGAGGCAACATTGTTATTCACAATTGTATATTGATTCTCTTCCCTATTCTCGCTCAATTGATAAAGTATGCTGTCCTTTACGCCGATAACAGCATCTGTTTCTCCATTCAGGAATGAATCAATAGCATCTTCCTGATTTGCGCATACAAAAAAACTGGCACCTCCTATGCTGCTGATAGCCGATATAACCGAATGATGTACAGAGTTTTCCTCAATACTAACTAATTCTAAACTGCTATCATTCCTCATAAATTCTTCTGCCTTCATATCCGTCATTAAAATTGATATATTAGATTCGGAAATAGGATCTGAGTACACTAAATCACCCCGCAATCCTTCATTTTGAGTAACGCCTAATAAAATATCAATTTCGTTATCTTCTAGCTTTTTTACACCATCATCTATTCCCTTAACGGAAATGAATTCTAACTGGTAATTCTGGATATCTGCAACGCATTTTAACAAGTCGACGTGTAAACCCTGTAAGTTTTCATTTTTTGTCCATTGAAATGGCGGACATCCTTTTTCATACCCAACTTTTAACACGATTTTGACATTATCAGTAGAATATGCACTAGACTTAAAGCCAACGCACCAAAAACCTAAAAGAATAAAAATAGAACCTAAAAGAACTATGAGGGCGCATCTCCTATTAGCTATACACCTATTCATCATAGCCATTTTTTTAAACACCGACATTCACTCCCCACCTCATTCATGTTAATTCATGCTGATTTATTCTATATGAAGATTGTAAAATCACCGAATTAGTAAAGTGAAAGCTATCAGTGTTATCGGTGAAAAGCACTTTTATGAATTTTAAAAGCAACTACTATGCCATTGTAATTTTAAAATATCCTTCTTATATTTTATCGCTCCAGCTGTGCTTTATCGTAACTTGTAAAATTCTTATTAATTAATATTTCAGCGGTAAAAATTACCTGAACGGTAACTTTTACCGCTGAATCTTGCAAAACTCTTAACATCAAACACTTAAAACTTGATGCCACGACATAAGAGTTCGAATCATTCAAAATAAAACAGTAAAGATCCGTCTCAAATCATCATATGAAAGCGGAACATAACTCTTGCTTAGAAGTCTCTGCTGATTTTCCAACGTAGATACAGTAAAAGTCTCTATTTGCTCTCTGGTCATTCCATAATCATGCAACTGCTTTTTCGGCATTATTTCGCCCAATAATTTATCAAGTCTTGTATAAACATCTTCTTCTTTACATCCAAGGGTATTTGCATAAATCTTATTAAGTAATGAAATTTTACCGTTAGGCCTTTTTTTCATATACGTTTTAAATACTTCGGTAAAGAATTGATAGTTCGCCTCTCCATGCGGTACATGAAAAGCACCTCCTATGGAGTATGATAGCGCATGCACTGCTCCACACCCTGCATTTCCAAAGGCTATACCAGCGTAATTTGACGCTATACAAAACTCTTTAAGAACATCCCTTCTATTTTCTAAATTATTACCTCCTCTCTCTATGATTTTCAAATAACCCTTTACTATCTTTTCTACAGCTTTAATTGAAAACATTTCTGTAAACGGTGATGCGTTGGGAGATAAAAAACTTTCAGATGCATGAATTAGTGCATCTATAGAACTTGTTGCAAATACGTAATCAGGCAATCCCTGCAAAGACTCTGGTATTAAAACCGCTTTATCAGCGTATGTTTCATCTACTGCTAATCCCAATTTTATTCCCATTTCTTTCAGTTCTGCTACAGCAACATTGGTTACTTCAGAACCCGTACCACAAGTGGTTGGTATTACAACAAGCTCTTTAATCTTTCTTGCAGGAAATTCCTTCTTAAACAGCTGTATTGATTTTTCAGGACATTCCAAGGACAGCACTTTGCATATATCTACTATAGTCCCGCCTCCTATCGCTATTATTCTATTGTATTCATACTGGCGCATATCCTTGGATATTTCATCTATCATCTCATCTGAAGGTTCACCTTTTCCATATCGTTCTTGGAAAACAACAGGCACATCAATTCCGAGGGGCTTAATATATGGGGTGTACAGCCACTCATTTGTCACTATGATATCTCCTTTTCCTAAATTGAATTCTTTGCAAAATTCATCAAATGTATCATAATATAGTATCTCTGGTACAATTTTTAAACCATTCATACTAGTTCTCCTCCTTGAACATTTTCATGTAGCTTTCTTCAAGTTTTTCTCTAAAATCCGGATGTGCAATGCTTATAAGTGCTTTTGCTCTCTGGCGAATGCTTAACCCCTTTAGCCTTACTATTCCATATTCTGTTGCAATGTAGTCCACATCATGTCTGGAAGTTGCCACTACTGATCCTTCTGAAAGCAATGGACATATTTTGGAAATTTTTGTTCCATCTTTTTTTACCGTCACCGAAGGCATGGCTATAATGGATTTACCATTTTTGCTCCATGCAGCTCCTCTGATAAAATCAACCTGCCCTCCGACGCCGGAAAATTGTGTATACCCTATGGTGTCTGCAGCAACCTGCCCGTAAAAATCCACTGCCAGACCACCGTTGATACTTACCACATTGTCATTTTGACAAATGACCCTTGGGTCATTTACGTAATCAACAGGCATAAGCATGCAGGTATCATTTTTATCACAGAAGTCATATAACTTCTGTGAACCCATTACAAAGTTAAAAACAAATTTACCCTTATCAATCTGTTTCAAACTATTATCAATGGCACCCTCCTCATAAAGCTTAACTACCCCATCGCCAAGCATTTCAGAATGTATTCCTAGGTGTTTCTTGTGAACAAGTTCATGGCAAACTGCATCAGGAATTGACCCAATTCCAAGTTGTAAACATGCACCATCATCTATTATGCTTGCACAGTTTTTTCCAATACGACTCTCGATTTCACCAATTTGGGCCGGAGGAAGAACAGGCAACGGTTGATTGAATTCTACAAAAGCGTCGATATCACACACATTCAACACCGCCTCGCCGTATGTAAATGGAACTCTATCATTAACTTGCGCAATAACAGTTTTTGCCGTTTTAACTGCCTGAACCGTATAATCACAAGAAACACCCATGGATACTTTTCCACGCTCGTCCGGAGGAGTAACCATAATAAGCGCAACATCTACCCCTATAGTACCTTCTCTAATGAGCGACGGTGTCTCATGAAAATACATAGGAGTGTAATCTCCTCTCCCTCTAGATATATTGTCACGTATCGGGCCGCTAACAAACCAAGCATTGAGATGAAAATTATCTTTGTATTCAGGCCAAGAATATGCTCCACTTCCAAGCGTAAACATGTGGGATATCTCTACACTACGAAATCTTTTGGCATTTCTCACCAAGGCCTCTACCAATACCGGGGGTTCTCCTACATCGTGAGCAAATACAACTTTGTCATTATCTTTTATAAACCCTATTGCTTCGTCTGAACTCATGAGTCGATTTAAATAGTAGCTTTTCCAATCCATAAAATCACTCCTGAATTATTCCTGCTATTTTTTTTGCAAGGTCTTTTTTTGATTCAATATTTCCCTGTCTTTGAATCATTATTCGCTGTGCCTGAGGGGATCCGGCACCATGCATTGATTCCGTACGATAACCGACTGCAGATGCTCCGAGGCACATATTTTCCAAAAGCCTCAAAATTCTTGCCCGGTCTTCAGTGCTGCATTTTTCTGTATTTGCTGCAAAATATTTTTTGCAAACATCACCAATTGTCTCACCGTTACGGCCAATTATTAAATCACTCTTAAAATCCTTTTCGCTTGGCATTGTAACCATCAATCCACCCGCTATATCTTCAGCTAATCTAACAATTTCATATGGAAATCTTGTAACATTCTGTTTACACACGTTTGCAAGAAGAAGATTAATCATATAACTACCACATTCTGTAGGATATCCTTCAGTCGAACAAGCAAGACCACAGCAATATAGGCTTTCATTTAGATGTGTCATTTCTATAAGCTTGTCTTTTATATGTGACGCCTTAGCCGAGCCATTATACTCTGCAACCAGAGCGGCCGCTCCGATTAAAACATCTCCCACTCCAACTTTACATCCTCCATAACTTTGACGATGAAATCCTGCAAATCGCTCGACAAGCATGCCCGCAAAATCATATTCTCCCGCCATAAATATGTATTCGTTAGGAATAAAAACATCGTCAAATACGACCAAAGCTTCTTGCCCACCATAGCATTTATTACCTAAATCTATATCTGCATTTTCTTCTAGCTTTCTAGTGTCACATGACTGTCGTCCATAAATCATATATAATCCGTCTGCATCGGAAGGACAGGCAAACGAAACCGCATAATCTTTATCCTCTTCCTTCATCGCCTGCGTTGGCATTACAATATGCCAGTGTGAATTAACAGAACCTGTTTGATGGCATTTCGCCCCTCGTACAACAATACCATCCCTTCTTCTTTCTTTTATTCTCAGATACATGTCTGGATCTTCCTGTTCATGTGGAGAACGTGATCTATCCCCTTTTGGATCCGTCATTGCTCCATCCACAACCAAATCATTATCTTGTACAAACGATAGAAATTTTTTAAATCTGTTATGATAATCCGTTCCATATTTCTTATCAATTTCATATGTAGTAGAATACTCAGCATTAAATGCATCCATCCCAACGCAACGTTGAAAACACGATGCAGTTTTTTGCCCGCAAAGTCTTTGCATTTTAATTTTTTTCTTTAAATCGTCGGTACTTTGATGTATATGATTAAATCTATTTATTATATTTCCAGTCAAATTTGAGGTAGTAGTCATTAAGTCTTCATATTCGGGTTCCAGCGCTAAATCATATGTAACGGCAACACAGTTAATAGAAGGTCTGATTATTGGGTGATTTACCCAGTTTTCAATTTTCTCTCCAAACATATATACTCTTGTATTTAATTCTCGCAAGCTCTCTATATATTGAGCACCTGTCATCATAGTCATAATACTCCTCCTTTTTACGTACGACCAATCATAGATATCTGATGTGTAATAGACGTCGAGCAACTATTATGCCATTATAGACCATTTTGAATTTTCCCTTAAAACAACAGGGTTTCATTGGGAATTTATAATTAATATTATTTATGTGCATTAAAAAACTGGCGGTAAAAAGTACCGATTCGGCACTTTTTACCGCCAGTTTTTTGATGGGTATTTGACACATTTAAGCGCCTGTATTTCAGGTAACCTGTCCTTAGCTACTCAATCTAATTAACATACCACTTCGATTTGTCCACTGGCCCGAAAAATGCATATGGTTTTAAAAAAATTACACATACCAGACTTTTAGGAAGAGTACCTTATGAAAATAGGAATACGATATTGTGGCGGATGCAATCCAAGCTATGACAGGAAGTTGTATGTTGAAAAACTGAAGCATTTATACAGCGGTTACCAAATAGAAACCGCTACAGAGACCAATCATTACGACTACCTGATAATTATATCAGGATGCATGTCCTGTTGCGCATCTTTCAGGCAATTTCACTTTAAAAAGTTAATAAAGATTGCAGATGTACACACAATACCTAAACTCTAGTCCCTTTGCACCGTTACCTGCCCGTCGTTCCTTATATCCGACACGGCCGGAATCAGCACTGCTGCAAAAATCACTATGCAGCTGAGCATCTTCATAGGACTTGTGCTTTCGTGAAGTATGACTGCTCCTCCTATTACGCTTGACACAGGCTCGAACATGCTGTATATGGATGCGTTTCCCGCACCTATGTACTTGACGCCTTTCAGAAGTATCACATGGGCTACGCACGAATTCAGCACGGCAAAGATTACCGTGTAAATCATAGCCTTCGCGGGAAGAACATATGCCACCTCATCTGCAAATAGGTCGGTGATAAACGTGAACAGGCTCGAAAAGATGCATATGTACAGCATGGCCTTCATGGTGTCCATTTTTCCTATGGAACTCTTCTCAAGCGACAGAAGATATCCGGCATATGTAAGGCCTGATGCCGCTGCAACGGTGATTCCCGTCATATTAAATCCGGAGCTTCCCGTGGCCATTATCATGCCGACAGTGGCCATTATCAGCGATATGATTTTAATTCTTCCGAGTCTGTCCCTGAATGCAACATACCCGATGATTATTGTAAAAACCGGATACAGAAAATGAAGAGTCGTTCCCATGCCTATACCTATGTATGCATAAGAGCTGAACAGCAGCATCGATGTAGTAATGTTGAACACTGCCGCAAGAGCCAGATCTCTTCCTTCCCTAAATGAAATCTTAAGGGATGTCTTTCTGAATTTCAGCATCACCCATATTACAGGGAAAGCTATAAAGCTCCTGTAAAAGGTCATTGTCATGGGATTTCCGCCCATGTCGTATGTCGCCGTGTTCAGCATGGGCGTAAGGCCGAAAATGAGCGCTGAAGCTATGGTAAGCAGGGTTCCCGTGACAACCCTGCCCCTGCCCTTTTCCGCAGATGATTCGTTCATATGCCGAATACCTCCCGGGCTCTGTCTGCCGACTCCTTTGCGTCCTTTACGTAGTAGTCCGCATTGATTTTTTTTGCATAGTCTTCGGTAAGAACCGCTCCTCCCACCATGACTTTACAGTCCGGGCTTGTTTCTCTGATAACCTTAATGGTCTCCTCCATGGAAGGCAGAGTGGTGGTCATGAGGGCAGAAAGACCTAAAAGCTTTGCGTCGCTGTCCGTTACGGCCTTTGAAATGACTTCAGGATCCACATCTTTTCCCAGATCGATTATATCGTAGCCGTAGTTTTCCAGTATAACCTTTACTATATTCTTGCCAATATCGTGAATATCGCCCTTGACGGTGGCTATGACTATGGTTCCCGAGGCTTCCTTCTTCGTTCCCGAGGCTTCTATGGCCTTCTTTACTTCATCAAAGGCCTCCTGGGCCGTAGTTGCCGCAAGCATAAGCTGAGGAATAAATATCTTTCCCTTTTCAAACCGGTCGCCGGTCCTGTCGAGAACGGGTATGAGCACGGAACTTATAACGTCCGCCGGCTCCATTGTTTTCAGAAACTCTGCTGTAAGCCTTCTCGCCTCGCCTTTAAGACCGTTTACTATGGCGTATTCAACGGACTGTTCGCCGGAAGCGGGCTGCTTCTCAGAAGGGACAGCCGCAGACTCGTTTTCCTCCTTGGAGTATTTTCTTATGTACTCCGCCGCGCCTTTGTCAATATTATATATTACCCGGTATACGTCCACGGCCTCCATCATTTCCCTCGCCGAAGGGTTCATAATAGGAAGGTCGAGGCCCGAGGCCAGCGCCATCTGCAGGAAGTTGTGATTTATCACGGTACGCTTCGGAAGTCCGAAGGATATGTTGGAAACGCCCAGTACCGTTTTAAGGCCCATCTCTTCCTTTACATAACGCAGCGCCTTAAGGGTGTTTGCCGCATTTTCCTGCTCTGCCGCTGCCGTAAGGGTAAGGCAGTCGATGTATATGTCTCTTTCCGGTATTCCTTCCTTAAGGGCTCTGTCTCTTATTTTCTCCGCAATCTCTATGCGCTTTTCCGCCGTCTTCGGTATGCCGTCCTCATCGAGAGTTAGCCCCACGACGGCGGCTCCGTACTTCTTTACAATGGGAAGAATGGAGCTTAACGAGCTTTCCTTGCCGTTTACGGAATTTACTATAGCCTTGCCGCTGTAGACTCTGAGTGCGGCTTCTATTACCTCCGGGTCGCCCGAGTCAATCTGAAGCGGCGCATCGGTGATGCCCTGCAGGGCTTTGACAGTACGAACCATTACCGGCTTTTCGTCTATTCCCGGAACGCCGGTGTTCACGTCTAAAATCTCCGCTCCGTCGTCTATCTGAGACACGGCCTGAGCGAGGACGTAATCCATGTCTCCGTTCGTGTATGCCTCCTTAAGCTTTTTCTTTCCCGTGGGATTGATTCTCTCTCCGATGACCCTCGGCCCGTCTATGATTACGGTTTTCTCCGGAGTGCAAACCGCCGCCGGAATTTCCGGATTCTGAGGAACGTACTTTTTCCCCGATAACTCCTCTCTCAAAGCCTGTATGAACCGTGGATCCGTTCCGCAGCATCCGCCTATAAGCTTTACGCCGTAAGGAATCAGATCTCCCGCTGCCTTTGCAAAATCGGCCGGCGTTATGGCATATTCCCCTGTCATAGGGTCCGGCAGTCCTGCGTTTGCCTTTGATACGATTGGAAGGGTTGTCCACTTTGACAGCTCCTTCATGAGAGGCTTAAACTCCGCAGGTCCCAGAGAACAGTTAATTCCTATGGCGTCGGCGCCCAGAGCTTCAAGGGCAAGCGCCATTGACGAAATACATGTTCCTGTAAATGTTCTTTTATTCTCCTCAAAGGTCATGGTGCATATGACCGGAAGGTCCGAATTTTCCTTTGCAGCGAGAAGAGCGGCCTTCATTTCATAAAGGTCGGTCATGGTCTCGATTACTATGAGGTCGGCTCCTCTGCCGTACGTAACCTGTCCCTTGAAAAGCTCGTATGCCTCTTCAAAAGGAAGATTTCCGTTAGGCTCCAGCATCCTTCCGCACGGTCCTATATCCAGGGCGATTTTCACGTCCGTCTCCTTCGCCGCCTCTCTGGCGTTTTCTACGGCTGCCTTTATAATCTCCTCAGCCGTAAACTCCGAGTCCTTCGTCTTATAGTCGTTTACGCCGAAGGTTGCCGTATATATCACGTCGGAACCCGCGTCGATATACGCCTTATGTATTTTCCGTATTACCTCGGGATGAGTTATGTTAAGCTCCTCGGGCAGTTTTTCCGAAGTGAAGCCCGCCCCCTGAATCATCGTACCCAGTCCACCGTCCAGGAATATGAATTCTCTGTCTCTGAAAAGCTCACTGATTCTGTTCAAGATTCCATCTCCTCTTAAAATGCCGATTCTCCCCGTTATTTCTAAAACAGAGATCTTACGCTGTCGTTTATTCTCCTTGCGACCTCAGGGTTGTTCATGGTGTAAAGATGTATTCCGTCCACTCCCTGGGAAACCAGATCTACTATCTGCTCTGCCGCATATGCGATTCCCGCATCCTTAAGAGCGTCCGGTCTCGTCTCGTACCTTGACATGGTCTTTGCGAACTTAGGCGGCAGGCTGGCTCCGCACATGGAAACCATTCTCTCAATCTGCTTCTTGTTGGTTACCGGCATTATTCCCGCCTCTATAGGAACCTCTATGCCTGCGATTCTCGCCTTTTCCAGAAAGTCATAGAACATACTGTTATCAAAGAAGAGCTGGGATACCAGGTGCTGGGCTCCCGCGTCCACCTTCTTCTTAAGATTTACTATGTCGTCTATCTGACTTTCGCTGTTCGGGTGTCCCTCCGGATAGCAGGCTCCGGAAATTCCGAAGTCATATCCCAGTGATTTTATGTACTCTATGAGCTCGCTGGCGTGATGGAAGTCGTCTTTCGGCGGAACGTCCGGTGAAATGTCTCCCCTCAAAGCCAGTATGTTTTCAACTCCTGCCGTCTTAAGTCTCTCTAAAACCACCTTTACTTCTTCCCTTGTGGAATTTACGCACGTAAGGTGAGCCGCAGATTCCATGCCGTACTTATGCTTTATGGCGGAAGCTATCTCGCAGGTGGAGTTGTCCGCAAGGCTTCCAGAAGCGCCGTAGGTAACGCTTATGAAATCCGGCTTAAGATCCTTAAGGGCCTCCAGTGTGGAATATATCGTATCTATGGGTTTATCACGCTTTGGCGGAAACACCTCAAAGGAAAATACCGGTCTGCCCTGTTTAAAAAGCTCTGCTAACTTCATTCTCTGCACATCCTTTCCTGTTATACGCTATTTTACGAAATACATATTTAAATCCACATTCCCCTCTATTCCATCAACTTTTCCTTCCGAAGAGTACTGCCACATGACGAACTTATACGGATAGTCCGTAGCCCACGTGTAGTGAGCGAGCCATATACTGTGATCCGACAGGTAGGAAAGATTCAGGTGGTTGCTTATCCAGCTTGGATTTCCATATATCATGGACGAGTAACCGAAACTCTCTATGGCTCTGCAGAAGGCGTCGGCTATTTCAGTCTTGTCCTCTGCGGTGAGCACCTCTATGCGGTCGCCCTCGCCTACGGGCTCCATGTCAAAGGCCACAGGCCCCGTTATATCGTATCCTCTCAGGTTCTTTGCCACGAATTCCGCTTCCTTTACGGCTTCCTCCGTGGTTATGGCCTGGGAGAAAAAGTAGACGCCCACCTTGATTCCGGCATCCAGAGCTCCTCTTATGTTATCCTCATACCTCTTATCAACATGAAGGGAACCGTCGGAGGCGCTGCTGTAGCCAAGGCGTATTATGGCAAACTCTGCTCCTGCGTTTTTAACCCTTTCCCAGTCGATGGACTTCTGGTAAGCGGAAACGTCTATTCCGGGAATCCCCTTCACCTTTCCGTCGTCGTAGACTCTGAAGCCGTCGTCGTTTCTGTAGACGCAGTTCATGTCAAGCTCGCTCAAAGGATAGTCCTCGGGGTCCTCAAGTCCGGTGTACTCATAACCTCTTCCCAGTACGAGCCATGCGATGAGAATCAGAAAAACCGAAATTCCCGCAAGGATAAGGTTTCTCTTCTTCGCCCCCGCTTTCAGCCTGTATCTCTTTCGCTTTTTTGGTTTTTTCGATATATTTTCGGGCTTGAACTGGTGTTTTTGCATGAAATCATTGTAACATTTTTCATATGTATAATCAAAGAAAAATTGACTGTCGAAGATTTCTATTCTAATATATATCTGTAAGGAAATTTCAGGGTTTCTGACGGGAGGTATATTTCAAAATGGAATGTGCGGAAATTCGAACGCCCGATGTAAATTACGATGATCTTTCTGAAAGAGTTATCGGCTACAGACGGGATCTTCATCAAATACCTGAGCTGGGATTTCTGGTTTATCAGACCAGTGCATATGTCCGTGACAGGCTCAGCAGACTGGACTGTGAGATAAGCGAGATTGTAACTACAGGTCTCCTTGCTTTTTTTGACTTCGGAAAAGAAGAAACCATAGTATTCAGAGCCGATATGGACGCTCTTCCAATAGAAGAAGCCACAGGGCTTCCGTACGCGTCCAAAAATCCGGGGTGCATGCACGCCTGCGGTCACGACGGCCATATGGCAGGTCTCCTCGGCTTTGCCGAAATTCTGGACAGGTATAAGAAGGACGGCTTTCAGGCCGGATACAACGCCCTGCTGCTGTTCCAGCCTGCTGAGGAAACCATCGACGGCGCACTCAGAATATGCGGAACCCATATCTTTGATAAATATAACGTGAAGGCCATATTCGGCATGCACCTGTGGCCGATGATGGCCAAGGGTGAAATAGCTTCAAGGCCCGGGCCGATGATGGCGCGTTCCACAGCTGTAGACGTAACCTTTGAAGGTGTCAGCGCTCACTGCGGAGAGCCCCAGAAGGGCCGGGACGCCCTTGCCTCCGCATGCCGCTTCGTCAGCGACATATACGCATACAAGGAGCACCACGTAAGAGAACGTTCCGTTCTGAAGTTCGGCAGGCTGGAAAGCGGAAATGTCCGCAACGCCATATCTCCTTATGCAAAGCTTGAAGGCACCATGAGAACCTTCTACGACAACACGTGGGAGCACCTGGTGTTCGCCATGAAGAAACTTGCCTCTGAAATAGAAGAGGCCTTCGGCGTGAAGGTCTCCATAGACGTAAGTAAAAGCCATCCGGCAGTTGTAAACAGCGAAAAGCTTTACAGCGAGATAAAGCCTGCTCTTATGAATCTGAACTATGTGGAGCTGAGAAGGCCCGTTCTCATAGCTGAGGACTTTTCCTTCTTCGAGCAGCAGCTCCCCGGTGTATTTTTCTTTATCGGTACCGGAAGCGGCATCCCCCTTCACAGCGACGACTACGACTTTGACGATTCGGTCATAATCGAGGGTGTAAAGCTGTTCAATGCCCTGTTTACGGGTCTTCCGGCTTAGAGAGAGAAAAGGCGTGTGCGCTATCTGAATGTGCACACGCCTTTTTCAGGATCCATCGATTCTACTATGGCAAGGGATTCGAGACGGTAACCCATGTCTCTTATCATCTTTCCTCCCTGCTGAAATCCTTTTTCTATGGCGATTCCTATGCCTGAAACCTTCGCCCCGGCTTCCTCTGTTATCTGTATAAGCCCTTTGAGCGCACAGCCGTTGGCAAGAAAATCGTCTATTATGAGGACTTTGTCCTCCGGCCCGAGAAATCTCTTTGACACTATCACTCTGTTTACGGTTTTGTGAGTGAAGGACTCCACCTCGGCCATGTAGACATCGCCTTCTATGTTTATACTCTTTGACTTCTTTGCAAATACCACAGGTACGTCAAAATATTCGGCTGCAATGCAGGCTATGCCTATTCCCGACGCCTCTATGGTCAGGATTTTATTGACCTCCGCATCCTGGAACCGCTTTTTCCACTCCTCACCCATCTGCTTCAGCAGACTGATGTCCAGCTGATGATTCAGGAATTTATCAACCTTCAGAACGTTGCCCGGCAGGACACTGCCCTCGTCTAAAATCCGTTTTTCCAAAAAATTCATATCAGGTATCTCCTTACGATATCCTTATCAGTCGTACTTCTTCGTTATGAATAAAATCTCCGGCGGGCTCTTATGGCTCTTCTTTCCGCCGTTAAGCATGACGGAATGGACGACATGATATCTGTCGGCAGGAAGTTTCCTGGCAGCCTCCAGAAGCGCCTGTCTCTCCCTCTTCCCTTCATCGTGACCCGGATACATGGTTACGGTTACAATTCCGTCAGGCCTTACGAGCTCCAGTGCATCTGCGACGCCCCGCATGGTCGACTTCACGGTAGTGGTTATCCCTCTGTCACTGTAAGGAAGATATCCCAGGTTAAAAACTATTGCCGACGGCCTTTTGCCGGTAAAGTTGCCGATGACCTCTCCCATATTTTCGAAAGAATCCTTCACCAGAACCACATTTTTCCTGTCGTCCTTTTCCATCAGAGCGCGGGTATTATCAATGGCTTTCTGCTGTATGTCAAAGGCTATAACAAGTCCTCTTTCTCCCACGGCTTCCGAAAGAGCAGCCGTATCGTAACCGTTGCCGCATGTAGCGTCGATCACAACGTCTCCATCGTTAACGTAAGCCAGTGTGATGTACATAGCCGTATCCGTGTTCTTCGTTATTAAGTTCATCTACCTCACCCTCTCGTTTTCTTCTCTAAGGCTCTAAGTATTAATTTATCATTTTTTCTGTCGCTTATCAATATGCCCTTTACATTTTAGGTAAAAGGTGCTAAATTATTATATGTAATTAGCACTCTAACAGTTAGAGTGCTGACAAATTGGGAGGCGAATATTTAAAATGGCAAAAAAACAGTTTAAAGCAGAGTCCAAAAAGCTTCTGGACCTGATGATCAATTCAATCTACACACATAAGGAAATATTCTTAAGGGAGATAATAAGCAACGCCAGCGATGCCTGCGACAAGCTCTACTACAGAAACCTGACCTCAGGTGACACGGGCGTAAAGAAAAACGACTTTGTCATAACCGTTACCCCGGACAGGGACGCAAGGACCATCACCGTAACTGATAACGGTATAGGAATGACGAAAGACGAGCTTGAATCCAACCTTGGCACCATCGCAAGAAGCGGCAGCCAGACCTTTAAGTCCGAGCACTCCGGCGATACTAAGGAGGACAGGGCCGTGGACATAATCGGTCAGTTCGGCGTAGGATTTTACTCTGCGTTTATGGTAGCAGACCGGGTTACTGTTCTGTCAAAGGCTTACGGAAGCGATGAGGCGTGGAAGTGGGAATCCTCCGGTGCTGACGGATATACCGTAACGGAGTGCGATAAAGAAGACAGCGGCACCGAGATAATTCTCCACATCAAGGAGGACGCGGAAGGTGAGGATTACTCTCACTTCCTGGAGGACTACACCATCAGAAATCTCATAAAGCGATACTCCGACTACATCCGCTACCCTATAAAGATGGGCGACGAAACTCTTAATACCATGGAGCCTATCTGGAAGAGGCAGAAGTCAAAGGTAAAGCCTGAGGACTATAACGAATACTATAAGAGCAAGTTCGGAGACTGGGAGGATCCTGCAAGGGTCATAAGGACGGCCGTCGAAGGCGTGTCCAGCTACACTGCCCTTCTCTTCATTCCATCCCACACACCTTTTGACTACTACACCCGGGATTACGAAAAGGGACTTCAGCTCTACTCCTCCGGTGTAATGATAATGGAAAAATGCGGAGAGCTTTTACCTGACTACTTTAACTTCGTCAAAGGCCTTGTGGATTCTCAGGATCTTTCCCTTAATATCTCAAGGGAAACCCTGCAGCACGACAGGCAGCTCAGGAATATAGCAAGAAATCTGGAAAAGAAGATAAAGCGCGAGCTGGAGACCTTCCTTAAAGAGGACAGAGAAGGATACGAGAAGTTCTACTCGGCCTTCGGACGTCAGCTGAAGTACGGCGTTTACGACGACTTCGGAGCCCATAAGGACATGCTCAAAGACCTGCTCCTCTTCTACTCCAACACGGAAAAGAAAGATGTAACCCTTGCCGAGTACGTTTCAAGAATGAAAGATGATCAGAAGTTCATCTACTACGCCGCCGGCGAGTCCAACGAGAAGATTGACATTCTCCCTCAGACCGAATTCATAAAGGCAAAGGGATATGAGATTCTGTACCTTACGGACGAAATCGACGAGTTCGCCCTTCAGATGATGCAGGACTATAACGATAAGCTCTTTAAGTCCGTGGCTTCAGAGGATATGACCGCAGAAGAGACGGATGCGGAAAAAGAAGCTATGAAAAAGGCAGAGGAAGAAAACAAAACGCTCCTGGAATACATGAAAGAAGTTCTCGGAGAAAGAGTTACGGAAGTAAAGCTTTCCTCAAGGCTTAAGTCCTCGGCCGCGTGCCTTACCGCAAAGGGCGGGCTGTCCCTTGAAATGGAAAAGGTTTTAAACTCCATGCCTATCGATCAGCAGATTAAAGCCGAAAGAGTCTTCGAGCTCAATCCGGACCACGATGTTGTAAAGGTAATGAGAGAGGCGATGGCCGAAGGCGATTCCGGAAAGGAAAAAGTTAAGCTCTACACTCAGCTTCTTTACGATCAGGCTCTTCTCCTGAACGGAATGACCGTAGACGATCCGGCACAGTTCAGCGAGAACATAAACAGAATAATCACCGGAAAATAGAAAAATCACGATAAAAATCGCCTGTAATGCAGTTATGCAGCTGCGTTGCAGGCGATTTTACTATGCGCGCATATTACCGTGATTTAAAAGAATCCCTTCTTCCCTTCCATCGGTTTCAGCTCCGGATCTATGTCCGCAGCTATCTCATAAGTCGTATCTCTTATGAACTGTTCAAATTCCGGGATATCCGTTTCATATGAAGCGAAGCAGACGAAGAACGGTTCCCTGACGTATACAATTCCCAGGTCGTGGGTCTTATCTTCTTCCTCGCCTGTCTTATGGGCTATCGGAAAGCCTTCCGGCATTCTTCCTCCCATTTTATGATTTATCTGCTGAAGCAGAAGAATATTCTCCATATCTTCGGAAGCTTTTTTACTTATGAGCGTTCTGTTATACATCTTCTCGAACATATCGCCCATCTCCTCCGGCACGAAGTAATTCTGAATTCCAGCCTCTTCTCTGACGCTGTCGTAATACGCCCTGTTGAACTGGGTCCCTTTGAAACCGAGCTCTTTCAGAGTTTCTATTATCTTATCGTTTCCGTAATGCTTGTACAGCGCATTCGTCGCCGTAGTATCGCTTATTACTATCATAAACCTGTACAGCGTGTTTATATCGAGGGTCACCGCGCCGCTTTCGTCCCCCGTCATATGCTGAACGGCTCCGCAGCCGGGCCTCATCTCTTCCTTAGGTACGGTAATAAGCTCCCGGAAATCAGTTTCACCCCTCTCCCTCATGAGCATCATTGCCGCCAGAAGAGGAACTTTGACTATACTCGCAGGGAGAAACTGCTCTTTTTCGTTATATCCGACCGTTTCACCCGTCACCAGATTTTTAAAATAGAAACCGACTTTTCCGTCCATAGATTCCAGCCGGGTCAGGATTTTATTTCTAAGCTCTGCGTTCATTTTTTACCGTCCCTTTCTCAGTACCATACCTGCCGCCGCTCCCGTATGTCTTCCGTTTTCAGCCGTAAGAATACCGTTTACGTAAACCTGTTTTATGCCTTCACAAGGCTGCTTCGGCCGGGCAAAATCAGGAGTATCTGTTATTTTGTCGAAATCGAATAATACCAGATCGGCCCGCATGCCCTCTTTTATCAGCCCTCTGTCCTCTATTCCGAGTTTCGCAGCCGGCATCCCTGTCATCTTGTGAATTGCCGTCTCCAGAGTGAACAGACCTCTGTCTCTGCAGTAATGACTTATAACCCTTGGGAAAGTGCCGAAGTATCTCGGATGAGGTCTTCCCGGATAATCGAAGGATACCGATTTTCCGTCGGAGCCGGTCATAACGTATGGGCTCTTCATTATATATTCGATATCTTCTTCACACATTCCGAAATTGATTTCGTCCACGTTTCCCCGCTCTTCAAGAACCAGGTCGAAACATGCGTCTGCGGGGTCCACTCCTCTTGTCTTCGCGATTTCTTCTATACTCTTTCCTACCGTCCACATGTTCTTTTCACTGAGGACATATCCCACATATATATCTCCCCATCTGCCGATGTGACCTGCGTTGCTCTCTTCTCTCAGTTTTGCTCTCGTTTCCGGGTCTTTAAGTCTGTCAAAAAGTGCCTCCATTCCTCCTTCAAAAGCCCACTGAGGAATATTGCTGTCCATTGTGGTGGAAGATGCGCGGTAAGGGTACTGATCGGCCGTTACGTCAAGCCCTTCTCTTCTGGCTTCTTCAATCATGGTCAGAGTAGTCCGGCACGATTTCCCCCATCCTGGTTTATAAGTCACCTTATGATGGGAAATTTCAAGGGAGGCACCGGATTGTCTGCAGATTTCTATGGCTTCTCTGACAGAGTCCACCACATGTGCGCCTTCCTCTCTCATGTGAGTCATATACAGGGCTCCGTATTCCGGCAGAATCTTCGAGAGCTCTATCAGTTCATCTATTTTCGCATAGCATCCCGGCGGATATATAAGGCCCGTCGTCATTGCAAAAGCGCCGTCGCACAGTGAACGGCGAAGCAAATCCTTCATCACATTCATCTCATCCACGGCAGGTTTTCTGTTATCGAATCCCATAGCCGCAATCCTCAGTGTGCCATGGCCTACCGCCGTTCCGAAATTGACGCTGGGCGCGGCTTCCTCGATCCTGTCCAGAAACTCACCGAGGGAATTCCAGTTATACGGCATTTCGCCCATGTAAGCTTCAAGGTCTGCCTTCTTATCAGATTCCGGACTTACAGGAGCTGACGACATGCCGCAGTTTCCGCCGATTTCCGTGGTCACGCCCTGAAGCACTCTGCTTTCTGCAAGTCTGTATTTAAGCAGCGTAGTGTCGCTGTGCGAATGTATATCGATAAATCCCGGAGCGAGATAACAGTCACAGGCATCCACTGTCTTTGCGGCTGAAAAACTCTCCGGATCGATCTTCCCTGTTTTTATAATATAGCCGTCCTTTACGGCTACATCGCCTCTGTACCACGGCGCCGCCGTACCGTCAACTATGCGGCAGTTTCTTATAAGAACATCGCAGCGCACGCGGCTTTCTTTCTGTGTCATTTGTCTTTCTCCTTTCATCTGAAGCCGGTCTCCCCTTATTTTAAAACCGGCGAAGCACCATTAAGATGCCTCCGCCGGTTTCATGAAACATAATCTTATGGCTTACTGATTTTCCTTCTTATATTTTACATCGAAAATCTTCCAGCAAACCAGTCCTGCAACAGGAACCACCAGTCCGGTAACAGCCGTGACAGGATCCTCTACCAGAGTGTTGACCATAAGAGCAAAGAACAGTACTATGGCTATCACTACGGTTACAGGATATCCCCACGCCTTATACGGACGTTCCATATCAGGGAATTTCTTTCTGTAAACAACTACTGCGGCGATTACCAGTACATTATAGAGCATTCCGGCAAATACTACAAGAGAAGTGAGCTGATCCAGACTTCTGATGAGGACCAGAATGCAGGAAATTACCGCCTGAGAGATGAGCGCTACCTGAGGAACTCCGAACTTGTTCAACGTTCCGTGATTCTTGAAGAAGTGCTTCTCGGCAGCCATATCGTAGTAGTAGCGCGGGAACGCTATAATCATGCCGTTAAGGGAGCCGAATATTGCTATGAGCTGGGTGGCAAGAATAAGGCCCTGTCCTGCTCCTCCAAAAAGTGTATCTGCCGCATGGGTTCCGAGATAGATGTCTCCGTTTCCAATCAGAGTATTAATCTCATCTTCAGGAAGAACCCTGTAAATCGCAAAGTTGAAAAGGAAGTAAATTACCATGATGGCGCCTATTCCGAGTATAAGAGCTCTCGGAAGATCTCTTCCCGGATTTTTCATTTCTTCCGCAACAGGATTAAGATTCGTCCATCCTTCATATGCCCAGAGAGATGCAACTGTTGCAAAGGCAATCATTCCGATCATTCCTCCGAACGTCGGATCGGTGCCTTCAGGTACAAGGGAAAGATCAGGGCTCTGCTTTCCAAGGATGAGGCCTGCTCCTATGATGAGAACTATAGGAATAAGCTTTGCAACCATGGACACGTTCTGCAAAATCGTACCGAGTTTGATTCCGAAGCAGTTATATACAGTCAGGGCTATGATAAGGATAATTGCTACGATTTTAATGCCCATATCGCCGAGATGGAAAAACTCTGCAAGAGCCGTCGGAAGTGCGATTGCAAGGGCCGCAATGGAACCTGAACCGCTGATGACCCAGCTTGTGAATCCGAAAGAATATCCCACTGACGGATGATATGCCCTGTTCATATAGACAACCATTCCGCCTGCCTTCGGATCACATGCTCCCAATTCAGCAAAGCACAGTCCGCCGAGTATGGATACAAGTCCTCCTACAATCCAGCATATGAGGGCAAGTCCCATGCTCATTTCTGTTCTTTCGAGGACGTATGATCCCAGGTAGAATATACCCGAACCGATCATAATTCCCCCGATGATGCTCATTCCGCCAAAAACGCCGATTTCTTTTTTGAAGCCGCCGCCTCCGGAGGGGTTACTGTTATTACTCATTTTTTCCTCCTATCAAACAGCAGGGAAATAAACCTATTGACATTACACTAAGCAAAAAGTACGCCACCGACGATTAAATTAATTTAATTTTCTAGCGAAATAAGCTTAAAAAACGCCTCTTTGAAGCCATATAACCTAATAATTTTTTGTCGTTCAGATTTCAAAAAATTAAACGAGATTAAACAAGATTAAAACGGGACATGAACGCCTTCGGCCGGTCGTTTATATCCCGTTTCTTTACCGTATTTACATGAAGAAAAAGTTTTCTTTTCTGCTCTTAAAATTATCTTCGAGCATCTGCCTGTGGGATACGAAATCTTCATCATCGAAGAATTTTGCTCCCGCATGACAGTGCCTCACACACGCGTGGCATTTGATACAGGTGCCCGTCACCTCCGAAAAATCCGTCCTGCTTATGGACCCCATGGGGCACACTTCGGCGCAGACGCCGCACTTATTGCAAAGCTCCTCATCAGTTTTCGGTTTTGCCTTAAGAAACTGAGCGGGCTTTCCGTCAGCTCTGAGAGGCTGATAGTACGCGCCCGCCGGGCTGCTTCCCGGAAGAAACAGAGCGTTATAGTAACAGCTTATATCTCCTTTTCTGCATCCTGTATTGACCAGAGCGCTGAACTCATCGTCCTCAGCAGCAATGAGCATATCTGCAGCACGGGATGCGAATCCTTTCACCTCTTCCATGTCTATGTCGTCAGGCCTCCCCTTTGCAAGTTCCACGGTAAAAGCGTGTTCGCTTACAACTGCCGCGGCAGCCACCGGAATAAAATTATTCTCTATGGCAAGATCCCGCATCTCCGTCAGTGTGTCGCCGAAGCTCCTGTTGCCGAAGCAGCACACGGGGATTATCTTGGTGTTGTTTCCCTTAATATAGTCGCATATGAAGGGCCTTATCTTATTCGGGACTCTTCCGGCATATACGGGAACTCCCAGAACTATCAGATCGCCTGCTCCGTAGTCCTTAAGGACTCCTCTTTTATCCGGAAGGGTAAAGTCGAATGAGCTGTACTCCGCCCCCATTCTGTCCGCTATCTCCCTGCCTATGGTTTCGCATACCTTTTTCACATTACCGGTCGGGCTGAAATACAGCGCTTCAACTCGTTCGATGATCATCGTAATCTCCTCCAATAATACTTCTTATGTATCGTATAACCCTTTCATCGCGGAAATAGTATCTGTGTCCTATGCCGTCAAAAATCCTCAAATCGCAGCGGGGAAAACACTTTGCCAGCCCCCGCTGAATCCTTTCGCCAAGCTGCCGGTCCTTCCATGAGCCTATTATAAAGGCCGGACATCTGCAGTCTCCTGCATATGATTTTACATCTATATTCTGGGATATTATCATTTTAAAAGGCCCGTAGAAAAACGGAGTGTATATATTGTAAAGGTCTGCCGAATCTCTGTATCCGGCTACCAGTATCAGCCTGCTCACTTCTTTCTGAGACGCCAGATATGCAGCCATTCCGCAGCCGTAGCTGTAACCCATTACGGTTACCTTATCTGCCGGAAACATGCTTAAAACCGCATCAGCCGCATCCTCTGCAGTCATCTTCATGGTGGCAAGTCTCATCTTTCCGCCGCTTTTCCCGCAGCCGTAATAATCGAAGGCACAGACGAAGCAGTCCGGGAAAAGCTTCCCGTATTTCACCACGGTATTGTATGCCGTATCAAAGGAGCCGCCAAAAATGAGGATCGCCCTTTCAGCGTTTCTGTCTCCCGTACAGTACCCTGAAACGTTTCCGTGCTTCAGATGCTCAGGCTCCGCTGCACCCTTTGTCAGAGAGGCCTTAGGCGCCGCCTTAAACGTGAGATAGTTAAGCTCCCTCGATGCCGTCTCAACTATCTTCAAAGCCGCCGCCGAGAAAGCCAGAACTTTCGCCGCCTTCACGGACTTTTTCCGTTTTCCGTCTGTTTTTTTCAACGGTTCTTCTCCTTACGATAAATTCTCCGTCATCTTCCTGTGGACGTATTCCTCAACGTCGTCCCTGCTTTTATTGAGAGCTACCGCGAACTCTCCGTAAAGAAGATCCTCCGCCCTCTTCATAAATCTCTTGTCGATCTGACCCAGCTTCTTGTTGTGGCTCAGCGCGTCCAGCATCTTAATATAAATGGACTTTGCCATCTGAAGCATGTCGATACAGCTGTGGGTATCCAGTACGTTCTGATAACGCTGAGAAAGCTGCTGCATGCTGCCTCCCCTGTAAGATACGACCGCAAGGTCCGGAATTTCCTCTATCAAAGCCTGAACCTCTTCAGCCGAAAGCACCGGTCTCATGAACACCCTGTCGTTGTCCGTAGGCGCGTAGATTATTCCGTTCTGGTAAACGGGATCAAGAAAATAGTACAGACGATCTTCGTCGTGTACAAAATCCGGATGACCTATATCCGCCACCCTGCACACACCGGTTCCGCCATACATGACCAGTTCGTCTATATGATACATTTTAACTCTCGGCTCCTTTCTGTAAAATTATGGTTCAGACTCTTCTTAATGTCAGACCTTCAATTTTCCTCTTGCTTTATGAGTACTTAACTGATATAATAAAAAATTTACTGTCTCCATTATAACATAAAAGCGGGCTCGTATGTAACCCTAAAATTCAAATAGAGCTCAAAAGAGCTCTACTCTTCCCAAAAGCATATCTATCAGGTTGCAGTGGAAAATGCCGTTTTCATCGTAATAATTATGCGGTATATCCATTCGTATAACAACTTTTTTGAAAAAATCCTTTGCAAGCATAAGTGATGCGGTCTCGGCGGATTCTTTTTTTTCGGAATCCATTCGAAAAGCAGACTGAATATAGATTTTTTTATCCCCGTCATTGACAACAAAGTCTATTTCCTTCTGCAAATTTGTCCCTCTCCTGCGGTCGGTTACAACACCCACATCAACTGAATATCCCCTGCGCAGAAGCTCAACATAAATTATGTTTTCCATAATATGTCCCGGGTCGTACTGTCTGTAATTGAGCCTGGCATTGCGAAGTCCTATATCTGTATAGTAATACTTGTTAGGATACTTGAAGTAGGTTTTTCCCTTTACATCATATCTTTTTGCAACAGATATCAGAAATGAGTCGGTAATATGTCCTATATAATTTGAAACCAGTACAGAATTCACTTTTTCCTTTTTTGTGCTGCTCAGTGCATTGGCGATATTTGCAGGGTTTGTCAAAGAACTAATCTGAGAGGCAAGAAAGTCCAGAATCTCATTCAGTATATCCTCACGCTCTATACCGTTGCGTTCTACAATATCTCTTATGTACAATTCGTCATATAAAGACGACAGATAATCCTTTTTATCTTTCTCATCCGGCAGGCTGAGCAGGCGAGGCATTCCACCATACAGCATATACGAATCCAAAGCTTTTTGTTCGTCTCCTCCCACATAGGAATAGAATTCTTTGAACGAAAGCGGAAATATATGAATCCTGGTGGCACGACCGCGAAACTCTGTCGCAATATCTTTCGATAATCCTTTTGAGTTGCTTCCGGTAACGTATACATCCAGATTCTTATATGCTTTTAGCTCGTTCAACATATCATATACGGAAATTTCTATCCCGTCGTTATCCCTGTCTTTAATTTTCAAGGTCAGCTGAACTTCATCTATAAACAGGTAATATTTCTCGTCGCTTTTTTTCGTCACTAAGTCTTCAACGTATTCACAAAGTGTGACGGGATTTCTGAATTTGTAGTTGCGTCTCTGATCCAGTTCAATTTTTAAAATATGGTCCTCCGACACCCCCTGTGAAATGAGATATTCATAAAACAGATCGAACAACAGCACCGATTTTCCGCACCGGCGAATACCTGTGATTACTTTAACTTCCCCGTTCCACATATTTCTGATTATGCGATTCAGATAAAAATCTCTGTTAATCATTTTGTTCACCTCATTCTTGCAACATATACGTCACTACTTCTTTGTGTATAATATCACAGATTATCCGGAACTTCAACCATTTGACATAAAAGTTGCGACGTAGTCGTCGTAAGTATGTCGTAAATTACTTTTAAAACAAAAACCCGAAGATTCCACTGATCCTCGGGTTCTACCGCATATGAATATTAAATTTCTCTACCAGCACGGCGAAATGCAGCTGGAACAGAGATAAAGAGTGCAGCACGTGGAACACGTGTCATTAGACTGGTTATATCCTCCCGCCGCGGACCTGTTCCTGTACATGGCTCCCGCGCCGGTCATCTGCTGATAAACCTGACGGTATTCCAGGTTATTGGGATCCATGTCTATGGCCTGGCGGACGTTGCTCATGGCATCGTCTATCCAGCCCTTCTTATATGAAACTATACCGCTCAGGAAATACCACTCCGCATTTCTGTTCGGCGAGTTTATGAGCATCTGCTCCGCCCCCATTATGTCCCCTCTGTCTATGGCCTGTCTCACGGCGTAAAATCCCGTGGTTCCGCCTCCCGAAGAGGTTCCTCCCCCGTAGGAGTATGAGCCGCTGTTTCCCCCTCCGTAGGAATATCCGGAGGAACCGCCTGACTGCATGTTCTTCATTATCTGGTCATAGGCCTCGTTTATCTCCTGAAGCTTTTCCTCCGCAAGGTCGGCAAGAGGGTTATTCTGGTATTTATCGGGATGATACTTCTTCACCAGAGCCTTATATGCGGCCTTCACTTCCGCTTCGCTGGCGCCGGGCTTAATTCCCAGCACTTCATATGGATTGCTCATCTATTGAAAGGTTCCTTTCTTCAAGTACCTCTTCGGTTCTCCGTCTGAGACCCAGGAGTACTATGTTCTCGATTATTCCGCGGTTTCGCCTTATGTCGAGGAGATCGACGGCGTTGACCGCATCCGCCAGATAATTATACAATATATCTCCGGCTCCTGCAATGGAGTTCTTGCGATAAATAAATGGATTGTATGTGTGGGCCTCTTTGTCCTTCTCGTAATCATCAAGGGCGTCTATGACGTAGATCCAGCGTCCCAGAGCCTTTGAAAGCTCCGACAGCACCCTTTTGTTTAAAGGGTCGACGGTATATCCCGTGAAGATCAGCTCCATAATGTCCGCAAAGGCGTCAGCCGTCTCGTCGAGGCTCCCCGAATGCCTGCTTTCGGCCTCTCCCAGCCTTTCGAGAGCCTCACGTACACCGCGGCACATTTCGGGATACTTCTTTTTAAGCTTTCTGTAGGCGCGGGAAAGAACCGCGCATCCCGCATAACCGGTAAGCTTTCTCTCGTCCCTTCTGTCGTCGTCGAACTTATGGTACGCGAGAATAAGCATCACGTCGGCTGCGTAATCTATGGCGGCGCAGTTTCGGATTACCGGCTTTTTCATGACGGGGTGGGCTATGCAATGCTCCGGCTCGAGGGTTTCCTTCTCATCTGATTCCAAAGACCCGAGAACAAGCGCGAGAAATACCGCGTCGTAGCTTAGGGAAAGTCTCGGTATCTGCCCGTACCTTCTTCCTATGGACTTGCAGATGCCGCAGTAATATCCCTGGTACACGTCCATTTCCCGCACCTTAAGCTCGCCCCGCTCCATCGTAACGTATCCGAGCATTTTTATTCTGCCTTGAATTCCTTCCAGTAGCTGCTGTACATGTCGTCGCCTTCAGCGCCAAGGCTCTTTAATACTTCGCATCTTGCCAGTATCTCGTCTGCAGGGAACAGATACTGAAGCTTGTCCTCGTCCCCTTCCAGCATTTCCATTACGCCCGTGTTAGGAATGGAATAGGTCAGGTATTCGTAATTGGTTATGGCGTTTTCCTTTTCAAGCATGAAGTTTATCCACGCTTCGGCATTTTCCTTGTTCTTCGCGGTCTCAGGAACTGCCCACATGTCGAGGAACTGCTCGCTTCCCTCCTCAGGAATTACGAAATCCAGATCCGGATTAAGATCCTGGCTGTAGAGAATTTCTCCGTTCCACACTACGGCGATGTTGGCCGAGCCGCCTATTACCATATCCCTTGCGGAATCGTTGGCGTACTTGTAGACGAGAGGCTTCTGCTCCTTAAGGTATTCCACCGCTTCGGAAAGCTCGCTTTCGTCCATAGTGTTAATGGAATATCCCTTAGCCTTGAGAGCCACGGCTATGGTGTCCCTTAAGCTGTCGGGCATAACTATCTGGTCCTTGTACTTTTCATCCCAGAGGTCGTTCCAGGAGGTTATGGAGCCCTTTTCAATCTCCGCGGTGTTGTACATGATTCCCATGGTTCCCCAGGTGTGAGGTACGCTGTACTTGTTCCCCGGGTCAAAATCCGCAGCTATCTCCATGTACTTGGAATCGATATTGGAAAGGTTGGATAAGTTGTCCTTGTTCAGCTCCGCAAGGAGTCCCTCTCCTATCATCTTCTCAATCATGTAGTCGGACGCGCAGATTACGTCGTAGTCTACGGAGTTCTTGGAAATTACGGGATACATCTCCTCGTTGGTGTCAAAAGTGTCAAGTACCACGGATATTCCCGTCTCCTCTTCGAACTCGTCTATGAGGACGGTGTCAATATAGTCTCCGAAGCAGTAAACTCTTACCTCGCCGTTTTCGCCCCCTTTGTCCCCGCAGGAAGAAAGGCCCGCCGCAGCGGTAAGGCACATGAGAGCCGCAAGGGCGGCAGCAATTTTCTTCTTCAATTTCTCGCTCCTTTCCTGTTCTGTACCACGTTGGATATAACCAGAACCACCAGAACTATAACGAATATAACTGTAGACAGGGCGAACAGTGTCGGCCTGATTCCAACCTTTACCTGGCTGTATATGAGTGTCGATATGGTGTTGATTCCTGCCCCTCTCGTAAAGTGGGTTACGACAAAATCGTCAACGGACATGGTGAAGGCAAGCAGAAATCCCGAAGTTATTCCCGGCATCAGGTCGGGAAGTATGACCTTTCTGAACGCGTAGGCAGGCGTTGCGCCAAGGTCTAAAGCCGCCTCGTACATATTCGGCGAAAGCTGCTTTATCTTCGGCATAACCGACAGGATAACGTACGGTATGCAGAAGGTTATATGGGACAGAAGAACCGTTCCCCAGCTGAGTGAAATTCCGAAAACCAGAAATGTCATCATAAGGGATATACCCGTAACTATGTCCGCGTTGAGAAGAGGTATGTTGTTGAAAGCCATTATGACCTTCTGGCTCCTGCTCCTCATTCTGCTGATGCCCAGGCAGGCTAAAACACCTATGACGGTGGAAACGGCCGCGGCGCATATTGCTATGGTGAACGTGTTCCATACCGCGTCCAGTATCATCTCGTTGGAGAACATCTCCTCGTACCATCTGGTGGAAAATCCCGTCCATATGGACATGGATTTGCTCTCGTTGAAGGAAAGCACCATGAGCACGCCGATAGGAAGATACAGGAACAGGAGTATTATGGCTATGTAAAGTCCTTTTAAGAATTTTTTCATATGAGACTCGCCTCCCCGTTCTTATCGAGCCTGGAGAGAAGAGCCATGCTCAGCACTATGAATATCATCATGACGAGGGAAAGTCCCGAGCCCAGATTCCAGTTGGAGCTGGTGGTGAATTCCTGCTCTATGATGTTTCCTATAAGGTTTATCTTTCCTCCGCCCAGCATATTGGATATTACGAAGGTGGTAAGGGCCGGTACGAACACCATGGTGATTCCGCTTGCGATTCCCGGAACGGAAAGAGGAAGGATTATGCTTCTCAGTACCTTTCCTTTAGTTGCTCCCAGGTCGTATGCAGCTTCTATCAGGCTGTTATCGATTTTCATCACCGTATTATATATAGGAAGAACCATAAACGGAAGGAAGTCGTAGACCATACCTAAAACTATGGCCGCCGGCGTGTTTATAATATCGAGAGCCGGAAGTCCGAGCCCCGTAAGTATACCGTTTATAATTCCGCCCCGCTCTAAAATCACCTGCCAGGCCATGGTTCTTAAGAGGAAGTTCATCCACATAGGCAGAACGAATATGAAAATCATGAAGCCTTTGGTTCCCAGCCTGCTGTCTTTGAGTATGAGGGCAAGGGGAAATGCCAGGACGAAGCATATGGCCGTGCTTATAAGAGCAAGAAGAAGGGCAAGCCACAGGGCCTGAGCGTGTTCGGCGCCCATTATTGAAACCACATTCTCTATGGTAAAAGCTCCCGACCTGTCCGTAAAGCCGTAGTATGCAATCATAATGAGCGGAATCACCGTGCCTGCGGCAATCCACACTATGAACGGCGACGCAAAATATCTTCTAGACATCTATCTCTATGGCCTCCTCGTCCTTCCTCTGAGGCTTGTGCATTATCTGGATATTCTCAGGGATTACAGAGAGGCTGACCTCCGTTCCCACCGGGTAGCTGGTGGTGTTCTGGGCAAGCCAGGTGAATCCTCCCGCCTCGATTTCCATCTCGTAATGAACGCCGATGAAGACGTTATGGCTTACAACGCCGTCAAGCTGTCCCTCTCCCGGCTTTCCGATGATGAGATCCTCAGGTCTTATGACCACGTCCACCGGTCTGTTGTTGCCGAAGCCCGTGTCGATGCACGGGAATATTCTGTCGCAGATTCTTACAACCTTGTCCTCCACCATGACGGCGTCGATAATGTTGCTGTCTCCGATGAAGTCGGCCACGAAGGCGTTTTCCGGTTCGTTGTATATCTGCTCCGGAGTCCCCATCTGCTGGATTATACCGTTGTTCATGACCACAACCTTGTCGCTCATGGTAAGCGCCTCCTCCTGGTCGTGAGTAACGTATATGAACGTGATTCCCAGCTCGTTTTTAAGCCTTATGAGCTCGTACTCCATGTCCTGTCTAAGCTTAAGGTCAAGAGCTCCCAGAGGCTCGTCGAGGAGAAGAACCTTAGGCTCGTTCACTATGGCTCTTGCCATGGCGATTCTCTGCTGCTGCCCTCCCGAAAGCTGGGTTATCTTTCTCTTTTCGTATCCCTTAAGGTTTACGAGGTTCAGGGCGTATGCCACCTTGTCCTTAATGTACTGATCGGTCTTTCCGCTTATCTTAAGGCCAAAGGCTATGTTCTGCTCAACGTTCATGTGGGGAAACAGAGCGTACTTCTGGAAAACCGTGTTTATATGCCTCTGGTTCGGCGGTACTGCGGTTATATCCTTTCCCTCAAAGTACACGCTGCCTTTGTCCGGGGTCTCAAAGCCTCCCACTATCCTGAGAGTAGTGGTCTTGCCGCACCCGGACGGTCCGAGGAGCGTTATGAACTCGTTTTCATTTACCGTAAGATTGAAATCCTCCAGGACAACCGTATCCTCAAAGGATTTATATATATTCCTGAGCTCGATGAGCGATCCTGCCATTTAACTTCTCCTTCCTAAAAGCTCGGCGGCGTGCTGACCCAGATTATCTCAGCGCCCTTCTCCGATGAAATGTAGTGCTGCCTGCCGGACTGATAGTAAAAGGATTCTCCGGCCTTCGCCCCGTACGTCTTATTGCCTACGTGAAGAGTTATCTCTCCCTTAAGGACAAATCCGAATTCCTCCCCCTCGTGAGGAGTATCCGGGTACGTGGAGCCTCCCTTTTCCAAAGTCAGCCTTATGGGTTCCATCATGTTCTTCTGTGCGTTGGGGATAATCCATTCTATCTTGTTCTTAAGCTCTGCGTCCTCTTTCTCAAAATAGTCGTCCTCGCCGAACACCAGCTGTTCGTCTCTTCCCTCCGCAAAAAATTCCGCTATGGTAACTCCGAGGACTCTCAAAATATCCTCTAACGTAGAAATTGACGGAGAAGTGAGGTCTCTTTCCAGCTGGGAAATGAATCCCTTGGAAAGCTCAGTCCTGTCCGCCAGCTCTTCCTGAGTGAGGCCGCTTACCACCCTCAGGTCCTTGATTCTGCTTCCTATGTCAATGCCCATTCTCTCACCCTTTCCCACTGTTCGAGTATGACATGTTATCTAAACATCCGGTTTAGTATTTCTAAACCTTCGCAACAACAATTATATACGTTTTTTCGGTAAAGTCAACAGTAAAGTAACACAAATACTAAATTTTTCGGTCAGAAATACTAATCATATTTTCCACACAAAAATCCCCCAATACAGGCCTGTCTCAGCCTGCGGTTCAGGGGATTTTTTTCGGGTTATTTACTTCAGAAAGCTGCTCACAAATGCCCTTGTCCTTTCGTTCTCAGGATTTTCAAATATTTTTTCGGGACTGCCTTCCTCTATTATCTTTCCGTCCGTCATGAATATAACATTATCGGAGACTTCTTTCGCAAATCCCATTTCATGAGTAACGATTATCATGGTCATACCGCTTTGTGCCAGCTTTTTAATGACCTCCAGCACTTCTCCTACCATTTCAGGGTCAAGGGCCGATGTTGGTTCGTCAAAAAGTATCGCCTCAGGTTCCATAGCCAGCGCCCTCGCAATGGCCACGCGCTGTTTCTGACCGCCTGAAAGCTTTCCGGGATACACGTCAGCTTTATCCGAAAGTCCTACCAGAGCCAGAAGCTCTCCGGCCTTTTTTTCGGCTTCTTCCTTCGATAATCCCCTTACGTGTACAGGGGCGGCGGTAATATTATTCATTACCGTCATGTGATTAAACAGATTGAAGTTCTGAAAAACCATGGCGGTCTTCTGCCGCATGTCTCTGAGATTTTCTTCAGTCACCGGAACTCCGTCTATGAATACTTCTCCGCCGTCCGGCTCTTCCAGGTGGTTGATACACCGAAGCACCGTACTCTTTCCGGACCCTGATGAACCTATGAGAGAAAGAACCTGACCGTCCTCCACTTTAAGACTTACATGGTCGACCGCTTTGAGGGTTCCGAAGTTTTTGCATAAATCCTTTACCTCTATCATATCGCACCCTCCCAGGAAAGTTTCTTTTCTATGTATGCCACCACTTTTGAAAGCGGGAACGTGAAGCACAGGTATACTACAGCAGCGCCTGTATATGCCGCGAATGTCTCGAAAGTGGATGCGTTCCACAGCTGTGCGCTCCTCAGGATTTCAACGACGGCAACGAAGGAAAGCACTGCCGTTTCCTTTATCAGTGTAACGAACTCATTGCCGAATGCAGGGATGGCGACTTTGAAGGCCTGAGGCAGAACTACCAGCTTCATAACCTGCTTTTTCGTCATTCCCAGCGAATGAGCCGCCTCTATCTGTCCCTTATCCACAGACTGAATTCCGCCGCGGATAACCTCGGCCATATAAGCCGCACTGTTCAGACCGCATACTATGATTGCCGGCACTACCATATATTCTCTCCAGCTGAAAGCTATGCCGTTCTGCTGTAGAAAAACGGGAAGTCCGTATGCCATGATGAGCGCCTGTACTATAAGCGGCGTACCTCGCACGACTTCGATATATATTTTTGCCAGGATCACCAGCACCCTGTTGCGGGATGTCCGCATAAGTGCGAATATCAGCCCGAAAACAATACCTATAAGCAGAGCACAAAGGCAGACGCCCAGTGTCATGGGCGCCCCTCTGAATGCAACTTTTATTCCTTCCAGATAAATCTGCATCTTAAACTACCTTTTCTACTGGAACCATTTTGCTACCAGTTCATCGTAAGTTCCATCCTCAACCAGCTTCGCAAGTCCGTCGTTAATCTGCGCCAGAAGTTCCTCGTTTCCCTTCTGTACGGCAAATCCGTAAGACTCTGCTCCTTCAGGCTCTCCGACTATTTTAGTCGTTCCTCCCTGCTTGGCGATATAAGTCTCTGCAACAGGTTTGTCCACGATTACCGCATCTACATCTCCGTTCTGAAGCTGAAGCATGCAGGTATCGTATCCGTTGTTTATTACAGCCTCTCCGATTTCACCTGCTTCAGCCAGTTCGTTCGCCTTATCGGCTCCCGTTGTTCCTATCTGGCTCGCAACCCTCATATCGCTGCCTAAAGTATCGAAGCCTGTAACTGTGTCGTTATCGGCCTTGACAACGACTACGAGAGCGCTGTCGTAGTATGTATCAGAAAAGTCAACCTTCTCCTGTCTTTCCGGATCCATGGCGTTCATACCGGCGGCGATAATGTCAGCATTGCCGCTCTGAACCGACGGAATCAGAGAATCGAATTCAAAGGCTTTATACTCTACTGTAAAGCCCTCTTCTTCAGCTATGGCGTTCATGAGATCCATATCGAATCCCACGATGTTTCCATCCTCGTCCGTAGTGTCAAACGGAGGGAAAGTAGGTTCTGTTGCAACTATATAGTGCGGGGCTTTCTCACCGTCCCCGTTCTCTGTACTTTCACCGTCATCAGACGAACTTCCGCAACCGCCAAGGGCAAGTGCAGTCATGGCGGCTACAAGAATCAGTGCTGCGATTTTCTTTGACTTTTTCATGATAATTCTCCTCTTACAATCTATTGAATTATTTTATCTGACATATGTCCGGGTCACGTCCGACCACGTGATTGATTATACTACCTGACGAATGAATATGCAACAGTTTTTTTATATTTATTCAGCTGAATTTATAAATTTTATATTATTCGGTAAGTCTTGACAAACTATGATTAGTTATATATAATTGCGTTAATCTTATGGTTAGTTATATCTAACTCGATTACCGGAAGGAATGAATTATGTCAGAGGATTTGATAATACGACACTGCTCCCCCACTCTTGCGGGAATCAAGACGGGAAACATCTTTTCATGTCCCTGCCCGTGCAGGGAGGAACTTTTGAAGGATCTGTCGCGGCTAAACAGAATGCTTTCCTCTAAGGGCGTTCGCGTTCTGCCTCTCAGAATCTGCGGCGGCAGGGCTCTGATCTATCTCTACCGGCCCGGCTCGCTGAAATCGGATTTTGAGAACGGCACGGCAAGAGAGCTTCTCGTAAAGTACGGATACGCGCCGGAAAAGCCGTCCGCCTGCATATCCCGCCTGATCCACCGGCTGCGGACCCGGGAGGATTTCCCTCACGAGATAGGTCTTTTTCTAAGCTATCCGCCGGAGGACGTCCTCGGGTTTATCCACAGCGGCGGCTGCGGTCACAAATGCTCCGGCTGCTGGAAGGTGTACGGAGATAAACAGAAAGCGGAACAGACCTTCAAGAAATACGACTTCTGCACGAAGAGCTACGTAAGACAGTGGCAGCAGGGAAAGTCCATCGTACAGCTTACTGTAGCCGTTTGACGGATTGAAGCTATTTCAAAGAATGTTGAAAGGAAGGTAAGAAAACCTATGAGTAAAATTGCAGTTGTCTACTGGAGCGGTACAGGTAATACGGAAGCCATGGCCACAGAAGTGGCGGAAGGAGCTAAGGCAAAAGGCGCCGAAGTGACCGTTTTCACGGCGTCTCAGTTTACGGCGAATCTCACTTCAGACTTTGACGCCATCGCCTTCGGCTGCCCGTCCATGGGCGCCGAGCAGCTTGAGGAAAACGAGTTCGAGCCTATGTTCAGCGCGTGTGAGAAAACCCTTGGCGGAAAGAAAATCGCCCTATTCGGCTCCTACGGCTGGGGCGACGGAGAATGGATGCGCAGCTGGGAAAGCAGGTGTGCAGACGACGGCGCGGTTCTCGCCTGCGAAAGCGTAATATGCAACGAATCTCCCGACGACGATGCTGCATCGGCCTGCCGCAGCCTGGGCGCAGCTTTAGCGTAGGGCGGCAAAGGAGCAGCGGTCTCCGAAAGTGAAGTACTCGTAATACCGGGCTTTGAAAACAAACTTTACCACCTGACGCGGGAAAACGCCTGCTCAGGTGGTACAGTTTTGTTTATGGCTGTGATAACGAAAAGCTTCCGCGATACTTAGTGATTCACCTGATACTCATAAATCAGAGTTTTATTTCCGGACCCGTCAGGAAAAGGCTTTTCCAAAGTCTTTATAAAGCCGTGCTTTTCGTAAAACTTCCAGGAAGCCAGTGTGTTTGTCATCAGTCTTACGGTATTAGCACCGTCCACCTTTGCCCTTTCCATAAACTTTGCTGTCAGCGCAGTTCCCAAACCTTTACGATAGTCTCTTTTTGATGACAGAGCCACAAGTTCCAGATCGCAACCTGTAAAAAAAGTTTTCTCCCGTTCCTTAAGCTGCAGGAAGAAATCGTCAAACTGCTTCTGAAAGGCGTCGGACAGATGATATCTCTTAAGATAGAATTTGAAAAACATGCGGCACCACGCTATGTAATGCCTTTTAGCGCGGTCAATATTCTTTTGATTCGGCCGGAATTTTTTGCTGTAATTTCCGGAAATGAATCCAACAATCTGATGTTCCTCCGACTCCGCCACATACGCAAAGCTGCACTTTTCTATCAGAACCTGAGCATAGTCCCTTAAAAAAATCCTGTCCCCTTCATCTATAGGGCATGTGAAGAAGCCTTCGTAGAAACACCGTCCGCAAGCGGCTGCATCCGCTTCGTCATATCGCCTTATTGTAAACATATAATGCCTCCCGTAGTTATGGTTAGTTATAGCTAACTTACAATGAAATAATTATATTCCTTCTTTCGCCAAATTGCAAACGCTAAATGAAAACTTTATTGTGAATCTCTTCAATGTTTTACAAGCCTGCTTTCATCAACGATATAGTTTCCGAACGCATTTTCAAATTGGGATTTGAAACCTCAAATCATATAGGTGGTTATACCGCCACATAGGGATTTAATAAAGACCTCCGAAACCGTTGAAAATAAAGGACTTTTCGCACTCTGCTCGCCTTATCCCTTTATACGATTTCACACCGTTTTACCCTTGCTCCGAGAGGTTATAAGGGCAAAAGCAAGGGCAGAAAAAACTGATGACACGATAAACACAAGTGTGGCAATCGGGAAACTGTGATGTATGTGCGAATATATGATTTTGGAGAATTACAAAATGGAACAGTACATCTATAACGAGCAAAACGGTCTTTGGTATGAGCTGCGGGGCGATTATTATATCCCCTGCTTGGAATTACCAGCCGAAAAAGAAGAACGGCCTATCGGCGTATGGGGGCGGCGGCATTTGCGGTATATCCGAGAGCATAAAAAGGCGCTTTATACCAGCCTTTTGACAAGCGGCAAGCTGCAATCCTATCTTGCCGATGTTGAAGAACAGGCGCAGGAACTGTTTGACCGGCTTATGAAGCAGTGGGCGGAGCGTGAGGGCATTACCGAAACGCTGAAAGCCGACAATCAGATGGAATGGGTGCAGAGAATGAACGCCCTGCGGTCGGCGGTCATAGAAACCGTCAACGCTGAGGTGATCTTCGTATGAGAAAGAAGAAATACCACCTTTATTTGACGGCAGAAGAAAGACGGTATCTTTTCAACGCTCTGCTTGCTTACCGCAATAAGCTGCTGGCACAGGGCAGATACACAGACCTTGTAGACGAGGTAATGATAAAGCTGCAAAAATGAACCTGTAACGCTTTCAGACGCAAAATTGAGGGGCAAGGTACAAACACCTTGCCCCTCAAAGTTTAAGCTCTAGAAATGGCTTAAAATCAGGCTTTTTTGACCTCTAAATGTCTACACAACAGGATTGACGATTTGATTTGGATTGTCAATAGCATATCCGTTCCTTTTTCGAAAAAAGGTTGAAAATCAGCCGGTTTTGTGGTAAATTACATGTGTGAAAATGTATTCAGAAAGGAGCTTGACAAAAAGGGCGGCAGGAAGCTTGTTGATAACAATCAAACCATAATTCTGCTCATTCTCTCTGTCAAGCTACAAACGGGTAGGGTACGCCTTTTTGCGTTGTCCAGTGGACGATGCAAAATTTTTTGACAGTGTATTCACTGTTCGGTCAATTAAAAACGGAAGGAGGAATTTCATGGCAGACGAAAAAGGAATTCCAGAGCGGCGCATTGCCTTTCTGGAAACCTGCTTTGAGGTGTTGTGTGAAAACGGGCTGGAAAACACCAGCCTGAAAATGCTGGCAGAGGCGTGCAGTGTCACTAACGGGAGTCTGCTCTACTACTTCGGCAGCAAGGACAACATTATCATCGAATCCACCGCCCACTGCATGGCAAAGGTGGAGGACGATTTCATGACGAAAGCGCCCACCAGCTTTGAGGACATTGAGCGTTTTTTGCGGGAAATGCCCTATCTTACCGCAAAGCTCCATGGCGAGAAATACCGCTTTATGTATCAAGTGTACGCAAGCCCCAAATATAGGAAGCATGGTAAGGAGTTTTTCAAAGGCGTGAATGTTCGCTACCATAGATATGCCGTACTGCTTTCCGGCAAGCTGGGTATGCCAGTGGGTTTTATTCAGGGCATGATTTATATCTTTGTGAGAGCCTGCGTTCACTATGCGCTGTTTGAGGACGAGGAATATCTGAAATTACAGCAGGATGCAATTCGCACTTCGCTGAGGCTGTTTGTGAAAGAAAGTAAACATTGCTGTCGCTGATGCTTATTGTCAGCTTTCTGCCGGCAACGGTATCTGCGGCGGAGAACAATCCGACGTCGCTGATTATAGGCAATGTGAGTGTGGATACGACACAGGCCGGTTACTGGACGACGGACGAGTTCGGCGCGCTCACGGAGTCTGACGAGTCAGATTACAATGTCTATTACGACGCAAATGGAACGTTATATCTGAAGAATGCAACGATTTCCGGCGTGAGTACAACAAATTACGGAGCGGGCATTTTGTTTACAGGTGGAGACTTGGTGATTGATCTGGAAGGAGATAACAAAATCAATGCATCTTCGAACGGTAACTTCTCGGCAGGAATTTTCAATTCGTATAATTTTCAATATGGACTTACGTTAACAGGAGGCGGTTCTCTTGATATAAGCAGTTCGGATGCTAATA